>NZ_CP123228.1:4230674-4835056 GCF_029855045.1 Piscinibacter sp. XHJ-5
GGGCAGCTCGATGGGCGGCTGCGCCTCGCGCCGTGCCAGCGTGTCGAGCCGCATCTGCCGGCCGGCACGCGGCTGTGGGGCCGCACCCGCATCGGACTGCGCTGCGTGCAGGGCGAATCCCGGTGGAACGTCTTCCTGCCGGTCACCGTGAAGGTCTACGCCCAGGCGCTGGTGGCCGCAGCGCCGCTGGCCGTCGGCCGGGTGCTGGCGGCCGACGACGTCACCGTGGCGGAGGTGGACCTTGCCGAAGACACGTCGGCGGCGATGACTCGCCCCGAGCTCGTCGTCGGACGCAGCCTGGGCCGCGCGGTCAATGCGGGCCAGAGCCTGCGCCAGGCGCACTTGAAGCCGCGCCAATGGTTCGCGGCCGGCGAAACGGTCAAGGTCGTCGCGCTCGGCAGCGGCTTCAGCGTCGCGAGCGAAGGGCAGGCGATGACGCCGGGCCTGGAGGGTCAGCCGGCGCGGGTCAAGACGGAGAGCGGGCGCGTGCTCACCGGCATGCCGGTCGGCGAGAGAAGAATGGAGCTGTCGCTGTGAGGTCCGGGGGGTTGAAAAAAAGTCCTAAAGTCAGCCGCAGCCGGGTCGATACAGCGTCCATGTTGAACGGGTCGGGCCCAGTGCCCAGCCTTTGGAGAACCCCATGAAGATCGGCAGTCCCGCAGACAAACCCCCGGTGGCGCCCGCCTCCACCGGCCGTGCCGCGCCGGGCGACGCTACGCAGAAGACACCCGCCGTCGCCGGCGTGGACACCGAAGCGAGCGCTCAGGTCGAGCTGTCGAGTGCGGCCCGGATGTTGTCCGGCGTCGGCGCGTCGACGCCCGAATTCGATGCCGAGAAGGTCGCCCGCATCTCCCAGGCCATTGCCGACGGCAGCTTCAAGGTGAACGCCGAAGCCATCGCCGACAAGCTGATCGGCAACGCCCAGGAACTGCTCGGCAAGGCCCCTCACTGAAGAACGTGTCGTGCATCCCTCTCCGGTGCAACGCTCCATGACCCAGCCGATTCCGATGCAAGCCGAGCAGCCGATCGATCCGGCGCTCGAGACCACGATGGCCGCCGTCGAGTCGCACCTCGTCGCCCTCGGCGAGGCGCTGCGCACGCGCGATGCGCCCGGCATCGACCATCACGCCACCGAACTGCACCGGGCGCTCGCGCGCGCGGTGGAGCACTTCACCCATGCCGCGCGCCGCGGCGCCGTGCCGCCCGTCCTGCGGCGTCGCCTGGCCAGCGCGAGCGGGCAGGTCGCCGCCCAGCGCGAGTCGCTGGCCCGCGCCACCGCGGCCCTCGATCGCGCGATCGAGGTGCTGATGCCGCGCGACGTGCCGGCGTTGTATTCGCCGGTCGGCTCGACCGAGCGGGGATTGCGGGGCGGGTCGGTTCAGGCCTAGAGGCCAACGGCGAGCCGGGTTCTTCACCACAAAGACATAGAGATTCAGAGCAAGACTCTGTTTCCTGCAGATGCTCTGTGTCCCTGTGGCTCTCTGGTGGAGAGCAACCTTGCCCCATCACAACGCCCGCGAATACTCGCGATGCACCCGGTTCAGGTGCTGCCGCATCGCCACCCGTGCCGCCTTCGGATCGCGCGCCTTCAGCGCCTCGAAGATGCGCCGGTGATCGCGGTTCGTGTCATCGAACAGCGCCGGCGTCACGAAGTGCTCCTCGAAAGCCGCGAACAGCCTTGATCGGCGCTGGTCCCACAGCGTCGCGACCATCTGCACCAGCGCCTGGTTGCCGCTGATGCGGGCGATCTGCAGGTGGAAGTGCCGGTCTTGCGGCGAGTGCGTCTCGCCCTTGACGTGACCCTGCTCCATGCCTTGCAGCGTGGCCTCGAGGTGCACGAGATCGGCGTCGGTGATCCGGGCGGCGGCCAGCGCGGCCGTTTCGGCTTCGATGATGCGGCGCGCCTCGACGACGTCGAGCGGCCCGACCTCGGGCCAATCGCTCGCCGGCATGGCCGCCACCACGGCACGTTGTGCCGCCGTCGGCGGTGGCAGCACGGTGACACCGTTGCCGACACGAACCGACACCCGTCCCTGCACCTCGAGCGCGATCAGCCCTTCGCGCACCGACGCGCGGCTGACACCGAGCTGCTGCGCCAGCTCGCGCTCGGGCGGCAGCAGCGTGCCGGGCGGGAATTCGCCGGCGTCGATGTGGCGCGCGATCACCTCGGCGATGTGCCGGTAGAGGCGCCGCGGTTCGATAGGCTGCAGCCTCGGCTCTGACATGGACTGAGTTGACACCCGCAAACCGTGGAAATAGAGTTCGTGCGGCCCAATGGTCAGGCCTTTGGACCAATATGGCACATCCCCCCGCAGCCGACAAGACCGGAGCGCAGCAACCGATGAATCCCACCGACATCCGCCATCTGCCCCGGACCGGCCACGCGTTGACGGTGCTCGGCATGGGCACCGCGCCCATCGGCAGCCTGTACGCGAAGGTCGATGACGCCGACGCGCGGCACCTGCTCGCCGCCGCCTGGAACGCCGGGCTGCGCTTCTTCGACACCGCCCCGTTCTACGGCCACGGCCTGGCCGAGCACCGGCTCGGTGAAGCGCTGCGCGTGCAGCCGCGCGGCGATTGGACCCTGTCGACCAAGGTCGGCCGGCTGCTGCGTCCGGTGGCGCAAGGCGCCGCCGTCGCCAGCACCGCCGGCTGGGTGCAACCGCTGCCGTTCGAGCCGGTGTTCGACTACACCGCGGGCGCCGTGCGCCGCTCGATCGAGGACAGTCTGCAGCGGCTGGGCACGCACCGCATCGACATCGCGCTGGTGCACGACATCGGCCGCTACACGCACGGTGCCCTGCACGATCGCTATTGGCAGCAGCTCACCGAGGGCGGCGGCCTGCGCGAACTCGAGGCGCTGCGCCGCGAGGGTCTGGTCGGCGCGATCGGCCTGGGCGTCAACGAATGGCCGGTCGTGCTCGACGCGATGGAGCATGCCGATCTCGACTGCGTGCTGCTGGCCGGCCGCTACACCCTGCTGGAGCAGGGCGCGCTCACGCCCTTCCTGGATCGATGCGTGGAGCGCGCCGTCGGCGTGATCGTGGGCGGGCCTTTCAACTCCGGCGTCCTGGTGACCGGCGCACGCGCCGGCGCGAAGTTCGACTACGCCGACGCGCCGGACGACGTGCTGCAACGCGTGCATCGGCTGCACCAGTCCTGCGAGGAGTTCGGCGTGCCGCTGGCGGCCGCCGCGCTGCAGTTCCCGCTGGCGCACCCCGCCGTGGTCTCGTGCATCCCGGGCGCACGCAGCGAGGCCGAGCTGCAGCAGATCCTCGGCTGGGCCGCGCTGGACATCCCGCGCTCGCTCTGGACCACGCTGCAGCAGCGCGGCCTCATTGCGCCTCACGCTCCCCTGCCATGACATTTCGAACGAGGAGACAGACGATGACAAGCACTCTCTCACGCAGTCTCTGGGCGCTCGCCGCCGCCACGCTGTCGCAGCAGGCCGCGGCCCAGGCCAAGCCTTTCGAGGGCGTCACGCTGAACGTGATGACCTTCACCGGTCCGCAGATCGCCGAGCCGCTGCAGCGCCGCGGCAAGGAGTTCGAGGCGGCCACCGGCGCCAAGGTGAACGTCATCACGGTGCCCTTCTCCGACCTGTACCAGAAGCTGCTGACCGATTGGGCTTCCGGCACCAACTCGATCGACGCCGCCCTGTTCGCCCCGCAGTGGATGCCCGACTACGTGACGCCCGGCTACCTCGAGGACCTGTCGCCGCGCGTGGCCAAGGACGGCAAGCTCAAGGAGGATGACATCGCGCCCTTCTTCCGCGACTTCTCGCAGAAGTACAGCGGCAAGACCTACATGGTCACGCTGGACGGCGACTTCCAGATGGCCTACTACCGCAGCGACATCCTGCAAAAGCTCGGCAAGCAGCCCCCGCAGACCTGGGACGACTACCTCGACATCGCGAAGGCGGCGCACGGCAAGGACTTCGGCGACGGCAAGCCGGTGGCGGGCTCGTGCATCGCCAAGAAGCGAGGCGCGCAGTCGTACTGGATGATCACGTCGGTGGCCGGCGCCTTCCTGCAGGCCAAGGGCACGCGCGAAGGCGCCTTCTTCGACCCGGCGACGATGAAGCCGCTGGTCAACAACGACGCCTTCGCCCGCGCGCTGGAGATCTACAAGGAGACCACCAAGTACGGGCCGCCGAACGAGATCAACCTCGACGTCGGCGACACCCGCAACCTCTTCATCACCGGCCAGTGCGCGCTGACGGTCGACTGGGGCGACATCGGCCCGCTGGCCATCGACGCCAAGACCTCGAAGGTCATCGACAAGGTCGGCGCGCTCATGCTGCCCGGCTCGCGGCAGGTGCTCGACCGTGCGAGCGGCAAGCTGGTCGAATGCAATGCACAGCGCTGCCCGCACGCGGTCAACGGCGTCAACCGCGCACCCTTCGCCGCCTTCGGCGGCTGGTCGGGCGGCATCAACGCGAAGGCTAAGCCGAAGTCGAAGGACGCGGCCTACGCGCTGATCTCCTACCTGTCTCAACCGGAGCAGTCGAACGTCGACGTCACCATCGGCGCGACCGGCTTCAACCCCTACCGCGTCAGCCAGTTCAAGGACCTGACGCAGTGGAAGAAGGCGGGCATGTCCGAGAAGGCGGCCAAGGACTACCTCGGCGCCATCCAGGAGTCGCTGAACTCGCCGAACATGGTGCTGGACTTGCGCATCCCGTTCAACCAGCGCTACCAGCAAGTGGCGCTGGACACCGCGCTCGCGCGCTACCTGGCCGGCGAGATCGACACCAAGGCGACGATGAAGACGATCGAGGAGGCGTGGAACGAGATCACCGCGGAGGTCGGCAAGGCCAAGCAGCAGGCCGCGTACCGCGCCAGCATCGGCGCCCAGTGAAGAGCGGCCATTGGCGGGACTGGATCGACGAGCAGTCCGGCCGCCTGTTCATCGCCCCGGCGGTGGCGGTGGTGCTGGCGTTCTCGATCTTCCCGCTCGGCGTCTCGGCGCTGCTGTCGGTGTCGCGCTTCTCGCTGCAGGCCGGTGGTGTCGACCTCGCCTTCATCGGTGCGCTGAACTACCGCAGGCTGCTGCTCGGCTCGCAGCAGTACCACTTTCTCGGCACTCAGGGCGAGCTGCCCGTGTGGGGCGGCCCGGTGCTGGCGCTGGTGGTGGCGCTGTTCGGCGCAGGCTTCGTGCGCTCGATGCGCGGACTGCCGGATGCCCGCCGCTGGACCGCGGGCTCGGCCGGCGCGCTGGGCTGCCTGCTGGCCGCGACGCTGCTCGCCCCGCTGGGGCCGTTCCAGGCCCGCGCCGCGGCGCTCATCGAGGCCGCCGATGTGCCGTGGTTCGCCTGGCTCGGCGGCGTGGCCCTGTCGCTGGTCGCCCTCGCGCTGCTGCTGCAGCGCCTCGCGCCGGGCCGCATCGGCATCGCCGGCTGGTGCGGCCGCCTGCTCGCGGCCACGTTCACGATGGTGCTCGCGATGCTGGTCATCGCGACCGGCGGACGCGGCGGGCAGCCGGGCTCGATGCTGACGACGCTGTTCTACGTGGTCGGCGGCACCGCGCTGCAGTTCGCCCTGGGACTGGGCCTGGCCATGCTCTGCGCGCAGAACATCCGCGGCCGCGACTTCTTTCGCCTGAGCTTCTTCCTGCCGCTGATGGTGACGCCGGTCGGCGTGGCCTACACCTTCCGCATGCTGGCCGACATGTCGGTGGGACCGCTCGCCCCGCTGGCGCGCTGGTTCGGCATGGGTGCCCTGACCTGGGCGCAGGACGCCTGGTCTGCGCGCTGGGTGGTTCTGCTGTCCGACGCGTGGCAATGGACACCGTTCATGTTCATCGTGCTGCTCGCGGCCGTCGAAGGCCAGTCTCGCGAGCAGGTCGAGGCTGCCCAGCTCGACGGCGCATCGTCGTGGCGCGTGTTCCGCGACATCACCTGGCCCGGCATCGCGCCGACCGCGGCCGCGCTGGTGCTGATCCGGCTGATCGAGGGCTTCAAGATCGTCGACCTGCCCAACGTGCTGACCAACGGCGGGCCGGGCATCGCCACCGAAAGCATGACCCTGCATGCCTTCATCGACTGGCGGACCCTCAATCTCGGCGGATCGGCGGCGGTGGCCTACATGCTGCTGTTCGTGGCCACCGTGAGCACCGTGAGCTTCTTCCAGTTCGTGGTGCGACCGGCGCGAGGGCCGCGATGACGCTGCTGCAAGCGTCTCGCCCGGGCGAGCTGTCGACGGCCGGCAAGCTCGCCGTCTACGGCGCGCTGCTGCTGTGGAGCCTGGTGGTGTTCTTCCCGCTGTACTGGGTGGCGATCACCTCGTTCAAGCAACCGGTGCAGGTCTTCGGAGGTCCGCTGTACCTGCCCTTCGTCGACTTCGCGCCTTCGCTCGATGCCTGGCGCTACGTGCTGGTGACGACGGGCGCAGACACATTGCGGCCCTACGTCAACTCGCTGATCGTCGCCACCGCCTCCACCGTCCTGTGCAGCCTGGTCGGCTCGATGGCCGCCTACGGCTTGTCGCGTATCGCGTACCGGCCCACGGTCGCGTCGGTGCTGCTGCTGCTCGCCAGCCTCGCGCTGACGGTGACGCTGGTGCTCGGCGCGGGCCTGTCGCTGTGGTGGTCGCTGGCGGCGGCGCTGGTAGTCTTTCTCGTCGCCTTGCGTCCGCTGCAGCGGCGCTTCCGCTCGCACCTCGGCAACGACGACATCCTGTTCTGGATCGTGTCGCAGCGCATCCTGCCGCCGGTGGTGTCGGCCATCCCGATCTACCTCATGTTCCAGCGCATCGGCCTGCTCGACACGCACCTCGCGCTGATCGTGGCGTACATGACGGTGAACCTGCCGATCGTCATCTGGCTGATGGTGGACTTCTTCGACGGGATTCCGCGCGAGCTGGAGGAGAGCGCCGCGCTCGACGGCGCCTCGCGCTTTCGCATCTTCTTCGACCTCATGCTGCCGCTGGCACGTCCCGGCCTGGTCGCGACGACGCTGCTGGTGCTCATCCTCGCGTGGAACGAGTACCTGCTCGCCCTCTTCCTGTCGACGGCGCACGCCCAGACCATGCCGCTGCTGGTCGCCGCGCAGAACGCGACGCGCGGGCCGCAGTGGTGGACGATGAGCGTCCTGATCCTGCTGATGATCGTGCCGGTGATGCTGGTGACCTTGTTCCTGCAGCGCTTCATCGCGCGCGGCTTGCTGGTGGGAGCGGTGAAAGGATGAGTTCAGCCGTGCCCGTTCGCTTCGACCGCGTCGCCAAGCGTTTCGGCGACGTCGACGTGCTGCGCGACTTCGACCTCGCCGTGCAGCCCGGCGAGTTCGTCGTGCTGCTCGGCGAGTCGGGCTCGGGCAAGACGACCGCCCTGCGCATCCTCGCGGGACTCGAGTCGGCCACGAGCGGACGCGTGCTGATCGGCGAACGCGATGTCACCGACGTGCTGCCGAAGAACCGCGACGTCGCGATGGTGTTCCAGTCGTATGCGCTGTACCCGCACAAGACAGTGGCGGAGAACGTCGCCTACCCGCTCGACGTGCGCGGCGTCGCCAAGGACGAGCAGCGCGCGCAGGTGCTGCGGGTGGCCCGGCAGGTGCAGCTCGACGCGCTGCTCGAGCGCTATCCGCGCCAGCTCTCGGGCGGACAGCGCCAGCGTGTCGCGCTGGCACGAGCGATGGTGCGCCGCCCGGCGGTGTTCCTGATGGACGAGCCGCTGTCCAACCTCGACGCGAAGCTGCGCGGCCACATGCGTGCCGAGCTCAAGCACCTGCAGCAGCAGCTGGGCGTGACCACGATCTACGTCACGCACGACCAGATCGAGGCGATGACGCTGGCACACCGCGTTGCGCTGCTGGAGCGCGGCGTGCTGCAGCAGCTGGACACGCCCGCGCGCATCTACAACGACCCCGCGAACCTGTTCGTCGCCGGCTTCATCGGCGCGCCGTCGATGAACTTCCTGCGCGGATCGCTGGTCGACGGCCGGCTCGCCGGCCTGGACGTGCCGACCGCCACGCGCGCCAGCCTCGCGCAAGCCGTCGTCGGCGTGCGGCCGGAGGATTGCCGCGTGGCGGGCGCCGGTGCGGCGACGCTGGAGGGGCGCATCTACACGGTGGAGCTGATCGGCGACCACACGCTGATCACGCTGGACCTGGGCGGCCAGATGCTCACGGTGAAAGGGCCCAAGGACTTCGAGCGCGCCGACGGCGGACGGCTCGGGGTGAGCTTCTCCCCGGCCTCGACCTATGTCTTCGACGAATCCGGCGGCGAGCGCGTCCGCTGAAAAGGAGCCACGATGCAACGCATGGGCATGATGATCGGCATCCGCCCCGAGAAGATCGCCGAGTACAAGGCGCTGCACGCCGACGCCTGGCCGGCGGTGCTGCAGCGCATCGAGCAGGCGAACATCCGCAACTACACGATCTTCCTGCGCGAGCCGGAAAACCTGCTCTTCGGCTACTGGGAATATCACGGCAGCGACTTCGCGGCCGACATGGCGTTCATCGCCGCCGATCCCGAGACACAGCGATGGTGGAAGCTGTGCGGGCCTTGCCAGGTGCCGCTGGCGAGCCGGGCCGCCGGGGAGCACTGGGCGTTCATGGAGCAGGTGTTTCACACGGGATGACCGCGAGCGGCGGTCCGCTCCGTCTGCCGCCCTGCGATCCCTCGCGGCCAGGAATCTTCCCGGTACCGGGCGATAGCACCCACGGCAACGCCTTGCGGAACCCGCCGCGCCGCCGCGTGCGCACGCGAAGCGCATCGCTACGATCGCGGCAGTTCCACTGACGGAGGGGGATGCGGATGGACCTGAGGCTCGCGTTGTACGAACTCGCCATGCAGCAAGGCCTCGATGCCGGGGCGTCGAGCCGCCTGCAGCGACTGGCCGGGCTGGACGAGGAACCCGCGTCGCTCGCAGCGACGCTGCCGCGCGTCATCGCCGTGCTCGGCGCTGCGCTCGGCGGACTGGGCATCGTCTTCTGGATCGCGGCGAACTGGGATGCCATGGGGCGCTGGGGCCGCTTCGCGCTGCTGCAGTCCTTTCTGGCGGTGATGTGCGTCGGCGCGCTGTGGCGGCCTGCCGCCCGCGTTCCGTTGTCGCTGCTGGCGCTGCTGGCCACCGGTGCGCTGTTCGCCTACTTCGGCCAGACCTACCAGACCGGCGCCGACGCGTGGCAGCTCTTCGCGCTGTGGGCACTGCTCACGCTGCCGCTGGCCATCGCCGTGCGCAGCGACGTGCTGTGGACGCCCTGGGTGCTGATCGCGCTGACCGCGATCGCCCTGTGGGTGCAGGCGCACACCGGCCACCGCTGGCGCGTCGAGCCGGACGACCTGCGCGCCCATCTCGTCGGCTGGCTGCTCGCCGCCGCGCTGCTCACGGCGCTGGCGGCGCCGCTGCGCCGCTTCAGTGGTGCGGGCCTGTGGTCGCTGCGCACCGGATTCACGCTGTGGGTGGTGCTGGTCGCGAGCACGGCGCTGGGCGGCCTGTTCCATCGCGAAGTCGCGCCGCACTACGCATGGGGACTGGGGCTGTTCGCGATCGCCGCGGCGGCGCTCGCGACGCGTCGCTGGGGCGACGTCTACGGGCTGAGCGCCGTCGCCCTCGGGCTGGACACGCTGCTCGTCGCCGGACTCGCCCGCATGGTGTTCGAGGACCATCGAGGCGACTGGGTCGCTCCGCTGCTGCTCGTCGGCCTGGCGGCCGCCGGCCTGCTCGCCGCCACGGTGAGCGTCATCCTCAAGCTCTCGCGCCGCGCTGCGGAGCAGGAGGGGTCGGCATGAACGTCCACCGTCTGCACGCAGTCATGCAGGCCGCTCGCGAGCAGGGCCTGGTGCCCCCGGACGCCGTGCTGTCCCGCCCCGAATCGCGGCCGTGGCCGGTGGTGCTGCTGACCGCGCTGGGCGCCTGGCTTGCCGCCGTGCCGCTGATCGGCGTCGTGGGCTTGCTGCTCGGCGACGTGCTCAGCCGCAGCGCCGGACCGTACATCGTCGGAGCGCTGATGCTGGCCGCGGCCGTGGTCGTGCTGCGCGCCCGCGAGGTGCCCGCCTTCTTCGAGCAGCTGGCGGTGCCGGCGCTCATCGTCGGCGGCGGCGCACTGGCCTTCGGCCTGTTCCGCGATCTCGACACGCAGGGCGGCGCGGCCCTGCTGGCGCTCGTCGCGATCGGGGTCGCGCTGCTGCTGCCTCGGCCCTGGCTGCGCGTGCTGCTCGGCGCGGCCGCCGCGGTGCTGATCGCCATCGCCTGCGTGCCCGAACGGGCCGTCTTCTCGCCGCTCGGACACCTGCGCTTCTGGCTTGCCTGGCACATCGTCCTTGCCGCCTGGGCCGTCGCGATGGTGGCGCAACGCCACGCGCCCGCGCGCGTCGCGGCGGCGATCGAATCGCTGGCCGCGGGCTGGCTGCTCGCCGCGCTCGCCGGCCTGGCATGGTGGTCGGGCATGAGCTTTCTGGTCGGCGCAAGCGCAGGCGGCGCCGCCGCCGACATCGCGCGCGAAGTCGCTTCGCTGCCGCGGCGGCCCGCGTCCGCCGTCGCCATGCAGGCGCTGTCCGCGGCCCTGGCCGCGGCCGCGGCGTGGCGCGTCGCGTCGGCCTGGCGCAGCGTGCGGCGGCCGTTGGTTGCGGCCACCGCGCTGGTGCTGATCGGACTCGCCGCGTTCATGCCGGCGCTGGGTGCGTCGCTGCTCGCCTTGGCGGTGTGCGCCATCACGCAGCGCCTGCGGCTCGCCGCTGCCGCCGCGCTGACCTGCGCGTGGATCGTCGGCGCGTTCTACTACCAGCTCGCCTGGCCGCTGGCCACGAAGGCGCTCGTGCTGACCGCGGCCGGCGCTGCGCTGGCCGCAGCCGCTTGGGCCTCGATGCGGCGCGATCGGAGCGCCGCCTCGGCATCGATTCCGCGCTCGGATCGTCGCGCGCGAGCGGGCATCGCGATGACGGCACTCGCCGTGCTGGCGGTGGCCAACACCGGCATCTGGCAGAAGCAGCAGCTCATCGCGCATGGCCAGCCGGTGTTCATCGAGCTGGCGCCGGTCGACCCGCGCTCGCTGATGCAGGGCGACTACATGCGCCTGAACTTCCGCGTGCCGTCCGAGGTGGAGCAGCAGCTGGAGGGCGTGGTCACGGGCGCGCGGCCCCGCCTGGTGGCCCGGCGCGATGCGCGCGGCGTTGCCACCCTGCTTCGGCTCGACACCGGTGGCGCGCGATCGCCCGACGAGATGCTGATCGAGCTGACCCCGAAGGACGGCCGCTGGACCGTGGTCACCGACGCATGGTTCTTCGCCGAGGGCGAGGAGCGCCGCTGGGAGCGGGCGAAGTACGGCGAGTTCCGGGTCGACGCGGACGGCAGGGCGCTGCTGGTGGGGCTGCGCGGGGAAGGGCTGCAGACGCTCTGAGGACCTTCAGCCGCCGCGGTTGCGCATCCAGTCGGCCGTGTTGAAGAACGCCGCCGCCAGCCGCTCGGCCAGCGACTCGTCGATGCGCAGCTCGTGCATCGCCTGCTTCATGCACGCCATCCACTGGTCGCGCTCGGCGATCCCGATGGAAAACGGCAGGTGGCGCGCCCGCAGCATCGGATGGCCGAAGCGGTCGACGTAGTGCGATGGCCCGCCGAGCCACCCGCACAGGAACCAGAACAGCTTGTCGCGCGAGCCGTGCAACTCGGCGGGATGCAGGGCCCGCAGCTTGGCGTAGGCGGGCTCGAGGTCCATCAGGTCGTAGAAGTGGTCGACCAGGGCGCGCACCTTCTGCTCTCCGCCCAGCCTTTCGAAGGGCGTCGCCGCCTGGCTGCCCGATTCTTCCGCGCTCATGGTCGGAGCTTCTCCGCGATGGCGCCGACCGCCTTGGCGGCTGCGGAACCGGGAAAGGCTTCGAGCAGCAGCTGGCGGCGCTGCACGGCCTCGCGCACCGACGCGTCGCTGGGCACTTCGCCGGCCAGCTCGAGCTTCAGCGGCGTGTCGGTGCCGTTGCTGACGAAGCGGTCGACGACCTGCTGGAGCTGGCCCCGGATGACACGCCCTTCCCCGAGGCGACTGGCCTGGTTGACGATCAGCTGGATGACGCGGCGCTGCTGCTGGCTCGCCAGCACCTTGATCGTCGCGTAGGCGTCGGTCAGCGAGGTGGGTTCGGGTGTGGCGATCACCATCACCTCGTCGGCCAGCGACACCGCGTAGAGCACGACATCGGAGATGCCGGCACCCGTGTCGAGCAGGATCCGGTCGAAGCGCGGAGCCACCTTCTGGATCACCGCCAGCAGCTGCTCGCGCACCTCCGGCGTGAGGCGCGAATACTCCACCAGCCCCGAGCCCGCCAGCAGCACCGAGAAGCCGCCCGGCGCCGGCAGGATGGCATCCTCGAGCTGGGCCTTGCCGGTGAAGACATCGTGCAAGGTGAGCTTGGGGTAGAGGTTCAGGACCACGTCGAGATTGGCCAGGCCGAGATCCGCGTCGAGCACCAGCACCCGCTCGCCGCGCCGCGCCAGCGCGGCGGCGACATTGGCCGCCATGAATGTCTTGCCGACGCCGCCCTTGCCGCTGGTGATCGCGGTGATGCGGGCGCGGCCACTGGCCGGCGTGGCGCCTGGATTCGTCATTCGATGTCCTGGTATTGGGAATGGCCGAACAACAGCCCCTTCTCCTCCGCGCTCACCTGCGACACCACCGGCTGCTCGAGGCAGGCGCGGTTGCGGCCTTCCGCCTTGGCGCGGTAGAGCTGCTGGTCGGCACGCTCGATCCAGAGCGTCGCCGACGAGCGAACCCATTGCGGCGCGAACGCACCGCCGATGCTGATGGTCACCGCCACGTCCACGCCCTGGGCCACGGTGATGGAACGGCGCTGCACCTTCAGGCGGATGCGCTCGGCCACCGTGAGCCCGAAGGCGGGGGGACAGTTGGGCAGGATGACGGCGAACTCCTCGCCGCCGAAGCGGGCCACGGTATCCATCGGGCGCACGCAGTCGACCAGCGCCTGGCCGATGGAGCGGATGACTTCGTCGCCGGCCGCGTGCCCGTGGGTGTCGTTGATGCGCTTGAAGTGGTCGATGTCGATCATCAGCACCAGCGCCGGCTCGCCGGCTCGCGCCACGCGGTCGATCTCGCGGGCGATGGCCAGCTCGAACTGGCGCCGGTTCGACAGGCCGGTGAGCGCGTCGCGGCTGGAAAGGTCGCACAGGCCGTCGATCACCGCCTGCAGCCAGGGCAGCGTGCCTTGCGGAGCATCGGCCGGCAGCGCATGCCCCGCCTGCGAAAGGAGCTGCAAAGCCGTCTGAAGCCTCAGCTTCGGCGCAGGCTTAGGCTGTCTGGCGGGTTGAGCCGACACGGTCAAGCGGGAAAGTCCACCGATCCAGTCTAGCAGCGCGGTGCCGGCTGCCCAGTGGGAACTGTGCTGTGTTTCACGTTTAACTCGACGGCTCGTGAACCGCTCAAGGCCATCACACTGAGGCCGATATCCACAGTGACCCGCACTGCGGGATGTGCCCCGCCTCGCAGTTCCCCCGGAGTCCTCCATGACCGCTGTGCTCGCTTCCGCCAACGCCCCGCTCGTGAGGGTCGATGCCGCGGAGCAGGAGTTCAGTTTCGGGGCTGCCGACTTCGAGCGTGTGCGACAGCTCATCTACCAGCGCGCCGGCATCAGCCTGCATGCCGGCAAGCAGGCGATGGTGTACAGCCGCCTGTCGCGCCGCCTGCGCGACACCGGGCACCGCTCGTTCGCCAGCTATCTGCAATGGCTGGAGCAGCCGGGCGGCGCCGCGGGCGAGCAGGAGTGGCAGGAGTTCGTCAACTGCCTCACGACCAACCTGACCTCGTTCTTCCGCGAGGAGCATCACTTTCACGAGCTCGCACGCGACCTGAAGGCACGCAGCGCGCGGCCGTTGCGCATCTGGTGCAACGCGGCCTCCACCGGGGAGGAGCCGTACTCGATTGCCATGACGGTCGCCGAGGCGCTCGGCGGCGGCCATGGCGCCGACATCCTCGCGAGCGACATCGACACCAAGGTGCTGGCCACCGCGGCGCGCGGCGTCTACGCAGCGGACTCGCGCGGGCTGAATCCGCAGCGGCTGCGCCAGCACTTCCTGCGCGGCAAGGGCGCGAACAGCGGCTTCATCCGCGTCAAGCCCGAGCTCGCCAAGCTCGTCCAGTTCCGCGCCCACAACCTGATGGCGTCGCAGTGGTCGTTCGGCGAAGGGTTCGACATCGTGTTCTGCCGCAACGTCATGATCTATTTCGATGCGCCGACCCAGCGCCGCGTGCTGGAGCGCATCCATCGCGTGATGAAGCCGGGCGGCATGCTCTACGTGGGCCACTCGGAAAACTTCACCGAGGCGCGCGACCTGTTCCGCCTGCGCGGCAAGACGATCTACGAGCGGGTGTGAGCGTGGCAAGCATCCTCTCCTCCACGCCGCGACTGGATCAGCTCAAGGCACAGCCGCGCAAGCCGGGCGAGGCCTCGTTCTTCTTCTACGACGCCCACTTCAGCAACGACGCGGTCAAGATCCTGCCGGGCGAGTACTTCGTGCACCACGAGGACATCCTCATCATGACGACGCTCGGGTCGTGCATCGCCGCCTGCCTGTGGGACCGCCAGGCGCGCATCGGCGGCATGAACCACTTCATGCTGCCCGAGGGCGCAGGCGACTCGGGACGCTACGGCTCGTATGCGATGGAACTGCTGATCAACGAGATGATGAAGCGCGGCGCCTCGCGGGGGAGCATGGAGGCCAAGGTCTTCGGCGGCGGGCAGGTGATCAGCGGCATGAATTCGATGAACGTCGGCGAGCGCAACACGCAATTCGTGATGGACTACCTGAAGACCGAGCGCATCCCCATCCTGTCGAAGGACGTGATGGATGTCTATCCGCGCAAGGTGTGCTTCCTGCCCGCCAGCGGCAAGGCGATGGTGAAGCGGCTCGCGCCGACCAACGCCGAGGCGCTGGTCGCGCAGGACCGCGCTGCCGCGCAGCGCGCCGTGCCGGCGGCAACCGGCGGCGGATCGGTCGACCTGTTCTGAGGAAAGTCGCCATGGGAGCACGAGACAGCAATGCCAAGACCCGCGTCGTCGTCGTCGACGACTCGGCGCTCGTGCGCAGCCTGCTCACCGAGATCATCAACCGCCAACCGGACATGCAGTGCGTGGGCGCGGCCAGCGACCCGTACGTGGCACGCGAGATGATCCGCACGCTGAACCCCGACGTCATCACACTCGATGTCGAGATGCCGCGCATGGACGGCATCGACTTCCTGAGCAAGCTGATGCGGCTTCGGCCGATGCCGGTGGTGATGGTCTCGACACTGACCGAGCGCGGCGCCGACGTCACGCTGCGAGCGCTGGAGCTGGGCGCGGTCGACTTCGTCGCCAAGCCGAAGATCGGCGTCGCCGACGGCCTGCGGCTGCTCGCCCAGGACATCACCGACAAGGTCCGCATCGCGGCGAAGGCACACCTGCGCCGCCTGGTCGTCGCGTCGCCTGCCGCCGAAGGGGCCAGCCCCGCCGCGCCGGTCGCGCCGCCCGCCATGCTCGGCCGGCTGTCGACCGAGAAGATCATCTTCATCGGCGCATCCACCGGCGGCACCGAAGCGACCAAGGAAGTGCTCGTCAACCTGCCGCCCGACGCGCCCGCCGTGGTGATCACGCAGCACATGCCGCCCGGCTTCACCAAGAGCTATGCGGCGCGCCTGAACGGGCTGTGCAAGATCCGCGTCGCCGAAGCGCGCGACGGCGAGCGCATCCTTCCCGGCCATGCGTACATCGCCCCCGGCGGACTGCACCTCAGCGTCGAGCGCAGCGGCGCCAATTACGTCGCGCGCGTGCAGGACGGCGAGCCGGTCAACCGGCACAAGCCGTCGGTCGAGGTGCTGTTCAAGTCGGCCGCGCGGGTCGTCGGGCCGAATGCGCTGGCGCTGATGCTGACCGGCATGGGCGCCGACGGCGCCAAGGCGATGAAGGAGATGCGCGACGCCGGCAGCTACAACTACTGCCAGGACGAGGCGAGCTGCGTCGTGTTCGGCATGCCGCGCGAAGCCATCGCCGCCGGCGCGGCGCACGAGGTGCTGCCGCTGTCGCAGATGGCGCCCAAGCTGATCGAAAGGCTGCGCAGCACCGCGGGGATGTCGACCAATCGCGTGTGAGCGCGCGGATCCCTGCGACGGGTCACTTCAGCCCGTGCAGCCGATCGATGTCGCGGCTGAACTGCAGCTCGAACATCCTCATCTCGTGCACGTCGCGCCGGGCCGCGGCCTGGGCCACCATCCAGCTCGGCGCGCCGATGTCGCGCAGCATCGTCTCGTTGAGCTGCGCGACCGCTTCGAACTCGCGCTCGGCGCGGCGGCGCTCCGCGTGGGCGCGCCAGGCCGATGCGGCGCCGCGAAGCATCTGCGTGATCCGGTCCAGAACACGTTCGGGCAGCGGGCGCGACAGGCGAAGCGTCGTGGTGCACGGTGCGGTCGTCATGGTGATCTCCGGTCGTTGAGCATTGGTGCTGGTAAGCATATGAGCCCAACGCTCGCCGAGGAAGCGACTTGTTCTGGCCACATTGGTCAGTTATGCTTACCAGCATGGCTCGATTGCCGCTGCACGCCCTGCCCGCCTTCCGCACCGTCGCGAAGCTTCAGAACTTGCGCGCTGCCGCGGAAAGCCTGCATCTCACGCACAGCGCGGTCAGCCAGCAGATCCGTGGGCTGGAGGAGCAGCTCGGATTCGACCTGTTCGAGCGGCGGGGCCGCCGCGTCGTGCTCAATGCCGCCGGTGAGGCCCTGCTGCGCAGCGTGGAGCCCGCGCTCGCTCAACTCGATGACGGCGTGCAAGCCGCGGCGGCCGCGGCCAGCGGATCGGCGCAGCGCCTGCGCGTGACCACCCTGCCGTCATTCGCGCAGCGCTGGCTGCTGCCGCGCATGGGCCGCTGGCGCGAGCGCCATCCGCAGCTCGCCCTCGAGATCGATGCATCCCAGCAGCTCATCGACCTGCAGCGCGACGGTTTCCACGCCGCCATCCGCCAGGGCCACGGCCGCTGGCCGGGGGTCGAATCGGAGCGGCTGTTCGACGCCCCCATTCCGCACATCCTCGTCGGCTCCCCGACCGCGGCGCGCCGCCTGCTCGGCGCGCAGCCGGAGGCCCTGGCGCGCGAGCCGCTGCTCGGCGACACCGACCTCTGGTCGCTGTGGTTCACCGCCGCCGGCCTGCGCATCCACGTGACCCCGGTGGCCACCTTCAACGATGCCGGCCTGATGCTGCAGGCCGCGGAGCAGAACCTCGGGCTCGCGCTCGCGCGCGAGCTGCTCGCCGCCGATGCACTCTGCGACGGCCGGCTCGTGAAGCTGTCGGACCTGTCGATCACCTACGAGGAGAGCTACAGCTATCACCTCGCGTACCCGCCGGCGCTGCGCGACTGGGCGCCGCTGATGCTGTTCAGGCGCTGGCTGCGCGATGAGCTGGATCGCTCGCGCATGACCTTGCATCCGAAGAAGAAGCGTTCGTAGCTACAGGAACAGCGACTGCAGATCGGTCAGGAAGTCGAAGCCGCGCGCCGTGGGCTTCACCCATTGCCAGTCGCGTTCGATCAAGCCGCGCTCCTCGGCCTCCTGCAAGGGACGCTGGATCGCGCTCAGCGGCAGGCCTGTGCGCTCGGAAAAGCGGGCCAGCTCGAACCCGCCCTTCAGCCGCAGCGTGTTGAGCATGAACTCGAACGCCAGCTGCTCGCGCGCCACCTCTTCGTCCTGCGCCACGGCGGCGCCGGCGAGCGCCTGCGCCATGTACTTCGCCGGATCGCGGTAGCGGATCTGCCGCACGATGCGATGCGCAAAGCTGATCTTGGAGTGCGCGCCTGCGCCGATACCCAGGTAGTCGCCGAACTGCCAGTAGTTGAGGTTGTGCACGCAGCGATGGCCTGGCCGCGCGAACGCCGAAACCTCGTAGCGCTCCAGACCGACGGCCGACGTCTGCCCGGCAATCAGGTCCAGCATGTCGGACGCCAGATCGTCGTCGGGCAACCGCGGCGGATGCTTGGCGAAGAAGGTGTTCGGCTCGATCGTCAGGTGGTAGATCGACAGGTGCGGCGGCGCGAAGGCCAGCGCCTGCTGCAGGTCGGATCGCAGCTCGTCCAGCGTCTGACCGGGCAGCGCATACATCAGGTCGAGATTGAAGGTGTCGAAGGTGCGCGCGGCCTCCTCCAGTGCGGCCCTGGCCTGCGCCGCGTCGTGCACGCGGCCGAGCGCCTGCAGCTTGCCGTCGTCGAAGCTCTGCACGCCGACCGACAGCCGCGTGACGCCGGCCTGCCGGTAGCCGCGAAACCGGTCGCGCTCGAAGGTGCCGGGGTTGGCCTCCAGCGTGATCTCGCAGGCCGGCTCCAGTGGCAATCGCGCGCGCACATCGGCCAGAAGCGCTTCGATGCTCTGCGGGGAGAACAGGCTGGGCGTGCCGCCGCCGATGAAGATGCTGTGCACGCGGCGCCCCCAGACGAACGGCAGCGCCGCCTCGAGGTCGGCGCGCAGCGCGTCTAGGTAGCGCGTCTGCGGCACGCCGGCGCTCGCCTCGTGCGAGTTGAAGTCGCAGTACGGACACTTCTTCAGGCACCACGGCAGGTGCACGTAGAGCGCCAGCGGCGGCAGTGCGCCGAGCGTCAGCGTGCCGGGGCGCGTGTAGCGCGCCAGAACCTCGCCGGGTGACGCGCTGCCCGCCGTGACAGCGGGCGTGATCGGAATCTCAGCCAAGGTGCCAGACCTCGCGCATCAGCGCGAGCATCTGCTGCGAGGCGATCGCGCGGTGGCTGTGCCGGTTCTTCACTTCGGCGTCGAGCTCGGCCACCGTGCGGTCGAGGGGCGCGATGAACATCAGAGGGTCGTAGCCGAAGCCGCCGGTTCCGCGAGGCGCCTCGAGGAGGGTGCCGTGCCAGCGCCCGAGCGCGACGAGCGGCTCGGGGTCCTCGGCCGAGCGCACGGCCACCAGGGCGCTCACGAAGCGCGCGCGGCGGTCGGCGACGCCATCCATGCGCTCGAGCAACAGCCGGTTGTTGGCCGCGTCCTGCATCGCCCGCATGTCCTCCCGAGCCCCGCCGGCGATGGCGAGCGTGGCATAGCGTGCCGAGCGCACGCCGGGCGCACCGCCGATGGCATCGACGCACAGTCCGGAGTCGTCGGCGATGGCGGCCGAACGCGCGCGTCGCGCCGCATGTCGCGCCTTGGCCAGGGCGTTCTCGACGAAGGTGATGTGCGGCTCCTCGGCCTCGTCGATGCCGAGCGAGCCCTGCGTGACCAGATCGATCGGCAAGGCCGCGAACAGCGCCTGCAGCTCGGCGAGCTTCTTCGCGTTGTTCGAGGCGAGGACCAGTCTCATCACGTCACGATGCCAGCGCCTCGCGCTGCGCGGCGACCAGCTCGCGAATGCCCTTGTCGGCAAGTTGCAGCAGGCGCGCCATCTCGTCGCGGCTGAACGGCACGCCCTCGGCCGTGCCTTGCACTTCGACGAAGCCGCCGCTGCCGGTCATCACGACGTTCATGTCGGTGCCGCAGGCCGAGTCCTCGACGTACTCGAGGTCCAGCAGCGGCATGCCCTCGACGATGCCGACCGACACCGCGGCGACGAAGTCGCGCACCGGCGACCTGACGAGCACGCCTTGCGACATCAGCCAGCTGACCGCATCGTGCGCAGCGACGAAGGCGCCGGTGATCGCCGCGGTGCGCGTGCCGCCGTCGGCCTGGATGACGTCGCAATCGAGCGCGATGGTTCGCTCGCCGAGGGCGGCGAGATCGAACACGCAGCGCAGCGAGCGGCCGATCAGGCGCTGGATCTCCTGGGTGCGACCGCTCTGCTTGCCCTTCGCGGCTTCGCGGTCGCTTCGCGTATGCGTCGAGCGCGGCAGCATGCCGTATTCGGCGGTGAGCCAGCCGGTGCCGTTGCCGCGCATGAAGGGCGGCACCTTGTCCTCGACGGACGCGGTGCACAGCACCTTGGTGTCGCCGAACTCGACGAGCACCGAGCCCTCGGCGTGCTTGGTGTAGCGGCGGGTGATCGTGACGGGGCGCAATGCGTCGGCTGCACGGCCCTGCGTGCGTTGAAAGCTCATCGGGTTGTCCTCAGGATTTCTTTTGCGACGAGCGCCGGATGGCCTCGTTGATTTCCTTGATCGAGCGCTCGATCTCGGCGTCGTCAAGTTCATCGGGCACGTCCTGCTGCCCCATCACGCTGGCCTGGATGGTCGAGGCGAATACCTCTTCGCCCAGGGTCTGCGTGGAGATGCCGGTGACCGAATCGCTGTCCTCGGCGCTCTCCCACTCCATGGCGAGCACCGAGACGTTGTCGCTCTTGGGGCCGCCGTTGCGCAGCGCCTGCTCGACGAGCTCGGGCACCGCATCGGGAATCGCGTTCTTCGCGAGCTGCTCGGTGATCACCGCATCGCTGACGCTGCCCCAGAGACCGTCGGAGCACAGCAGCAGGCGGTCGCCCGGCTGCAGCAGAAGCGGTCCCACGGTGTCGACGACCGGCTTGCCGGGACTTCCCAGACAGGTGAACAGGACGTTGCGGTTGAAGCGCTCGCCCATCGGCACGACCTGCGACAGCGTCTCCTGCAGTTCGGAATACGAGTGGTCGCGCGTGCGGGCGATCAGCTTGTCGCCGCGCACCATGTACAGCCGCGAGTCACCGCAATGCGCCCAGTACGCGGCATTGCCCTGCAGCACGCAGGCGACCACCGTCGTGCGCGGCGTGTCGATCAGCGACTTCTGCGTGGCGTAGCGCAGCAACTGGTGGTGGCCGGCGATGATGGCGTCGTGCAGGAAGCGCAGCGGGTCGCTCAGCGTGGGCTTGGAATCGCGCTGGAACATCGCGGCCAGCGTCTGCAGCGCGAGCTGCGACGCGACCTCGCCTTCGGGATGGCCGCCCATGCCGTCGGCCAGCGCGAACAGGCCCGAATCCCGCGTGTAGCAATAGCCCATGCGGTCTTCGTTCTTCTCGCGGCCGCCCTTGCGGCTCACTTGGTAAACCGAGAATCTCATGCCTTGGCGCTGGTCAGGTTCTCAAGCTGAAGCTTCAGGCGCTCGCTGAAGCTCAACTTGGTGTAGCGGCGCTCGGTCTCGCGCGCCAATTCCTTCTGGAGCGCGAAGACACTTTGCGGCCGCGACAGCGGATCCAGCGACATGCACCACTCGGTGACTTCGATGAGGTTGTCGGAGTAGACGTTGCGCAGCCGCGAGAGCGACAGCGCGAGGCGGTCCTTCTCGATGCGCTGCGGCGCATCGTTGGGCGGATAGCCCTGCATGCACGCGTAGATGCAGGCGCCGATCGCGTAGATGTCGGTCCAGGGCCCCAGCGTGCCGTCGCGGCGGTACATCTCGGGTGCGGCGAAGCCGGGTGTGTACATCGGGCGGATGAAATTGCCTTCCTTGCTCAGCACTTCGCGCGCCGCGCCGAAGTCGAGCAGCACTGCCTTGTTGTCGTTGGTGATGAAGATGTTCGCCGGCTTGATGTCGAGGTGCAGCATCTTGTGCTGGTGCACGATGCGCAGGCCGCGCAGGATCTCGTCGAACAGCGAGCGGATGGTGGACTCGCGAAATACCTTGTCGCGCTTGAGATCGCGCGCGGTGACGATGAAATCCTGCAGCGTGTCGCCCTGCAGGTAGTTCATCACCATGTAGACGGTTTCGTTCTCGCGGAAGAAGTTCAGCACCGAGACCACGCTCGAGTGCGAGATCTGCGCGAGCGAGCGGCCTTCCTCGAAGAAGCTCTTCAACCCCAGGCGGTACAGCGGCTGCTTCTCAGGCTTCACGCGCGGCGTCAGCTCGCCGGGCGAGCGCTCGGCCAGCGACGATGGAAGGTACTCCTTGAGGGCCACCAGATGCCGCTCGGCGTCTTCGGCGAGATAGACCACGCCAAACCCACCGGCTGCCAGTTTCTTGATGATCTGGTACCCGCCCACCACCGTGCCGGAGGGCAACGGAGCGGGCTTCGGCTTTGACATAATCGGGATTTCTGGGGCGAAAAAAGCTGCATGCCAGTCTACAGCATGACCGGTTATGCCAGCGCCACTGCGGGCGCCGGCGCGACATCCGAAACCGGCACTATTGCCGAAGGCCCGACGGGCCGAACCA
Source organism: Piscinibacter sp. XHJ-5 (assembly GCF_029855045.1). Taxonomy (GTDB): domain Bacteria; phylum Pseudomonadota; class Gammaproteobacteria; order Burkholderiales; family Burkholderiaceae_C; genus Albitalea. Next base: position 4,252,693 of record NZ_CP123228.1, read on the forward strand.
ACGGCAGCGCCGCCAGCGTCATCGTCGAGCTGCGTTCCGTCAACGGGCGCTTCCTCGACCTCAATTTCCGCATGCCCGATGAATTCCGCGCGCTCGAGCCGTCGTTGCGCGACCTGCTCGCCGCATCGCTGCGGCGCGGCAAGGTGGAACTGCGGATGTCCACGCGCGCAGAGACGGATACCGCCTGGCCGCAGCCGCAGCCGGATCAGCTCAACCGGCTGAGCCGTCTCGAGAGCACGGTGCAGGGCTGGCTGCCGAAGGCGCAGCCGCTGTCGGTCCACGAGGTGCTGCAGTGGTGCAAGGGCGGCAGCATGACCGAGCGTCTCGACGAAGTCGCGCTCGACGCGGCCAGGCGGGCGATCGCCGGCCTGACCGATGCGCGCGCACGCGAAGGCGAGCGGCTCGCCAAGGTCCTGATGGAGCGGGTGAAGCGGCTTCGCGAGCTGGCCGCGCAAGCCGAGCCGCTGGTGCCTGCGGTCGTGCAACGACAGCAGCAGAAATTCCTAGAGCGCTGGCAGGAGGCGCTCGACGCCGCCGGCGCCGCCCAGTCGGTGCCGCGCGAGGCATTGCAGGAACGAGCCATCAGCGAAGCTGCGTCCTACGCCATTCGCATCGACGTGGCAGAGGAACTGGCCCGGCTGCGTGCCCACCTCGACGAAATCGAAAGGTTGTTGAAAAAAGGCGGCGAGGTCGGCAAGCGGTTGGATTTCCTGATTCAGGAGTTACTGCGTGAAGCAAACACCCTGGGCTCGAAATCGTCCTCGCTCGAATTGACCAACATCTCGGTCGAAATGAAGGTCGCCATCGAGCAGTTGAGAGAACAAGTGCAAAACCTCGAATAAATCCGAGCCATGGAATACCCCGGCAATCTATTCGTCGTCGCCGCGCCCAGCGGCGCGGGCAAATCGAGCCTCGTCAAGTCGCTGCTGGAACTCGATTCGCACCTGATCGTCTCGGTGTCCCACACCACGCGCAAGCCGCGCGGACAGGAACAGGACGGCCGTGAATACCACTTCGTCGACGACGCGGTGTTTCGCCGCATGGTCGACGACGGAGCGTTCTTCGAATGGGCCGAGGTGCACGGCCATCTGTACGGGACGTCCAAGGCCGGCGTGCAATCGATGGTGGCCAGCGGGCAGGACGTGGTCCTGGAGATCGACTGGCAGGGCGCGCTGCAGATCAAGAAGCTGTTCCCCAACGCGGTCCTCATCTTCATCCTTCCACCCAGCTACGACGAGCTGGCGCAGCGGCTGAACCGTCGCGGCGAGGACCGGCCGGAAGTCATTGCCCAGCGGCTGGAGAACGCACATCACGAGGTGGCGCAGGCCCGGCACTTCGACTTCGTTATAATCAACGCTTTGTTCGAGATCGCTGTTTTCGATCTGAAGACAGTGGTTCACTCCCAGCGCCTGAAGTACGCCGCCCAGCTTCGCAGCAAGCCGGCCGTCTTCAAGGCCCTCGACCTCAGCTAGACGCCCGTTTGGAGTTGCCACATGGCCCGCATCACCGTCGCAGACTGCCTGATCAAGATTCCGAACCGCTTCCAGCTGGTGTTGGTCGCCACCTACCGCGCCCGCATGCTGAGCCAGGGCCACGCGCCCAAGATCGAGACGAAGAACAAGCCCGGCGTGACGGCGCTGCGCGAGATCGCTGCTGGCGAGGTCGGCCTCGAAATGCTCCGCAAGGTGCCGGTCTGAGCCGGCAAACCCAGCAACAACGGCCCTGCGGGGCCGTTTTTGTTGGCACGGTCTCGGCAATCTCTCGGTGCGACGCCCTGCATTCCACGATAAATTAGGGGGATGGCCTCCCGCTCGTCCGGCACCGCAGTCGCCGAGCCCGTCACCCCGGGCTCCCGGCGCAGCGCTGCCAAGACAGCGGCCAAGCCCAGTGCCGACGCCGCGGCGGCTTCCTTTGCCGCGCTGACCCACAAGCTCGACTATCTCGACGCGGGCGACATCAAGCGGGTGCGTGAGGCCTACCGCTTCGCCGACGAAGCCCACCTCGGCCAGTTCCGCGCCAGCGGCGAGCCCTACATCACCCACCCGATCGCAGTCGCGGGCCTGTGTGCCGACTGGAAACTCGATGCGCAGGCCATCATGGCCGCGCTGATGCACGACGCCATGGAGGACTGCGGCGTCACCAAGGCCGAGCTGATCGAGCGCTTCGGCTCGCCGACCGCCGACCTGGTCGACGGCCTCACCAAACTGGACAAGCTCCAGTTCTCCACCCGCGAGGAGTCGCAGGCCGAGTCGTTCCGCAAGATGCTCCTCGCGATGGCGCGCGACGTGCGCGTCATCCTCGTGAAGCTCGCCGACCGCCTGCACAACATGCGCACGATGGATGCGATGGCCGCCGCCAAGCGCACGCGCATCGCCCGGGAGACGCTCGACATCTATGCGCCGATCGCGCACCGCCTCGGCCTGAACCAGACCTATCGCGAATTGCAGGAGCTGTCGTTCCAGCACCTGCGGCCATGGCGCCACGCAGCGCTGTCCAAGGCCGTGCAGAAGGCGCGCGGCTACCGGCGCGACATCGTCGAGCGCATTCAGCGCGACGTCGAGAAGGCCTTCCACCAGTCCAAGCTCGAGCTGCAGGTGTTCGGCCGCGAGAAGACGCTGTTCTCCATCTACCGCAAGATGCGCGAGAAGCACCTCACCTTCGCGCAGGTCAACGACATCTTCGGTTTTCGCATCGTCGTGCAGACGCTGCCCGAGTGCTATCTCGCGCTCGGCGTGCTGCACCAGCTCTACAAGCCGATGCCCGGCCGCTTCAAGGACTACATCGCGATTCCCAAGGCCAACGGCTACCAGTCGCTGCACACCACGCTGGTGAGCCCGCTGGGCACCGCGGTCGAGTTCCAGATCCGCACCGAACACATGCACGCCGTGGCCGAGAAAGGCATCGCGGCGCACTGGCTCTACAAGTCGAAGGGCGGTGCGGTGCAGGTGCAGGAAGCGCAGCGGCTGGGCGCGATGTGGCTCCAGTCGCTGATCGACATCCAGGACGAGACGCGCGACGCGAGCGAGTTCCTCGAGCACGTGAAGATCGACCTCTTCCCCGACGCTGTCTACGTCTTCACGCCGAAGTCGAAGATCCTGGCGCTGCCGCGGGGAGCGACGCCGGTGGACTTTGCCTACGCGATCCACTCCGATGTCGGCGACCACTGCGTCGCCGCCAAGGTCAACGGCGAGCCCGTGGCGCTGCGCACCGAGCTGCGCAGCGGCGACGTGGTCGAGATCATCGGCGCGCCGGGTGCCAAGCCCAATCCGGCCTGGCTCAACTTCGTGCGTACCGGCCGTGCGCGATCGAAGATCCGTCACTACCTCAAGACGATGGAGCAGGAGGAGTCGCAGGAGCTCGGCTCCAAGATGCTCACGCAGGCGCTGCGCGCCGAGGGCCTCACGATGCCCGGCGACGACACCGAGGAATCGCCGGTGTGGCAGCAGCTCACGCGCTGGAGCGGCAATCGCAGCCGCGAGGAATTGCTGACCGACATCGGCCTCGGCCGCAAGATCGCGACCATCGTCGCCAAGCGCCTCGCACGGCTGCTGGCCGACCGCGGGACGCGCCCCGATGCGGTGACGCTGACGATGGGCCGCTACGCCCACGAGGACAACGATCATGCGCAGGGCATGGTCACCATCGACGGCGCCGAAGGCGCGTCGGTGCAGATGGCACCGTGCTGCCATCCGATTCCCGGTGACGCCATCGTCGGCTACCTGGGCCGCGGCGAGGGCCTCGTGATCCACACCGCGGAGTGCGGCATCGGCAAGCGCCTGTACGAGCGCGACAGCGAGCGCTGGATGCAGGTCGACTGGGCCGAACAGCCGACGCGGGCATTCGAGACGGGTGTCACGGTCCTGGTCAAGAACGGCAAGGGGGTTCTGGCGCAGGTGGCTGCGGCAGTCGCTGCCGCCGAAGCCGACATCACGCACATCGACATGGGCGACGAGCCGGCCGCGCAGACGACCGAGCTGCGCCTGCTGCTGAGCGTTCGCGACCGGCTGCATCTGGCCGAGGTGATGCGAACGCTGAAGCGCTCGTCGCTCGTGCTGCGCGTCGCCCGCGTCAAGCCTTAGGGTATTTCACCTCGACGACCTCGATCCGCTCCACGCCGCCCGGCGTGACGAGCGACACCTCGTCGCCCACCCTCGCCTTCAGCAAGGCACGCGAGATCGGCGCGATCCAGCTCACCTCGCCGTGGCTGCTGTCCGCCTCGTCGATGCCCTTGATCGTGATCGTGCGTTCGTCGCCGGCTTCGTTGGAGTAGGTCACCGTCGCGCCGAAGAACACCTGATCGTGTCCATGGTGCACCGAGGGATCGACCACCTCCGCGATGTCCAGGCGCTTGGTCAGGAAGCGGATGCGCCGGTCGATCTCGCGCAGCCGCTTCTTGCCATACAGGTAGTCGCCGTTCTCCGAGCGGTCGCCATTCTTCGCCGCCCACGAGACCACCTCGACCACCTTCGGCCGCTCGACGTCGAGCAGCGACATCAGCTCCTCGCGCAGGCGCGCGTAGCCCTGCGGGGTGACGTAGTTCTTGCCGCCGGGCGGCAATGCGGGCAACGAGACTTCGTCGTCATCGTCGTCGCTGCGCTCGCTCTCGCGGGTGAAGGCCTTGTTCATCGCCGTTCGTCTCGTGGCTGTCTCCAACGGAGATTGTCCGTATCCGGCGGGCGTCGTCCGATGGTGGCAGCTTGACCCCAGTGGGGTGTACGAAATGGCGATCGCCCTGCCGGCCAAGCAGACGGCGCTGGCGACGCGGTCCCCGGATCGCCGGCTAGGTCACGGGTTGCCGCCAGACCGCGGCCACCACGACCGCCGCGACGACGGCGCCGAGGAGGATGAGCCAGACCGCGGCGCTGCGCCGCTTGGCCTTGTCCCGAAACAGGCTGCGGTCGCTGGGCCAATAGAACGGTCGCTTGTGCATGCGCTTGACCTCAGCGTAGGGAATCGATGAAGCCGACGACCAGGCTGCGGACGTGTTCGGCGAGATCCTCGTCGCCCAGCTGTCGTTCCAGCAATCCGCGGGCGAGCACGCTCACGAGCCGGCTGTCGCGATAGATGCGGGCGCTCCAGATCTCCGCTCCACCGGGTCTGATCGTCAGGATGTACGTGTGTTCCGCGCCGCTGCTCGCGCCGACACAGCTGCCCTTGAGCGTTTCGTTCATGTCCGAGGTCGGCGCTTCGCCCCCCGCGAAGCGCGTGGACCGCCGCTGCTGCGACGGCCCACGAAGATTGCAATGGAGCGGCACGGCCCCGTGGCCCGCGCCGCAGGCCACCCGTCAGGCGGCTCGCTTGGCGCGCGCGCCGGCTGCCTTGGCCGCCGTGGCGGTCGCAGCCTGCACGTTCGCCTCGGTGGCTTCGGCGGCCTGCTTGACGGCCTTCTGCAGGGCCTCGTAGGCGCCGTTGGCGGCGGAGACCGCCGATTGCATGAAGGCGATGGCATTCTCGCTGCCGGCCGGGGCGTTCTTCACGGCGGCGTCGAACGAGGAGATCAGCGTCTTCTGCGCTTCAGCCGCGGCGCTTTCGGCGATCTGGGCGACTTCGGTGTTGGTGGCCGAGACGATGTCGTACACCCGACGGCTGTACGCCGTCAGCTTTTCCACCGTGGGCTGCACGCCGGTCGCCTGGAAGGCGAGGAGCTGCTGCGGATCGCGCACCGACAGGGCGCCGCTCGCCGCTTCGGCGATTTCGGACAGCGCGGCCTTGCCGGTCTGCAGGTTGAGCTCGACGAGCTTCTCGAGACCTTCGTAGGCCTTGGCGGTGGCGCCGAAAACGGTACCGAGTTGCGCTTTCTGGGCGGCGATGACTTGTTCGACGGTCAGCATGGTGGGGCTCGCTTGTGAAGTGTGGGAAGGGGTATCAATATGTTGCACTGCAACATGACCCCATTCTAGAGGCAGAAGGCGACCGATTCAAGGCGATTTGCTGCGATGCATCAAACAGCTTCCGATGGGCGTGGTGCTGGGGTTGATAGCACATCACGCCGGACGCTCGGCGGCGTCGTTTCATCTTCTGGTTCCCGAAACCTTCCGCACCATGGTCACGCCCGCGCGGCTTCCATCAGCCCCGAGCCGGACGATGACGGGACCGACTTCGAATTTCTGCGTGCAAGCCTCGATCGCCGCCGCGCTGCTGGCGTCGGGCGGCCTCGCCTGCAGTGCCGCCGATTCCAACGGCCGCTTCACCAGGGTCGCGGTGACACCGATCTACACCATCCAGGGCACGGGCAGCATGAGCCCGCTGGCCGGCAGGATCGTCACGACGAGCGGGGTGGTCACCAAGGTCAACGACAACGGGTACTTCCTGCAGGACATCGCAGGCGACGGCAATCCCGCCACGTCGGACGGCATCTTCGTGTTCACCGGCGCCGCGCCCAGGGTGGCCGCCGGACAGCGTCTGCAGGTGACGGCACGCGTGACCGAGTTCAACACGGGCGCGGCGAGCAATGCGCAGACGGCCGCCCATCCGGTCACCGAGCTCACCGGCGTGTCCGCGCAAAGGCTGCTCGGCTCGGGGTTCGGCATCGCGCCGACACCGATCGCGCTGCCGCAAACGACCAGCGGCGAGCTGGAGCGCTACGAAGGCATGCTCGTGCGCATTGCCGCGCCGCTCACGGTGTCGCAGAACCACTTCCAGGGACGTTTCGGCCAGGTGACCCTGTCGGCCGGCGGTCGGCTCGAGGCACCGACCAACCGCCATCGTCCCGGCACGTCGGCGGCACGCGCGCTGGCCGAGCTCAATGGGCGCAGCAGCATCGTGCTCGACGACGGCAGCAGCCTGCAGCATCCCCACCCGATTCCGTACATCGGCCTTGCCAACACCCTTCGTTCCGGTGACACGGTGCGCGGCCTCGTCGGCGTCATCGACTACGGCCTCGCCACCGACAGCAGCGCGGGGCCCGCCGCCTACCGCCTGCACCCGACGGTCGCCCCGATCGTCACGCGCGACAACCCTCGCCGCGCCGCGCCTGCGGTTGGCGGCAACGTCAAGCTGGCGAGCTTCAACCTGCAGAACTACTTCACGACGCTCGACGACGGCGCGCGCGGCTGCTTCCCGAGCAACACACGCAGCGACTGCCGCGGCGCTGACAGCGGCGCCGAGTTCAAGCGCCAGCGCACGAAGATCATCGAGGCGATTGCCGCCATCGATGCCGACGCTGTCGGCCTGATGGAGATGGAGAACAACGGCAGCACCGCCCTCGACGACCTGGTCGAGGGCCTCAACGCCAGGCTCGGCGCGGGGACGTACGCCGCGGTGCCGGTCAGGGCCTCGGCCACCGGCACCGATGCGATCAAGGTGGCGATGATCCACAAGCCGGCGCGGCTGGCGCGCCTGGGCGCGGCGCGGTCCGACGCCAACCCGGTGCACCAGCGGCCGCCGCTGGCGCAGACTTTTGCGGCCGCCAACGGCGAGGTCTTCACGCTGGTGGTGAACCACTTCAAGTCCAAGCGCTGCAACGGCGCCACCGGCGCCGACCTCGACCAGGGCGACGGCCAGGGCTGCTTCAACGCCACCCGGGTCCGGCAGGCCAAGGCCCTGCATGCCTTCATCGCCAGCTTGCAAGCCAGCAGCGGCGACCCGGACGTGATCGCCATCGGCGACCTGAACTCCTACGCCAAGGAGGACCCCGTCGTCGCGCTCACCGAGGCAGGCTGCGTCGACCAGGCCGCGCGCTTCGCGAGCTTCGGCTACTCGCATGTCTTCGACGGCGCCGCAGGCCGGCTCGACCATGCGCTGGCCACGCCGTCGCTGAGCGCCCAGGTCAGCGGCGCGACCGAGTGGCACATCAACGCCGACGAGCCGTCGGTCATCGACTACAACCTCGAGTTCAAGCCGCAGGACCTCTACACGCCGTCGCCGTACCGCTCCAGCGACCACGACCCGTTGGTGATCGGCCTGACCCTGCGCGCAGAACAGCCTGCGCTGATCAGGCGCCGGCGGACGCGGACGACTTCGCCGCGTCGGCTGCCCCCTTGCCGCCCTTCGGTCGTCCGGTCTTGATCGGCGGCACCGCTGCGAGCGCCTGCAGCAGCGCGGCGTCGGGCATTGCCGCCAGCGCCTTCAGCCCGGCGCGAAGCAACTCGCTTTTCTTGGCCAGCCGCCCCAGCTTGCCGGCGCGCAGTTTCAGCGCATCGATCACCGCGTACTCGTCCTTCGGGATCGTGAAGCTGTCACGCACGAGCTTGCGCTTCGCCGGCTTGGCCGCCTCGACGACGGGTGCCGCGGCAGCGGCGGGCTTGGCGGCCGGGCGCTTTCGCGCCAGCGCCTTGGCGGCGGCCTTGCGCGGCGCGGCGCGCTTTGCCGTGGTGGATGCCATGGTGTTCTCCGGAAATTGTGCAAACGGTATATACAGTTTATCCGTTGCGCCCCGGATCGGCAAGCGCGGCGCCGACTGGCCGGCTCAGGCGGGCGTGGCGCCTCGCGCCCGGGCCAGCATGAATTCGATGAAGGTGCCCGCCGCGCGGGTCTGGTGGCGGTTGGGCATGTACAGCATGAACATCTGCGTTCCGAAGATGCTCAGCCGCCAGCGGTCCAGCGCGGTGAGGACGTCGCCGCGCTCGACGGCGTCGCGCACCACGTAGTCGGGCACCAGCCCGACGCCCAGTCCGGCGAGGATGGCCTGGCGCAGGAAGGGAAAGTGCTCGGAGATCAGCGTCGGCTCGAGCGTCACCTCCTGCCGCTCGTCGCCCAGATACGCCGACACGCGCAGCTGCCGGCCGATGACGCCCGAGGTGATCAGCGGGGCGGTGCGCAGCTCGTCCAGCTCCACCGGCAGCCCGTTGGACTCGGCATACGCCCGCGACGCGCAGGCCACGTAGCGAACCGAACCGAGCTCGCGCGCCACCAGCGTCTGCGGCGGCTCGGCCATCACGCGGATCGCGATGTCGACCCTCCTCGCGCAGCAGGTCGTCGACGCGGTTCTCGAAGCGCACGTCGAGCACGATGGCCGGGTACTCGCGCTTGAAGTCGATCAGCCAATCGCTCATCACCATCTGCCCGTAGCCGCTGGGCACGCTCAGGCGCACGCGGCCCGACAGCGTCTGGCCCAGCGTGGACACCGACTCGCGTGCCGCGCGCAGCTCGTTCTGGATGCTGCGTCCGTGCTGATACAGGCGAAGCCCGATCTCGGTGGGCTCCACGCGCCGCACCAGCTGAACGCCGACGGCGCGCTCGAGCTGGTTGAGGTGGTAGCTGACGTTGGCGCGGCTCATGTGGAGCTTGCGCGCGGCCTGGCTGAGGTTGCCGGCGTCCAGGATGTCGACCAGCAGGGTCAGCGCGGCGAGATCCATGTCGATGTCAAGCTCCGACTGTCAAATGCTTTTGGACAGAATGTCAATCGCCGCGGGGATTGTCAAGAATGTTGCGCGGCCAAACAATCACCGGCTTCGCCATAGCAGGAGACCAGCATGGCCCCTTCCCCGACCGCTCCCGCCACCGATGACCCGGCGCAAGCCGCCGCCCTCGCCCACGCCGCCTTCGCCGAACGCGCGGCCCTCACCGCCCCCCAGGCGCGCGCTGCGGCGCCGAGGCGCATCGATGCCGCCGGCGTGGTCGGCGGCGGCACCATGGGCGCCGGCATCGCCGTCGCGATGCTCGACGCCGGCCTGCCGGTGACCATGGTCGAGCGCGATGCCGAAAGCCTGGCGCGCGGCCGTGCCAACGTCGAGAAGGTCTACGACGCGCAGGTCGCCAAGGGCCGCATCACCGACGACACCCGAGTCGCCCTGATGGCGCGCTTCAGCGGTGCCGTCACCTACGACGCGCTGAGCCACGTCGACCTCGTGGTCGAGGCGGTGTTCGAGGACATGGCGGTCAAGCAGGCGGTGTTCGCCGAGCTCGACCGCGTGTGCAAGCGCGGCGCGGTGCTGGCCACCAACACCTCGTACCTCGACATCGACAAGATCGCCGCCGGCACCTCGCGGCCCGGCGACGTGCTGGGCCTGCATTTCTTCTCGCCGGCACACATCATGAAGCTGCTCGAGATCGTCGTGCCGGCGCAGGTGTCCGACGACGTCGTCGCCACCGCCTTCGAGCTGGCCAGGCGGCTGCGCAAGCTGCCGGTGGCCGCAGGGGTGTGCGACGGCTTCATCGGCAACCGAATCCTGGCCGTCATGCGCAGTGCCGCCGACCACATGATCGAAGACGGCGCCTCGCCCTACCAGATCGACCGCGCGCTGCGCGAGTTCGGCTTTGCCATGGGACCGTACCAGGTGGCCGACCTCGCCGGCGGCGACATCGGCTGGGCCACGCGCAAGCGCCGCGCCGTCACGCGCGACCCGCGGGCGCGCTACGTGCAGATCCCCGACCGGCTGTGCGAGCGCGGCTGGTTCGGGCAGAAGACGCGGCGCGGCTGGTACCTCTATCCCGAGGGGTCGCGCACCGGCGTCGAGGATCCGGAAGTGCTGGCCATCATCGATGCCGAGCGCCAGCGCGCCGGCGTGACGCCGCGCCGCTTCGAGGACGGGGAGATCGTGCGCCGCTACCTGGCCGCGATGGCCAACGAAGGCGCCAACGTCGTGCACGAGCGCATCGCGACGCGGCCGCTCGACGTGGACCTCGTGTTCCTGTCGGGCTACGGCTTCCCGCGCCACCGCGGCGGGCCGATGTACCACGCCGATCGCGTGGGCCTGCCCGAGGTGCTGGCCGACATTCGCGGCTTCGCCCAGCAGGACCCGCTGTTCTGGAAGCCGTCGCCGCTGCTGGTCGACCTGGTCGAGCGCGGCGCCGACTTCGCGAGCCTCAACCCGTCCGCCTGAGCGAGACCGTCATGGACCTGCGCTTCACTGCCGAGGAGGAGGCGTTCCGCGACGAGGTGCGGACCTTCCTTGCCGACAAGCTTCCCGACCGCCTGCGCGACAAAGTGCGCACCGGCAAGCATCTGGCCAAGGCCGACATGCAGCAGTGGCACGCGCTGCTCAACGAGCGCGGCTGGCTCGCCAACCACTGGCCCGAGGAGTGGGGCGGCCCCGGCTGGAACGCCGTCCAGAAGTTCATCTTCGAGCACGAGTGCTGCCTGGCGGGCGCGCCGCGCATCGTGCCCTTCGGCGTCAACATGCTGGGGCCGGTGCTGATCAAGTACGGCACCGAGGCGCAGAAGCGCCGCTGGCTGCCGCGCATCCTCGACGGCTCCGACTGGTGGTGCCAGGGCTACTCCGAGCCGGGGGCGGGCTCGGACCTGGCTTCGGTGAAGACGAGCGCGGTGCGCGCACATGACCCGCAGGGCGAGCACTACATCGTCAACGGCCAGAAGACGTGGACCACGCTGGGCCAGCACGCCAACATGATCTTCTGCCTGGTGCGCACCTCGCGCGACAGCAAGAAGCAGGAAGGCATCAGCTTCCTGCTGGTCGACATGGCATCGCCCGGCGTCGAGGTGCGGCCCATCATCACGCTCGACGGCGAGCATGAGGTCAACGAGGTGTTCTTCACCGACGTGCGCGTGCCGGCGGAGAACCTGGTCGGCGAGGAGAACAAGGGCTGGACCTGCGCCAAGTACCTGCTGACCTACGAACGCACCAACATCGCCGGCATCGGTTTCTCGGTGGCGGCGCTCGATCGGCTGAAGCGCATCGCCGCCACGCAGACGAAGAACGGCCGCCCGCTCGCCGACGACCCGCTGTTCGCGGCCCGGCTCGCGCGCGTCGAGATCGAGCTGGAGAACATGAAGACCACCAACCTGCGCGTCATCGCCGCCGTGCAGGGCGGCGGCGTACCCGGCGCCGAGAGCTCGATGCTGAAGATCCGCGGCACCGAGATCCGCCAGGAGCTGTCGTCGCTGACGCGCCGCGCGATGGGCCCGTACGCCCAGCCCTTCATCGCCGAGGCACTGGAGGAAGGCTACGCGGGCGAGCCGGTGGGACCGGCCGACGCGGCGAGCGCCGCAAGCCAGTACTTCAACAACCGCAAGCTGTCGATCTTCGGCGGCTCGAACGAGATCCAGCGCAACATCATCTCCAAGATGATCCTCGGGTTGTAGGTCGGCACCCACCGCCTGCGGTTGACCGCCGCAGCCCTCGAGAAAGACGCAAATGCATTTCGAACACACGGAAGACCGACGCATGCTGGCCGATACGCTCGGCCGCTTCGTGAAGGAGCAGTACGGCTTCGAGGCGCGCGATCGCATCGCCCGCTCGGGCGAGGGCTACAGCGCGCAGATGTGGCGCCGCTTCGCCGATCTCGGGGTGATCGGTGCCCTGTTCGACGAAGCCCACGGCGGCTTCGGCGGCGCAGGCTTCGACATCGCGGTGGTCTTCGAGGCGCTGGGCCGCGGACTCGTCGTCGAGCCCTTTCTCGGCAGCGCGGTGCTGGCCGGCGGCGCCATCGCCGAAGCGGGCAGCGAAGCGCAGCAGGCGTGGCTCGCCGAGATCATCAGCGGCAGCGCCGTCGCCGCCTTCGCTCACGGCGAGCCCGACGCGCGCTACGAGCTGTCACGCGTGACGGCGCGCGCCGAGCGCGTGGACGACGGGTGGCTGCTCGACGGCAGCAAGGCCGTGGTGGCGCATGGCGACAGCGCCGATGTCTTCGTCGTGTCGGCGCGGACCGAGGGCGGCGTGGACGACGAGAGCGGGCTGTCGCTGTTCCTCGTTCCGGCCGGGACGGCCGGCGTGTCGCGGCGCGGCTATCCGCTGATCGACGGCGGTCGCGCGGCCGAGCTCACGCTGCGCAAGGTGCGGGTCGAAGCCTCCGCGCTTCTCGGCCAGGCGGGCGCGGGCTACGCGACGATCGAGCGGGTGACCGGCGCCGGCATCCTCGCGCTGTGCGCCGAAGCCATCGGCGCGATGGACGCGGCGAAGGACGCGACGCTCGAATACCTGCGCACGCGCCGCCAGTTCGGCGTGCCGATCGGCAGCTTCCAGGCGCTGCAGCATCGCATGGCCGACCTGCTGCTCGAGGTGGAGCAGGCGCGCTCGGCCGTCATCAATGCGGCCGCGGCGCTGCAAGCCGATCGATTGACGCGCGAGCGAGCGCTGTCGGCCGCCAAGGTCACCATCGGCCGTGTCGGCACGCAGGTCGCCGAGGAATGCATCCAGCTGCACGGCGGCATCGGCATGACCTGGGAGCTGCCGCTCGCGCACTATGCGAAGCGGCTGGTGATGATCGACCACCAGCTCGGCGACGAGGACCACCACCTGGCGCGCTACATCGCGCTCGGCCGCGCCTGAGCCCCACCCTCGCCGGTGCACAGGAGAGCCCATGCCGTTCGCCCCCACGTTTCCCGTGCGCAGCCTCGCCGACGTGCGCCGGCTCGAAGCGGTGCCGTTCGCGCAGGCGGTGCCGGTGCGCAGCACCTACGAGATCTTCAAAAGCTCGGCGCAGGCGTTCGGCGACAAGACCGCGCTCACCTTCCTGCCCGGCGTCGATGAGCAGGCGACCCCCGTCCGATGGACCTATGCCGAGCTGCTGGCCGGCATCCACCAGACAGCCAACCTGCTGCACCGCCTGGGCGTGCAGCCCGCCGACGCGGTGGCCGTGCTGCTGCCGGGCTGCCTCGAGTACCACCTTGCGCTCTGGGGCGGCGAGGCGGCAGCGATCGTGCAGCCGCTCAACCCGCTGCTCAGCGAGGAGAAGCTGGTCTCGCTGATGACCGCCGGCCGGGCCAGGGTGCTGATCGCCTGGGGCGCCGAGGACGAGGCCGGCATGTGGGCCAAGGCGATGCGCATCCGCACGCAGGTGCCGACGCTGCGCACCGTGCTGCGGGTCGCGCCATCGAGCACCGCCCCGCTGCCCGAAGGGGTGCTCGACTTCGCCTCGCTGCGCGAGCGCGAGCCGGACGATCGGCTGGTCAGCGGCCGCGACATCGCGCGCGACGACATCGCGGCGTACTTCCACACCGGCGGCACCACCGGCGCGCCCAAGCTGGCGCGGCACAGCCACGGCGCGCAGGTGTTCACCGCCTGGGCCAGCGTGCAGCTGCAGGGCGTGCAGCCGGACGACGTGGTGATCAACGGCTATCCGCTGTTCCACGTCGCGGGCGTGCTGCCCGGGTCGCTGGCCGCCCTGTCGGCCGGCATGGAAGTGGTGATCCCGACGCACGGGCTGTACCGCAATCGCGAGGTCATCGCGAACTACTGGCGCCTGGTCGAGCGGCATCGCGTGACGGTGCTTTCGGCGGTGCCGACCGTGCTCGCCGCGCTGGCCAACGTGCCGGTGAACGGCGCCGACATCTCCTCGCTGCGCTACTGCCGCACCGGTGCCGCGCCGCTGTCGCCCGAACTCGCCGCACGCTTCGAGCGGCTGTTCGGCCTGCATGTGCACGAGAGCCTCGGCATGACCGAGATGGCCGGCATCTCGACCATCACGCCGCCCGGGGTCCATGCGCCGGCCGGCTGCGTCGGCCTGCGGCTGCCTTATGCGCAGATCCGTATCGTCGCGCTCGACGATCACGGCGGAGCCACCGCGCGCGAGCTGCCGCCAGGCGAGCACGGCATGGTGCTGTTCAAGGCGCCGAACGTGTTCTCCGGCTTCGTCGACGAGGCGGACAACGCCAGAGCCTTCACCGCCGACGGCTGGCTCGCGACCGGCGACCTCGGCTGGCTCGACGACAAGGGCCGCCTGCACCTCACCGGCCGCTCGAAGGACCTCATCATCCGCAGCGGCCACAACATCGACCCCAAGGTGATCGAGGACGCGCTGGGATCGCATCCGGCGGTGCAGCTGTGCGCTGCCGTCGGTGCGCCCGACGCCTACGCCGGCGAGCTGCCGGTGGCGTTCGCGACGCTGGTTCCGGGCGCCTCGGCCACCGAGTCGGAACTGCTCGCCTTCACCGCCGAGCGCGTCGACGAGGCGCCTGCACGCCCCCGGCGCGTCGTCGTCATCGAGCGCATGCCGATGACCAATGTCGGAAAGATCTACAAGCCCGAGCTGCGTGCGATGGCCGCCAGCGCCGTGGCCGAGACGCTCTGCCGGGAGCACGGCGTGGCGCACGCGCAGGTGCGAACCGACCGCGACCAGCGCGTCGTCGTCGCGATCGATGGCGAGCCGCCTGCGGCGCTGCGCGAGGCGCTGGCACGCCTGGGCTTTGCCATCCAACCGACCCGGCGTTGATCGCCAAGGAGACATCGATGAGCGCTTCACTCCCCCGCAGCCTGCGGGCCCTGGCCGTCGCCGCATTCACGCTCGGCGCGGCCGCCGCGGCGCAGGCCCAGGCGGCCTATCCCACCCGGCCGGTGAAGATCGTCGTGCCGTTTGCCCCCGGCGGCGCCACCGACATCCTGGCGCGCCTGCTCGGGGAGAAGATCGCGCCCAGGCTCGGGCAGCCGGTGATCGTCGAGAACAAGGCCGGCGCGGCGGGCATCCTCGGCACCGACGCGGTCGCCAAGGCGACGCCGGACGGCCACACCCTCGTGCTCGGCCTGTCGAACTCGCTGCTGACCAACCAGTTCCTCTACGAGAAGCTGCCGTACGACACGCAGCGCGACCTGGTGCTCGTGACGCAGATCGCGACCGCGCCGCTGCTGCTGGTGGTGCACCCGAGCGTGCCGGCCAGCACCGCCCCCGAGTTGCTGCAGCACATGAGCCGCCAGAAGGGCAAGCTCGCCTACGGCTCGTACGGCGTGGGCGCCTACCCGCACCTGGCCGGCGCTCACATGAGCGACACGCAGAAGGCCGACATGCAACACGTGCCCTACAAGGGCGAGGCGCCGATGATGCAGGACCTGATCGGCGGCCAGATCCAGATGGCCTTCGCGAGCGCGCTTCAGGCCAAGCCGCAGATCGACGCGGGCAAGCTCAAGGTGCTCGGTGTCACCGGCGACCACCGCATCGCCGTGATGCCCGGCGTGCCCACGCTGGCCGAGCAGGGCCTGAAGGACGAGGCCTACCGCATCACCGGCTGGCTGGCCGTCGCGGCGCCCGCCGGCACGCCGAAGCCGGTGGTCCAGCGCCTGTCCGAGGAACTGCGCGCCGCCTGCGATCAGCCCGACGTGAAGTCGCGCATCGCCGCGATGGGCTTCGAGCTGACGGCCAGCACGCCCGAGGCTTTCGCCGCCACGTACAAGCGCGAGCTGCCGGTGTGGGAGCGGCTGGTGAGGCAGTCAGGCGCCAGGCTGACGGAGTAGGTCCGAACGACCGGGCGCCGCCGCGCCGGGAACGTCGATTGCCCGTTGCCTCGCTGGCGGCTTTCGCCTGCGACGCGTCGACGAGGTGCACCATGGCGATCGAATCCATCAACCCGGCCACCGGCGACACGCTGCAGCGCTACGACGCGATGCCGCCCGCCGCCGTCGAGGCGGCCATCGCCGAGGCGCATCAGGCCTTCCTGTCCTGGCGCCGCACCTCCTTCGACGAACGCGCACAGCGCATGCGCGCCGTCGCGCGCATGCTGCGCGCCCAGGCCGAGACCTCGGCCCGGCTGATGGCGCAGGAAATGGGCAAGCCGATGCGCGACGGCATCGCCGAGGCGCAGAAATGTGCGCTGTGCTGCGAGTTCTACGCCGAGCACGCCGAGCGGCTGCTCGCGCGCGAGCCGGTGCAGACGGAGGCCCGCTCGAGCTTCGTGGCGTTCAATCCGCTCGGCGTCGTGCTGGCCGTGATGCCGTGGAACTTCCCGTTCTGGCAGGTGTTCCGCTTCGCCGCGCCGGCGCTGATGGCCGGCAACGCCGCGGTGCTGAAGCACGCGTCCAACGTGCCGGGCTGCGCGCTGGCGATCGAGCTGCTGCTGCGCGAAGCCGGCCTGCCGCGGCACCTGCTGCGCACGCTGCTGATCGGAAACGACAGAGTCGATGCCGTCATCGAGCATCCGCTGGTGCGTGCGGTCACGCTCACCGGCAGCGGCAACGCAGGGCGCGCCGTGGCGCGCAAGGCCGGCGAGCTGCTGAAGAAGACGGTGCTGGAGCTGGGCGGCAGCGATCCCTACCTCGTGCTGGAGGACGCCGACCTCGACCTGGCCGCGACGGTCTGCGCCAAGGGCCGGCTGATCAACGGCGGACAGAGCTGCATCGCCGCCAAGCGCTTCATCGTGGTCGAGCCGGTGCGCGCCGAGTTCGAGCAGCGCTTCGTGCAGAAGATGCAGGCGGCCAGGCAGGGCGATCCGCTGCGCATGGAGACCGAGCTGGGGCCGCTCGCGCGGCACGACCTGCGCGAAGCCCTGCACGCGCAGGTCGAGAAGAGCATTGCGCGCGGCGCGCGCTGCCTGCTCGGCGGCCGCATCCCCGACGGTGCCGGCGCCTACTACCCGCCGACGGTGCTGACCGATGTCCGTCCCGGCATGCCGGCCTACGACGAAGAGCTGTTCGGCCCGGTGGCCGCCGTCATTCCGGTCAAGGACGAGGCCCAGGCCGTCGCGACGGCCAACGACTCGGTGTTCGGCCTCGGCGCCGCCGTGATCACGCGCGACACCGCGCGTGGCGAGCGCATCGCCGCCGAGCTGATCGACAGCGGCTGCGTGTTCGTCAACGACTCGGTGCGCTCGGACCCTCGGCTGCCTTTCGGCGGCATCAAGGAAAGCGGGTACGGCCGGGAGCTGGCCGGCTACGGGATCAAGGAATTCGTCAACGTCAAGTCGGTCGTCGTGGCCTAGACGAAGTAGGCTGCGGCGCCATGCAGGGCGAGGTCGACCTCTGGATCAAGCTCGCCTACTCGGCGATGCTGGCGGTCATCGTGCCCGTCTACATCGTCTCGTGGGGCTGGCGCAACTTCCTGTGGTTCTCGGACATCGCGCTCATCGGCACCGGCATCGCCCTGTGGCTGGAAAGCAGCCTCCTGGCCAGCATGATGGCGCTGGCGGTGCTGCTGCCCGAGCTGGTCTGGAACGCCAGCTACTTCGGCCGGCTGCTGTTCGGCGCCCACGTGACCGATCTGGCCGGCTACATGTTCGACCCCGGCAAGTCACGTTTCGTGCGTGCCCTGTCGCTGTTCCATGTCGTCCTGCCGGTGGTGCTGCTGTGGCTGCTGCACGAGCTGGGCTACGACCCGCGCGCGCTGCCGGCGCAGACGGTGCTCGCCTGGCTGGTGCTGCCGCTCACCTATGCGGTGACGACGCCGGCCGACGAGAACATCAACTGGGTGCGCGGCTTCGGCGACACAGCGCAGACCCGCGTGCCGCCGCGGCTGTGGCTGGCGATGCTGATGGCGGCGTTTCCGCTGGTGCTGTACCTGCCCACGCACTTCGTGCTCCAGCGGGTGTTCGGACCGTAGGCGGTGCACCGCGGCGGAGCTTCGGCACGCCGCGCTATGCTGCGCGCTCGGACGAGGAGGAATACCCGCCCATGGCGACCAAACGCACCAAGACGGCGAACGGCGACGACGCGGCACTGGACAAGGCGCCGACCGGCATACCGGGACTCGATGAAATCACCGGCGGCGGACTGCCCCGCGGTCGCCCCACCCTGGTCTGCGGCGCCGCCGGCTGCGGCAAGACCATGCTGGCCGCCGAATTCCTGCTGCGCGGCGCGCTGCAGTTCGGCGAGCCGGGCGTGTTCATGATGTTCGAGGAGAGCGCCGCCGAGCTGACGGTGAACATGCGATCGCTCGGATTCGACCTCGACAAGCTGCAGCGGCAGGGCAAGATCGCCCTCGACCATGTGCACATCGAGCGCAGCGAGATCGAGGAGACCGGCGAATACGACCTCGAAGGGCTGTTCGTCCGCCTCTCGTACGCCATCGAGCGCACGCGGGCCAGGCGCGTCGTGCTCGACACCGTCGAGGCCCTGTTCTCGGGGCTCCCCAACCACGCGGTGCTGCGCTCGGAGCTGCGGCGCCTGTTCCGCTGGCTCAAGGACCGCGGCATGACCGCCGTCATCACCGCCGAACGCGGCGAGAGCTCGATGACGCGCTACGGCCTCGAGGAGTACGTCGCCGACTGCGTGATCCTGCTCGACCACCGCATCCAGGACCAGGTGTCCACCCGCCGGCTGCGGGTGGTGAAGTACCGCGGGTCGCCCCACGGCACCAACGAATATCCCTTCCTGATCGGCCCACAGGGCCTGTCGGTCCTGCCCATCACCTCGCTGCGGCTGGACCACAAGGCGCCGCGGCAGCGGGTGTCCACCGGCATCCCCGCCCTCGACGAGATGCTGGGCGGCCAGGGCCTGTACCGCGGCAGCAGCGTGCTGGTGTCGGGTCCGCCCGGCACCGGCAAGAGCAGCGTCGCGGCGAGCTTCATCAGCGCCGCCTGCGAGCGCGGCGAGCGCGCCCTGCTGTTCGCCTATGAGGAATCGGCGGAGCAGCTGCATCGCAACATGGCCTCCATCGGGCTGGACCTGGCGCGCTGGCAGCGCGCCGGCCTGCTGCACATCCACGCCTCCCGGCCGACCATCTTCGGGCTGGAGCAGCACCTGGTGCTCATGCACGACCTGGTGCGCGACATCCGCCCGTCGGTGGTGGTGGTAGACCCTATCAGCAACCTGACGATGGAGCGTCAGGATACTGCCGTGCGGGGGACCTTGATGCGGCTCATCGATTTCCTGAAGCAGGAGGGGACAACGGCGATGTTCACCAGTCTGACGCAGGACACCGGCACGGCGGTGGCCGAGTCGGAGGTCGGAGTGTCGTCGCTGATGGACACCTGGCTGCTGCTGGTCAACCTCGAAGCCAACGGCGAGCGCACCCGCACCCTCCAGGTGCTGAAGTCGCGCGGCATGGCCCATTCCAACCAGGTGCGCGAGTTCGTCCTGGGCAAGAACGGCATCGACCTGATCGAGGTGTACCGCTCGGGCAGCCAGGTGCTGAGAGGCACGGCCCGCATGTCCGAGCAGGGGCGGGAAGCGCCTGCGCGGCAGGCCGCCGCCCCACGCTCGACCTCGCTGGTCACGCCGCGCGGCCGACGCGCCGGAAAGGCCGTGCGATGACGAGCAGCCCGGCCAGGAAAGCCGTCACGGCCGCCGGCAAGCGGACCGAATGGCAGCTCAAGCTCTATGTCGCCGGACAGACCGCGCGGTCGGTCGCGGCGCTGGAGAACCTGCGCAACATCTGCGAGACGCACCTCGCCGGCCGCTACGAGATCGAGGTGATCGACCTCCTCGTCAATCCGCAGCTGGCTGCCGGAGACCAGATCCTCGCGGTGCCCACGCTGGTGCGCAAGGTCCCCGAGCCCATGCGCAAGATCATCGGCGACCTGTCCAACGAGGAACGCGTGCTCGTCGGACTCGATGTCCGGCCGCTGCGCTCCGCATGAAGAAGCCTGCCGCCCTGGGGAGCCCGGCGCCGGGTGCAGTGCGCCCCGATCCCGAGCGTTTCGCCTTCTCGCTGTATGTGGTCGGCACGACCTCATCGTCGTCGCGCGCCATCGTCAACGTGCGCAAGCTGTGCGAGAAGCATCTGACCGGCCGCTACGACCTCGAGGTGGTCGACCTCACGCTGAATCCGTCGTTGGCGGCGTCGGCCCAGATCATCGCCGCGCCGACGCTCATCAAGCACCAGCCTCCGCCCGAGCGCCGCTTCATCGGCGACATGTCCGACGACGAGCGCATCCTCAGCGGGTTGGGCGTGAAGCGCACGCACCCCGCCGGATCCGAATGAGGCCCGACACCGTGTCGCTCACCGATCGATCGCCACCGCAGACGACGCCGCGCGAGGCGCTGCTCGACGAGATCGAGCAGCTGAAGATCCGCCTGGCGGAAGCCGAGGAAACGCTGCAGGCCATCCGCAACGGCGAGGTCGACGCGCTGGTCGTCGCTGACAAGCTCTACATCGTCGAGGGCATCGAGGCGGCGTCCAACCGCTTCCGCGGCGAAGTGATGGCGCAGATCGACGATGCCGTCATCGCCGTCGACAACGAGCACCGCGTCATCTACTTCAATGCCGCCGCGGAGCGCCAGTACGCCACCGCCGCCTCGGATGCGCTGGGCCATCCGCTGGGCGCGATCTACGAATACCGCTGGCTGCATCCGGGCGACGAGGCGAGTGCCTACGAGGCCCTGCAGTCCACCGGTTCCTGGCGCGGGCGCAACATCCACGTCAAGAAAAGCGGCGAGCAGATCCATGTCGAGTCGACCGTCACGGTCCTGCGCGACGGCGGCGGGTCGCCGTCGGGGCTGCTGGCCGTGGTGCGCGACGTCACCGACCGCGTCCGCGCCGACGAGGCCTACACGGCGCAGCGGCTTGCCGCGGAGCAGGCGCTGCGCGATGCCGACCGGCGCAAGGACGAATTCCTCGCGACGCTGGCGCACGAGCTGCGCAACCCGCTCGCGCCCATCCGCAACGCCTTGCAGCTGATGCAGCTGAGCCCCGACCCGGCCATCCACGAGAACGCACGCAGCATCATCGGCAGGCAGCTGCAGCAGATGGTCCACCTGGTCGACGACCTGCTCGACGTGAGCCGCATCAGCCAGGGCAAGGTCGAGCTGCGCAGGCAGCGCATCGACGTGATCAGCGCGGTGCATGCGGCCATCGAGACCAGCCGGCCACTCATCGACGCCGGCCAGCATGTCCTGGAGATCCGCCTGCCGGCGCCGCGCACCCTGGTGGTCGATGCCGATCTGACCCGCCTGTGCCAGATCATCGCGAACCTGCTGAACAACGCCGCCAAGTACACGCCGCGCGGCGGGCGCATCGAAATCGGCGCCACGCGCGACGGCCCGCATGCCGTGATCTGCGTTCAGGATTCCGGCGTGGGCATCTCGGCCGACATGCTTCCGCGGGTGTTCGACATGTTCGCGCAGGTCGACCGATCGCTCGAGCATTCGCAAGGCGGGCTGGGAATCGGTCTGGCCCTGGTGAAGCGGCTGGTGGAGCTGCATGGCGGCTCGGTCCAGGCGCACAGCGACGGCCCGGGCCTCGGCTCGAAATTCTGCGTGCGCATTCCGCGCGGCCTCGCCGAGCCGACCGACGCCTCGATCCAGGGCACGCCGGGCCTGCTGGACGTCGGCATCCTCGCGCAGCTGCCGCAGTCCAAGGGCTGAAGCGCTCCCCCCTGAAAGTGGATGCGGTTGGTGCACCGCAGGCCCATCCCTGTGCATGCGCGCACCAAGATGTATGTAATCTGTCGTCGTTTTGTCGACAATCCTGGTGACATGATTGGCACGGCGGTTGCTGGCATCGGCGCTCAGCATGCCCAGCGCCGACCTCGAACTCATCCACGTCGTCAAGCACTACGGCGCCACCACGGCGGTCGATCGCGTCGACCTGAGGGTGCCCGCCGGCCGCTACTGCTGCCTGCTCGGGCCTTCGGGCTGCGGCAAGACCAGCATCCTGCGCATGATCGCCGGCCATGAGCAGGTGAGCGAAGGCGACATCCTGCTGGGCAGGCTCAACATCACCGACCTGCCCACCGCCCAGCGCGGCACGGCGATGATGTTCCAGAGCTATGCGCTGTTCCCTCACCTCAGCGCCCTCGACAACGTCGCTTTCGCCCTGCGCATGCGCGGCGTCCCGCGCGAGGAGCGGCATCGGCGCGCGCTTGCGCTGCTGGAGCGCGTGTCGCTCGCGGCGCTGGCGCACCGCAAGCCCGCCGAGCTGTCCGGCGGCCAGCAGCAGCGTGTCGCACTGGCACGGGCGCTGATCAACGAGCCCAAGCTGCTGCTGCTCGACGAGCCGCTGTCGGCGCTGGATCCGTTCCTGCGGGTGCGCATGCGCGCCGAGCTCAAGGAATGGCAGAAGAAGCTGTCGATGAGCTTCGTGCATGTCACGCACTCCCAGGAGGAAGCGATGGCGCTGGCCGACGTGGTGGTGGTGATGAACCACGGCCGCATCGAGCAGCAGGGCACGCCGCACGAGGTGTTCGACGCGCCGCGCACCGAGTTCGTCGCGCGCTTCATCGGGGGCCACAACGTCATCGCGGGCGCCGACGGCGACCTCATCGCCGTGCGCACCGACCGGACCGTTCTCAGCCGCCAGCCGCTGCCGGCCGCCGGCAACGTGATTCCGGCCATGGTGCGCAGCGTCGAATACCAGGGCACGCATGTGCTGATCGCGCTGGCCAGCGAGACGGTGCCGGAGCTCAGCGTGATGCTGCCCGAGGCCCAGTTCCATGCCGCGCCATGGCAGCCCGGCGACAGCGCCTGCGCGCACTGGGCGCCGCACGACGTTCACCGGCTGGCCGCGTGACATCCGCCCATCGAGCGCCGCGTGCGGCGCAAGAGAACCCCACCCCCAGGAGAAGACCATGAGCGAGCAAGACACCAAGTCCCCCGAGTCGGACATTCCCTGCGCCGCGCTGCCGCGCCGCACCGTGCTCAAGGGCACGGCCGGCATCCTCGCCGCGGGCCTGTTTCCGGCCGTGCACGCGCAGGAGAAGATCGTGCTGCGCTACCTCGGCACCGCGGTCAACCAGGACAAGGCGATCGCCGAGCGCTTCAAGGCCGACACGGGCATCGAGATCCAGTACGTGGCAGTCAACACCGACGAGGTCACCAAGCGCATCGTCACCTCGCCCAGCAGCTTCGACCTCGCCGACACCGAGTACTTCTCGCTTCCCAAGGTGGTGCCCACCGGCAACCTGAAGGGCATAGACGCCAAGCGCATCAAGAACGTCGACAAGATCACGCCGCTGTTCACCCGAGGCGAAGTCGGCGGCAGGAAGGTGGGCGACCAGGGCACCGCGCCGAAGAAGGTGATCTACCTGCAGGGCGAGAAGTCGAAGGCCTTCGCCCAGCAGCCGACGCAGTGGATGTCGCTGATCCCCACGGTCTACAACGCCGACACGCTGGGCATCCGGCCCGACCTCGTCAAGCGCCCCATCGAGAGCTGGAAGGACCTGCTCTCGCCGGAGTTCAAGGGCAAGGCCTCCATCCTCAACATCCCGTCGATCGGCATCATGGATGCGGCGATGGTGGTGGAGGCGCTCGGCCTGTACAAATACCCCGACAAGGGCAACATGACGAAGAAGGAGATCGACCTCACCATCAAGACGCTCATCGAGGCCAAGAAGGCCGGCCAGTTCCGCAGCTTGTGGAAGGACTTCAACGAGAGCGTCAACCTGATGGCTTCGGGCGAGGTGGTGATCCAGTCGATGTGGTCGCCGGCCGTGACCGCCGTGCGTTCCAAGGGCGTGCCTTGCGTGTACCAGCCGCTGAAGGAGGGCTATCGCGCGTGGGCGGCAGGCTTCGGGCTGCCGGCCACGCTGACGGGCCGCAAGCTCGACGGCGCGTACGAGTTCATCAACTGGTTCCTCGACGGCTGGGCCGGCGCCTACCTGAACCGGCAGGGCTACTACAGCGCGGTGCTCGAGACGGCCAAGGCCAAGATGGAGCCGTACGAATGGGCGTACTGGATGGAAGGCAAGCCGGCGGAGAAGGACATCAAGTCGCCGAGCGGGCAGGTGCTCGAGAAGGCCGGCACGGTGCGTGACGGAGGCTCCTACGAGCAGCGCATGGGGGGCATCGCCTGCTGGAACGCGACGATGGATGAGAACGCGTACCTGGTGCAGAAGTGGAACGAGTTCGTGGCGGCTTGATGGACCATCCGCGGCCGGATCCGCGGGCGCCGCTCGAGAGCATCCCAGGCCGTGGCGACCGGCCCGGCGTTTCCGAAGAAGCACCGGCCTGCGTTCGGGCTGAGCCTGTCGATCCGCATGCAGCTTCGATAAGCTCAGCCGGAAAGGTCGAGCGGTGCGGGGCTGCCCTTCGACAAGCTCAGGGCGAACGGTATGCGGAGGGAGCAGTTTCGTTTCTCAGTCAGGAGTCCGTTCGGGCTGAGCCTGTCGAAGCTGCACGCGATCCGCATGCAGGTTCGCCAAGCTCGGCCGGAAACGTCGTGCCGTGCGAGGCTGCCCTTCGACAAGCTCAGGGCGAACGGTATGCGGAGGGAGCAGTTTCGTTTCTCAGTCAGGAGTCCGTTCGGGCTGAGCCTGTCGAAGCTGCACGTGATCGGCATGCAGGTTCGCCAAGCTCGGCCGGAAACGTCGTGCCGTGCGAGGCTGCCCTTCGACAAGCTCAGGGCGAACGGAATGCGGAGGCAGCAGTTTCGTTTCTCAGTCAGGAGTCCGTTCGGGCTGAGCCTGTCGAAGCTGCACGTGATCGGCATGCAGGTTCGCCAAGCTCGGCCGGAAACGTCGTGCCGTGCAAGGCTGCCCTTCGACAAGCTCAGGGCGAACGGAATGCGGAGGCAGCAGTTTCGTTTCTCAGTCAGAAGTCCGTTCGGGCTGAGCCTGTCGAAGCTGCACGCGATCCGCATGCAGGTTCGCCAAGCTCGGCCGGAAACGTCGTGCCGTGCGAGGCTGCCCTTCGACAAGCTCAGGGCGAACGGAATGCGGAGGCAGCAGTTTCGTTTCTCAGTCAGGAGTCCGTTCGGGCTGAGCCTGTCGAAGCTGCACGCGATCCGCATGCAGGTTCGCCAAGCTCGGCCGGAAAGGTCGTGCCGTGCGGCGCTGCCCTTCGACAAGCTCAGGGCGAACGGCATCGCTCTCAGAAGGTCGCGGGCGTGGAGCGGTTGAGATGAATGCACCAGGCCTCAGCGACGCGCTGTCGGCAGCAGAGCCGGTCGTCGCAGCCCGGCCGCGCCCCGCGCGTCGCGACGCCGGAGTGCCGGCCTGGCTGCAGGCCCTGCCCTTCGCGGCCGTCTTCGTCTTCTTCTTCATCGCGCCTCTGGTGCTCGTGGCGGCGGTGAGCCTGTGGCCGACCAGCGACTATGCGCTGGTGCCGGGCTTCACCTTCGACAACTACGCGACGATCTTTGCCGGCTGCGGCAATCTGGCCGATCCGTGCGTGACCCTGAAGACCTATGCGTCCACGCTGCGCTTCTCGCTGACGGCGTGGGCGATCACGCTGGTGCTGGGCTTCACGATCGCCTACTTCCTGGCCTTCCACGTTCGCTCGGTGGCGATGCAGACGCTGCTGTTCGTGGTGTGCACGATTCCGTTCTGGACCTCCAACGTGATCCGCATGATCTCGTGGCTGCCGCTGCTGGGCCGCAATGGCCTGGTGAACCAGGCCATGCTCGGCGCGGGCCTGGTGGACCAGCCGGTCGAGTGGCTGCTGTTCTCCCAGTTCTCGGTGGTGCTGACATTCGTCCACCTCAACACGATGTTCATGCTGGTGCCCATCTTCAACTCGATGATGCGCATCGACCGCTCGCTGCTCGAAGCCGCGGAGGACGCGGGCGCCACCGCCTGGCAGACGCTGTGGCACGTGATCGTGCCGCTGTCGCGCACCGGCGTGCTGATCGGCTCGATCTTCGTCATCACGCTCGTGATGGGCGACTTCGTCACCGTCGGCGTCATGGGCGGCCAGCAGATCGCGTCGGTCGGCAAGATCATCCAGGTGCAGACCTCGTACCTGCAGTTCCCGCTGGCCGCGGCCAACGCGGTGGTGCTGCTGGCCGTGGTGCTGCTGATCATCGTGGCGCTCAACCGCCTGGTCGACCTGCGCAAGGAGCTCTGATGAAACGCGAACCGCGCCGTCCGGGCTTCTGGCCGCTGGCCTGCGTCTTCGCCGGCTTCGTGCTGTTTCTCTACGGGCCGGTGATCACCATCTTCGTGCTGAGCTTCCAGGGTCCCGAAGGCGGGCTCACCTTCCCGATGCGCGGCCTGTCCACCCACTGGTATGCCGAGCTGGGCAAGGGCCTCGGCGTGGTCGACATCGGCGCGGCGCTGCGGCGCTCGTTCTCGCTCGGCGCCGTGGTGATGCTGCTCACCGTGCTGCTGTCGCTGTCGGCGGGGCTGGCGTTCCGCAAGCGCCTGCCCGGCGGCAACGCGCTGTTCTACGTGACCGTGGCCAGCCTCATCATGCCGTCCATCATCGTGTCGCTGGGCATCGCGTTGCAGTTCCGCCTGCTCGATGCAGCGCTGAAGTGGCTGCTCGAGGCGGTCGGCGCCGGCTCGATGCTCGAGGGCTACACCACTTCGCTCGGCCTGTACACCTCGGGGCTGGGCGCGCATCTCTCCTGGACGCTGCCGTTCGGACTGCTCATCATGTTCGCGGTGTTCAACCGCTTCAACCCGGCCTACGAGGAGGCCGCGCGCGACCAGGGCGCGACGCCATGGCAGAGCTTGCGCCACGTCGTGCTTCCTCTGATCGCGCCGTCGGTGGTCGGCATCGGCATGTTCGGCTTCACGCTGAGCTGGGACGAGATCTCGCGCTCGTCGCAGGCCGTGGGCGAGCTCAACACCCTGCCGCTGGAGCTGCAGGGGCTCACCACCACCGTGACCACGCCCGCCATCTATGCGCTGGGCACGCTGACGACCGGCGTGTCGCTCGCGGTCGTCACCGCCGCGCTGATCGCGGTGGCCGCACTGCGCCGGCGTCGCGCCGCGCCGCGCTGAGGCGCCTTCCCCGATGCGGCTGCTGATCGTCAATCCCAATACCTCTTCGGCCACGACGGCCTTGCTGCAACGGCATGTGGCCGGCGCGGCCGGAGCGCACGTGATGGTGGAGGCCACCACGGCTCGCTTCGGCGCCAGCTACATCGCGGACGAGACGAGCTACGCGGTCGCTGCGCATGCGGCGCTCGACGCCTACGCCGTGCACGCCGAAGCCCATGGCGAGCCCGACGCGGTGCTGCTCGCCTGCTTCGGCGATCCCGGGGTGGAGGCCCTGCGCCAGCTCTCGCGGCGGCCGGTGATCGGGCTCGCCGAGGCGTCGATGCGCGAAGCGACGGGCTTGGGCATGTTCGCTGTCGTCACCGGTGGCAGAGCCTGGGGGCCGATGCTGGAGCGGATCGCGCGCAGCTGGGGATTCGGCGGCGCGCTGGCACGCGTGCACACGGTCGAGCCGTCGGGCGCCGAGCTGGCCGCCGACGTGGATGCCGCGGCGTCGCTGCTCGGTGCGGCCTGCCGTGAGGCGGCCGTCGGCGTCCAGGCGGTGATCCTCGGCGGGGCGGCCCTGGCCGGACTGGCAGGGCGCATCGAGCGCAGCGCCAGCGTTGCGCTCATCGACAGCGTGGCGGCGGGGACCCGGGCCATCGTGCGCATGGCACGAGCCGATGATCGGCAGATGCGGACGACGCGCGCGGCGGCGGCGTGGACGGGCGTGTCCGATGCGTTGTCGCGGCGCTTGGGGTGACGTGGCGGCAGACAATCCATCGCATGCCGGCACACCAGAAATCCATCCCTCCGCCCACCAGCGGCCTCGTCGTCCGCAGCGCCATCTACGACCGCATCGTGCAGGCGGTGATGGAGCACCGCCTGCCGCCGGGGACCAAGCTGGTGGAGGACCGGCTGGCCGAGCTGTTCGACACCAGCCGCGCGCAAGTGCGCGACGTGCTGGCACGGCTGGCCGACGAAGGCGTGGTCACCACCATTCCCAACCGCGGCGCCTTCATCGCCTCGCCGTCGCCGGACGAGACCCGCGAGGTGTTCGAGGCGCGCCGCCTCATCGAGCCGGCGCTGGTGCGCCGCCTGATCGCGCGCCGCGACGCCGACGCAGTGGCCCGGCTGCGCGCCGCGGTCCGTGAGGAACAGCTTGCACGCGCCCGGCAGGACCGGCCGGCCATGGTGCGGCTGTCGGCCGAGTTCCACGTGCGCCTGGCCGAATACGCCGGCAACCGCATGCTCGAGCGCAGCATGCGTGCGCTGGCCTCCTTGAGCTGCCTGGCGATATTCCTGTACGACGCGCCGCATGCCACGGCCTGCCGCGAGGACGAACACGAGCTGCTGCTGGCCGCCATCGAGCGCCGCCGCGCCGAGCGCGCAGCTGCGCTGATGGTGGAGCACCTGGATCACATCGAAGGCTCGCTCGATCTGCGGCCGCAGCGCGATGCACCGGTGGATCTGGCGGCGGCGCTGAAGATGTAGCCCTCACCCCTGCCCCTCTCCCGCCTGCGGCAGAGGGCCAGGGTGAGGGCCCCTACGACACCGCCCGCAAGGGCTGATTCGCCAGTGCCGGCGCGGGCGGCAACCCCGTCACCTCGAGGATCTCCTGCTCGCCCAGCGTCTCGCGCTCGAGCAGGGCGCGCACCAGCGCGTCGAGAGAGCGGCGATGCTCGTTCAGCAGGCGCTTGGCCTCTTCGTGGCTCTCGTGCAGGATGCGGTGCACCTCGGCGTCGATGACGCGGGCCGTGTCCTCGCTGAAGGGCTTCGCGCCCGCGTAGGCGCCGCCGATGCCGAGATAGGGGTTGTCGCGCGGCGCGAGCTCGACCATGCCCAGCTCGTCGCTCATGCCCCAGCGCGTGACCATGTTGCGCGCGAGCTGCGTGGCCTGCTCGATGTCGTTCTCGGCGCCGGTGGTCCTGGTGCCGTACACCACCTCCTCGGCCGCGCGCCCGCCCAGCATGCCGACGATGCGCGCCCGCAGGTAGGCCTCGGGGTAGTTGTAGCGGTCGGTCTGCGGTCGCTGGTAGGTGACGCCCAGCGCCTGCCCGCGCGGCACGATGGTCACGCGGTGCACCGGGTCGGCGCCCGGCATCACCAGTCCCAGGATGGCATGGCCGCTCTCGTGATAGGCGATGCGCTCGCGGTCCTCGCGGGTCAGCAGCAGCGGGCGCTCCGGACCGAGCACGATCTTCTCCAGCGCATCGAGGAAGTCCTTGTGATGCACCTCGTTGCGCTCGCGGCGCGCGGCCAGCAGCGCCGCCTCGTTCACCAGGTTCTTCAGGTCCGCCCCCGACAGGCCCGGCGTGGCCGACGCCAGCTCGCCCAGGTCGACCTCATGCGCCAGCGGCACCTTGCGCGTGTGCACCCGCAGGATGGCTTCGCGGCCGACGCGGTCCGGCAGGTTCACCACCACGCGCCGATCGAAGCGGCCGGGACGCAGCAGCGCGCGGTCCAGCACGTCGGGCTGGTTGGTCGCCGCCAGCACGATGATGCCCTCGCGCCCCGAGAAGCCATCCATCTCGGTGAGGATCTGGTTCAGCGTCTGCTCCTGCTCGCCGACGCCGCCGATGGACGTCGGTCCGCGCGCACGCCCGATCGAATCGATCTCGTCGATGAAGATGATCGCCGGCGCGTTCTCGCGCGCCTGCTTGAAGAGGTCGCGCACTCTCGCCGCGCCGACCCCGACGATCATCTCGACGAACTCCGCCGCGCTCATCGAGAAGAACGGCACGCCCGCTTCGCCCGCCACCGCCTTCGCGAGCAAGGTCTTGCCGGTGCCCGGCGCCCCGATCAACAGCACGCCCTTCGGCGCGGTGCCGCCCAGGCGCGTGTACTTCTGCGGGTCCTTCAGGAAGTCGACGACCTCGACCAGCTCGTTCTCGGCTTCGTCGATGCCGGCCACGTCGGCGAAGGTGACGCGGTTCTCGGCGTCCTGGTCGTAGCGGCGCGCCTTGCTCTTGCCGATGCCCATCAGCCCGCCGCCGAGCCCGCCACCCTGCTGCGCGCGGCGGTACAGCCAGACGTAGAAGGCGATCAGCAGCAGCGCCGGGCCGAAGCCGAGGAAGAAGTTGCCCCAGCCTCCGCCGGTGCGGATGGGCACGGCGCTGATCTCCACGCCGTGGTCGATGAGGAAGGTCTCCAGGCCTTCGTCGACGAAGGCCGGCAGCGTGGTGGTGAAGGTGTCATGCGGCCGCGGCGCCTGCGCCGGCGCACTGGCGCGCGCCGCGCGCGGCGGCACGCTGCTGCCTTCGGGCGGCGGCCAGGGGATCGCCGAGACGAAGCTTCCCTCGATGCTCACGCCCTGGCTGTAGATCGACTTCACGTTGCGCTTGGCCACCTGCTCCTTGAACACGGTGTAGGGCACGGTCGCCGGCGCGTCGGGGTCGGGGAACAGCAGGCGCATCACCAGGTAGTTGGCCAGCAGCAGCGCGATGAAGGTCCACCACGCGCGGCGCGGCGGCACCTTGGCGGGCTGCTTGTCCTTGCCCTGGGTCAAACGGGTCCACCAGTTCATGCGCAGATTCGGCAATCGGCATTCCCGGCCACCACCACACCCTCGTCAAAGACTCTCCGACGCATCGAAATCCAGCTCGACCTTCGCCCCGTTCGGATCGAAGCAGAAGAGCTGCCAGGTGCCCGCCCCGGCCTGCCGGCGCAGGTCGTACTTGACCCCTTGCTCGTCGAAGCGCGCCTTCACGTCCTTCAGGCCCTGCGCGGTGAACGCCATGTGGTCGATGACCCCGGCCCGCTGCGGCGGCACCGGCCGGTCGAAGTACACGTGCAGCAGCGCCTGCGGTCCGCCGGCGTAGAGCCAGGCGCCGGGAAAGCCGAGGTCGGGCCGATGGCCGACCGTCATGCCCAGCAGGCCGACGTAGAAAGCGAGCGTCCGGTCCGCGTCCTCCGCGATGACGGTGAAATGGTTCATGCCGACGATCATCCAGGCCTCCTCAAGCGATCAGGACCAGGGCCCCGATGGTGGCACGCGATTCGAGCCGCGCGTGGGCAAGGCCTGCCGCATCGAGCGGGAATCGCGACAGCGGCGGCGGGTCCAGCGTGCCGTCGGCGAGCGCCTGCCACACCCGCTGGGCGCGCTCGGCCAGTGCGGCCTGCGTGGCCACGTGATGGAACACCGCGGGGCGAGAGAACGTCGCCGACTTCTGCACCAGCATGTCGGGCGAGATGGGCGACAGGGCGCCGCTCGCCTGGCCCAGGCTGACCCAGTGCCCGCAGGCGGCGAGCGCGGCGAAGTTCTCCTCGCGCGCCGCCTCGCCGAGACCGTCGACGATCAGGTCCGCACCGTCGAACTGCCGCTGCACCGCCTCGGCGAATCGGTACTCGCGCGTGACGATGACATGCCCGCAGCCGTGCTCGCGCGCCACGCGCGCCTTCTCCTCGCTGGACACCGTGCCGATCACAATGGCGCCCAGCTTGCGCGCCCAGCTGCACACGAGCAGGCCCACGCCGCCGGCAGCCGCATGCACCAGCACACGCATGCCGGGGCGCACGTGCCCCAGGTCGCGCAGCACGATGTCCGCCGTGATGCCCTTGAGCAGCAGCGCCGCCGCCGTCTCGTCGTCGATGCCTGTCGGCAGCCGCACGACCCACTCCGCGGGCACCGTGCGCACGCTGCAGTACGCCCCGGGCGCCGGCCCGAGATAGGCCACGCGATCACCGGGCAGCAGCGTGCCGGCGCCCTCTCCCACGTCGATCACCGTGCCGGCCGCTTCCATGCCGGGCACGCCGGGCGACGCGGACGACACCGGCAGCATGGTCGGGATCCACCCGCGGCGCAGGTACACATCGATGAAGTTGACGCCGATCGCCCGCTGGCCGATGCGCACTTCGCCTGCCCGGGGCGGCGGCGCTTCGCCGTCGGCGGCCTCAAGCTGCTCGCTGCCGCCGTAGGCATGCAGGCGCACCTGCCGCGATGGCAGCGGCCGCCCCCCGGCGTCAGCCGCGCCGCGTCCGCGCAGATCGCCCGCCTGCTGCAGGTGGCGTCTCAGGTTCTCGAAGCCCGCTTCGTAGACGCCGCTGGCCACCATCTCGCGCAGCTCACGCTCGCGCCCCGGCGGTGTGGCGAAGGTCGATTCCCAGTGCCAGAAGGTGCGGTTGCCGTCAGTCACGGGCTTCAACGTGACGGTGGCCACGTAGCGCTGCAGCGGCACCGTCGCCTCGACGATGCAGTAGGTCGAGCGGTGCTCGGTGTCCGACAGCGCCAGCAGCTGCTCGCGGATGCGGTTGCCGTCCTTCAGCGTGAAGCTGCGCACGCAGCCGACCCGATCGCTGCCCTCGCCGCCCTCGATGCGGCTGTGGTCGACGACCTCGTGCCACTGGTCGTGGCTGTTGAAGTCGCGCAGCACCGCCCAGACGCGCTCGATGGGCGCGTCGATGACGGTGGAGCGGGTTACCCGTTGAAGCAAGACAGATCCAGACCACAGAGACCGAACGCCCCGAAGGCGCGAGAGATGGGCGAGCTCACCGCCGGAAATGCCGCTTCAGCGCATCGAAGCCCACCTGGAACACGCCCTGCCCGATCAGCTCGGTCAGCTCGCGTTCGCGGCCCTCGGCACAGTCGAACTCGGCGCTCCACTCGGCGAAGGTGCGCGCGCCGTCGGTGACGGGCGTCAGCTTCAGCGTCGCGATGTACTGGTCGACGCCCATCGGGCTGTCGAGGATCGAGTACGTGCACGCATAGTCGTAGTCCGACAGGGCCAGCAGCCTCTCGCGGATCTGCCCGCCGTCGCGGGTGTGGAAGCGCCGCACGCAGCCGACGCGGTCGGCGGCGTCGTCGCCTTCGATGCGGCTGTCGGCGATGCCCGGGTGCCATTGCGGCAAGCCGTTGAAGTCGCGCACCCGCGACCAGACCGCCTGGGCGTCGGCGTCGATCACGCTGGAGACGTAGACCTGCACCATCGCCTCATTCCTTCTTCGCCGTCGGCGACGACGGCAGCGCCGCCGGGCCGCCGGCCGCCCCGCCGGCCAGGCGGTTGATGTCGCCCGCATCGAGCCCGATCTCGCGCAGCAGCTGGTCGACGATGGGCGCCTGCGCGCGGAAGCGCAGCGCCGAGTTGACGATGCTGTCGGAGAAGCCGGCGCCGTGGGTGTCGCCGTTTGCATGGCCGCCGCCGGCCAGTCCGTCGACGTGCAGGATCTTGATGCCCTCGATGCGCTCCATCGGCCGCACCGCCTCGCGGATGATGGCTTCGGCCTTCTCGACCAGCCGCAGGCGCAGCGCCGAGGCCCGCGCCTCCGGCGTCAGCACGTTGTGCGCCTCGTTCATCATGCGCAGGGCCTCGGCCTCGATCTCGGCGCGCACGCGCAGCGCCAGCGCCTTGATCTTCTCGGCATCGGCATCGGCTTCGGCCTGGGCCCGGATCGCCGCGCCGCGGTCGGCGCTCGCGCTCTTCTCGGCGGCGGCGGCATGCGTGAGCCGCAGCGCCTCGCGCTCGGCCGCCTGCGCGGCGCCGATCAGCTCGATCTGCTTGCGGCGCTCGGCCGTCTCGACCTCGCGCGCGGTGAACACCTTCTCCTCGGCCGCCACCGCCATGGCCCGAGCCTCGTCGGCCGCGGCCTGCGCCTCGCTCTGCGCCTTGCTCTCCTGCGCCACCGCGATCGCCCGCTGCTGCTCGGCCAGCTCCAGCGCCTGCCGCCGCTCGATCTCGGCGGCCTGCAGCGTGCGCTCCTTGAGGATGCGCTCCTGCTCGACCGACTGCTCCGAGCGGATGCGCGCGGCCTCGATGGTCTGGCGCGCCGCGATCTGCGCGCCTTCAGCGTCCTGCTCGCGACGCGCGCGCTCGGTGACGAGCTCGGCCTTCTGGCGGGCGCGCGCAACCTCGACTTCGCGCTGCTGCGTCAGGCGGGCGTACTCGCTCTCGCGGTCGATGTCCAGCGAGAGCTTCTCGGCCTCGAGGTTCTTGTTGCGGATCGCGATGAGGGTGTCCTGCTCGACGTCGTTGCGCTGCTTCTTGCGGTGCTCGATCTGCTCGGTGAGCCGCGTCAGGCCCTCGGCGTCGAAGGCGTTGCTCGGGTTGAAGAACTCCATGCCGGTCTGGTCCAGCTGCGTCAGCGACGCCGCTTCCAGCTCCAGGCCGTTCTTCGTCAGGTCGCCGGCGACCGCCTCGCGCACGCGCCGCACATAGGCGCCGCGCTGCTCGTGCAGCTGCTCCATGGTCATCTCGGCGGCCGCGGTGCGCAGCGCGTCGACGAACTTGCCTTCGACGAGCTCCTTCAGCTGCTCCGGCTCCAGCGTGCGCTGGCCGAGCGTCTGCGCCGCCGCCGCCACCGCGTCGGGCGCCGCTGCCACGCGCACGTAGAACTCCGCGATCACGTCGACGCGCATGCGGTCCTTGGTGATCAGCGCCTTGTCGCGCCCGCGCGCCACCTCGAGGCGAAGCGTGTTCATGTTCACCGGGATCACCTCGTGCACGATGGGCAGCACGAAGGCGCCGCCGTCGAGCACGACCTTCTGGCCGCCGAGCCCGGTGCGGACGAAAGCGCGCTCCTTGCTGGAGCGCAGGTACAGCCAGTGCAGCAGCCACACGCCGATCGCCACGACGATGGCGACGACGATCAGGCCGAGGAGGAAGGTGCCGAATTGAGCGCCTGTCATGGTGCGTCTCCTTGTCTCGTGATCTGCATGAAGCGGCGCGTCGTCTCGGTCAGCGCCGCCTCGCTGGGCAGCCGCTCCATCGAGCTCGCGCCGTAGAAGCCGTGGCAGCCGGGGCAGTGGGCCAGGATGTGGCGCGCGTCGTCGGGCGTCGCGATCGGGCCGCCGTGGCACAGCACGATCACGTCGGGGCGTACCGCCTTCGCGGCCGCCGCCCAGGCGTTGATCGGCTCGACGCAGTCGGCCAGCGTGAGCGCCGTGCCGGCGCCGATGGTGCCGCCGGTGGTGAGGCCGAGGTGGCACACCACGATGTCGGCCCCTGCCGTCGCCATGGCGCGCGCGTCGGCCTCGCTGAAGACGTACGGCGTGGTCAGCAGGCCCATCGCGTGCGCGCGGCCGATCAGCTCGACCTCGAGGCCGTAGCCCATGCCGGTCTCTTCGAGGTTCGCGCGGAAGGTGCCGTCGATGAGCCCGACGGTGGGGAAGTTCTGGATGCCCGAGAAGCCGAGGCCGATCAGCTCGCGCAGAAACGTCTCGGTCAGCATGAAGGGGTCGGTGCCGTTGACGCCGGCCAGCACCGGCGTGTGCCTGACCACCGGCAGCACCTCGCGCGCCATCTCGACCACGATCTGGTTGGCGTTGCCGTACGCGAGCAGCCCGGCCAGCGATCCGCGCCCGGCCATGCGGTAGCGGCCGGAGTTGTAGATGACGATGAGGTCGATGCCGCCGGCCTCCTCGCATTTGGCCGACAGCCCGGTGCCGGCGCCGCCGCCGACGATGGGCTCGCCCTTCGCGATCTTGGCGCGCAGCTTGTCGAGGACGGCTTGGCGAGCGATGCGGGGCATGGCTTGTTGCTCCTAGCCTGGCGTTGGCGAACAAACGCGGGAGAGGGGTGGAGGCGAGGACGTCGTCATCGCGCGCCTCCCATCCTCGATGCAACCGGCGACGTCACCTCGCCCCATGCCGCCACCAGCGCATCCGCAAATGCCTCGTCGTTGATGTGCAGCGGCAAGCGCAGCAGCCGCCGATCGCCAGCGGCACGAAACTGCTGCTCGATGGTCGTGAACAGCACGCGGTCGGCCTCGGGGTCGTGAAACGGCTGGTCCGGCTTGTCGATGGCCGACACGCCGCCTTCGGGAATCAGGAAGCGCACCGGACCGCTCATGGCATTGAGCTTGCCCGCGATGAACTCGCCGATGCGACGGCATTCCTGCGGCGTGGTGCGCATCAGCGTCACCGTGGGGTTGTGCCGGTACAGCCGCCGCGACCGGAAGCGCTCCGGCACCGTGTCCCAGGCGCCGAAGTTGACCATGTCGAGCGCGCCGCACGAGCCGACGTACGGCAGCGCGTGGCGCGCGAACACGTCCATCCGCCCCGGCCCGGCGGAGAGCACGCCGCCGACGATCTCGTCGGCCACTTCGGTGGTCGTCACGTCGATCACGCCGGCCAGCAGGCCCGAGTCGGCCAGCTTCTCCATCGACTGCCCGCCGACGCCGGTGGCGTGGAACACCAGGCAGTCGTGGCTGTCGGCCAGGCGCTTGGTCACCGCCTGCACGCACGCGGTCGTCACGCCGAACATCGTGAGGCCCAGCGCCGGCTTGGACTCGCTTGCCTGAGGCGCCGGGTGGGCGATCATGCCGGCCAGCGCGTGGGCCGCGTTGGCGAGCACCTTCTCGCTGATGCGATTGATGCCCTGCACGTCGGTCACCGAGTACATCATGCAGATGTCGCTCGGCCCCACGTAGGGCCGCGTGTCGCCCGAGGCCATGGTCGACACCATCACCTTGGGACAGCCCACCGGCAGCGCCCGCATCGCCTGCGTGGCCAGCGTGGTGCCGCCCGAGCCGCCGGCGGAGATGATCCCGCCGAGGTCGCGTCGGGTGCGGATGAAGTGCTCGAAGGCGATCGCCATCGCGCTGACGGCGAGCCCGCGGTCGTCGCCGAACACGGCGCGCTCGCCCTCGGGATGGTGGCGCGCCACCTCGCGTGCCGGCACGCTCGCGGGCGACGGCTTGCCCGAGGTCGCGAGGTCGACGGTGACGACCCGCAGGCCGAGCTTCTCCAGGCACTGGCGCAGGTAGAACAGCTCGCGGCCCTTGGTGTCGAAGGTGCCGGCGACGTAGGCGGCGCGCGTGGTGCTTGCGGAGACGGGAAAGTCGAGCACCTGCGCCGTCGGCGGCTGCGACACCGTCGGCGCGCCGGTCGAGGCAATGCCGGCCGGCGGCGCGGCAGTCGCCGCGTCGCTCCATCGGGTGAGACCCTGCAAGCGGCGCGGCGCAGGCGAATCCATCGTGGGCGCATCCTGCGCATGCGCGCGCCGCACGGTGAGCACCTGCACCGTGTCGTCGGGAGCCGGCGGCGCTTCGTCCTGCCGCTCCTCGTCGCCGTTCTGGTGCACGCCCAGCAGCCTTTCCTGCAGGCCGCGATCGGCCGCAAGCTCGCGCGCCGACATCTCGCGCGCGATGCGGCCGTTGACCATCACGCCGATGCGGTCGGCCACGTCGATGGCCACGCCCAGGTTCTGCTCGATCAGCAGCACCGCGATCTCGCCGTCGCTGCCGAGCTGCCGCAGCGAGGCCTCGACCTGCTCGACGATGACCGGCGCGAGACCTTCGGTCGGCTCGTCCATCACCAGCAGCCGCGGCTCCAGCAGCAACGCACGACCGATGGCGAGCATCTGCTGCTCGCCGCCGGAGAGCTGCGCACCCCCGTGGCCGCGGCGCTCCGCCAGCCGGGGAAACATTGCATAGATGCGCTCGATGTCGCGCTTGTGCCGTGCCACCAGACGCAGCGTCTCGTCGACGCTCAGCGAGGCCCACACGCGACGCCCCTGCGGCACGTAGGCGATGCCGCGGCGGGTGATCCGGTCGGGCGCCAGGCCGAGGATTTCCTCGCCGGCGAGCCGCACGCTGCCGGTCGCCCTCACCAGCCCGGTGATGGCGTTGCACAGGGTCGTCTTGCCCATGCCGTTGCGTCCGACGATCGCCGTGATGCCGCGCGCTATCGCGAACGAGACGCCCTGCAGCGCGTGCGCGCGGCCGTAGAACACATCGAGGCCCGCGACCGCGAGCACCGGGCCCGGCGGCGCGGACGCCCGCGTCGGCTCACGGCGATCGTTCCATCGCGCCATCAGTGCCGGCCCCCCATGTAGATCGCCTGCACCTGCGCGTCGTTCTCAATCTCGCCCGGCGTGCCTTCCTTCAGCACGCGGCCGTTGTGCATGACCGTGACGCGCTGCACGACGCGCAATGCGATGTCGAGGTCGTGCTCGATCAGCACGAAGCTCATGTGCGCCGGCAGCGATGCGAGCAAGGCGACCAGCTCGCGCCGCTCGCCCGGCGAAAGTCCCGCCGCCGGCTCGTCGAACAGGATCAGCCGGGGCGCGCCGGCCAGCGCCATGCCGATCTCGAGCTGGCGCTGCTGGCCGTGCGAGAGCGTCGCCACCGGCTCGTTCGCCACCGTCGTGAGCCGCGTGCGCTCCAGCAGATCGTCGGTCGCCACCTGCGACGCGTGTCGCGCGCGCGGGCGCCACGCGCTGAAGCGGCCGCTCGACACGCCGCGCACCGCCAGGAACAGGTTGTCGCGCACCGAGAGATCCCGAAACAGCAGCGAGGACTGGTAGGTGCGCCGCAACCCCTTGCGGATGCGCTCGTACGGCGGCAGCTCGGTCACGTCCTCGCCGAAGAAGTGGATGCGCCCCCCGGTCGGCGGAAAGTCCCCGGTGATGGCGTTGAACAGCGTCGTCTTGCCCGCCCCGTTGGCCCCGAGAATCGCGCGCTTCTCGCCTGCAGCCACCGTCAGCGACACATCATCGACCGCGCGCAAGGCACCGAACAGACGCGACACCCCCGACAGCACCAACGCATCGCTCGACGCCAGCGGCGAAGGCGCACCAGCGCCCCGCCGCCCCTCGAGCGGCCGCCGTGGATCCGGCTTCGCCGGTCCACCAGCGGCGCCCCCCTGGGGGGGAGCGCCGTAAGGCGCTCCGGCGGGGGTCATGGACATGCGGGGACGTCGCGCGAGCCGATCTGGAACTCCTCCTTCTTCATCCCGAGCAGCTGGTCCACGTTGTCGACCTTGCGGACCACCTTGTTGAACAGGTTCCCCTGCGCGTCCTTCACCACCTCGGTGACGAACGTCGTGCCGATGGCCTGGCGGTTGGCGTCGAGCTTGACGTCGCCGGTCGGCGTCTTCAGCGTCATCTTGGCGAGCGCCTCGCGGTACTTCGCCTGTCCGCCGGAGAGGTCGCCCTTCACCGCATCGAGCCCATCGAGCGCCGCCTTCATGTTCTGGTAGTAGACGTAGGCGAACAGCGACGGGCTGGGGAAGCCTCCGGACTCGACGGGGTAGTTCTTCTTGTAGTCGGCGACGAAGGCCTTCCACTCGGCGCCGTCGTAGGCGTCGGCCACCGGGCCGGCCGACAAGGTGCCCACCAGCGAATCGCGGCGCTTGCCCTTGTAGTTGAGGATGTCCTGGCTCACGGTGATCGAGCCGCCGAGGATGGGCTTGTCGCCGCCTGCCGACTCGTACTGGGTGAGGAAATTCACCGCATCGGCGCCGCCCAGCACGACCAGCAGCGCATCGACGTCCTTGGGCACCTTGGCAATCACCGACGAATAGTCCTTGCCGCCCAGCGGCACCCAGGCCTTGGCGGGAACCTTGCCGCCCAGTCGGCAGTACTCGGCCATGAAGCCCTGCACCTGCGAATACGGGAACGCGTAGTCCTCGGCGATCACCATCACGCGCTTGTAGCCCTTGTCGAGCGCCGCCTTGCCCAGGCCCACCATCCATTGCGCGCCTTCGGTGTTGAAGCGGAAGAAGTTGGGCGCCGGGTTCTGCAGCGTGGTCGCCTGCGCGCCGGACGAGCCGTTGATGAAGGTGGTGTTGGGCTGCGTCTTCGCGTAGTCCTTCACCGCGATGCCCTCCGAGCCCGACAGCGGACCGACCATGATGTCGACCTTGTCCTGCTCGACCAGCTTGCGCGTGGCGTTGACGGCGACGTCCGGCTTCGCATCCGAGGACGCCTTGATGATCTCGATCTTGCGGCCCGCCACCGTGCCGCCGCGCTGCTTGACGGCCAGCTCGGCGCCCCGCATGCCGTCGGCGCCGCCCGCGGCGAACGGCCCTTCCAGCGTCGCGAGCAGGCCGATCTTCACCGGCGGTTGCTGCGCCCATGCCGCACCGGCGACTGCGCCGGCGACCGCCGCGCCGATCAGGGAGCGCACAAAAGTCCGTTTCGTCACTCTCACGGTTGTCTCCTTCGGTTGTTGTCCCGATGCAATGGGCGCATCGCGGAGGGAGCCCGTCCCGCGAGCAGCCGCGCCCGCAGGCGCGACCACAGGCCGAGCAGGCCGTCGGGGGAAAACAGCACGATGGCGAGGAACACGCCGCCGATCACGAGGTTGAAGCGCTCGCGGTCGATGAGGTCGATCGCGAAGGTCTGCAGCAGCACGAAGGCGATGGCGCCGAGGAAGGGCCCGATCGGATGCCGCATGCCGCCGAGCACGGCGATGACGAGGATGTTGATCAGCCACGAGGTGCTGACCGAGCCGGGCGTGATGAGTCCGTTGTACCAGACCATCAGCACGCCGCCGACCGCGGCGACGAATCCGGCCACCGCATGCGCGGCCACGCGGTGCGCGACGACGTTGTAGCCCAGCGCGTTCATCCGCCTGGGGTTGTCGCGTATGCCCTGCAGCGCGATGCCGAACGGCGTGCGCACGAGGTGCTTGACGAAGAAGTAGCCGGCCAGGGCGCAGAACAGCGTGAGCCCGTAGAACGGCAGCGGCGCGCGCCAGTCCAGGCCCGCCACGACGGGCGGCACGACACGCTGGAAGCCCTGGAAGCCGTTGAAGATGTCGTAGTTCTGCAGCGCGAGGTAGTAGAACGCGACGCCGATGGCCAACGTGATCATGATCGTGTAGATGCCCTCGGTGCGCGCCGACAGCCAGCCGATCAGCACCGCGACGCCGGTGGGAATCGCGAGCGCGAAAGGCAGCACCACCCACCACGGCCAGCCCAGGCTCAGCGCCGTGCCGCTGCTGCCGAGAATGGCGAGCGTGTAGCCGGCGATGCCGGCCACCGTCATCTGCGCCAGCGAGACCATGCCGCCATAGCCGCCGAGAAAGGTCAGCGACAGCGCGATGAGTCCGAGCGCGAGGGCCTGCGCGCCGATCTGGAAGGTGACGAAAGGCGAGGCGATGAAGGGAAAGAGGACGACGAAGGCGGCGACGATCGCGTGGCGGGGGCGGATGAGGCGCAGCCAGCGCAGCGGCTGGAGGTCGGGCCGCGCCTCCTCGCGGGTCGTCTTCGGCCCGGACGGGAGCCGGCGCACCGCGGCAGTGGCGCCGGAGTTCATGGCGCGGCGCCATTGGGCGGCGCTCATGAGGCGGTCTCCATCGTGCCGTCATGGCGATCGTTCGGACGCCCGCCGCTCGGGCTGAGCTTGTCGAAGCCCCCACCGTTCGGGCTGAGCTTGTCGAAGCCCCCACCGTTCGGGCTGAGCTTGTCGAAGCCCCCACCGCTCGGGCTGAGCTTGTCGAAGCCCCCCCCGTTCGGGCTGAGCTTGTCGAAGCCCAGCTCGCCATCCACCCAGCCCTTCGACAAGCTCAGGGCGAACGGAGCCCGATCCCCGCTCATCCCGCCCTCCCCATGATCCCCCGTGGCCGAAAGGCCAGCACCAGGATGAGGATCACGAACGTGAACACCACGCTGTACGTCGGCGCATAAGCCAACCCGTAGGTCTCGGCCAATCCCAGGATCGCCGCACCGATCGCCGCCCCGACCACGCTGCCCATGCCGCCGACGATCACGACGATCAGCGACGCGAGCAGCAGCCGCGTGTCCTCCCCCGGCACCAGCGAGAGCTCCACCGCGCCGATCACCCCGCCCAGCCCCGCGAGCCCGGCGCCGAGTGCGAAGGTGATCGCGAAGACGAGGTTCACATCGACCCCTGCCGCTGCCAGCATCGCGCGGTCGTCGACTCCGGCGCGGATCATCATTCCCACGCGCGTGCGGTTGAGCAGCAGCCACAGCCCCACGCCGATCGCCACGCCCATCGCCAGCAGGCTGAGGCGGAACGCCGAGTACGCGTTG
The DNA here is from genome assembly GCF_029855045.1 of Piscinibacter sp. XHJ-5. Taxonomy (GTDB): domain Bacteria; phylum Pseudomonadota; class Gammaproteobacteria; order Burkholderiales; family Burkholderiaceae_C; genus Albitalea. The sequence continues at coordinate 4,294,524 of NZ_CP123228.1, forward strand.
ATGACCGGAATGCCGCGCAGGGGTCCGCGCAGCGCCTCGGGGGCTTCGAGCTGGTGCACCTGGCCGGTGAACATCCACAGCAGTACGTCCGCGATGACGATCGACAGTCCGATCGTGACCATGGTCTGGCGCAGGTCCTGGTTCTGCATGTGCCGCAGGATGAGCACCTGCATCAGCAGGCCGGCAAGCGCGGCGACGGCGAAGCCGGCGGCGACCGCGAGCAGCCACCACCCGGTGCGCTCGGCGACGATGAAGCCGACGTACCCGCCCAGCAGGTACAGCGAGCCGTGCGCGAGATTGACATTGCGCATCAGCCCGAACACCAGCGTGAACCCGCTCGCGACGATGAAGTACAGCGATGCGAGCGTGAGCCCGTTCAGCAGCGTGACGAGGTACAGCCGGGTGTTGTCGACGATCGCCCAGATCGAGAATGCCGCGATGGGTCCGCCCACCAGCACCCACAGCGCAAACTTCTGGCGACTTGTCATTCGACACCCCTGCGCGCTGCGCGCTCCGGGATGACCGCTTCGGGGCGGCCGTGCGCGGTCATTCGACACCCCTGCGCGCTGCGCGCTCCGGGATGACCGCTTCGCGGCGGCCGTGCGCGGTCATTCGACACCCCTGCGCGCTGCGCGCTCCGGGATGACCGCTTCGCGGCGGCCGTGCGCGGTCATTCGACACCCCTGCGCGCTGCGCGCTCCGGGATGACCGCTTCGCGGCGGCCGTGCGCGGTCATTCGACACCCCTGCGCGCTGCGCGCTCCGGGATGACCGCTTCGCGGCGGCCGTGCGCGGTCATGCCGCCCTTCCGTACGCCGCCGCCACGCTGCGCTCGCTCGCGATCTCGGGCGCCTTGGCGAAGCGGCCGTCCTTCATCACCGCGAGCAGGCGCTTCGGGTCGCGCAGGATGGCCAGGTTGGCCAGCGGATCGCCGTCGACCAGCAGCAGGTCGGCGAGAAAGCCTTCCTTCACCAGGCCGAGCTCGTGGGCGCGCATCATGATCTGCCCGCCGTACAGCGTGGCGCTGCGGATGGCCTCCATCGGCGTGAAGCCGAGGTAGCGCACGAAGAACTCCAGGTCGCGAGCGTTCTGGCCGTGCGGCGTGAAGGCAAAGCCGTAGTCGCCGCCGGGCAGCACGCGTACACCGCGCTTGTGCATGGCGCGCAGCGACTCCAGCGCCGCGTCCCACTCCGTCTGGTAGCCCATCGCCACCGCCTTGTCGTGGGTGATGCCCCACGGCTCGGCCTCGTGCAGCATCGCGTGGAGGATGGCGATGCCCGGCGCGACGAAGACGCGGTCGCGCGCGGCCTCCAGCATGTCCAGCGTCTCCTCGTCGGTGAAGCTGGCGTGGTAGATGACGTCGATGCCGTGGCGCAGCGCCTGCTTCACCGAGGCCGCCGAGCGCGCGTGCGCCGTGCCCCGCTTGCCGCGCATGCGCACCTCCTCCATCGCGGCGGCCACCTCGGCATCGGTCATCCACGCGGTGTCGGCAGGCGCATCCGGAACGAAGTTGTCGCCCGAGAGATTGAGCTTGATCGAATCGACGCCGTACTTCAGGAACATGCGCACGACCTTGCGCATCTCGTCCGCGCAGTTCACGTTGACGCCGAAGCTGAATTCGGGAAAGGGCAGGTGCGGCAGCGTCTCGTCGCCGAGCCCGCCGGGCACGGTGATCTCCTGGCTCGCCGCGAGGTAGCGGGGGCCCGGGATCTGGCCGGCGTTGATCGCGTTGCGGATCACCACGTCCAGCCGGGGCTTGGCGCAGGCCGCGCCGACGCACGAGGTCCAGCCCGCTTCGAGGTAGCGCTTGGCAACCTTGGCGCACCACAGCACGTGCTCTTCCAGCGGCATGGTCTGGATGCCGGCCAGCGTGGCGGCATCGTTCCAGGAGAAGTGCGTGTGGGCCTCGCACATGCCGGGCATCAGCGTCGCGCCGGCGCCGTCGATGACGGTCGCCCCGTTGGTGGGAAAGGCCGAGGTGGAGCGACCCAGGGCCGCGATGCGGTTGCCCTGCACGAGCACGCTGCCGCTGTAGGGCATCTGGCCGGAGCCGTCGAGGATCCGGACGTTGGTGAAGAGAACACTGTTCATGCCGCCCACCTCGTCATCGTGCGCGCCGACCGCATCGGCGGCGCGCGGTAGAACTCGCCGTCCTTCATCACCGCGAGGATCCGGGCCTTGTCCTGCAGCACCGTGATGTCCGCCAGCGGATCGCCGTCGACCAGCAGCAAGTCGGCCAGGCAGCCTTCGCGCACCTGCCCCAGCACGTCGCCCATGCGCATCATCGGCGCGCCCCAGGCCGTGGCCGACAGCAGCGCCTCCATCGGGCTCATGCCGACGTACTTGACGAAGTACTCGAGGTCCTTCGCGTTGGTGCCGTGCGGCGTCCAGGCGAAGCCGTAGTCGCCGCCGGGCAGGATGCGGATGCCGCGCCGGCGCATCGACTTCATCGACTCGACGGCCGCCTCGAGCTCGCGGTGATAGCCCATCTTGCGCGTGACCTCCGGCGTGAGGCCCCACGCGCTCGCGTTGTGGCAGGTGTTGATGAGCCAGGCCAGGCCCGGCGCGATGAAGTGCTCGGACTTGTGCGCCTCCAGCAGGTCGAGCGCCTCGGTGTCGGTGAAGCTCGCGTGGTAGATGACCTCGATGCCGTGCTTCACGCACTGCTTGATCGACCAGCAAGAGCGCGCGTGCGCGGCCACGCGCTTGCCCCAGGCCTTGGCCTCCTCGACGCAGGTGGCGATCTCGGCCTCGGTGAACTGGCTCATCTCGCTGGCCATGCCGGTGATCGACTCGCCCGACAGGTTGATCTTCAGCGAGTCGACGCCGTACTTGCAGAACATGCGCACGCAGCGGCGCATCTCCTCGCAGCCGCTGACGACCGCGCCGAAGGCGAACTCCGGCTGCGGCAGGTGCGGCTGCGTGGTGTCGCCCAGACCCCCGGGCACGGTGATCTCCTGGCTAGCGGCGAGGTAGCGCGGGCCGACGATGGTGCCGTCGTTGATCGCGTTGCGGATCACCACGTCGAGCCGCGGCTTGGCGCACGCCGCGCCGACGCAGGAGGTCCAGCCCATGTCGAGATAGCGCTGCGCGACCTGCGCGCACCAGAGGATGTGCTCCTCCGGCGGCATGCGCTGGATCGCGTCGAGGCTCGGCTGGTCGTTCCACGAGAAATGCGTGTGCGCCTCCACCATGCCGGGCATGAGGAATGCGCCGGCCGCATCGACGACGGCCGCGCCCTGCACCGGCAGGCTGCGCGCGCCGTAGCCGGTGCGGACGACGCGCGCGATGCGGTGTCCCTGCACGAGCACGTCGCCGGTGTACGGTGCGTCGCCCGAGCCGTCGAAGATGCGGGCGTGGGTGAACAGGACGTCGGCCATGTCGCTCTCCGGTGGATGGAACGCACTCAGCGCTGCGCCGCGAGGAAGTCGCGCAGTTCGCGGGCGCACTCTTCGCTGCGCTCCAAGGGCGTCCAGTGGCCGCAGCGATGCAGCACCACGACGCGTGCGCGCTTCATGCGCTCTGCCATCACACGCACCGCCTGCGGCGGCGCGACGATGTCCTCGTCGCCGGTGACCAGCAGCGCCTGCACCTCGATGCGCTCGACGGGCGCCGGCGGCGCCTCGGCCAGCGCTTCGCACGAGCGCGCGTAGCCGGCGGGGTCCTGTCGCATCAGGCTCTCGCGCACGAAGGCGGCGGCCACCGGCTGGCGCGTGCGCGTGTCGGCGGAGGTGGCGGCCTGGACCAGCGCGAGCGCGATCTCGTGCATGCCGCTGGCGCCTTCGTCGCGCGCCTTGATGCCGCGGCTGCGGATGGCCGTGCGGGCGGCGTCGGCAGGCGCCATCAACGGCCCGAACAGCGCCAGGCTGCGCACCAGCGCAGGCTGCATCGTCGCCAGGTGCTGGCACACGATGGTGCCCATCGAATGCGCGACGAAGTGCGCCCGCGCGATGCCCAGCCGCGAGCACACCGTCTGCACCGCCTCGGCCATGCGCTGGATCGACAGCGGACCGGGCATCGCGGCGTGCGAGCGGCCGCTGCCGGGCAGGTCCGGGCGCACGACGCGAAAGCGCGACAGCGCGCCCATCAGCGGCGTGAAGGTGTTCGACGTGCCGCCCAGCCCGTGCACGCAGATCACCGCGTCGCCGTCGCCCTCGTCCTCGACGGCCAGCTTGTCGATGAGCTGCAGTGCCATGGCGCGATCCGCATTCAGTGGAGCTGGAACCGGTTCTCGATGGCGCCGATGCCGTCGATCTCGATGCGCACCACGTCGCCGTGGCCCAGCCACTTCGGCGGATCGAAGCCCATGCCGACGCCGGCGGGCGTGCCCGTGGCGATGACGTCGCCCGGGTAGAGGGTGATGCCGCGCGAGCAGGTCTCGATCAGCGCCGGGATGGCGAAGATCATGTCGCGGGTATGCCCGTCCTGCCGCAGTTCGCCGTTGACCCAGCCGCGCACGCGCGTGTCGCGGCCGTCGAGCTCGTCGGCGGTGGTGATCCACGGGCCCATCGGGCAGAAGGTGTCGAAGCTCTTGCCGAGGTCCCACTGCTTGTGCCGCACCTGCACGTCGCGCGCGCTCACGTCGTTGACCACGGTGTAGCCGAACACGTGATCCATGGCACGCGAGGCCGGGATGTCGCGCCCGCCGCGACCGATGACCACCGCCAGCTCGGACTCGTAGTCGATCTGCGCGGTGACGCCGGGGCCGGGCAGCCGCACCGGGTCGTAGGGGCCGATCACGCATTCACCGAACTTGGTGAAGACGATGGGCCAGGGATCCTCGTTCGCGACGGAGTCGCGGAAGACGCTGCTCGCCAGCTCCGCGGCGTGCGAGCGGTAGTTGCGGCCCACGCACAGGATGCTGCGCAGCGGACGCGGCAGCGGCGCGACCAGCGTCAGCGCCTCCAGCGGCAGTCGGGCGCCGGCGGGCGGCGGCAGCCCGCTGCCCTCGACCACCGACCGGATGATGGACAGCGCGCCGCTCGAGGCGTCGGGCAATGCAAGCGGCGTGGCTTCGCGCCCGTCGGCCGACACGATGCCGGCATGCAGGCGTCCGCCCCAACTCCAGCTGGCGATGCGCATCGGCTGTCTCCTGTGGGTGCCCTGCGAAACGGCGCCGCGAGACGTCGTCCGTGAGACACACTGGATGTTTTTGAGACTTGCGTCTCAAAATGGGATCGGCGCATCATACGTGCCGCTCTCGCCGTCCCGCAAGAAGTCCCGCCTCGCCGCGTCTCCGGAATTTCCCGCATGGCCCCTCGCAAGCCTCGTGTCACGGCCCCGCCGAAACCGCCCAGCCGCGGCGTCAAGGCCGCCACCTGGAAGCTGCTGCTCGACACCGGCATGCGCCTGATCCAGCAGGACGGCCACATCCCGTCGGTGGCCGAGGTGGCCGTTCGCTCCAACGTCTCGCGCGCCACCGCCTACCGCTACTTCCCCAGCCGCAGCGCGCTGATCACGGCCGTCATCGACACCTCGCTCGGCCCGGTGCGCAGCTTCGCCTCGGAGTCGCCCGACGGGCGGATGCGGGTGCACGAGCTGTTCCGCTCCACCTTTCCGCGCTTCAAGGAATTCGAGCCGCAGCTGCGCGCCGCCGCCCAGCTGACGCTGGAGCAGTGGGCGCTCGAGCGCGCCGGCCTGCTCGAGGAGGAGCCGTACCGCCGCGGCCATCGCGTGCGCATCCTCGAACACGCCATCCAGCCGCTGGCCAGCCGGCTGCCCCCGAAAGTGCACGAGCGGCTGCACCATGCGTTGTCGGTCGTCTACGGCATCGAGCCCTATGTCGTGCTCAAGGACATCTGGGGCCTGTCCGACCGCGAGGTGGAGCGCATCGCGCTGTGGATGGCCGATGCGCTGATCGACGCGGCGATGCGCGAGGTCGCCGGGCCGCCGGTCGGTCGTCCGCGTGCGCCGATCAGTGGCAACGGTGATCGTCGACGCTGAAGCCTTGGAGGGTCTCGTGTCTCTGTGTGTCCGACAATCCTTTGAAACAGGACTTTGCCCATGAACCTGCTCATCACCGGAGGCGCCGGCTTCGTCGGCGCAAGGCTCGCCCGCACGCTGCTGTCTCGCGGCACATTGAACGGCCGCCCGATCAACCGGGTGATGCTCGCCGACCAAGTACCCCCGCCGGCCGACCTCGCGGCCGACCCGCGCGTGCAGGCGCAAACCGGCGACCTGCTGTCGATGTGCGACAGCCTCGCTGCCGAACCGCTGGACATCGTGTTCCACCTCGCGTCCGCCGTGTCCGGCGAATGCGAGGCCGACTTCGGGCTCGGACTGCGCTCCAATCTCGACACCACGCGCGCGCTCCTCGACGCGCTGCGCCGGCGCACTGAGGTCGGCACGCCGCCGGTGCGCCTGGTCTACTCGAGCTCGGTGGCGGTGTTCGGGCCTGATCCGGCGGTGACCATGCCGGCGGTCGTGGCCGACGACACGCTGCCGACGCCGCAAACGTCGTACGGCACGCAGAAGCTGGTGTGCGAGCACCTGGTCGCGGACTACACCCGCAAGGGTTACCTCGACGGTCGTGCGGTGCGGCTGATGACCGTGACGGTGCGGCCCGGCAAGCCCAATGCCGCAGCCTCGTCGTTCTTCTCGGGCATCGTCCGCGAGCCGCTGGCCGGGCTGCCGGCGGTGTGCCCGGTCGCGCCCGACACCGCCCATCCGGTCAGCTCGCCGGCGCGCACCGTCGAGGGCCTGATCGCCGTGGCCGAGGCGAGCCGCGAGGCCTTCGGAGGGCGCACCGCCATGAACCTGCCGGCGCTCAACGTCACGGTGGCCGGCATGCTCGACGCGCTGGAGGCCGTGGCCGGTCCGGCCGTGCGCGCGCGCGTGCGCTTCGAGCGCGACGCCCGCATCGCCGGCATCGTGGCCGGCTGGCCGCGCGCCGCGAGCGCCGTGCGGGCGTCGCGGCTGGGCCTGCAGCCGGATCCCGATTTCGCGACCATCGTGCGCCAGTACATCGCCGACTGCGAGGCCGCGCCCGATGGCGCGCGCGCGCTCCAGGGACTGCCACGATGAACCAGATCGACCTGCAAGGCCGCGTCGCCGTGATCACCGGCGGCGCGCAGGGCATAGGCCGCGCCATCGCCGAGCGCATGCTGCGCTCCGGTGCCCGCGTCGTGCTGTGGGACCGCGAGGTGGGACTGCTGGCCGACGCGAGCGCCGCCCTCGGCCCGCTCGGTCCGGTGAGCACGCGGGTGGTGGAGCTCACCGACCAGGAGGCCGTCGATGACGCCACGAAGGCCGCCGGCGACCGCATCGACATCCTGGTCAACAACGCCGGCATCACCGGCGGCAACGGCAGCACCTGGGAGCTGCCGCCGGCCGTGTGGCGAGAAGTGATCGAGGTCAATCTCGTCGCGCCATACCTCACCTGCCGGGCGGTGGTGCCGCTGATGCTCGCGCGCGGCTACGGGCGAATCGTCAACATCGCATCCATCGCCGGCAAGGAGGGCAATCCCAACGCGTCGCACTACAGCGCCTCCAAGGCAGGTCTGATCGCCTTCACCAAGTCGCTCGCGAAGGAGGTGGCTACGCGCGGCGTGCTGGTGAACGCGGTGACGCCGGCCGCGGCGCGCACGGCGATATTCGAGACGATGACCCAGGCGCACATCGACTTCATGCTGTCGAAGATCCCGATGGGCCGCTTCCTCGGGCTGGCCGAGGCCGCCGCGATGGTGAGCTGGCTGGCGTCGGAGGAATGCTCGTTCAGCACCGGCGCCGTGTTCGACCTGTCCGGCGGACGGGCCACCTACTGAGGCTTCGCATGGCCATCGAGCTCAACCACACCATCGTGCCGAGCCGCGACGCGAAGGCGTCGGCCACCTTCCTTGCCGAGATCCTCGGGCTGGCCGCGCCGGTGCGCTTCGGCCCGTTCCACGGCGTCGAGCTCGACAACGGCGTCACGCTGGACTTCCTGCAGACCGAAGGCGACCTCGCCGTCGAGCACTACGCCTTCCTGGTCGGCGAGGAAGAGTTCGACCGGATCTTCGCGCGCATCCAGGCGCGCGGGCTCATGTACTGGGCCGATCCGGGCCAGCAGGAGCCGGGCCGCATCAACCACCACGACGGCGGCCGCGGCGTCTACTGGAGCGACCCGGACGGCCACTACCTCGAGATCATCACGCGGCCGTACGGCAGCGGCGGATGAGACTGCATGGCGTGGCGGCGCTGCCGGTGTCATGTCGCACCACAGAGACACGGAGCCGCAAGGACCGAACGATGCACAAGCTGCTGGACCTTCACCCCGAGGTCGCCTCCGCGCTGGCCGGCGGCCGCCCCGTCGTGGCGCTCGAGTCGACCATCATCTCGCACGGCATGCCCTGGCCGCACAACGCCGAGACGGCGCTCGCCGTCGAGGCCGAGGTGCGTGATCACGGCGCGGTGCCCGCGACGGTGGCCATCATCGACGGGCGACTCAAGGCCGGCCTGGCGCGCGAAGAGATCGAACGGCTGGGCCGCGGCGGCGGGCAGGTCGTCAAGGCGAGCCGACGCGACATCCCGGTGCTGGTGGCACGGGCCGGCACGGGCGCCACGACCGTGGCCGCGACGATGGCGATCGCCGCGCTGGCCGGCATTCGCGTGTTCGCCACCGGCGGCATCGGCGGCGTGCATCGCGGCGCGGAAGTCAGCTTCGACATCTCGGCCGACCTCCAGGAGCTTGCGCGCACGTCGGTGGCCGTGGTGTGCGCGGGCGCCAAGTCCATCCTCGACCTGCGGCTGACGCTCGAGTACCTGGAAACGCACGGCGTGCCGGTGGTCGGCTACCGCACCGATCGCCTGCCCGCGTTCTTCACGCGCGACAGCGGCTTCGGCGTGGACGTGCGCATCGACGAGCCGCAGGAGGTCGCCCGCGTGATGAAGGCGAAGTGGGATCTCGGCCTCGAAGGCGGGCTGGTCGTGGCCAACCCGATCCCGGTCGAGCATGCGCTGCCGCGCGAGCGCGTCGACCGCGCCATCGAGCAGGCGCTGGCCGAAGCGCAGGCGCACGGCATCTCCGGCAAGGCGGCCACGCCCTTCCTGCTCGGCCGCGTGAATGCATTGACCGGCGGCGACAGCCTGGCCGGCAACATCCAGCTGGTGCTGAACAACGCGCGCCTGGCAGGCGCGGTGGCCGTGGCGTATGCGGCGCTGGCCTGATCAGCGGTAGAACGCCTCGACCTGGCCCTTCAGCTTGATCAGCACGGGCTTGCCCTTGCGGTCCAGCGTGCGGCCCGCCGGCACCTTGATCCAGCCTTCGCTGAGGCAGTATTCCTCGACGTCGAAGCGTTCCTTGCCGTTGAAGCGGATGCCGATGTCGTGCTCGCACACGGCCGCCACGTGATGCGGGCTCGTCGGGTCCACCGACAGCCGGTCGGGCAGTGGTGGTGGCGTGGAGGGGGCTTCGTTCATGGGACGATTCTCGGGTCTGGATGGGATGGGGCCTATTCTCGGCGACCGGCCAGCGACAGATGAGCCACCCCGTCCGGCACTTCGTCGCAGCGGCGGTCCACCGCCGCCGCCTCTTCGTAAGATCACCGTCCATGCCCGCCTTCCCTGCGAACAGCCTGTCCGCCGCCGACGCGACGAGCGAGCGTCGCGTGTGGCTCGCCTACGGCGGCGCCTGCCTGGTGGCCTGGCTGCTCTATGTCCTGGCCGGGGCCGAGCTGCAGCGCGGGATGTGGCGACTGTGGGAGGCCGCCTACCAGGCCACGCTGAGCCTGTGGCCGCCGATGGTGCTGGGCGTCGCGGTGTACCCGTGGGTGCGCGCGCTGCAGCAGCGTGCTCTCTCCACCGCCGCCGTCGTGGCTCTCCATGCGGCAGCGGCGCTGCTCTTCGGCGCGCTGTGGCAAGTCTGCGAGTTCACGTCGATGCGCATGCTGTTCGGTCCGGACCACGCCGCCGCGGTGCTCGAGCAGACGCTGCTGTGGCGCTTCGTCTGGGGCTTCTTCGTCTATGCCGCCATCGCGACCGACTTCACCGCCGTGCTGCAGGCGCGCCGCGCGCGCGCCGCCGCACTGTCGGCGGCGCAGGCCGAGTCGGCGCTGGCGCGCGCCGAACTGGCCGCCATCAGCGGCAAGCTCAACCCGCACTTCCTGTTCAACACGCTCAATTCGCTGATCGCGCTGACGCGCAAGGATCCTCACGCAGCGGAGGCCGCGCTGCTGCGCTTCGCCGGCATGCTGCGCTACGTGCTCGACAGCAAGCGCAGCGCGGCCGACCGCGTGACGCTGGCCGACGAGATCGAGTTCGTGCGCGACTACCTCGCGCTGGAAAGCCTGCGCCTGGGCTCGCGCCTGCATGTCCAGTGGCAGCTCGATCCGGCGACGCTGCAGGCCGAGGTCCCGCCGCTGAGCCTGCAGCCGCTGGTGGAGAACAGCGTCGTGCACGGCGTGGCTCCTCGCCCGCAGGGCGGCCGTATCAGCATCCGCAGCGGCCGCGACGCATCGCAGCACGCGCTGGAGCTCAGCATCGAGGACGACGGCCCCGGCTGTGACCCGGCGGCGCTGGACGAGGCCGGCGCACGCCCCGGCCGCGGCATCGGCCTGAGCGCGCTGAAGCGCCGCTTCGCACTCGACTACGAAGGCCGGGCGCGCCTGCAGGTGCGCACATCGCCGGGCACCGGCTTTCGCGTCGACCTCTGGATCCCGCAATGAACGCCCGCACCCGGGTGCTGATCGCCGAGGACGAGCCTCTCGCGGCCGAGGCGCTGGCCGACTGGGTGGCCCAGCTGCCGCGCCTGCAGCTGATTGCCAGCTGCGGCGACGGACCCACCGCGCTGTCGCAGATCCGCGCGCTGCAGCCCGAGCTCGTGCTCATGGACATCCAGATGCCCGGCCTGACCGGCCTGCAGGTGCTGCGCGCATTGGCCGACGAGGGGCCGCACCCCGCCGTGATCTTCACCACCGCCTACGACGAGCACGCCGTCACCGCCTTCGAGCTTCACGCGGTCGACTACCTGCTGAAGCCGTTCTCGCACGATCGCTTCGTCGAGGCGGTGGAGCACGCGCTGCAGTCCGGACCGCCCTCGTTCGGCGCCGCCCTCGCCGCGCTGAAGGCGCCCCCCGTCGAGCCGCTGACGCGCGTGCTGGTGCGCGACCAGGGCAAGATCTTTCCGCTGCAGGTCGACGCCATCGAGTACCTGCACTCGGACACCAAGTACACCGCCCTGGTCAGCCGCGGGCGCAGCCTGCTGGTGCGGCTGCCGATCACCAGCTTCGAGCAGCGGCTCGACCCCGGGCGCTTCCTGCGGCTGCATCGCGGCTGCATCGTCAACCTCGACTTCGTCGACGCCATGACGCCCGACGACAACTCGCAGCTCGTCGTGAAGATGCGCGACGGCGCCACCTTCACAGCCAGCCGCGAGGTCTCCCGCAAGCTGCGCGACCAATCGCTATGACCTTCCTGCACCGCGCCCTCGCAATCGCCCTGCTGCTGCTCGCATCGCATGCGCCGGCGCAGACGCCGCCCGGCAAGCTCTACGCGCCCGGCGCCTTCGATCGCATCGAGATCGACGGCGCGGCGCAGGTCCGGCTGACCCAGGGGGAGCGCGACCAGGTCTTCGTCAACGGCGACACGGACGTGCAGGACGGCGTGGACATCGGCGTCGCCAATGGCAGGCTCATGCTGCGTTCGGCCGGGGCATGGAAGTTCTGGAACAGGAACAAGGTGCAGGTCGACGTCCAGGTGCGCCGCCTCAGTCAGCTCACGCTGGCCGGCGCCACCGACGTCCTTGCGCCCGGCCCGATCCGCACCGAGCGACTGGCCGTGGCCATCTCGGGCGCCGGCACGGTCCGCTTCGACGACTTGAACGCCGGCACCTTGAGGTTCGACGTGTCCGGCGCGGGGGACGGCGTGTTGTCCGGCCAGGCCGGCGAGCTCGCGCTCAACGTGTCGGGCAAGGGCAAGCTGGTCGCCGATCGGCTGCGGGTCAGGAGCGCCAACGTCGCCATCAGCGGCGTCGGTCATGCGCTGCTGTGGGTCACCGATCGGCTGCACGTCGGCATTTCCGGTGTCGGCGATGTCGAGTACTGGGGACGGCCCGAAGTGACGCGCTCGACCTCGGGGCTGACCTCGGTCAACAGCCTGGGCGACAAGCGCTGAGGAGATCCATGCGGCCTGCCCGATCGGGCAGGCCGTCCCCGCCGATCGGCGGAGGCGGCTTGGCGTTGCCGCGCGCACCATGGCACTCTCTCAACGCGCATTGCCCGCTGTCATGAACACCCAGGCCACGTCCTCTCATCTTCCCGACGCCGTGGAGCGCCTCGCCGCATCGGTGGTCGGGCTCGCCACGCGCCGCCACATCGGCTCGGGCGTGCTGTGGCGCAACGGCATCGTCGTCGCCAGCGCCTCGGCGTTGTGGCGCAGCTCCAGCGTGTCGCTGGTGCTGCCCAGCGGCGAGCAGGCGCGCGGCGACGTCCGTGGCGTCGACGGCGGCACCGACCTCGCGGCTGTCAGCGTGGACGGCGGCGCCATGCCGGTGGCCGAGCGAGCGGTGGCCGCGGCGCCGCGGGTCGGCGAGGTCGTCTTCGCCGTCGGTCGCGAGCCCTCCGGCTTGACGCAGGCGAGCTTCGGGCACGTCGGCTCCGTCGGCGGGGAATGGCGCACCTGGCGCGGCGGCCGGGTCGAGCGGCTGATCCGGCTCGACGGCGGCCTCTACCCGGGGCTCGACGGCGCGCCGGTGGCCGACGCATCGGGCCAGGTGCTGGGCATCGCGAGCAGCGCCTTCTCGCGCCACCATGGCGTCGTGCTGCCGGTGGCGACGGTCGACCGCGTGCTCGATCAGCTGCTCGCGCATGGCCATGTGCAGCAGGGCTACATCGGCATCGCGGCGCAGCCCGTGCGCGCGACCCTGGACGGCGCGAGCGTCGAGGGCCTGCTGGTCAGCTCGGTCGCCGAAGACGGCCCCGCGGCGCGCGCCGGGCTGCAGGTCGCCGACGTGATCGTCAAGGTCGGCGGCCAGCCCGTCGGCAGCCTGGAGGCCCTGCGCGAGCGGCTGCAGGTGGGCGCGCAGGTGCGCGTGCTGGTCGCGCGCGGCGGGCAAGGTCTCGAGCTTTCGCTCGAAGTGGCGCAGCGCCCGAGCGGGCGCTGCCGCTAGCGACCGGTGCAAGCATGCCGCGCATCGTCGTCGTGAGTCCCTCGCCGCTGCTCGCGGACGGCGTGGCCGCGGCGCTGCGCGCGGTCGACGGCTGGGAGGTGCGCGTCGGCCGCGCCGAGGACGACGCCGACGCCTGGGTGATGCTGGGCGAAGAGATCGTGGCGCGCGGCCCGCACGGCGCGAGCGCGCAGCTGGCCGCCGATGCGAGTGCCGGGCGGTTGCGCGCTGCCGTCGGCGCGGTGCTCGAGGGCCTGTCGGTGCGCGAGTCGCCGTGGGTGGCCGCATTGCCCGAGCACGAGCCGCTCACGCCGCGCGAGCTCGAGGTCTTCGAGCTGCTCGGCAAGGGCCTGTCCAATCGCGACATCGGCGGTGTGCTCGGCATTTCGGCGCACACGGCCAAGTACCACGTCGGGCAGATCCTGGCCAAGGTCGGCGCGGCCACTCGGGCCGAGGCAGTGCGCGAGGGCCTGCGCTGCGGCCTGATCGGGCTGTGAGGCGACTGATCAGGAACGGCTGCCCACGGCGGCACGTTCCAGCACCGACGCGATGAACGCGGTCTTGGACAGCGAATAGCGCTCGCGAGACTCCTGCGTGGTGCCGTGGTGAACGGCCGCGAGCCGACGCTTGAGCGCGAGGTACTCGCCGGCGGCTTGCGGATGGCCGCGCAGGTAGTCGCGAAATGCCAGGTGATCGCGCTCCTGCACCGAGCCGGCGACACAAAGATGGACGTGGTGGGTGCAGGGCCACTCGGCCGGCTTCTGGAAGAAGGGGTAGACGCGGTCGAAGTCGCCCAAGGGAATGTGGCGGTAGGCCGCCCGGGCCAGCAAGTCGCCGTACCTTTCCATCGGCTCGAGCGAGAGCACGGAAACCTGCAGGTCGATCACCGGCTTGGCCTGCAGGCCGGGGACGGACGTCGAGCCCACATGCTCGATTCGAAGGGCAAGACCGCCCAGGACCTCCCGCAGCGCTGCTGCTTCGGCGGCGAACATCGCCGGCCATGCGGGATCGTAGGGCGCGAGGGTGATCACGGGTCGGGCTGGAGGATCATGGGTTCGCCGCCTGCCCATCGCGTCGGGTGGCCCGGTGTGCGGCAGCGATGACGATCGGCAGCAGGAGCTCCGGGACGAGATAGCCCAGCCACACGGCCGCAGGCTCGGGAATCCCGACCTGGCTGATGGACACCAGCCGCCCGATACCGGCGAGGAGAACCCCGAGCGCCAGCAGGTACACCAGCACGCCCTGCTGCCGGATCGTCATGGCGGCCCAGAAGCTGATGATGCCCGTGGACAGGTACACCCCGGCCATGAAGCGGTGGACATTGTCGAGCCGGGGCGCGGTCTGCGGCTGTCCCAGGTACATCTGCAGCGATCCGCCGAGCACCGCGATCGCGGCCACGATGAACAAGCAGACTTGCACCACACGCTGGCTGGCGGGCATCGACGATTCGGCAGGCACGATTGGTTCTCCTCACCGCGCTGCCGCGGCTCCTGCGGCGCCGGTCCCGGCGAGCCTCGCCCCGAGTGCCCCCAGCCCGCGATCCAGCGCCGCGCGCCAGGCCTCCACATGCCCCGCCCGGCTGCCGAACACCTCGTCCACCTCCGCGAGAAAACTCGAGCGGAAGGCCTCGACATCCTCACCGTCGATGCCGTAGGCCGCATGCTTGTCGGCCAGCTGCGCGAAGCGCGAGTTCTTCGGAAACTCCGGATCGAAGGCCAGGAGGTCGGGCAGCGCGGCGGCCAGCATGTGGGCCTGCCGCGCGCGGTCGGAGAAGCGCAGCGACAGCTCGGGCCGGGCGCTGAACAGGCGCACGTAGAAGGCGTCGGCGAAGTCCGGCGTCATGATCTGGTCGAGGTCGAGGTCGAGCTGCCGGCGCAGCGAATCGGGCAGCCGCTCTTGCGCCAGCGCGTCCAGGTCGCGCGCCACCGCTTCGCTGCTGCCCAGGCGCGCTTCGGGCTCGCGCGCGAGCAGGCGGATCAGCAGGTAGGCCAGCGCGGGATGGGTGTCGATCCAGCTCTCCGCCTCGCCGCGGCCGTCGTCGAAGAAGGCACGCGGGTCGTCGAAGAAGCGGGCCTTGATCGCCAGGTCGTCGAAGCGGTTCACGTCGCACGGCGGCCGCCCGAGCAGCAGCTCGAGGCCCAGCAGGCCGAGGTAGTACTGGTCGAGCGCGTCCAGGTGCCGACGGTCGGCGCTGTCCTGCGGGTATCCGGCGCTCACCTCGGGCGCGAGGTAGGTGAGCGCATCCCAGTTCATCGTCTGGCCGGTCGACATGCTGGCCGCGCGCGCCAGCACGCCTTCGATGCGCAGCGGCGACAGCCGCACCTGCCAGCGCTCGTCGGCATGGATGCTGCCCAGCGTCAGCGGGCCGACGAGCAGCCCGACATCATGCGCATCGCGGTGCGCGCGGGCCACTTGCGCCAGCACGACGGCCACGGTGTGCGCGTCGACCCGGTGGCCCGGCAAGGTGGGCAGGCGCTGCTCTATCGTCGGCCAGTCGACGTAGTCCATCACGAAGTAGTGCGGCTCGGTGTCGATGTTGGAATCGCGCACGCGGATGAAGGCCGCATCGGTGAGCTTGTGCACCTTGGGCAAGGCCTCGGTGACGATCTGGCGGATTCGGTTCTGGCGGGGTGCGTCGGGCACCGCCTTCACCGCGACGATCTCGTCGTGCAGCTTGGCGCGGTAGACCACCGAGAAGGTGCCGCTGTGAACCGCCTCCTGCAGCTCGATGCCTTCGCTCAGCGCATCCTGCGTGGCGTCGAACAGCGCGTCCATCTGCTCGGGCCGGGTCTGTCCGACCACCCCCATCTCCTTGCGGGCGCGCTCGCAGATGTCGATGATCGAGCGGTCGCGGTGCGGCGACTCCGCCAGCGGCGCGATCTCCTCGCGCCCTTCGCCGACGACGCGCACGCCGCCGGGCCAGCGCACGAGCTGGGTGCGCTCCAGCTTGTCCACGGCGCTCCATGGGCAATCCTCGACCAGCACCGGCAGCACCTTGAGCGGCGGCGACTGCGCCAGAAGCAACGCGAGCTCGCGCCGCGCGTAGCGGCCGATGTCGAGGTAGGCGGGCGTGAGCAGCACCAGCGCGCAGCGCGCCCCGGCAATGGCGCGCCGGATCTCGTGCTCCCAGTCGCCGCCCCACGGGATGGACTCGCAGTCGATCCACAGGTCGTCGGAGACGAACATCGCGCTCAACTGGCGCTGGAACGCATCACGCCACTCGGTGTCCGCCTTGCTGTAGCTCAGGAACAGCTTCGATCGCAATGCCGCCATTGCGCGACTCCGGGCGCAGCGCACGGGCTGCGGAAGGTCATCTTGACGCCTTTTCGCGCGGCTGGGTATCCCGCAGAGCGGCCGAACCGGATGCTGTCCCTTCTCCGCCAGCCGGAGAGGGAGTCGTCGATGTCGCCCCGAAAGTTAGGGGGAGCGACATTGGCGGGTTCCGGCCCGGGGATCCGATGTGAAAGGCAGGAGGACACGATCTTCCTCATCGACCGACTTCCAACAAAGGACACCCCATGCATTCAGAACAACGGATTCCGGCCGCTCGCGGCTGGGTGGCATTGCTGCTCGCCGGATTGGCTTTCGACGCCAGCGCCGACGTGATCGCCGACTGGAACATCAAGACGGGCGAGCTGATCGCCGAAGCCAAGCTCGGCACTCCCCCCGCCGTGCGCGTGATGGCGCTGGTGCAGACCGCTGCCTACGAGGCGGTCAAGGGGGCGCAGGGCACTTCCGTCGATGCCGCCGTGGCGGCCGCGCACCGCATCACGCTGTCCAAGCTGATGCCGGGACAGCAGGCGGCCATCGACGCCGCCTGCCAGGCGGCGCTGGCGGCGATCGCCGAGGGACCCGCCAAGGCGGGCGGCATCGCGGCCGGCGAGAAGGCCGCGGCGGCCGTGCTGGCGCAGCGCGCCGACGAGGGCGCCGCGGCGCCCGAGGCGTACCGGCCCCACACCTCCGCCGGCGCCTACGTCCCGACCGCCATGCCCGCGGTCCCGCAGTGGCAGCAGCGCAAGCCCTGGCTGATGACCGGTGCGGCCCAGTTCCGGCCCGGACCGCCGCCGGCCCTGTCGAGCGAGACCTGGGCGCGCGACTTCAACGAGGTGAAGGCGCTCGGCGGCAAGAACAGCACGCGGCGCACCGCGGAGCAGACCGAGATCGCGCGCTTCTGGGAATACTCATTGCCGGCCATCTACCACGGCATGGTGCGCTCCGTGGCGAACCAGCCGGGACGCGACACGCTGCGCAATGCACGCCTGTTCGCTGCCGCGGCGCAGGCGATGGACGACGGGCTGATCGGCGTCTTCGACGCGAAGTACCACTACAACTTCTGGCGGCCTGCCACTGCGATCCGCAACGGCGACATCGACGGCCACGACGCCACGGAGCGCGATGCCTCGTGGACGCCCTTCATCGACACGCCGATGCACCCCGAGTACCCGAGCGCCCACAGCGTGCTCGCAGCGGCGGTCGGCGCGGTGATCCAGGCAGAGGTCGGCAGCGCGACGATGCCGGTCCTCAGCACCACCAGCCCGACGGCGAAGGGCGCCTCGCGGCGCTGGTCCAGCGTCGACGAGATGACGCGCGAGGTGGCGAACGCGCGGGTCTACGAAGGCGTGCACTACCGCACGTCGACCGAGGCCGGGACGGCGATGGGACGCAGGATCGGCGAGCTGGCGGTGGAGACGCACCTGCGGCTGCCGCACTGACGCCACCTCAGGCCCTCGCCCGCACCCGCGGCAGGCCGACGATGCGCGGCGCGGCCTTGTGCAGCACCTGCCACAACGCCAGCGCCGCGTCTTCGGCCTCCTTGCGCCAGACCAGCCGCCAGGGGCGGCGCAGCGGACCCGAGGCGAGGCGCCGGGCGACCACGTCGCCGCGGCGCAGGTGCGGTTCGGCCACCCATTCCGAGAGCACGCCGATGCCCATGCCGGCGCGCGCGAAATCGACGATGGCCTCCGTGAGCGGCAGCACCTGCCAGCGCAGCGCCGCCTCGCGCGGCGCGGCCAGGGGCTTGTTGAACCAGCCCATGTCGCGGGTGGGCAGGCGGGAGCTCAGCAGCACCTCGTCGCGCAGGTCGGCGCGGGTGAGCGCGCCACGTGCGGCCAGCCGGTGCGAGGCGGCCATGACGAACACCACCTCGTCGGCGAAGAGGGGCTTGTCGACCAGCCGGCGGCTGCGCGGCGTGGGCGCTTCGCTGATCAGCGCGGCGTCGATGTCGCCGGCGTGCAGCGCGGCGATCGGATCGGCCGTGCATTCGAGCGCCATCTGCAGGTCGATGCCGGGCAGGCTTGCACGCAGGCCCTGCAGGGCGCTCGGCATCCAGTGATAGGCCGTGTAGCACTCGCACACCAGGCGCAGCCGCTGTTGCGGCAGCTCGCGACCGCGCAGGCGCGCTTCGAGGTCGTGCAGCCCGGTCAGCAGCCCGGGCGCGCCGTCGAGCACGACGCGGCCGGCCGAGGTGGGCGACAGGCCGCGCGGCGTTCGATCGAACAGGCGCACGCCGAGCTTGTCTTCCGCGGCGAGCAGCGCGCGGCTCACCGCCGGCTGCGTGAGATGCAGGCTGGCGGCAGCGGCCGCGGTGGAGCGCGCGGCGGCCAGCGCCAGGATCAGGCGAAGGTCGCGGCTGTCGAGGCGCCCGGCAGGCGGCAACGCAATGCTGTTCACGCATTCAGTGTATGCCATCAATGCGTTGGACGAATAGCCACCCGATGTCCACACTGCCCTTCGTTGCCACCACGCTTTCGAAGGACTTCATCATGACCGCCGACCCGCGCAGCACCGCCGAGGTGCTGCAACGCTTCAACCAGGCCTTTCTCGATCACGATCCATCGCTGCTGCCCGAGCTCATCGCCGCCGACTGCGTCGTCGAGCGCGCCCAGCCGACAGCCGAGGGCACGCACCTCGTGGGCCGCGCCGCCTGCCTGGCCTCGTGGCAGGCCATCGCGGCCGACCGCGCCGGCGTGTTCACGCTGGAGGACGTGGTCGTGTGCGGTGATCGGGGGCTCGTCTTCTGGGAGTACCGCAGCGGAGCCGATCCGGGCCGCGTCTCGCGCGGGCTGAACGTGATGACCGTGCGCGACGGCCTCATCGTCGAGGGCCGCGGCTACATGAAGGCCAAGGGCTGACGCGAAGCGCTGCCCCAAAGGCCTGGACGCCGGCCTGCAGGCCCTCGTGCTTCGCGCGCGCAAGGCGGCGCGAGATCGCTCACAGGTGCTTGTAGAAGAACGTCGTCGAGCAGAACCCGCCGTTGGGCATCAACGCGTATTTCGGCACATCCCCCACCCGCTGCCAGCCGGCCCGCTGGTAGAGCCGCTCGGCAGCGCCACCGGTCACCGTGTCGAGCACCAGCACCGTCTTTCCCTCGTCGCGTGCCGTGGCGTCCAGCGCCGTCATCAAGCGCTGCGCGATGCCGCGCCGGCGCGCGCCGCGGTGGACCAGCATCTTCGCCACGTCGCCGCGGTGCGGCTGGTTGTCGGGCAGCGACGTGACGAGCTGCACGGTGCCGACGATGCGGCCGTCGGCCTGCTCGGCGATCAGCAGCACCCGCTCGCCGCGCGCGACGCCGTCGGCCACGCCGCGCCAGAACGCCTGCGCCTTCTCCCGCGGCAGCGGCCACATGAAGCTGACCGAGGCGCCGCCCTCGACGCAGTCGATCAGCAGATCGGCCAGGGCGTCGACGCAGGCCGCGGCTTCATTGGCGCCGACGCGCCGCACGATGATGTCGTCGGTCATCCGTTTCTCCGGGAAGGGCTGAAGGGAAGCGTCGCCAGCGCCACCAGGTAGCGCGCCGGCTTGCGGGAAGGATTGCGGTAGACGATGGGACGGTCCAGGCGCATTGCGAGACAGTCGCCCGATTCGAGTCGCCAGGCCGCGTCGCCCACCGTGAGCTCCATCACGCCGTCGATCATCCACACCTGCTGGTGCACCTCGGGGTCGCGCGGCGCACCGTCGTAGGCGACACGCTGGCCGGGCGGAAAGATCACGTCGACGAGCTGCAGCGGCGAGCGCAGGGGCGGCGACAGGTTGCGGCGGATGTAGCCCGACGCCGGGTCGGTCCACACCGGCTGCTCGGCGACGCGCGCCAACGGCGACGGCCCGGCCGCTGGCGCCCTGCTGTCCTCGAACAGCGACGCCAGGGTGACACCCAGCCCGGCGGCGAGCTTGTCGAGCACCGCGGCGGTGGGGCTGCTGCCGCCGCGCTCGATCAGCGAGATGTTGGAGCGGCTGACGCCGCTGCGCTCGGCCAGCGCATCGAGCGAATAGCCGCGGGCGTCGCGCAGTTCGTGCACCCGGCGGGCAATGCGGGCATTGATGTCCATGCATCCAGTTTAATGGACATCTGCGTCCATTGAAAAGGATGAGCACGAAAAACGCCTGCGAACCCGCGCTCATCCGCGGATCGGCGCGACGGCGGCATTCCTAGACTGGGCCGTTGTCTTCTCCTGCCCCATGGCGACCGACCTGCTGATCCATGCGACCGGCCTCACCGCCCTCGTCGTCAACGTCATCGCGCTGATCCGCACCTGCGAACGCTCGCTGCGGATGCAGTCGGGCGTCGCCGGCGTCATCTGGGCGCTCAACAACCTGCTGCTGGGTGCCCACACGGCCGCGGCGCTGAGCCTGGTCAGCGCCGGCCGCACCGCCACATCGGCGGCAACGCTGCAATGCGGCGCCCGGCTGCGCCTCATGGTGTTCACCGGCTTCGCCGTGCTGACGCTTGCCATCGGTGCGACCACCTGGACGGGCTGGTCCTCGATGCTGCTGACCTGCGCCTCCCTGTTGTCCACCTACGCGGTCTTCTACCTGAGCGGCGCGCGCCTGCGCTGCACGATGCTGCTGGTGTCGGTGCTCTGGATGCATCACGCCTGGAGCCACGGCTCCTGGGAACAGATGGCCGCCAACGTCATCACCGCCGCCGCGGCGCTGTTCGGCGCGTGGCGCATGGAAGGTCACGCCATCCGCGTCGACAGGTGGCTGTCCCTGGTGCGCAGGAACTGCCACAGTCGCGCGGCGTAGTCGCTCGAGACCGCATCGCGCACCGAGGGCCGTGCGGCCAGCGCGGCGCGCCATGCCGCCACCTTGGCCAAGCCCGCGAAGACGCCGAAGTCGGCGATGCGATCGAAGACGTCCCAGTAGCGGAACACGGGCCCGAAAACGGCATCGACCAGGCTGAAGCGCTCCCCGGCGAAGTACGGTCCTTCGCCCAGCGCCTCCTCCAGCCGCTCGAACTTGCGCCGCAGCACCGCCGCCCGCTCGTCCAGCGCCTCGGCGTCGGCCGCCGTGTAGAAGCGCCAGATGTCGTCGAGCACACCCGATCCGAATTCGATCCATCCGCGGTGCCGCGCGCGGGCCATCGGCGAGGCCGGATGCAGCGCCGGCGCCACGGTGTCCTCGAGGTACTCCAGGATGGCGGCCGACTCGAACAGGACTTCGCCGCCGGTGCGCAGCAGCGGCACCTTGCCCAGGGGCGACAGGGCGATGAACCAGTCGGGCTTGGCGGCCAGGTCGATGGTGGTGCGGCGAAAGGCAACGCCCTTCTCCGCCAAGGCGATGGCCGCGCGCTGCACGTACGGGCACAGCGGGTGGCTCACGAGCTCGAGCGTTTCCATGGCGGCCCTCAGCGCAGCAGGCCTTCGGCGCGCATCGCCGCCTTGACGGCGGGACGGCTGCCGACACGCTCGTGATAGGCCTTGAGCACCGGCCAGCGGGCGAGGTCGATGCCGATGAAGGGGCCCCAGCTCAGCACGGTGAAAAGATAGCCGTCGGCAACGCTGAACCGGTCGCCGAGCAGGTAGGCCTGCTCGCCCAGCCGCTGCGCGACCCAGTCGAGCCGCGTCGCGAACTTGGCGCGCACGGCGTCCTTCACCGCTGCCGGCGTCGAGGGATCGAACAGCGGCGCCGAGGCCTTGTGCAGCTCCGAGTTGACGAAGGCGAGCCACGACTGCAGGCGGTAGCGCTCCATCGTTCCGGCGGCCGGCGCGAGGCCGGACGCCGGCGCCAGGTCGGCGATGTATTGCACGATGGCCGGGCCTTCCTGGAGCTGCTCGCCGTCGTCGAGCACCAGCACCGGCACGTAGCCGAGCGGGTTCACCTGTCGATAGTCGGATCCGTCGGCCAGCGTGTGCTTGGCGATGTCGACCTTGACGAGCTGGGCTTCGAGGCCCGCTTCCCGCAACGCGATGTGCGGCGACAGCGAGCAGACACCGGGGGCGTAATAGAGCTTCATGCAGTTTCTCCGGGGTGGGTGGGTGATGTCGTCAAAGGTAGGCTCTGCGGCATCGCATGCCAATTGGCAACCTGTGCAGGTTCGTTATGCGAAAATGCAGATCACCCATGAAGGCACCGCCGGCCCCGGATCGACCGCTGAGCTGGGACGACCTGCAGGTCTTCCTGGCGGTGTGCCGCGCCGGCACGATTTCCGCCGCGGCCAGGCAGCTCGCCGTCAATCACTCGACCGTGCTGCGCCGCCTGGGCAGCCTGGAAGACAGCCTCTCGGTGCGCCTGTTCGACCGGCTGCCCGGCGGCTATGCGCTCACGTCCTCGGGCAATGCGCTGTCGGAGCGCCTCGCCGGCATGGCCGACCAGGTCGAGGCAGCGCAGCGGGAGTTGCTGGGACAGGACGAGGCGATCAGGGGCGTGATCCGCGTCACCTCGACCGACACGCTGCTGCACGGCCTGCTGATGCCGCTCATCGTGCAGTTCCACCATCGTCATCCCGGCGTGCAGGTGCAGGTGACGGTGAACAACAGCTTCCTGAGCCTCACCCGGCGCGAGGCCGATGTGGCGCTGCGCGGCTCCAACCGGCCCCCGCAGAACCTCGTGGGCCGGCGCGTCGGCGACATCCAGACGGCGCTGTACGCATCGCGCGACTACCTGAAGACCCTGGGCCGCAAGCCGAGCGTCGACGATTGCCGCTTCGTTGCGCCCGACGAGTCGCTGTCGCACCTGGAGCAGGCCAAGTGGCTGCACCGCCATGTCGACGCATCACGCATCGCGCTGCGCGTCGACAGCCTGGTCGGCATGGTCGATGCCGTCGCGCACGGTGCCGGTGCCGCCATGCTCCTGTGCCCGCTGGCCGATGCGCGGCCCGAGCTCGTGCAGCTGGCGCCGCCCGATCCGGCACTCGCCACGCAGGTGTGGATCCTCACGCATCCGGACCTGAAGCAGGTGGCCCGGGTGCGCGCGTTCACCCACTTCCTGTTCACGGCGCTGAGCGCGGATCCGCGGCTGACGCACGGCTGAAACGCGCAGCAGAGGTCGCGATTACCATTCGCGCGTGACAACGTCCCGACGTCTGAGGCGCTGGCTTTCGGGCTGGCTCATCGTGACGATGCTGTTCGCGCAGCTCGCCACGGCCGCCTACGCCTGCCCGAGCCGCGCGCTCGGGGCCATGCCTTGCGCGATGGCGATGGCCGAGGGCGAAGCGAGCCTGCCGGACGCCGACCAGCCGGCGCTGTGCGCCAAGCACTGCCAGCCCGATTCGCCGGCGCCCGACCCGGCGCATGTCCTGACGGTCGGCGCCCCGCCGCCCCGCGCGGTGCTGTGGACCGAGCCGGCGGGGCCGGGCGGCGAGACCGCGTCGTGGACCGCGAAGCGCCGCGCTCGTGATCGAGCGCCTCCTCCCGCGCTGGCCGTCCTGCACTGCTGCTACCGCCTCTGAGCCCTCGAAGCGCCCGATCCGGCAGCCCGAGCGCGCTCGTGCTGCGAATCGACCTTCAGGAGCTCGCCGTGTTCCGTCTCGCATCTCTGCTTGTCCTTGCGCTGTGCTGCAGCGCGCCGGTCCTCGCCCAACCCGTCGCCCTGTCGCTCGACGAGGTGGCCGGCTTCGCCGCCAACCAGTCCCGCCAGCTCGCGGCCTACCGCGCGCAGGCGCTGGCGGCGCGCGAACGCGCCGTGGCCGCAGCGCAGCGACCCGACCCGGTGCTCAGGCTGGGCATCAACAACCTGCCGATCGACGGCGCGGACCGCTTCAGCGTGGCGCGCGATTTCATGACGATGCGCTCGGTCGGCGTGATGCAGGAGCTCACGCGCGCGGACAAGCTGCTCGCCCGCAGCGAGCGGGCGCGGCTCGACGCCGACGTCGCCGAGGTGGCGAGCCAGCAGGCGCTGGCCACCCTCCAGCGCGACGCCGCGATGGCGTGGTTCGACCGCTCCTTCCAGGAGTCGATGCGCGCGCTGCTGGTCGAGCAGCAGGCGCAGGCGCGGCTGCAGGCCGATGCGGCCGAGACGCTGTACCGCGGCAACCGCGGCTCGCAGGCCGACGTGCTGCTCGCTCGCGCGCAGATCGGGCAGCTCGACGAGCGCATTGCCGCGGCCGAGCAGCAGATCGCGGCTGCGACGACGCGGCTGACGCGCTGGATCGGGCTCGCGGCATCGCGTCCGCTGCAGCCCCGGCCGGCGCTGGTGCTGCCGGCGTGGACCGGCGAGGACCTGGAGCGCCACCTGCCTCGCCATCCGCAGATCGCTGCGCTGGCGCAGCAGGAAGCGGTGGCAGCCGCCGAGGTGAGGATGGCGGCCGCCGACCGCCAGCCCGACTGGAGCGTCGAGCTGATGTTCAACCAGCGCGGCTCGGCGTACTCGAACATGGTCTCGCTCAACTTCTCGCTGCCGCTGCAGTGGGATCGCAAGAGCCGGCAGGACCGCGAGCTGGCCGCGCGGCAGGCGCTGGCCGACAAGGCGCTGGCCGAGCGCGAGGACATGCAGCGCGCGCACGTCGCCGAGGTGCGCGCGATGCTCCAGGAATGGCAGGGTGCGCAGCGCCGGCTCGCACACTACGGCAACGGGCTGATCCCGCTCGCGCAGCAGCGCAGCGCGGCGTCGCTCGTGGCGTACCGCAGCGGCAGCGGCATGCTGCCCGCCGTGCTCGAAGCGCGGCGCGCCGAGATCGACACCCGCATCGAGGCGCTGCGCATCGAGATGGAGCTGGCCCGCCTGTGGTCCGAGCTGACCTACCTGCTGCCCCACGGTGACGACGCGGCCGAAGCGATCACGTCGAGGACGACGCCATGAACCTCAAGCTCACGCTGATCGCCGCGGCTGCCGCCGTGGCGCTGGCCGCCGGCGGCTACGCGATCTACCACGCGGGCATGGCGCGCGGCATGCAGTCCGCCCCGACGCCGAGCGCTGCGGCGGCGGCCGCGCCGGCCAACGACATCGCCGCCGGCGAGGCCGCCACGCGGCGCCATCTGCAGGCCGGCATCAAGGCCGGCGACGTCGATCCTGCGAACGGCAGGCGTGTCCTCTACTACCACGACCCCATGGTGCCGGGGAAGCGCTTCGACGCCCCCGGCAAGTCGCCATTCATGGAGATGATGCTGGTGCCGGTGTACGGCGACGGCGGCGCGGACCAGGGCCAGGTGAGCGTGAGTCCGCGCGTGCAGCAGAGCCTGGGCGTGCGCACCGCCGAGGTGACCGAAGGCGTGCTGCAGGCGGAGGTCACCGCCGTCGGCAGCATCGCCTACAACGAGCGCGAGCAGTGGGTGGTGCAGGCGCGCGCCAGCGGCTTCGTCGAGCGGCTGCATGTGCGCGCAACGCTCGACCGCGTGGTGCGCGGCCAGCCGCTGCTCGACCTGTACGTGCCCGATTGGGTCGCCGCGCAGGAGGAATACCTCGCCGTCAGACGCATGGCGCCGCGTGACGCGGCCTTGCTGGATGCCGCCCGCCAGCGCATGCGGCTGGCCGGCATGAGCGACCAGCAGGTCCTGCGCGTCGACACGAAAGGCGAGGTGCAGCCGCGTCTCACGCTCGCCGCACCGGGCAGCGGCGTCATCGCGGAGCTTCCGGTGCGCGAAGGCATGACGGTGAGCGCCGGCACGCTGCTCGCGCGCATCCACGGCGTGAGCACGGTGTGGGCCCTGGCCGAGCTGCCCGAAAGCCAGGCGGCGCTGGTGCGGCCGGGCACCCGGGTGCAGGCGCGCACGCCGGCGTTGCCTGGCGAGGTGTTCGAAGGGACCGTGCAGGCCCTGCTGCCCGAGGTGAACCCGGCCACGCGCACGCTGCGTGCGCGCGTCGAGCTCGCCAACCGCCACGCGCGCCTGTCGCCCGGCATGTTCGTCCAGATGCAGTTCGTCGACCGCCGCACCGCGAAGGCCGCGCTCGTGCCCACCGAGGCGCTGATCCATACCGGCCGGCGCACCGTCGTGCTGCTGGCCGAGGACGGCGGCCGCTTCACGCCCGTGGAGGTCCGGCCCGGCCTGGAAGCCGGCGGCCGCACCGAGATCCACAGCGGCCTGCAACCGGGCCAGCGGGTCGTCGTGTCGTCGCAGTTCCTGATCGACTCCGAGGCCAGCCTGAAAGGCGTGGAAGCGCGGCTCAACGCGCCGGCGGCGGCCGTGCCCGCCGCCTCGGGAGCGTCGTCATGATCGCGCGGCTGATCCGCTGGTCGATCGCCAACCGCTTCCTCGTGCTGCTGGCGACGGTGTTCGTCGCCGCCTGGGGCATGTGGTCGGCGTGGCGCACGCCGCTGGACGCGCTGCCGGATCTCTCGGACGTGCAGGTGATCATCCGCACCACCTGGCCGGGCCAGGCGCCGCGCATCGTCGAGAACCAGGTGACCTATCCGCTCACCACCACGCTGCTCTCGGTGCCGGGCGCCAAGGTCGTGCGCGGCTACTCGTTCTTCGGCGACTCGTTCGTCTACGTGCTGTTCGAGGACGGCACCGACCCGTACTGGGCCCGCTCGCGCGTGCTGGAGGTCCTGAACCAGGCGCAGTCCCGGCTGCCGGCGGCCGCCAGGAGCGCACTGGGCCCCGACGCCACCGGCGTGGGATGGATCTACACCTATGCGCTGGTCGACCGCAGCGGCCGCCTCGACACGGCGCAGCTGCGCGCGCTGCAGGACTGGTTTCTGAAGTACGAGCTGAAGACGGTGCCCGACGTGGCCGAGGTCGCCTCGGTGGGCGGCATGGTCAAGCAGTACCAGGTCGTGCTCGACCCCGACCGGCTCGCGGCCTACGGCATCGCGCACACGCGCATCGCCGAGGCGATCCGCCGCGCCAATCAGGAGGCCGGCGGCTCGGTGCTCGAGCTCGGCGAAGCCGAGTACATGGTCCGCGCCAGCGGCTACCTGCGCACGCTGGACGACTTCCGGGCCATCCCGCTCGCCACCACCGACGCCGGCGTGTCGGTGCGCCTGGGCGACGTGGCGCGCATTCAGACCGGACCGGAGATGCGCCGCGGCATCGGCGAGCTCGACGGCGTCGGCGAGGCCGCCGGCGGCGTGGTGGTGATGCGCTCGGGGAAGAACGCGCTGCAGACCATCGCCGCGGTGAAGGACAAGCTGAAGGCGCTGCAGCCGGGCCTGCCTTCTGGCGTGGAGATCGTGCCGACCTACGACCGCTCCCATCTCATCGAGCGCGCGGTGGGCACGCTGAGCCGACAGCTCGTCGAGGAGTTCGTCGTCGTCGCGGTGGTGTGCTTCGTCTTCCTCTTCCACCTGCGCTCCGCGTTCGTCGCCATCGTGTCGCTCCCGCTGGGCATCCTCGCGGCCTTCATCGTCATGCACGCCCAGGGCGTCAACGCCAACATCATGTCGCTGGGCGGCATCGCGATCGCCATCGGGGCAATGGTCGATGCGGCGGTGGTGATGATCGAGAACGCCCACAAGCACCTCGAGCAATGGCGCCACGCCCACCCGGACGAGAGCCTGCAGGGCGAGGCGCGCTGGCGGGTGGTGGCCGATGCGGCGGCGGAGGTCGGCCCGGCGCTGTTCTTCTCGCTGCTCATCATCACGCTGTCGTTCATTCCGGTGTTCACGCTCGAGGCGCAGGAAGGCCGGCTGTTCGCGCCGCTCGCGTTCACCAAGACCTATGCGATGGCCGCGGCGGCCGGCCTCGCGGTGACGCTGATCCCGGTGCTGATGGGCCTGCTGATCCGCGGGCGCATCCCCGACGAGCAGGCCAATCCGCTCAGCCGCGCGCTGCTCGCGGCCTATCGGCCGCTGCTGGACGCGGTGCTGCGCCGCCCCCGTCTCGCGCTGGCCGCCGCCGCCGCGCTGCTGGTCGTGAGCCTGTGGCCACTGCAGCGCCTCGGCGGCGAGTTCATGCCGCCGCTCGACGAAGGCGACCTGCTGTACATGCCCTCGGCGCTGCCGGGGCTGTCGGCGGGCAAGGCGGCGCAGCTGCTGCAGCAGACCGACCGCCTGATCAAGACCGTGCCCGAAGTCGCCTCGGTCTACGGCAAGGCGGGCCGCGCGGAGACGGCAACCGACCCGGCGCCGCTCGAGATGTTCGAGACGACGATCCAGTTCAAGCCGCGCGACCAGTGGCGCGCCGGCATGACGCCCGATCGGCTGGTCGAGGAGCTGGACCGCATCGTGCGCGTGCCGGGGCTGTCGAACATCTGGGTGCCGCCGATCCGCAACCGCATCGACATGCTGGCCACCGGCATCAAGAGCCCTGTGGGCGTGAAGGTGGCCGGACCCGATCTCGCCACCATCGATCGCCTGACCGGCGAGATCGAGCGCGCGCTGAAGGACGTGCCCGGCGTGTCGAGCGCGCTGGCCGAGCGCCTGAGCGGCGGGCGCTACGTCGACGTGGACATCCACCGCGACGCGGCGGCGCGCTTCGGCATGAACATCGCCGACGTGCAGTCGCTGATCACCTCGGCCGTCGGCGGCGAGAACATCGGCGAGACCATCGAGGGCCTGCAGCGCTTTCCGATCAACATGCGCTACCCGCGCGAGATCCGCGATTCGCTCGATGCGCTGCGCCGCCTGCCCATCGTCAGCGAGCGCGGTGCGCGGCTCGTGCTGTCGGACGTCGCGGACATCCGCATCGCCGACGGCCCCACGATGCTGCGCAGCGAGAATGCGCGCCTGGCCGGCTGGGTGTATGTCGACATCCGCGGCCGCGACCTGCGCGGCGCGGTGCACGAGATGCAGCGCGTCGCATCGCAGCGGGTGGCGCTGCCGCCGGGCTACTCCGTCTCATGGTCGGGGCAGTTCGAATACCTCGAGCGCGCCACGGCCCGGCTGAAGGTGGTGGTGCCGCTCACGCTGCTCATCATCTTCGTGCTGCTCTACCTCACCTTCCGGCGCATCGACGAGGCGCTGCTCATCATGGCCACGCTGCCCTTCGCGCTGATCGGCGGCATCTGGATGCTGGTGCTGCTGGGGCACAACGTCTCGGTGGCCGGCGCCGTGGGCTTCATCGCGCTCGCCGGCGTGGCCGCGGAGTTCGGCGTGATCATGCTGCTGTACCTGCGGCACGCCTGGGACAAGCGCGTCGCCGAGGGCCGCACCGGCGATGCCGACCTGCTCGAGGCCATCCGCGAAGGCGCCGTGCTGCGCGTGCGCCCGAAGGCGATGACGGTGGCCGTGATCCTGGCGGGCCTGCTGCCGATCATGTGGGGCGCGGGCACCGGCTCCGAGGTGATGCAGCGCATCGCGGCACCCATGGTGGGCGGCATGGTGACGGCGCCGCTGCTGTCGATGTTCCTGCTGCCGGCGGCGTACAGGTTGATGCGCCGGCGCAGGTCCACGTTCTCTCCCGCGAGCGGGAGAGGGTGAGCATCACGACATGCCCGCCGGCGCCTCCACATAGCTGCCCGGCCGCTGCTTGCGGATCAGCAGGTTCTTCACCTCCCACTGCACGCCCGCCTCCAGCTCGGTCAGGTAGTGGATGTCGCCGCCGCTCTGCACCGCGATCGGCACGCCGTTCTCGTACAGCAGCCGGTTGCCCGCGAGCCGCGGCACCTTGTCGCCCGGCGTGACGATGCCGGCGAGGTTCAGCGGGTCGGCAGCGGAGATGGCCACGCGCTCGTGCGAGCCGGGCGCCTTGGCGACGCGCCGCAGGGCCACCGCGGCCTGCGGCAGCGCGAACTGCTCGCCGGAGAAGCCGCTGACGAAGCGGCCGCCGCGCACCTCGCCGCGCGCTTCGAGGCGGCGCAGCACGTAGTACAGGTCGCGCCATGGCGGCAGGCCTTCCTCGCGCTCGATCAGCCGGCGGAACAGCACGCCGTAGCGCCGCAGCAGCACGCGCGCGATGTGCTCGACGTGCGGCTCGGCCAGCGCGCCCGGCACGTCCGCGACGGGCCGCGGCCGACGCGTGAGCGACCAGCGCCCGGCGTCGTCGATGGGCTCGTGCCCCGGACGCCGACGGCGCAGCCGCTGGCGCTTCTCGGCCGGCATCACCAGCGCCCGCAGGCCCGCAAACGAATCGCAGGTGACGAGGCCGTGCGCGACCAGCTCGGCGAGCGCCTGCTCGACCTCTGTCCCCAGGAGCTTCGCGTCCTGCCGCAGGTCGGGGAAGAAGCTGGCCCCGTGCGTGCGCAGCACCTCCAGCACCTGGCGTGCACGGCCCGACAGCGGCGCGTCGTCGCTGCTCGCACCGCCGGCCTGCTGCCAGTGGACCAGCGCCTCGCGTTCGCACAGCAGCACCGGCGTGCCGCGGATCGGTCCGGTCTTGCGCTGTTCGGCCTGGGGTTGTCGCGGGCCCCGATCGTCCTGAGCCTGTCGAAGGGACGGTCGCCACCAGGCGACGCGGCCCGCCGCGCACAGGCGGTCGAGCATGTGCGGCTGGTAGTCCTTGACCCGCGCGGCCAGCAGATCGTCTTCCCATGCCGACGCCGGAGCCCCATGCCCTTCGAGCTGGCGCAGCACGTCAGCCAGGCCGCCCTCGCCTTCGCGGCGCAGGTCGCCCTCGCTGCCCGCCAGCTGATGCCAGCGGAACAGGAAGCGCATGAACTGCGCGGGCGGCACCGGCTGGACCTCGGCGCGCAGCTTGTCGCGGGTGCGGCGGTGCATGCGCGCGAGCAGGCGGCGGTCGCACCACTCGGCAGCGCCTGGGGCCGTGAACGCACCGCGCATGACCGCGCCCTCGGCTTCGAGCTGCAGCAAGGCGGGCAGCACCGCTTCGGCGTCCAGGCCCAGGGGCGCGGCAAGCGCCTGCGGCGTGACCGGTCCCAGCAGGTCGAGCCGGCTGCGCACGATCTCGCGCAGCGCCGTCTCCGGGTCGGGACGGCCGGCCCCGACCGGCTCGATCGACGGCGACAGATCGGGCCACAGCGCCATGAATTCATGCAGGCGCTCGGCGGCCACGAGCAGGCAGCGGACTTGCGTGACGCGGCGCTGCTGTTCGAGCGCCCCGACGAAGTCGGCAAACGGCGCCTCGGCGGGCGTCAGGAAGCCGTGCACCACCAGCGCGTCGTGCAGCTCGTCGGCGTTGGCGATCTCGGGCCAGGCCTCCTCGCGCACCTGCGCGATCACCTGCGGGTCGAGCTTGCCGATGTCCGCCGCCGTCTGCAGGTCCATCAGCGGCTGGGTGCTGACCGCCTTGGTGCGACGCTCCTCCGCGGCGCCGTCGTCGAGGAAGGCGAAGGGCCGCGCATTGAGGATGGCATGCGACAGCGGCGAAGGCGACGCCAGGTCGCGGGTGGCGATGCGCACCTCGCCGGCCTCGATGCGCGCCAGCAGCGCGACGAAGCCGTCGACGTCCATGGTCTCGTGCAGGCAGTCGTCCAGCGTCTGCGTCACCAGCGGATGGTCGGGAATCTCGCGCTCGCCGACGACGTTCTCCGCGCAGGCAATCTGGTCGGGGAACACCACGGTGAGCAGGTCCTGCGCATCGGAGCGCTGGAACTGCGGCGGCACCTTGCGGCCGCCGTTCATGCGCCGC
Organism: Piscinibacter sp. XHJ-5; assembly: GCF_029855045.1. Lineage (GTDB taxonomy): Bacteria > Pseudomonadota > Gammaproteobacteria > Burkholderiales > Burkholderiaceae_C > Albitalea. The sequence goes on from NZ_CP123228.1 coordinate 4,326,221, forward strand.
ACCGCCAGCGAGGCGGTGGCGTTCCAGCGCCAGCGCGTGCCGAACATCGGCGCATCGAGCAGCGCCTGCACCAGCACCTCGCGCGCCCCGGCCGACTTGAGGTAGTGCTGCACTTCCTCCAGCGGGAAGCTGTGGCTCGGCCCCAGCGACAGCACGATGCTGTCCTCCAGGGCACTGGCCTGCAGCTCGAAGTTGAACTTGCGGCACATGCGCTTGCGCAGCGCCAGGCCCCAGGCCTTGTTGACGCGCGAGCCGTACGGCGAATGGATCACCAGGTGCGTGTCGCCGACCTCGTCGAAGAAGCGCTCGAACACGATGCAGCGCCGCGTCGGCAGCACGCCCAGCGCGGCCTTCGAGGCGGCCAGGTAGAGCGCGAGCTGCGTGGCCGCGGCGGCCGGCAGGCGCAGCTCTTCCACGAGCCAGCGTTCGCACGCCTGCACGCCCTCCTCCAGCCGGACGTCGGCCGTCTCGCACAGCCGCGACACGGCCTCGCACAGCTCGTCGGTGCGGCCCAGGCTCTCGCCCAGCCAGAACGGCATCGACGGCGGCTGCCCCCTGGCGTCCTCCACCATCACCTTGCCGGTCTCGACCTTGACGATGCGGTACGAGGTGTTGCCGAGCTGGAAGATGTCGCCGGGCAGGCTCTCGAAGGCGAAGTCCTCGTTGAGCGTGCCCACGCGGTGCTCCTCGGGCAGCAGCACCACGTCGTAGTCGAACTGATCCGGGATCACGCCGGCATTGGTGACCGCCGCCAGCCGCGCGCCGCGGCGCGCGCGCAAGACGCGGTTCACCGCGTCGTGGTGCAGGTACGCGCCGCGACGTCCGCGGCGCGTGCTGTAGCCGTCGGCCAGCATGTGCACCACCTGCTCGAACTCGCTCAGCGTGAGCGCTCGGTACGGCTGCGCGCGCCGCAGGCACTCGAACAGCTCGTCCACGGACCATTCGCGGCACGCGGTCTCGGCCACGATGTGCTGCGCCAGCGCATCGAGCGGCCTGTGCGGGGTGCGGATGCGGTCGAGCTCGCCGCGCGCCACCGCATCGAGCAGCGCGCTGCATTCGAGCAGGTCGTCGAGCGCCAACGGAAACAGGCGGCCCTTGGGTATCGCGCCAATCGCGTGGCCGGCGCGGCCCACGCGCTGCAGCAAGGCATTCACCGCGCGCGGCGAGCCGAGCTGGCACACCAGGTCGATGTCGCCGATGTCGATGCCCAGCTCGAGCGAGCTGGTGGCCACCAGCGCCTTCAGCTCGCCGCGCTTGAGCCGCTGCTCGGCCTGCAGCCGGTGCTCGCGCGCCAGGCTTCCGTGGTGCGCCGTCACGTGCTGCTCGCCGAGCCGCTCGGCGAGATGGCGTGCGACGCGCTCGGCAACGCGGCGCTGGTTGACGAAGATCAGGGTCGTGCGGTGCTGGTGGACGAGCTCGGCGAGCCGGTCGTACATCTCGCCCCACACCTCGGTCGGCATCACGGCCGTCAGCGGCGAGCGCGGCACCTCGATGGCGAGGTCGCGCTCGCGCACGTGGCCGGCGTCGATGATGGCCACCTCCTCGCCGCGCTGCCCGATCAGGAAGGCCGCCATCTCCTCCAGCGGCTTGACGGTGGCCGACAGGCCGATGCGCACCGGCGAGCGCTCGCACAGCGCTTCCAGCCGCTCCAGCGACAGCATCAGGTGCGCGCCGCGCTTGCCGCCGGCCACCGCATGCAGCTCGTCCACGATCACGCTCTTCACCGACTTGAGCATGGCGCGGCCGGATTCGGAGCTGAGCAGGATGTACAGCGACTCCGGCGTCGTCACCAGGATGTGCGGCGGCGTGCGCCGCATGCGCTCGCGCTCTGCCGTGGGCGTGTCGCCGGTGCGCACCGCGTCGCGAATGCCGACGTCGGGCAGGCCCATCGCCTGCAGGCCGGCGCGGATGCCCGCCAGCGGCTCCTGGAGGTTCTTGCGGATGTCGTTCGACAGCGCCTTGAGTGGCGACACGTAAAGCACGTGCACCTCGTCGGCCAGGCCGCTGGCAAGACCCTCGCGCACCAGCTCGTCGATCGCCGACAGGAAGGCGGCGAGCGTCTTGCCCGAGCCGGTGGGCGCGGCGATCAGGGCATGCCGGCGCTGGGTGGTGATCGCCCAGGCCTGCTCCTGCACCTCGGTCGGGCGGCCGAAGCGCCGGGTCAGCCAGGTGGAGACGGCAGGGTGGAACATCGGTGCATTTTCGTAGCTTGGGCGGGTAACCCCAACAGCAACCGTGGCTGTCGGGGTTTGTGGGGGATGCCCCCGAAAATCCAACCATGGACCTGCCCGTCATCGACCTCGGCCTCGACGACGCCCCCGGCCGGATCGGCGACGCCTGCCGCGCCCACGGCTTCTTCTACGTCGTGAACCACGGCGTCGACGAGGCGCTGTGCCGGCGCCTCGAAGACCTCGGCCGGCGCTTCTTCGCGCTGCCCGAGGCGACCAAGATGCGATGGCGCATGGAGCTCGGCGGGCGCGCCTGGCGCGGCTACTTTCCGCTGGGCGGCGAGCTGACATCGGGACGCCCCGACTGGAAGGAGGGCCTGTACCTCGGCAACGAGCTGGACGATCACCATCCGCTGGTGCAGGCGCGGACGCCGCTGCACGGACGCAACCTGTTCCCCGACCTGCCGGGCTTTCGCGAAACCCTGCTCGACTACATGGCCCGGCTGACGAGTCTCGGGCACAGGCTGATGCAAGCCATCGCGCTGAGCCTGGCGCTGCCGCCGGACTACTTCTTCGTGCGCTGCACCGCCGACCCGCTCATCCTGTTCCGTCTCTTCAACTACCCGACGCGGCCGGTGCCGGCCGGCACCGGCGCGCGCTGGGGCGTCGGCGAGCACACCGACTACGGGCTGCTGACCATCCTGCGACAGGACGACGTCGGCGGCCTGCAGGTGAAGGCGCGCGACGGCTGGACGGATGCACCGCCGCTGCCGGCCTCGTTCGTCTGCAACATCGGCGACATGCTCGACCGCATGACCGGTGGCCGCTACCGCTCGACGCCGCATCGCGTGCAGCTCAATGCATCGGGTCGCGACCGGCTGTCGTGCCCGTTCTTCTTCGACCCGGGCTTCGGCGCCCGCGTGCAACCGATCGAGGGTCTGGCCGGCGCGGACGACGACAGCGCCGCGCGCTGGGACCATGCCAACGTGCATGCGTTCGAGGGGACGTATGGGGACTACCTGATGGGCAAGGTGGGGAAGGTCTTCCCGCAGCTGAAGCAGCAGGTGCTGTGAGTCCCCGCCTCCCCACTGCCGCGACTACCGGACCTGCACGAAGTTCTCTCCCGGGTTCGGCTTGCGCAGCCCCGCGTTCGAGAAATGCTGGATCCGAAACGCCAGCTCGTGGCGCTGCTGCTCGCCGAAGCGATGCCCCAGCGCGACGTGGTCGCCGAAGTTGAACACCGTGCTGAGCCGCCTCGCCAACTCAGCGTTCCCGCCATTGAAATGATCCGCGGGATATCAGGCACGCAGGTGGCCGCGCGGCGCGGCGCGTCCGCGAGGCACCCGCGAGGGCCTGGAGATCAGTTGCTCTTGACGGTCACGCCGGCGGAGAACTCGGTGCTCGAGATCGCGCCATCCTTGTCGGTGTCCAGGTCGCCGAAGCGCGACGCCAGCGAGGGGATCTGCTTGAGCTCGTCGGGCGACAGCTTGCCGTCGCCATTGGTGTCGGCGCGCTTGAACGCAGCGTCGAGCGTGGCGGACACGCTGGTGCTGCTGCCCGCGGGGCTGGTGGCGCCCGAAGGGTTCTGCGGCGTCTGGGTCTGGGCGCTTGCGCCCAGCGCGGCGCCGAGGACGACGACCGCCAGAGATCCACGAGCGAGCAAAGTGGGTTTCGACATTGGAGCATCTCCCATCGTGTTGAAGGAGGGGCCATTCGACGCGCATGCTCCGACCGAGCCAAGCACTCTTGCGCGGCCTTACCCGGCTTACCTGCCATTTCGAAAACCCCCCGGAACATGTGCCCGACAGGACGCTCGCGGGCATGCGGGTTGCCGGTGGCGGATGCAGGATCCGCAAGACATCCATCACACACGGAGACAAGACCGATGAACACGCTGCGCCAGGTCGCCCGCTTGTCGGCCATCGCCGTGGCGCTCGTGCTGGCCGGCGGCTGCGGTCGCGAGGACCCGGCCCGCAGCGTCGCACGCACCGCTTCATCGGTCCCGCTCGCGGTTCCGCTCGACGCGGCCGATCAGCGCTTCCTGGCCCAGGCGGCGGCCGATGGCATGTTCCGCTCGCGCGTGGCCGCGCTGGCCACCGACCGGGCGCGCGATCCCGATGTGCGGGCCTTCGCCGAGATGATGGCGGCGCACGAATCGGCCGCCCATGCGCAGCTGCGGCAGCTCGCCGAAGCGCATTCGGTGCCGTTGCCGCGAGCCATGCCCGAGGAGCATCGGCGGCTGCTCGATCAGCTCGACGGCCTGTCGAGCGCCGAGTTCGAGCGCCGCTTCGTGCAGCTCGTCGGCGTGCAGGAGCAGCGCCGCTGCATCGGCCAGTTCAGCAAGGCGGCGGCCCAGGCGCAGGCCGAAGACGTGCAGGACTTCGCACGCGACATGCTGGGCGTGCTGAAGGGGCAGCTCGCGGCCGCGCGACAGCTGCCCGGCGGCCTGATGAGCTGAACGCCCGCTGCACGTGAGCCACATCGGCACGCTGCCCTGCGACGCGGGCCAGATCCTGCGCCCCATGGCACCCTCGCAGTGCCCGGCGGCAGCACGCCGCTGGACGCTGGTGGCCGCGATCCTCGGCTCCAGCATGGCCTTCGTCGACGGCACGGTCGTCAACGTCGCCTTGCCTGCCCTGCAGCGCGATCTCGACGCGAGCGCCTCGCAGGCGCAGTGGATCATCGAGTCGTATGCGCTGTTCCTCGCCTCGCTGCTGCTGGTGGGCGGCGCGCTCGGCGACCGCTTCGGCCGCCGCCTCGTCTTCATGGCGGGCGTCGCCCTGTTCACCGCCGCGTCCATCGCCTGCGCGCTGTCGGCGTCGGCAACCCAGCTGATCGTCGCGCGCGCGGTCCAGGGCGTGGGCGCGGCCCTGCTGGTGCCCGGCAGCCTGTCGCTGATCAGCGCCACTTTCCCGCAGAACGAGCGCGGGCGGGCCATCGGCACCTGGTCCGCGTTCAGCGGCATCACGGCCGCGGTCGGCCCCGTGCTGGGTGGATACCTGGTGGACCACTTCAGCTGGACGGCGGCCTTCCTGGTCAACGCGCCGCTGGGGATCGCGCTTCTCGCGCTCACCGCGATGAAGGTGCCCGAGAGCCGCGGCGCCGCAGCCGAAGGCCGCCTCGACCTGTTGGGAGCTGCGCTCGCCACGCTCGGCCTGGCGGGTGTCGTCTTCGCCTTCATCGAGGCGCCGGCGCGCGGCTGGACCGCAGGCCTCATGGGCGTGGCGGCGGCAGGCGTCGTGGCACTGGTGCTGTTCGTGGTCGCCGAATCGCGCAGCCCTTCGCCGATGCTGCCGCTGTCGCTGTTTCGCATCCGCGACTTCGCCGGCACCAATCTGCTGACGCTGCTGCTGTACGCCGCGCTCGGCGGCGGCTTGTTCTTCTTTCCGCTCAACCTGATCCAGGTGCACGGCTATGGCGCCACCGCGGCCGGCGCCGCGATGCTGCCGTTCATCGCGATCATGTTCCTGCTGTCGCGCTGGGCCGGCCACCTCGCCGACACCTGGGGGCCGCGGATTCCGCTGGTGGTGGGCCCCATCGTCGCGGCCGGCGGCTTCGCGCTGTTCGCGCTGCCGTCGACCGGCGGATCGTATTGGCGCGACTTCCTGCCTGCCGTCTGCGTGCTCGGGCTGGGCATGGCAGTGACGGTGGCGCCGCTCACGACGACGGTGATGAACTCGGTGGGGCGTGAGCTTTCCGGCGTCGCGTCGGGAGTGAACAACGCGGTGTCGCGCGCGGCCGGCCTGCTGGCGATCGCGGTGTTCGGCATCCTGATGGCGAGCGCCTTCGACGCCGCGTTGAGCGCGCGCCTGTCGGCGATGCATCTGCCGCCAGCGCTGCTGCAGGCGGTCGACCAGCAGCGCCACAAGCTGGCCGCGATCGAGGCGCCCCCGGGCACCGACAGCGCCACGGCAGCGGCACTGCACGACGCCGTCGGCGGCGCCTTCGTGGCCGGCTTCCGACAGGTGATGTGGGCGTGCGCAGCGCTCGCACTGCTGGGCGCTGCGAGTGCGGGCGTGCTGATCGGCGGAACGGCTGCGACGCGGCGTCGGTCCTAGCGAGCGGGAGATGCTCTCCCTCTTCCGCTCGCGGGAGAGGGTCGGGGTGAGGGCCTGCGCAGGGAGCAAGACGGTCTCGGGCAAGATGGCGACCCCACATTCCCGGAGACTCCCGAATGACCAAGCTCTACGCCGCAGCGCTTCTGCTCGCCGGTGCCTGTGTCGCTGCACCGGCCCTGGCGCAGACATCGTCCCGCCTCGACGACGTCATGAAGGCCGGCAAGCTGCGCGTGTGCACCCCGGGCGACTACCGCCCGTTCGCCCTGGCCAAGCCGGACGGCAGCTACGAAGGCATCGACATCGACCTCGTGCAGTCGGCCGCGAAGGCGCTGGGCGTTCAAGTCGAGATGGTCAAGACGAGCTGGCCCAAGCTGATGGACGACTTCCTGGAGAAGTGCGACGTCGGCGTCGGCGGAATTTCTGTGAACACCGAGCGCGCCAAGCGGGCCGGCTTCTCGGCGGCCTACATGGTCAACGGCAAGGCGCCGATCACCAAGTGCGAGAACGTCGCCAAGTACCAGACGGTGGCGGACATCAACAAGCCGTCGGTCACCGTGATCACCAACCCGGGCGGCAGCAACGAGCGATTCGTGCGCACCTACCTGCCGCAGGCCAAGGTGGTCGTGTACGACGACAACGTCACCATCTTCGACGAGATCCTGAAGGGCCGCGCCGACGTGATGATCTCGGAGTCGGTGGAGACGGTGGTCCAGCAGAAGCTGCGTCCCGGGCTGTGCGCGGTCAATCCGCAGCGGCCGCTGCAATACGGCGAGATGGGATGGCTGCTGCCGCGCGGCGACACGGCGATGAAGGCGTGGATGGACACCTGGCTGCATCTGAGCAAGGCAGGGGGCGAGTTCGACCGCACGGTGGACAAGTGGCTGAAGTAGCAGACGTTCGCCCGAGAGGCCGTCGCTCACGCATCCAGGTGGAAGTGGTGCCGCACAACGGCCTTGAAGCGCTTGACCACCGCCAGCGCGTCCTGCAGCAGGTCGCGCTCCAGGGTGCTCAGCGACCGCGGCTGCACGCCGCCTGAGACCGGCAGGCCGAGGTCGAGCTCGGCCAGTCCCGCGTCCAGCCGCAGGCGCATCAGCAGGTGCAGGCTGCCCAGCACGTCAGCCGCCAGATCGCGTGGCAGCGTGCCGGTGGCCACCAGCGCCTCCAGTCGGCGGGCCGTGCTGGTGGCGCCAAGGCCCTGCTGCAGCGCCAGGCTGCGCACGCCGTGAACGATCGGAAAGATGCCGGCCTTCTTCAGGTCGAGCGCGTGGCGTCCGTGTTCGCCCAGGCCCGGCAGCCGCGTCCACCAGGCAGAGGCGCCCGCCTCGGGAAACGCATCCACGGCCATCGCGAAGCGGCCGAGCAAGGCATCGTCGGATGCCACCAGCCCGTCGAGCTCGGCCCGCACGCCGGCCAGCAATGACGCGTCGCCGGCCACGGCGTGCGCGTCCAGAAAGATCGCCAGCGCCATCAGGCCTTCGGGCTCGGGCTGAAGCAGCCAGCGCCTCGACGTGGCGGCGAAGTCCGCGGCGCCGCGCCGCCACGCCGCGTTGCGCACCATGACCCCTCCGGGGCACTCCGGATAGCCGAAGCGCTCCAGCGCGGCCGAGAAGCGCTCGCAGGCGCTGCTCACCTCAGCGGCCTCGGGGTCCACGCCGTCGCCCACGACCAGGCCATTGTCCTGGTCGGTGCGCAGCAGCTGTTCGCCGCGGCCCTCGCTGCCCATCACGAACAGGCAGCTGCGCGACACCAGCTCGGGCGGCGCGACGAGCTGCCAGGCGCGCTCGAACAGCTTGGCGTTGAGCTGCTGGACCAGCTGCCCGATCTGTCCGACGTGGGTGCCCCCGCGATGCAGCTGCACGACGAGCTCGGTGATGCGCGCGGCCGACTTCTCCAGCGTCTGCAGATCACCCGCCTGCACGATCTGCACCGTGATCAGGTACGAGGGGTTGGAGACGAAGCTCAGCGCGTCGAGCTGCTCCAGCAGCCCGGCGACTCGCTCGCCGTCGGTCACGACCAGACGATGCACCTGGTGCTTGATCATGAGCGACAGCGCATCGAACAGCGAGGCATCGGTGTCCACCGTGACCAGCGGCGCCGCGGCCAGCTCGCGCACCGGCAGCTCGGCCAGCGGCCGGCCGTCGAGGATGGCGCGCTGAAGCCCGGTGGTGGTGAAGATGCCGAGCCTGCTCACGCCTTCGCCCAGGCGAACCAGCACGCAGCTCGCGCGCCGCGTCTGGAACACCCGTGCGACGGCCACGATGTCGGTGTCGCCGTCGACCACGTGCGCGGGGCGCAGGAAGGCCTGGCCGACGCGGGCGCGGCCCGGCTCCAGCAGGGCCAGGCCTTCGCGAAAGCGCGCCATGCCCTCGGTGTCGGGCAGCCGCGGGCGCTCCTCGGCGTCCGTTCCGTCGAAGGCCGAGGACTTGAAGGCATCCGGCATGGCAGGCGTCGGCGAAAGATCCATGACCACTGTAGATCCTGCCATTCATGAGAGGGCCCGGAATTGACCGGGCGCAACACAGGCCCGCCGCACCCCTCGCCATGGAGCCCGTTCCGCGCGATCATTTTTCACGGGTGTTCGTCGCCCGCTTCAAGAACAGGTGGTGTCCATGCATGCCGATCTCGTTTCCCGGATCGCAAGCGATCCGAACTACCAGGCGCTCGAAGCCAGGCGTCGCCGCTTCGGCTGGGTGCTCACCGTGCTGATGCTGGTCGTCTACTACGGCTTCATCCTGCTGGTGGCCTTCGGCAAGCCCTTCCTGTCGCAGCCGCTGGGCGCCGGCGTCACGACGATAGGCATCCCGATCGGGCTCGGCGTCATCGTCTTCACCGTGTTGATCACCGGCCTGTACGTGCGCCGCGCCAACAGCGAGTTCGACACGCTGACCGAGCAGGTGGTCGAAGGAGCGCTGAAATGAGCGCCCGCGGTCTTGCCATTCGCGTCCTCGCGCTGGCGGCGCTCGCCGGTGCGGTCGCCGGTGCGGCATGGGCGGCCGGCCCGGACGTCGGCCAGGCGCAGAAGCAGGCGATCAACTGGACCGCCATCATGATGTTCGGCGCGTTCGTCGTCTTCACGCTTTTCATCACCAAGTGGGCTGCCTCGCGCACGCGATCCGCGGCCGATTTCTACACGGCGGGCGGCGGCATCACCGGCTTCCAGAACGGGCTCGCGATCGCCGGCGACTACATGTCGGCGGCGTCGTTCCTCGGCATCTCCGCCGCGGTGATGGTGGGCGGGTTCGACGGGCTCATCTACTCCATCGGCTTCCTGGTCGGCTGGCCGGTGGTGACCTTCCTGCTCGCCGAGCGGCTGCGCAACCTGGGCAAGTTCACCTTCGCCGACGTCGCCGCCTTCCGCTTCGACCAGACGCCGGTGCGCATCTTCGCGGCCTCGGGCACGCTGGTCGTCGTCGCGTTCTACCTCATCGCGCAGATGGTGGGCGCGGGGCAGCTCATCAAGCTCCTGTTCGGCCTGGACTACTGGATGGCGGTGGTCATCGTCGGCGCGCTGATGATGGTCTACGTGCTGTTCGGCGGCATGACCGCGACGACATGGGTGCAGATCATCAAGGCGGTGCTGCTGCTCGCCGGCGCGTCGTTCATGGCCTTCATGGTGCTGCTGCACTTCGGCTTCAGCCCCGAGGCCATGTTCGCCAAGGCGGTGGAGGTGAAGCGGCAGATTGCAAGCGCGGCCGGCAAGCCACCCGATGAGGCGGCACGCGAAGGGCTGTCGATCATGGGGCCGGGCGGCTTCATCAAGGACCCGGTCTCGGCGATCAGCTTCGGCATGGCGCTGATGTTCGGCACTGCCGGGCTGCCGCACATCCTCATGCGGTTCTTCACGGTGCCCAATGCCAAGGAGGCGCGCAAGTCGGTGTTCTGGGCCACCACCTGGATCGGCTACTTCTACCTGCTCACCTTCATCATCGGCTTCGGCGCGATCACCTTCGTGCTGACCAATCCGCAGTTCCTCGATGCCAAGGGCGGCCTGCTGGGCGGCGGCAACATGGCGGCGATCCACCTCGCCAACGCGGTAGGCGGCAACGTCTTCCTCGGCTTCATCTCCGCGGTGGCATTCGCCACCATCCTGGCGGTGGTGGCCGGCCTCACGCTGTCGGGCGCCTCGGCGGTCTCGCACGACCTCTACGCGACGGTGTTCAAGCACGGCAAGGCCGACAGCACGGCGGAGCTGCGCGTGTCACGCCTCACGACCATCGGGCTCGGCATCGTCGCCGTGCTGCTCGGCATCGCGTTCGAGAAGCAGAACATCGCCTTCATGGTGTCGCTGGCCTTCGCGATCGCCGCGTCGGCCAACTTCCCGGTGCTGCTGATGTCGGTGCTGTGGAAGGACTGCACCACCCGGGGCGCGGTGACCGGCGGCTTCCTCGGGCTGGTGTCGTCGGTGGTGCTGACGGTGGTGTCTCCGGCGGTGTGGGAGGCGACGCTCGGCAACCCCAAGGGCTCGGCGCTGTTTCCCTATGCCTCGCCGGCGTTGTTCTCGATGACGATCGGCTTCGTGGGCATCTGGCTGTTCTCGCTGCTCGACCGCAGCGCGCGGGCCGGCCGCGACCGCGCCGGGTACATCGCGCAACGGGTGCGCAGCGAGACGGGCATCGGCGCGTCGACGGCGGCGGCGCACTGAGCGCAGATCGGTGGTGCTATCGCGCGGCGGATGTTTCCGCCGCCCGCACGCCCGGTCGAATGGTGGGATGCACGAGCAGTTCCGCCGACGCAAGCTCCGGCGGCATGGCGCGGAACTTGGCGATCATGTAAGCCGCCGCGGCCAGCCGGCGCGCATCGTCCGGGTCGGTCCGCTCGGACCGAGCCAGCATTGTCTTCACGCAGGCTCGTTGCCAGGCCTCGGCGGAAAGTTCAGAAGAAGATGAACCAGACATCACGGTCCCCCATCAGGTTTGTGTTGCGCGAATGATCCGGCGACCGGACGGGGCGCGTATGTGCGCTGGCGTACCGATCCACCGCTCTTTTTTCCATGATTCGCGTCCTCGGCGGCCGGCGACCGTTTCCCGCGCACCGGCAAGGTGCCACTACGGCTTCGCGAAGCGTGCCTTCGCCTGGTTCAGGCAAGCATCCTTGGCATCGCCCGCGAACCTGTCGCACTGCTGCCTGGCCACTCCGTGGCGGGCGTCCAGCTTGTCTTCCGTCGCTTCCGTGCGAGCCTCGGCAGCCTGGGCGTCGGCCCTGGCCCGGGCGCCGGCAGAGGCCCCCCTGGCGGCGTTCGCATCCGTGGTCTTGATCTGCACCTTGGCGTCGGCCTTGGCGCTCGTCGCGGCCGCGTCGGCCTCCTTGCGGCAGACCTCCTTCGCGTTGCCGGCTGCGTCGTTGCAGCGTTCCAACGCCGATGCACGGTCGGCCTCGGCCTTGACCACGCGGGCCTCATGCCGGGATTTCGCGCTGGGCGTGTACGCGGCATCGAGCTCGGCCCTGGCGACCTTCGCCCTGCCGGTGGCGTCGACCTGGCAGATCTCGTTCGCAGTTCCGGACAGCGAATCGCAGGCCGCCCTGGCAGCCATGTACTCCGCTGCGAGCTTCTCCTGGCCTGCCTTGTAGTCGTCCTTCGACATTTCTTGCGCCATCGCCGCGGCACCGAAGGCGAGGCCGATGGCGAACGCGGTCACGCTGGGGTTGAGTCTGTTCATGGCTTTCCTTGATGGGCGTGCTCCTCGGGAGCGACGCGTCGGCGCCATGCCGAGCACCGCGCGTGTGGGCTCCGATGGCTCAACGTAGCCTCGACTTCGGTCGGCGTCTGTCTGCTGGGGCACACAGGCCCGGGGACCAGACCGCCTCCAGGCTCGTTTCTCGTCGCACAGGACGGGTCTGGCAACGGGCACGCGAGGCGAGCACAATGGCCTTCCTGCACGGGAGTCCACACATGCTGGCGGCCGAATCCGCTTGGAGAGTGTTGCGGGCCGAGCACTCGCGCATGCGCGAGCTGCTCACGTCGATCGACTCGGCGATGCATCACGGCCGGTGGCGCGCAGGGCCGCAGCTCGCGGCGCTGCGCGAGCTGGTCCATCGCTTGCGAAGCTTCGAGGCCTCCACGCACAAGCCGAAGGGTGTGGTGCTGCTGGCCACGCTGCGCGGGAGATCCCCCGAGGCGGACATGCTGCTCGATGAGCTGGAGCGCGAGACCCGCCGCTGCGACGAGCTCCTGTCAGGGGCGCTGGGCCTGCTGGACGACGCCGAACGCGGCGATGCGGATGCGGCGGCGCAATGCGCCGCCCTGCTGGCGGAGCACCGCGAGATGATGCTGGCCCACCTCGACAAGGAGGACACCCTGTTGCGCTCTCAGACCGCCCGCCTGCTGACGGCGGAGGAATGGTCCAGCGTGGTGTCGTCGATCTCGTCGGTGGTGGCACGGTCGGCCTGACGGTTTCACGCTGGGGTCAGCCCGCCAGGAACGCGTTGATGGCCTGCAGATCGCCTTCCTGGAGCTCGCCTGCCGACGCCGCAAGCCGGATGCGGCCGAGCAGGTAGTCGTTGCGCGCCTGCGCCAGCTCGAGCTGGGCGGAGAACAATCGCTGTTGCGCATCGAGCACGTCGAGCTCGGTGCGCGTGCCGACGTCGCGGCCCAGCGTCGTCGCCTCGAGCGCGGTCTGCGCCGAGCGCACCGACTGCTCGAGCGAGGCCACGCGCGACACGCCGGTCTTCACCGCGAGGTAGGCGTCCTGCACCTGAAGCCGTGCATCGCGGCGGGCCCCGCCCAGTTCCTGCTCGGCCTGGCGCTGCCTGGCGATGGCCTCTCGCTCCTTCGACTGGAGGGCTCCACCGGTGAAGAGCGGAATGTTCAGCTGCAGGCCGACGACGGCGCTGCGGCCGTGGTCCGGCGACACCAGCGGCGACAGGCTGCCGTTCTGGCCCTTGTCGGTGTAGCTGGCCACCAAGTCCAGTGTCGGTCGCCCGCTGAGCTTGTACTTGCCGATCTCCGCCGCCGCCATGGCCAGCTCCGACTGCTTGACGCGCACCCGCGTGTTCTGCGCTTCGCCGCGGCGCTGCCACTCCGACAGGTCGTCGGGCTGGGGCGCGGCCAGCGGAAAGCCGGCGCGCAGCCGCGCCAGGCCGCGGCCCGGCGCGCCCGTCAGTTCCTGGTATTGCGCCTGGCGCAGCGAAAGCGTGCTCTGCGCCGACACCTCCTTGGTGAGCACGCTGTCGTAGCGCGCCTGCGCTTCCTGCAGATCGGTGACCTTGCCGCGGCCGACATCGAAGCGCGCCTGCGCACGGTCGCGCTGCATCTGCACGGCGCCTTTCTCCGCTTCCACGACGCGCAGGTTCTCTTCGGACAGCAGCAGGTTGAAGTAGGCCTCGCTCACGCGCTGCATCAGCTCTTGCGACGCATCGCGCCAGCCGATTTCGGACAACTCCGTCTGCTGCTGCAGCTGCCGGCCGTCGGCGCGGTTCTTCTCGTTGTACAGCGGCTGCTTGAGCTGCACGGCGGCTTCATGCATCGTGCCCGAGCTTTGCGGCTTGAGGATCTCCGACAGCTGCGGCGGCAGGCTGCTCGACGAGCGGCTGTCGACATGGGCGACGCTTGCCGACAGGCTCATCTGCGGCTTCATCAGCGCGCGGCCCTGCACGGCCTTCTCGCGGCCGGCGATCACTGCCGCGTCGGCCGCCAGCATGCCGGGGTCGGCCTGGCGCGCCTTGAGGTACGAATCGACCAGGTCCAGCGCGAAGCTGGTGCCGCAGGCCATCGCGAGCGTCGCGGCGACCGCGGTGATGCGCAGTGCTTGGTTCATCGGAAGTCTCCGGTTTCAGACGGCCTGCGGCCGGCGGGCGCCATACCAGCTGGCGTACAGCGCGGGCAGGAAGAGCAGGGTGAGGAGCGTGGCGACGAACAGGCCGCCCATGATGGCCCAGGCCATCGGGCCCCAGAACACCGAATGGGTCAGCGGGATCATCGCGAGGATCGCGGCGAGCGCGGTGAGCACGATGGGCCGCAGCCGGCGTACGGTCGACTCGACGATGGCCGTCCACAGCGGCGCACCGGCCTGCAGGTCGTGGTCGATCTGCACCACCAGGATCACCGAGTTGCGGATGATCATGCCGGCCAGCGCGATGACGCCCAGCATCGCGACGAAGCCGAACGGAATGCGGAAGGCCGCGAGCATCAGCGACACGCCGATCAGCCCCAGCGGCGCGGTCAGCAGCACCAGCGTCATCTTCTTGATGTCCTGCAGCTGCAGCATCAGCAGCACCAGCACCGCGACCAGCATCAGCGGCATCACCGCGAAGATCGAGGCATGCGCCTTGTGGCTCGACTCGAACGCGCCGCCGACGTCGATGCCGTAGCCCAGCGGCAGGCGGGACGCGAGCTCATCGAGCCTGGGCTTGAGCGCGAGCGTGACATCGGGCGCCTGCGCACCGGCGACATCGGCGCGCACCGTGACGGTGGGCACGCGGTTGCGGCGCCACAGCACGCTGTCCTCGCTCTCGAGCGAGAGCCGCGCCACCTGCGACACCGGCACGAACTTGCCGTTGCTCAGGTAGATCTTCGCGTCCTTCAGGTTGTTGAGGTCGGTGCGCTCCGCCTCCACGAGTCGCGCCACCACGTCGAGGTCCTTGTCGGCCTCGCGATAGCTCGTCACGGTGGTGCCGTCGAGCGAGGCTTCCAGCGCATCCTGGATCTCGCGCGAGGTGATGCCCAGGCGGCGCGCCTTGTCCTGGTCGACCTCGACCCGCACGCGCTTCAGGGGTGCGCCCCAGTCCTGGTTGACGCGGCGGATGTGCGGATCGCCACGCATGATCTGCGCGACGGCCTCGGCCGTCCGCTGCACCTGCCTGGGGTCCTGCCCGTAGACGCGGAACTGCACGGGGTAGCCGACGGGCGGACCGTTCTCCAGGCGGTTGACGCGGCCGCGCACCAGCGGGAACTCGTCGTCGAACAGCGCCTGGATCCTGGCGAGCACGCGCTCGCGCGCCTCGCCGCCGCGCGTCATGACCATCAGCTCGCCGAGGTTCAGATTGGGCGTCTGCACGTCCAGCGGCAGGTAAAAGCGCGGGCTGCCGCCCCCGACATAGCTGGTGACCGCGACCACGTCGGGATCGTCCTTCAGCCGCGCCTCGAGGGCGGCGACTTCGCGCTGGCTGGCCTCGAAGGTGGCCGCCTCGGGCATCCACAGGTCGACCATCAGCTCCGGACGATCGGAGGCGGGAAAGAACTGCTGCGGCACCAGCTTGAACAGGGCCATCGAGCCGATGAAGGCGGCGACCGTGACGCCGATGACGAGCTTGCGATGCACCAGGCAGGCATCGACCACGCGGCGGAAGACGGCGTAGAAGCCGCGGCGGTACACCGCGTCCTCGTCGTGGTGTGCGCCGGGCTCCTCGCGCAGCAGCCGGTAGCCGATGTAGGGCGTGAAGATCACAGCCACCACCCAAGACAGGATCAGCGACAGGCCGACCACCTGGAACAGCGAGAACACGTACTCGCCCGAGCCCGACTTCGCGAAGCCGACCGGCAGGAACCCGGCGGCCGTGATCAGCGTGCCGGTCAGCATCGGAAACGCCGTGGCGGTGTAGGCGTACGTCGCAGCGCGGAACTTGTCCCAGCCCTGCTCCAGCTTCAACGCCATCATCTCGACGGCGATGATCGCGTCGTCGACCAGCAGGCCGAGCGCGATGATCAGCGCGCCCAGCGAGATGCGCTGCAACTCGATGTCGAGCAGGTACATCGCCAGGAACGTCAGCGCCAGCACCAGCGGGATGCACAGCGCGACCACCAGGCCCGTGCGAAGACCCAGCGAGACGAAGCTCACGGCCAGCACGATCACCACCGCCTCGAGCAGGCTCTTCTTGAACTCGCGCACCGACTCCTTGACCACGCGCGGCTGGTCGGACACCGCGTGGATCTCCACGCCCACCGGCAGGCTGGCCTGCACGCGCTTGACCGTGGCGGTGAGCTGCTCGCCGAGGCGGATCACGTCGCCGCCCTTGCGCATGCTGACCGCCAGGCCGACGGCCTGCTGGCCGTTGAAGCGCATCTTCGACGTGGCGGGCTCCACGACGCCGCGCCGCACGTCGGCGATGTCGCCGAGCCGGAAGGTGCGCTCGCCGGAGCGGATGCCGATGTTGCGAATGCTCTCGACCGAATCGAATTCACCGGTGACCGCCAGGCGCAGGCGCTCCGACGCGGTCTGGACGGTGCCGGCGGCGTCCACGGTGTTGGTCGCCGCAAGCGTGGAGGCGATCAGCGTCGGCGGGATGCCCAGCGATGCCAGCTTGGCGTTCGACGCCTCGACATAGATCTTCTCTTCCTGCGCGCCCTGCAGCTCCACCTTGTTGACGTCGGCCACGCGCAGGAACTCGTTGCGCGCCGCATCGGCGAAGTCGCGCAGCTCGGCATAGCCGAAGCCGTCGCCGGTGATCGCATACAGGTTGCCGAAGGTGTCGCCGAACTCGTCGTTGAAGAACGGGCCCTTGGTGCCCTGCGGCAGCGTGTGCTTGATGTCGCCGAGCTTCTTGCGGACCTGGTACCAGACATCGGGCACGCTGGCCGGCGGGGTGTCCTCGCGCAGGTTGACCTTGATCTGCGCCAGGCCCGGCTTGGAGTAGCTGCTGGTGTAGTCGATCTGCCCGATCTCCTGCAGCTTCTTCTCCAGCTTGTCGGTCACCTGCTCCGCCATCTGCTGCGCCGAGCTGCCCGGCCACGCGGCCTGCACGACCATGGTCTTGACGGTGAACTCGGGGTCTTCCTTCTGGCCGAGCTGGCCATAAGCGTAGACGCCGGCCAGGCTCAGGAGCAGTAGCAGGAACAGCACCATCTGCGGGTGCTTCAGCGCCCACTCGGACAGGTTGATGCGGCTCATGGCTGCCGACCCTGCGCGACGACCGGCGAGCCCGCCGTCTTCACGGTCTGGCCGGCGTGCAGCATGTGCACACCGGCGGTGACCACCGTTTCGCCGCCCGCCAGGCCGCCGACGATCAGCACGCCGTCGTTCTGGGCGCTTCCGAGCTGCACGGTCCGCGCGGCGACACGCGCCGTCTTCTCGTCGACCACCCACACGCGCGCCTGGCCGTCCTGGTGATGGATCGCGCCGAGCGGCAACCGGATGGCCGAGTCGCCGTCCACGTCGGGCGCGAAGACCGAGGCGGTCATCCCCAGCATCAGCGCCGCGTCGGCATCGGCAACGGTGACGCGCGCCGAATAGGTGCGCGTCACGCTGTCGGCGTCGGGCGCCAGCTCGCGCAGCTGGCCGCGGTAGGTCTTGCCCTTGTGCGCCCACACCGAGACCTGCAACGCCTTCGCGCGGCGCAGCTCGTCGACGCGCGACTCCGCGACGCTGACCAGCACCTCGCGCTCGCCGTCGCCGGCCAGCGTGACCACCTGCTGCCCGGCCGAGACGACCTGGCCCGCCTCGGCGGTGATGGCGGTGACCACGCCGTCGCGGTCGGCGACCAGCTCGGTGTAGCTGCGCTGGTTCCACTTGACCTGCTGCTGCGCCAGCGCCGACTTGAGCTGCGATTCGGCTTCGGCCAGCGCCAGGCGCTGCTGGTCCAGCTCGGCCTGCGACGCGAACTGGCGGCCGAGCAGCTGCTCGGTGCGCTGCAGGTCGATGCCCGCTTTCGCGACACGGCTGCGCGCCGCCTCGACGTCGGCCGTCGCTGCCACCGCATGGAGCGTCTCCTGCGCCGGGTCGAGCTGCATCAGCGGCTGGCCGCGCTTCACATGCGTGCCGACCTCGACCAGCCGAGCGACGATCTTGCCGGACGTGCGAAAGCCCAACCTGCTCTCGTAGCGCGCGCGGATCTCGCCGGAGTAGGTCGCGCCCACCGAGCCGCCGGTCGCACCGACGACCGTGCTGCGCACCGGGCGCACTTCCTCGTAGGCGGGATCGTCGTGGTGGCTGCAGGCTGCCGCCAGCGGCAGCAGCACCAGCAGCGCATGAAGGCATGGTGTTCGGATCATGGCGGTCTCCTGGGGTCTCGAGGTCAGCCCGCACAGGCGGTGCGGTGTCGAGTGCCGGCAGGATGCCCAGGCGCCGCCGCGCGGCGATGTCAGCGCGCGTCGTCGCCCGCGTCAAATGAAACAGAACCGGATGCTCCTTCTCCCGCTGGTGGAAGACGGAGCCGTCATGGCATGCAGAATGGCCCGAAACCAACAGGAGACAACCGATGGAATCCATCTCTCGCCGCACCGCCGTGGCCTGCTGTGCCGGCGCCCTGCTTGCGCCGCTGGCCGTGCGCGCTCAAGCGTTTCCAGGCAAGTCCATCACGCTCGTCGTGCCGTGGCCGGCCGGCGGCTCCACCGACCGGCATTTCCGCGCGCTGAGCGAGATCGCGGCGCGTCACCTGGGGCAGACGATCCTGATCGACAACAAGCCTGGTGCCGGCGGCACGCTGGGCCCGAGCACCGTGGCGCTGACCGCGAAGCCCGACGGCTACACCGTCGCGCAGTACCCGCTGGGCATGCTGCGCTACCCGCACATGCAGAAGGTGACGTGGCATCCCATCGACGACTTCACCTTCATCATCGGGATCTCCGGCTACACCTTCGGCTTCGTCGTGCCGGCGGCCTCGCCCTACAAGACCTTCAACGACTATGTCGAGGCGGCGCGCAAGGCGCCGGGCAGGATCGACTACGGCTCCACCGGCGTCGGCACCAGCCCGCACCTGCTGATCGAGGAGCTCGCCGCCGCGGCGAAGATCCAGCTGAACCACGTGCCGTACAAGGGCAACGCCGACCTGATGCAGGCGCTGCTCGGCGGCCACGTGATGGCCGCGAGCGACGCCACCGGCTGGGACAAGTTCGTCGACAGCGGGCAGATGCGGCTCCTGCTCACGTTCGGCGAGCAGCGCGCGCAGCGCTGGCCCGACGTGCCCACCGCGAGGGATTTGGGCTACAACGTCGTCTCCACCTCACCGTACGGCCTGATCGGACCCAAGGGCATGGACCCGGCGGTCGTCAAGACGCTGCACGACGCGTTCCGCAAGGCCATGGACGATCCCAAGCACCTCGAGGTGCTGCAGCAGCTCAACCAGACGGTGTGGTATCGCAGCGGCGAGGACTATCGCAAGTGGGCCACGGAGACATTCACCAAGGAGCGGGCGCTGATCGAGCGCCTGGGGCTGGCAGCCAAGTGAGCCGCGTCGCCGGCCCGCGTCCGCCGCTGAGCACGGCGGCTGCCGGCGAGGTCGTCGCCGGCATGCGCGCGCAGTCGGCGATCCTCGTCGAAGGCTGGAGCGATCAGGCGGCCGTCGAAACGCTGGCGCAGCGGCGCGGCTGGGATCTGCGCGCCGAGCGCATCGTCGTGCTGCCGATCGGCGGCGCCACCAACATCGGCAAGTTCGTGCAGGCCTTCGGTCCGCGCGGACTCGACCTGCGCCTGGCCGGCCTGTACGACCTCGGCGAGGAGCGCTATGTCCAGCGCAGCCTGGAGCGCGTCGGGCTGGGCGCCGGCCTCGACCGGGCGCGCACCGAAGCGCTGGGCTTCTTCGTCTGCGAAGCCGATCTCGAGGACGAGCTGATTCGCGCCGTCGGCCCCGCGGCCGTCGAGCGAGTGCTCGACGCCGAGGCGGAACTGGCCTCGTTCCGCAGCTTCCAGCAGCAGCCCTATCAGCGCGGGCGGGATCTGCATGCGCAACTGCGGCGCTTCATGGGCACACGCGCCGGACGCAAGATCCGCTACGGCTCGCTGCTGACCGAGGCGCTCGATCTCGACCGCGTGCCGCGGGCGCTCGGCCTGGTGCTCGGCCATGCGCGCGGCATGCAATAACCCAGGAGGACCTCACGATGGCATTGCGTGAAAGATTCGGGCGCCCGCTGCGCTTGGGCGTCGTCGGCGGCGGACCCGACTCGTGGATCGGCCGCATGCACCGCGGTGCGGCCGAGATGGACGGCTGGTTCCGCGTCGTCGCCGGCGTGTTCTCCAGCGATCCGGCGCGCTCGCGTGCAGCCGGCATCGCGCTCGGGCTGGACCCGTCGCGCAGCTACGGCGATATGGCCGCGATGCTGGACGCGGAGCGTCGTCGCGACGACGCCATCGACGCCGTGGCGATCATGACGCCCAACGACACGCACCACGCGTACGCGGCCGCGGCACTCGACGCCGGCCTCGATGTCATCTGCGACAAGCCGGTCACGCACGATTTCGCACAGGCCCGCGACCTGGTCGAGCGCACGCGCAAGCACGGCAGGATCTTCGCCATCGCCCACGGCTATTCGGCCTATCCGATGACGCGCCACGCGCGGCAGCTGGTGCTGGAGGACGCCATCGGGCCGGTCCGCCTGGTCCAGGTGGAGTACCTGCAGAATTCGCTCGCGACGCGCGTCGAGGACGGTCCGCTGACCAGCCGGCTGGGCTGGGTGCTCGATCCGCAGCGCAGCGGACAGGCGCTGGTGATGAGCGCGATCGGCTGCCATGCGCAGCACCTGGCGAGCTTCGTGTGCGGCGCGCGCATCGCGCGTGTTGCCGCCGACGTCGGCACGCTGCGTCCCGGCCGCAAGGTGATCGACCATGTCTCGGCGCTGCTCGAATTCGACGGCGGCGCGCGCGGCACCTTCACCGTCACGCAGGCCGCGGCCGGCGGCGAGAACGACATCCGCCTGCGCGTCTATGGCGAGAAGGGCCAGCTCGACTGGTCGCACCGCGAGTCCAGCTACCTGCGGCTCGCGATGCAGGGAGAGCCGGTGCGCACCATCGGCCGCGGCGATCCCTTCCTGCCGCCGGAGATCGCCGGCCTCGGCCGCACGCCGCGCGGACACCCGGAAGGCCTGCGCGAGGCCTTCGGCAATCTCTACGCCGAGGTGGCGCAGGAGCGGATGGCGCGCGAGCTGGGCGAGCCGGTGCCGGAGTTTCCGTATCCGCGCATCGAGGACGGCGCGCACACGATGGCGTTCATCGAGGCCTGCCTGGCATCGCAGGCGAGCGGGCGCTGGGTCGAGGTGGCGCGAGGCTGACCCGCCGGATGCTCTGCCTCTTCCGCTCGCGGGGGTGAAACACAGTCAAGCGTAGGTCGGTGCCAGCACCTCCGGCGCCGCCGCCTCTTGCGCCACCTCGAGCATCGTGATGCGCCACAAGGTCCGCGGGTCCTGGGGATCGGTCAGCGTGGCCGAATGCAGCAGCGCCGCGTTGTCCCAGACGACGATGTCGCCGACGCCGTACTTGAAGCGAAGCTGGTAGCGCGGCTGCGTCGCGTGCGCGGCCAGCTCGTCGAGCAGGTCGCGGGCCTCGTCGTCGGGCATGCCGACGATGCCGAACGAGCTGCCCGAGACGGCATACAAGGCCTTGCGGCCGGTGACCGGATGCGCACGCGCGATGCGGTGGGTGATCACCGGCATCCTGGCCTTCTGTTCCGCGCTCAGCACCGAGGCGGCCGTGCGGCTCGCCTCGTCGACATCGTTGCGATTGCCGTAGTGATGGATCGCCAGCAGCGGCTCGATGCGCTTCTTCATCGCCTCGGACAGGTCGTCGTAGGCGGCGAGCTGGTTGGCGAACAGCGTGTCTCCGCCGACCCGCGGCACCACGCGCGAGTACAGCGTGGTCGCACGGGCAGGCACCTGCAGGTACGAATAGTCGGTGTGGAAATACGACCCGGCATCCTGCAGCCCCGTCGGCCGGCCGTCCTTCTTCACGTTCGACAGGATCAGGATGTTGGGATCCTCGGGATGATGGAACTGATCGATGACGTGCGGCTGTGGCGGCCCGAAGCGCCGCGCGAAGTCGACGAACTGCGCCGGCGTGATGTCCTGACCGCGCACGGCCAGCACCTGGTGCGCGTAGAAGGCCTGCTCCAGTTCCCGGAATGCCGCATGCGACAAGGGCCGCGAGAGATCGACGTCGGACGTCTCGACGCCGAACAGCGAGGTCAGTGCAGCGAAGGTGGCCATGGCTACTTCGGCGTGAACACCACCGACGGCGCGGACCGCGTGGCCGGACCGTGGAACACGGCCTCGATGTTGTTGCCGTCCGGATCGAAGACGAAGGCGCCGTAGTAGCCGGGGTGGTAGGTCCGTTCGCCGGGCCCGCCGTTGTCGCGCCCGCCGGCGGCGAGTGCCGCCCGGTGGAACGCCTGCACCGTCTCGCGGTCGGCGGCCTGGAACGCGATGTGCACGCGCGACACGTAGTCGTCGGCCTTGTCGACGTAGAGCTCGTCGGCCTGGAAGAAGCCGGGGCCTTCGTGCAGCACCTCCGGCAAGCCGAGCGAGGCGAAGACGGCGCGGTAGAAACGCTTGCTGACCTCGACGTCGGACACCCGCAGGTGCACGTGGTCGATGAGTCTGCCGCGGTGGAATTGCATGCAAGCCTCCTTCGATTGGCCAGCCTCCATTGAGCCAGCATGGCCTGCGAACGGCAACTGCGCACCGCGCACGACCCTACCGCGAGCGGGAGAGGGAGTGGCTGAATGCACGTCACTGACTTGCTCGCCCTCTCCCGCTCGCGGGAGAGGGCCGGGGTGAGGGCAAGAAGAAGAAGAAACGCATGCCGCCGCCCCCGATGGGAGCGCCCCTAGCTGGGAGCGGTCCGGGATTGGCGCAGGCCGCCGCCCCGCTTTCAATGCGCGTGTTGCCACCGACCCCGCAGGTCCGACGATGTCCCACGTTTCCACTTCGAACAGCAGCAGCGCCCTCGCCCAGGTGGCCTGTCCCGACAACGGCCACCTGCTGCATCCGGCAGGCAGCGACGTGCGCGTGTCGCGCGCGGACGGCCTGCACGGCCTGCTCGGAATGTTCCAGGTCGAGGCCGACGGACAGACGCGCTACATGACGCAGGCCGAGCTGGAGGTCTTCCAGCGCGAGCAGTGCGCCGCGGGCGGCGGCGACGCCCGCGTCGTGCGCTCGGACAACCATCGTGAGCTGCTGCGCCAGTCGGTCGAGGATGTGCTCGGCAAGTGCGTGACCGAGGACACCCTGGCCCGCACTGCGCGCAGGCTCGAGCAGCCCGGCGGTGTCGACTGGCTGCTGACCAGCCCCGATGCGAGGCTGAAGCAGGACTTCCAGGCGCGAGTGGATGCCTTCGGCCGGACCACGGTCAAGCTGGAAGGCTTCAGTGCACCCGGCTGGGAGGAGGCCGGCGGCAATCCGGCTGCCTGCTTCAAGCTCGCCTGCAAGGGCGCGCAGTCCACCGCGAGCGCAGGCGATACGGCCACCGGGGGCGGGGGCGTGGTGCTCTACGAGAAGACGGCGCGGCGCATCCAGACCGACAGCGATGCGAGCCGGGTCGCCCTGGACCAGATCAAGGCGCACATCGATTCGGGGCGCGCCGTGGTCGCGGGCGTGAACGAGCCGTCGACCGCTTCGGTCGTCGACGCCAAGAAGCAGCCCGTCACGGACCACTTCGTCGCCATCCATGGCTACGAGATGGATGCGCAAGGCAAGGTGACCGCCCTGCTCGCGAAGGACAACGCGGTCGCGGGCACTGCCGAAGTGCGCTTCGAGGTCGGCGCCGACGGCTCGATCACCAAGCCGGCCGAGCCCAAGCGCAAGGAGGAATACCTGCGCCAGGAGTACCAGATGTCCGAGGTGCGCTTCCACACTTCGCTGCCCTACGCCGGCAGCATCGAGCCGCTCAACGATGCGGGCAAGCGGATGGTCTGGTAGGCCGTGCAGGTGTTCGTCGCCGTGCTGCGTTCTCCGCCGAAAGGGCAGGCCATGGGGCGCCCCGTTAGAGTCGGCCCATGGACTTCCTCACCCGCCTCACCTCCGGCGCCCCGGCCGCGACACTGCTGCTCGCGACCTTGCTCGTCATCGGTCTCATCGGGCTCTATGCCGCGCCCGCACTGATCGAGCGCAACCTGCTGCGCCCGCACGGCCTGGCGCAGCGGGCGGAGTACGCCACGCTGGTGACCAGCGGGTTCGTCCATGCGGACCTCGCTCACCTGGTGTTCAACTGCTTCACCTTCTGGGCCTTCGGCTTCGGGCTGGAGCGCACCATCGGCACCCCGCGCTTCGTGGTGCTGTACGTGTCGGGACTGCTCGCCAGCAGCGTCGCCACCTGGCTGGTCCATCGCAGGGAGCCGCAGTACGCGAGCCTCGGCGCCTCGGGTGCCATCCTCGCGGTGCTGTTCGCCTCCATCGTCGTGTTTCCGACTTCCTCGATCTTCATCCTGCCCATTCCCGTGCCCATCCCGGCGCCGCTGTTCGCGCTGGGCTACCTCGCGTTCAGCGTGTTCGCGGGTCGCACGCGTCTCGGACGCGTCAATCACGATGCGCACGTCGCCGGGGCGGTCGCCGGGCTGGCCTTCATGGCCGTCACCGCACCCGGCTCGGTGCAGCGCGCGCTGGACGTGCTCATCGGCTGACCGAGCCGAATCGGCCGGCGGACGCTATGCTCCGCCCGGTGTGATGTCGCCGTGGAGGGGACGGGATGTGGGGGTCGTTTTGGGGCGGCATGCTGCTCGCGCTGGTGATCGTCCAGCTTCTGGTGATCTGGTCCATCCGCCGCCACCGCGATCCCACGCTGAAGATCGAGTGCGATTCGCCCATCGAGAAGCTGATGCCCAGCCTGTCGGGCCTGACGCTGGGCACCGCGGTGGGGGGCAACAGGGTCGAGGTGCACGAGAACGGCGCCTTCTTCGACGTGCTGATCGAGCGCATCCGCGCCGCGCGCCATTCGGTGCACTTCGAGACCTTCCTGTGGAAGGACGGGCAGCTCGGCCGGCGCGTGGCCGATGCGCTGATCGACCGCGCGCAGGCCGGCGTGCGCGTGCGCGTGATGCTGGACGCCCAGGGCTCCAAGGGCGCCGGCAAGGACGTCGTCGAGCGCATGCGCGCTGCGGGCTGCCGCGTGACCTTCTTCCACAAGCGGGCGCTGCGCAACATCGGCGTTCTCAACGACCGCGACCATCGCAAGCTCGTCGTGCTCGACGGCCGCGAGGCGTTCACCGGCGGCCACTGCGTCGTCGACGAATGGCTCGGCAACGCCGAGGACCACCGGCACGTGGCCGATGTCAGCGTCGAGCTGCACGGGCCCATCGTCCACAGCCTGCAGGGCGCGTTCAGCGAGAACTGGGCCGGCGAGACCGGTGAGCTCTTCATCGGCGAGCATGTCTTTCCGACGCTCGAGCCCGCCGGCGACGTGCTCATCCACGCGGTGTACGCCAAGCCGGAGAACTCGGCGCCGGCAGTCAAGATCCTGCACCACACCGCCATCTGCCTGGCGCGCAAGCGCATCTGGATCCAGAACCCCTACTTCATCCCCGAGCCCGATGCCATCGATGCCTTCGGCGAAGCCGTCAAGCGCGGCGTGGACGTGCGCGTGCTCATGCCATCGACCAGCGGCTCCGACAACCCCATGGTGCAGCACGCCGGGCATCGCAATTTCGAGAAGCTGCTGAAGTGCGGGGTGCGGCTGTTCGAGTACCCGTACACGCTGCTGCACCAGAAGATCATGACCGTCGACGGCGCCTGGTGTGCCCTCGGGTCAAGCAACTTCGACGACCGCAGCTTCGAGATCAACGACGAGATCTCCCTGTCCATCGCCGACGCGGCCCTGGCCGCGCGCCTGGACTCGATCTTCGAGCGGTATGTCCAGCGCGCGAAGGAGATCGACCTCGACAGCTGGACGCGCCGTGGCTGGTGGCACAAGGCCAAGGACAACGCCTTCTATCTGCTCAACGAGTTGCTCTAGTGTCGTGAGGACCTTGCGTCGTCAGCGAACCTCGATCTCCACCGGATTGCACGCCAGCGCCACCGGCACGTGCCTGTCGAGCGGCCGCGGCGACGCCAGCTCGCCGGCGCGCACCACATCGAGCACGCGGATGCGCGGCACCACGCGGTAGCGACCCGGCATCGAGAAGTCGAAAGGCTGCGCCAGGTCGACGCTGGCGCTGCGTGCACGCCGCGGCAGCAGGCGCAGGTACTCGTCGGCCGACGGGTCGCCGCGCTTGACCATGGGGCCGCGGTACGGCAGCGCGACACCGTCGCGCGTCACGTCCACGAAGGGAGCGAACCAGCCCTCGAACGGCGTGTTCCATTCGAGCAGCATCACCGGCGCCGCGCTCAGGTTGGTGAGGCTGAAGCGCAGCATCACCGGCTTGCCCGCAGCCGCCCGGGCGGGGGCCTTGAGCACGCAGCGCAGGTCGTCCTGCGCGCTGACCGTCACCGGGCACATCATGGCGGACAGGGCGAGCAGCGCGAGTGCCAGCCGACGCCTGCTGCGGCCGGCCGCGGCAGGCGTGGCCTCAGACCTCACGGCAGCGGCGGCGTGTTCTCGGCGAAGTACTCATGGCTGTCCGCGTTGTCCAGCGCCTTGGCCGGGTCGGACACGGCGAGCGCCGCCGCCGCGGACTGGCCATACGCCCAGTCCTCGGTGCCGGCCACCACGTCGAAGTGCGACATCTCGTGGATCAGCGTGCCGCCCTTGGAATCGGTGCCGGTCATCGGCGCCGCCCAGAACGCCCCGCAAAGGTAGATCTTGTACGGCTCGGTCGGGTAGACATAGGCGTAGACATTGCGCTTCTTGCACTTGCAGTCGAGCGTGAGCGGCTTGTTGACGAAGGCGTCCGAGATGGCCGCGAAGTGCGCCTTGGCGGTGTTCCAGCCGTTCTGTGAGTAGGCGCCGAACCACTTCACGTAGCGCTGCGTGGCCGCGGGCGTGCGGCTGAGGTAGCTCGACGACGAGGTGGCGTAGTTGGTCGCCGCACCGACTGCCGTCTGCAGCGTGCTCTGCTGCGTGGCCGAGCAATTGCCGGTGTAGCCGATGCTCGCAGCCGAGCCCACCGGCGCCGCCGGTGCGGTGGCCGCCTTGCCGCTGCGCCCTTCGAGCCACAGGTACAGCGGCGCCGAGCTCAGCGTGGCCGCGTTGCCGTGCTGGCCGCGGCCCAGGTACTGGATGGCGTAGCGGCCGCTTTGCGAGAGGTCGTAGGCGCTCGTCAGCTCCACCTGGTAGCTGAGCGTCGCGCCGGGCTCGAGCTTCACGTGATCGGAGGCGTCGGGCTGCGCGCGCTTGACCACCGGACCGAGGTAGCGCACCGGCTGATCGTCGCGGGTGATCCTGAACAAGGCGCCTTCGAGCTCGTCGGAGGGCAGCTGCCACCTGACCAGCGTGACGGGGTGGCGCGCGGTGTTGGTCACCGTGACGGCCACGACCACGTCCACGTCGCCGCGCAACACGGGGGTCGGCGTCGACAGCTGCACATCGATTCCGTCGCGCTGCGCGGCTTGAAGGCCGGTGGCGGCACTGAGCGCGAGCACGGCGGTTGTCCATCGAACGAATCGGAACATCGACATCTCCTGGCAATGCGTAGAGGTGGCCGGGCGGGAGGGACGTGCCCGGTCGGAGGGGTCAATCTAGACGGGGATGGCGGCGTGCACAAGCGTGCAAATGCCGGGTCCTCGCGGGACGGCATGGCCCAAAAGAGTCGCCCGGCTGCGACGAAAGGCGGCACATCGCTGACGTGCATCGCAAGCCTTGTAAGTGCCGACGCAACAGATGTATGCGTGCACAAAAGCGGCGCGGCTGCAGCGGGGAGGCTGCCTATCATGCGCGGCGCTTTTCACCCGGGCCGCACCCGTGGCCCATCAAACACCACCACGCATGCTGTACCACTTCCTGCTTCGCATTGCTCGTGCCGACCGCGGCCGGTTCCTCTCGTTTGCCGCGCTCGCCGCCTGCAGCGCGGCAGCCCTGGCCCAGTCGGCCACGGATGCCATCGCGGAAGATGCCGCCACCGCGGATGCCACCACCACGACGTGGACGACGATCGCCGCGGAGAAGGAGTCGTTCAGCGTCAGCGGCACGCAGACCGTGCGCTATGGCGCCAACGCGTCATGGATCACGAAGTCGGTGACGGGCAGCGGACAGTGCACCAACACCTTCTTCGGCGGCGACCCCGCCTACGGCATCCGCAAGCAATGCCAGGTGGCCGGCACGACGGAGACGACGCCACCTGCCGCCCAGGTCTGCACGCCGCCCGTCACCGCGGCCAGCACCTCGGGCGTGGCTCCCAGCGTGGGCACCGGCACCGCCGCAAGCTGCACCGAGTCCGCACTGCGCGCGGCCATCGCCTCGCACCCGGTGGTCACCTTCAACTGCGGCGCCACGGCCGCCACCATTCGCATCGCGAAGACCATCGAGTTGCCGACCGACCGCAACATCGTCATCGACGGCGGCAACAAGGTCACGCTCGACGGCGGCGCCACCACGCGAATCTTCAGCGCGGTGCGGGCGAACTACCGCACCAATGCCAACACCATCACGCTGCAGCACATCACGCTGGCCAACGGCAAGGCCACGGGCACCCAGTACGTCGCCCCCGATCCCAGCAACCCGAGCTGCGCGTACGGCTGGGCCGACGGCCAGGGCGGCGCCATCCTCGTGCGCGATGTGAAGCTGCGCGTGATCGACACCACGTTCCGCAGCAACGCGGCCGCCACGCCCGGCCCGGACGTGGGCGGCGGCGCCATCTACGCCATGGGTTCGCTCGACGTCACGGTGGTCGGTTCCACCTTCACCGGCAACAGCGGCTCCAATTCCGGCGCGGTCGGCCTGCTGCAGACCAACGGGCGCTTCTACAACAGCGTCTTCCAGAACAACGTCGCCAACGGGACCGGGCAGAACTTCAAGGGCGGCGCGGCCACCGGATGCCCCGGGGTGGGACACGTCGACCAGGGCGGCGCGGGCGGCAACGGCGGCGCGATCGGCATCGACGGCAAGGACGACACCGATGTCGTCGTCTGCGGATCGAGCTTCATCGGCAACAAGGCCAACGAGCTGGCCGGCGCGCTGGGACGCACGTCCAACGTGACGGCCCGGCGGACCACCATCGACCGCTCGCTGTTCCAGGCCAACACCGCCAAGTCGGCCGGCGCGATCTTCGTGCTGAACTCGAAGCCGCTCGACATCCTGGCCACCACCTTCAGCAACAACGTCGCCAAGGGAGCCGGGGCCGCCCACCTCTACGGCAGCAGGCTCAACGTCGTCAACACCACCTTTTCCGGCAACCAGGCCACGGCCGGCGTCGGCGGCGCGTTGATGCTGAGCGCCAGCGACGCCACGGGCGTCATCCGCAACGCCACCTTCACCGGCAACAAGTCGACCGCCGGCCTGGGCTACTTCGCCGCGGCCATCGCCGGCACGCTGAACTTCCCCGTCTACAACACGGTGTTCGCCAACAACCTGACCAACGACGGCGGCTCGCCCATGCAATGCTGGTTCACGCCGGGCACCGGCGCCAACGACATGCAGTGGCCCCGCAACCACGTCGTCGGCACGGCGCCGGACACAGCCTGCATCGGCGGCATCGTGTTCGCCGATCCGCAACTGGGCGCCCTCGCCGCCAACGGAGGCCCCACGCCCACGGCGCGGCCGTCGTCGACCAGCCCGCTGCGCGGGGCGGGGCGCAATTGCCCGGCCACGGATCAACGGGGCAACGCCCGCAATACCGCGCAGTGCACCATCGGCGCCGTGGAGTGACGCGCGCCGCCGCTCACCGATTGCGCCATCGTCTGCGCCGCAGAAGCGCCTGACCCCCTCCCCGCTCTCGGGGAGAAGGCAGAGCGGCCGGTGGCAATCGTGGCTGCAATTGCGCACGAGCGCCGGCCACGGCCATCGTTCGCCAAAGGCGAGACTCGAATTCCCGTCGGGCAGAAAGTTGCCGTGCTGGCACACTGATGCAGACGAGAATCGAGCCGGGCGCAACTGGAATGTGGCCTGGCCCACCCCGGAACACCAATTCAAGGGAGTGCGCGTGGCAAAGCCGATCATGAATCTCGACGAGGTCGAGTTCGAGGACGTGGAGGACAACGGCTACTACACGTCCAAGCGTGGTCGGATCAGCGACCGGATCGGTGCACGCAAGCTCGGCTACAACCTCACCGTGCTTCCGCCCGGCAAGGCGCAGTGCCCGTTCCACAGCCACCGCGGCGAGGAAGAGATGTTCTTCATCCTCGAAGGCGAAGGCGAGCTGCGCTTCGGTGACCAGCGCTACCCGATCCGCCAGCACGACGTGATTGCATGCCCCACCGGCGGGCCCGATGTCGCCCATCAGATCATCAACACGGGCAGCGCGCCGATGCGGTATCTCGCCCTGTCCAACGTGGTCGACATCGAGATCTGCGAATACCCGGACTCCGGCAAGATCATGGCAGCGTCCGGGCATCGCGGCGAGAAAGACCGCCTGTGGAAGATGTTTCGCGCGCAAGACACGGTGGAGTACTACGACGGCGAAAGCATCGAGCCGCCCGCGAGTGACGGCTGATTCGGCCGCCATGAATGCAGCTCTGGCAATCGCGGTTTGCGGCGTCTTTCTCGTGCTCGCGTTGTGGCATTTCCGCATGGCCGCCTCCGTTTCCGCCACCGGTGAGAGCGGGGCGGTCCCCTCCATCGATGGCAAGCCGCTGTTCGTTCCATCGAAGACAGCGACGGTCGGCGTCGGCGTGGCGCTCCTGTCTTTCGCCGTCCTGGTTGCCGCGACCGCCGGGCTGTTGCCGCTCGCCGTGCCGAGGGCCCTGCTCGTCTGGCTTTCCTACGGGCTCGCGCTCGGGTTGCTGATGCGTGCAATCGGCGAGTTCAAGTATGTCGGGCTCTTCAAACGAGTCCGAGGCAGTCGATTCGCCAGGCTCGACACGCTGCTCTACTCCCCGCTGTGTCTGCTCCTTGCCATTGGCGTTGCGCTTGTCGCCCTGCGCAGCGCGGCCTGATTCTTTCCCGCGAGCGCTTCGAGTATGCTCGGCGCGTCATTGACCACTCCCACCTTTTCATGAAACTTTTGCCCGCTTCCGCCATTTCGCTGTTCGCTTTGATGCTGGCCGCATGTGCTGCGCAGCCCACGAATTCCGGGACGGAATCGACGACGACTCAGGCAAATGCCACGTCCGCCGGAAACGATGGCGACACGGTGTGCTCCAGGGAATACCCCACCGGATCCAACATCCCGATCGTGAAGTGCCGGACCCGGGCGCAAGCCGATGCGGAAAAGACGGCCGCGAACGAGAGTCTTCGTCGCGTGCAAAGCGGCGGACCCAACGCCAAGATTGGCGCCAACTAGGCACTGCTGGTCATTTCCGGACCAAGCTGACATTCGTCCAGCGATGCATCTCGGATTGCCCCCACAATTCAGAACGCCCCAGGCCGAGGAAACGCCTTACCCTTCGCAATTCGACCAAGGAAACGTGAAATGAAAACCTACATGGCCATCAAGGCGGAGATCGCGAAACTCGAGAAACAAGCGCAAGCTGCACGCAAGGCCGAAGTCGCGGAAGTCGTCCGAAAGATCAAGGAAGCGATCGCCGCTTACGGCTTGACGGCCAACGACCTGGGGCTGGGGCGCGGCGCGGCTTCGAAGGCCAGGACCCCCGGTGCCGCCAAGCCGAGATCGCGCCCGTCGATCGGCATGGCGAAATACCGTGATCCCGCCACCGGAAAGACCTGGACCGGGCAAGGCAGACCGCCCGCCTGGATCACGGACGCCAAGGACCGCGACGCTTTCCTGATCGAAGGTGCCACGCGGGGCGGCGGATCGAACGGCCTGGCAAAGACGACTCGCAAGCCCCGCGCCGCCGTCAAGCGCAAGGGCCGCCCCGGCCGCAAGTCGACCGCCGCCGCCACCAAGACCGGGGCCGTGCAGATCGAGTCCAGCGCGGCATCCGAATAAGCCGCGAACCTGCCGCGCATGCGCGCCTCCAACGCGCATGCGCCGCTTTCTCGTTCATCTGCTCGCGGCATCGGCCTTCAGCAGCGCCGGGGCTGAGGAAAGCGATCGCCTGAGGTCGCCCGGCTGCGTGCAGGCTCTGGCCGCGCTGCAGGCGCAGGAAGCCCGGCATGCACCGGCCCCGGCGGCAGACCGGGCCGCACAGACGTCTCCACCGCGTCGACGCGAGGACCAGCAGCAGCTCGAAGCGCTGCGCCGCGAGGCCGCGCGCGCCTGCCTGGGCGGCACGGGCGATCCCACGACGCCCACGCAGCGCGAGCCGACGCCGAATGCCGTGCCCCCCGCCCCCACGCGCCCGACGATCCCGCCAGCCAGTCCCGCCGCCATTCCCGCGCCCGCGTTGCCGTCGCCGCCAACCGTCAGGCCCTCAGGCGTCGCTTCTTGCGACGGCACCGGCTGCTGGACGACCGACGGCATCCGCCTGCGCCGCTCCGGACCCGTGCTCGTGGGACCACGCGGTCCGTGCACCCAGCATGGCAGCCTGCTGCGCTGCCCGTAAGCGTGCAGCGCCCCGTGTGATCCGCCTCACGCCGGCAACGGCAGCGCGCTGGTGCACTTGATCTCGTCCATGCAGACGCTGGAGCGCACCGCGGCGACGCCCGGCAGCCGCATCAGCGTGTCCATCAGGAAGCGCGACAGCGCGGGCAGGTCGCGCGCCACCACCTTCAGCACGTAGTCGAAGTCGCCGGTGACGGAATAGCACTCCTGCACCTCGGGCAGGTTGGCCAGCAGGTCCTTGAACTTCTGCAGCTCGCGAATGTGGCTGCGCTCCATCGACACATGGATGAAGGCGACCACCGTGAGCCCCATGCGCGCGGCATTCAGGCGCGTCTCGTAGCGGCCGACATAGCCCGCCTCCTCCAGCCGCCGGTGCCGGCGGTGGCACTGCGCCGGTGACAGGTTGGCCGCCTCCGCCAGCTCGAGGTTGCTGGCCCGCGCGTGACCCTGCAGGTGGTCCAGGATCCTGAGGTCGATTCGATCCAGATCAAGCTCGTACAAGTTCGTCTCCTCCAAAGCGTCTTTCATGCAATCCGATTCCTCGGATTGGGGTTCACCCGGCGATCTTATGCAAAGAAATTCGCCACCCCGACTTCTAAAGTTTCATCCAGGCCGAGCCCGCAATTTCGGCCTTTCCTCCCCGAGATCGCGCCATGAGCGCCCGGTCTCCGCCCCGACCCCAGGTGATCGCCCTTAGGACCGCTTCATGCAACATTCTTTCTTCCGCCCCCGCCTCGCCGCCCTGTCGCTCGCCCTCGCCGGCTTCGCTGCCGCCGGCTTCGCCGCCGACAAGTCGGTCGCGCTGACTGCCATCGTCGAGCATCCCGCCCTCGACGCCGCGCGTGACGGCGTCAAGGACGAGCTGAAGGCCGCCGGCTTCGAAGCCGGCAAGAACCTGCGCTTCGAGTACCAGAGCGCGCAAGGCAACAGCGGAACCGCCGCGCAGATCGCGCGCAAATACGTCGGCGAGAAGCCTGACGTCATCGTCGCCATCGCCACCCCGTCGGCGCAGGCCGTCGTCGCGGCGACCAAGGACATCCCGGTGGTCTACAGCGCCGTCACCGACCCGGTGGCCGCCAAGCTGGTCAAGACCTGGGACGCCTCGGGCACCAACGTGACCGGCGTGTCCGACTTGTCGCCGCTGCCGCGCCACCTCGAGCTGATCAAGAAGGTGTCCCCGAGCGCCAGGCGTGTGGGCGTGATCTACAGCCCCGGCGAAGCCAACTCGGTGGCGATCGTCGATGCGCTGAAGAAGGCGATCGGCCCGGCCGGCCTCACGCTGGTCGAGGCGCCCGCCGCGCGCACCGTCGACGTGGCCAGCGCCGCGCAGAGCCTCGTGGGCAAGGCCGACGTGATCTACGCGCCGACCGACAACAACGTGATGTCGGCCTTCGAAGGAATCGTCAAGGTCGCGCAGCAGGCCAGGATCCCGGTCGTGGCCGCCGACACCGATGCGGTCAAGCGCGGCGCCGTCGCGGCGCTGGGCCTGAACTACTACGACCTCGGCCGCCAGACCGGCAAGGTGGTGGTGCGCATCCTCAACGGCGAAGCCGCGGGCAAGATTGCGTCGCAGGTCAGCAGCACCTTCGAGCTGCACGTGAATCCGGCAGCCGCGCAGAAGCAGGGCGTGACGCTCAGCGAGGAGCTGCTCAAGACGGCGAAGGTCGTCGCCGGGAAGTGAGCACGCGGCGCTGCGGCGCCGCCTGCTCTCACAAGAGAGAACTGCCTCCCGGGAAGCATGCTTCTCGTCGACACCGCCTTCGCCCTGGAACCCCCATGTCGCTCATTGCATCCCTGGGCGCGCTCGAGATCGGACTGATCTTCGGATTGGTCGCGCTCGGCGTGTTCCTCTCGTTTCGCGTCATCAACTTTCCCGACCTCACGGTCGACGGAAGCTTCCCGCTCGGCGGTGCCGTCGCGGCGGCCCTGATCGTCGCCGGCTGGAATCCCTTCGCCGCGACGGCGATGGCGATCGCCGCCGGTGCGCTGGCGGGCGCGCTTACCGCCTGGCTCAACGTGCACCTGCGCATCATGCAGCTGCTGGCGAGCATCCTCGTGATGATCGCGCTGTACTCGATCAATCTGCGCGTGATGGGCAAGCCCAACGTCGCGCTGATCAACGAGCCCACGGTGTTCAGCATGGTCGCCGTCGACGGCCTGCCCGAGGTGTGGCTCAAGCCGCTGGTGCTGCTGGTCGTGGTGATCGCGGCCAAGGGACTGCTGGACATGTTCTTCGCCTCCGAGCTCGGCCTGGCGATGCGCGCCACCGGCGGCAATCCGCGCATGGCCCGCGCGCAGGGCATCTCGACCGACCGCCAGACCCTGGCCGGCCTGGCGCTGTCGAACGCGCTGGTGGCGCTGGCCGGCGCGCTGTTCGTGCAGTCGCAGGGCGGCGCCGACATCTCGATGGGCGTGGGCACCATCGTCATCGGCCTGGCGGCCGTCATCATCGGCGAGACCCTGCTGCCGGCGCGCAGCCTGATGCTGACCACGCTGGCCTGCATCCTCGGCGCGGTGCTGTACCGCTTCTTCATCGCCGCCGCCCTCAACACCGACTTTCTGGGCCTGCAGGCGCAGGACCTGAACCTGGTGACCGCGGTGCTGGTGGCGCTCGCGCTGCTCGTGCCCGGCTACCGTCGCAAGCTCGCCGGCTGGCTGCCGCGACGCCGCCCGCACCCTGTCCGCAAGGAGGCCCAGTGATGCTGCGCGCCCAACGTCTCGAGATGACCTTCAACCCCGGCACGCCGATCGAGAACCGCGTGCTTCGCGGCCTCGATCTGGAGATCGCGACCGGCCAGTTCGTCACCGTGATCGGCTCCAACGGCGCCGGCAAGTCGACCTTCCTCAATGCCGTGAGCGGCGACCTGATCGTCGACCGCGGCAGCCTGCACATCGACGGCCGCGACGTGACCCGGCTGCCGGCGGCGCAGCGCGCCGGCATGGTGGCCCGCGTGTTCCAGGACCCGATGGCCGGCACCTGCGAAAGCCTGACCATCGAGGAGAACATGGCGCTGGCGTGCAAGCGCGGCGAGCGCCGCGGCTTCGGCTTCTCGATCAACCGCCGACTGCGCGAGCAGTTCCGCGAGAAGCTGGCGCTGCTCAAGCTGGGGCTGGAGAACCGACTCACCGACCGCATCGGCCTGCTGTCGGGCGGCCAGCGCCAGGCCGTGAGCCTGCTGATGGCCTCGCTGAAGCCCTCGCGCATCCTGCTGCTCGACGAGCACACCGCCG
Source organism: Piscinibacter sp. XHJ-5 (assembly GCF_029855045.1). Lineage (GTDB taxonomy): Bacteria > Pseudomonadota > Gammaproteobacteria > Burkholderiales > Burkholderiaceae_C > Albitalea. The sequence goes on from NZ_CP123228.1 coordinate 4,361,781, forward strand.
CGCTCGATCCCAAGACCGCCGCCTTCGTGCTCGAGCTCACCGCGCGCATCGTCGAAGGCGCCAAGCTGACCGCGATGATGGTCACGCACTCGATGCGCCAGGCGCTCGACTACGGCAGCCGCACCGTCATGCTGCACGAAGGCCGTGTGATCCTCGACGTGTCGGGCCCCGAGCGCAGGAGCATGGGCGTGGAAGACCTGCTGCACCTGTTCGAGAAGACCCGCGGCGAGAAGCTGGACGACGACAAGTTGTTGCTGGCCTAGGCCACTAGCCTCCAACCAGACCCATACCCAGAGAATTGCGATGAAGGAACTGCTGAAACGCTTCGAATCCAAGGCCCCCGAGATCGTCTTCGAGTGGCACGACAGCGAGACCCCGGCCAAGGGCTGGGTCGTCATCAACTCGCTGCGCGGCGGCGCCGCCGGCGGCGGCACGCGCATGCGCCGCGGCCTCGATCGCCGCGAGGTCGAGTCGCTGGCCAAGACGATGGAGGTGAAGTTCTCCGTCTCCGGCCCGGCCATCGGCGGCGCCAAGTCGGGCATCGCCTTCGACCCGGCCGATCCGCGCAAGGACGGCGTGCTGCGCCGCTGGTACAAGGCGGTCACGCCGCTGCTGAAGACGTACTACGGCACCGGCGGCGACCTCAACGTCGACGAGGTGCACGAGGTGATTCCCATCACCGAGAGCTTCGGCCTGTGGCACCCGCAGGAAGGGGTGGTCAACGGCCACTTCCAGCCGAGCGAGAGCGAGCGCATCCAGAAGGTCGGCCAGCTCCGACTCGGCGTGGCCAAGGTGGTCGAGGACCCGCGCTACACGCCCGACATGCGGCGCAAGTACCTCGTCGCCGACCTGATCACGGGATGGGGCGTGGCCGAGTCGGTGCTGCACTACTACCGCCTCTACGGCGTTTCACCGGCCCGGTCCGTGTCAGGCAAGCGGGTCATCGTGCAGGGCTGGGGCAACGTCGGTTCGGCGGCCGCCTACTACCTGTCACAGGCAGGCGCCCGCGTGGTCGGCATCATCGACCGCGACGGCGGCGTGATCAATGCGGAAGGATTCAGCGGCGACGAGATCCGCAGCCTGTTCCTCGCCAAGCAAGGCAACAAGCTGGTCGCCCCCGGCATGCTCCCGTTCGAGGAGATCGACAGGCGCATCTGGAGCCTGGGCGCCGAGATCTTCCTCCCCTGCGCGGCATCGCGCCTGGTGACGCGCGAGCAGGTCGAGCGGATGGTCATCGCCGGCCTGGAAGTCGTGTCCAGCGGCGCCAACGTGCCGTTCGCGGACCCCGAGATCTTCTACGGCGCGATCTACGAGCACGCGGACTCAAAGGTCGCGGTGATCCCCGACTTCATCGCCAACTGCGGCATGGCACGCGCCTTCGCCTTCCTGATGCAGCGCGACGTTGAAATCTCCGACGAAGCGATCTTCGGCGACGTGTCGGCCACCATCGCCACGGCGCTCGAGCGCTGCCATGCACGCTCGAGCCGGCAGCAGGGCATCGCCAGCACGGCGTTCGAGATCGCCCTCGATCAACTGGTCCAGGGCGCAACACCATGACCGATCTGTTCGACAACCCGATGGGGCTGATGGGCTTCGAATTCGTCGAGTTCGCCTCGCCCACGGCGGGCGTGCTGGAGCCGCTGTTCGAGTCGATGGGCTTCTCGCGGGTGGCCCGCCACCGCTCGAAGAACGTGCAGCTCTGGCGACAGGGGGACATCAACTTCATCGTCAACCAGGAGCCGAAGAGCCAGGCCGCGTACTTCGCCGCCGAGCACGGCCCTTCGGCGTGCGGCATGGGATTTCGCGTGCGCGATGCGCATCAGGCGTACGCCCGCGTGCTGGAGCTCGGCGCGCAGCCGCTGGACATCCCGACCGGTCCGATGGAGTTGCGGCTGCCGGCCATCAAGGGCATCGGCGGCGCGCCGCTGTACCTGATCGACCGATTCGAGGAAGGCAGGTCCATCTACGACATCGACTTCGAGTGGATCGCCGGCGCCGACCGCCACCCGGTGGGACACGGCCTGAAGCGCATCGACCATCTCACGCACAACGTCTACCGCGGCCGCATGGCGTATTGGGCGGCGTTCTATGAGCGGCTGTTCAACTTCCGCGAGATCCGCTACTTCGACATCCAGGGCGAATACACCGGCCTCACGTCGAAGGCGATGACCGCCCCCGACGGCAAGATCCGCATCCCGCTGAACGAGGAATCGTCCAAGGGCAGCGGGCAGATCGAGGAATTCCTGATGCAGTTCAACGGCGAGGGCATCCAGCACGTCGCGCTGCTCACCGACGACCTGCTCGCCACGGTCGACCGGCTGCAGCTGGCCGGCGTGCCGCTGATGACCGCGCCGAACGACGTGTACTACGAGATGCTCGAGGATCGACTTCCCGGCCACCACCAGCCGGTGGCCGAGCTGCAGGCGCGCGGCATCCTGCTCGACGGCAGCACCGCCGCGGCGGGCTCCGGCCCCCAGCCGCGCCTGCTGCTGCAGATCTTCTCGGGCACGGTGCTCGGGCCGGTGTTCTTCGAGTTCATCCAGCGCAAGGGCGACGACGGCTTCGGCGAAGGCAATTTCAAGGCGCTCTTCGAGTCGATCGAGCGCGACCAGATCCGGCGCGGCGTGCTCCAGGCCGGGTGAGCGAAGGCGCCTCGCCACGGCGCGGAGCAAACGACGTCCCAAATTGCATGACGTTGTGCGCATTTGCGCATGGGTGGGAGGTTGGCATTGCGACACGCTGAGCTGCGCCCGCAGCAGCCGCACGGGCCGTGGCATTCGTGAGCAGGGTGGAGCGCAGCGGGATCCGATGCGCTCCAGGCAGGGGCGGGTACGCCGCGTGCTCTGTGTCCTGCATGACACCGACCACTGCACCTACCGCACCTGCCTGGACCCTGTTCGGCATCGAACCGCTTCGCGCCGCGCTCGAATACGCCAGCATGCACCTGATGGACAAGGCCACCCTGCCCTCCGGCGATGGACACCCGGTGGTGATCTTCCCGGGGCTGGCCGCCGACCGTCATTCGATCGCACCGCTGAAGGATTTCTGCCAGCGCCTGGGCTACGCCGCGTATGACTGGGGCAGAGGCTTCAACACGGGCCCGCAGGGCGACGTGGACCGGTGGATCGACGACCTGGCGCAGCACGTGAGCGAGCTGACGTCGGCGCACCGCCAGCGCGTGAGCCTCGTCGGCTGGAGCCTCGGCGGCATCTATGCGCGCGAGGTCGCCAAGAAGCTGACGGGCCGGGTGCGCCAGGTCATCACCATCGGAACGCCCTTCGCCGGCACGATGGAGCAGAACAACGTCACCTGGGTCTACCGCCTCGTCAACGGGCAGAAGCCGCTGATCGACGAGACGCTGATGGCGCGGCTGCGCACGGCGCCCCAGGTGCCCACGACGTCGATCTTCAGCCGCAGCGACGGCGTGGTCGCCTGGGAGGCCTGCATCCAGCCCGGCAACGCGGCGCACACCGAGAACATCGAGGTGCAGGGCAGCCATTGCGGCCTGGGCTGGAACCCCGAGGTGCTGGCCGTCGTCGCCGACCGCTTGCGCCAGCGCGAGAACGCCTGGCGGCGCCACCCGCGCAGCATGGCGCCGAGCTGAGCGCTCAGGGCTTGGCGTTGGGGAAGAACAGCTGCTCGCCGCCGATGCGGTAGCCGGAGATCGCGTCCTGCCCCTCGCGCGACACGATCCAGTCGGCGAAGGCCTGCGCCAGCGCCTTCTTCACGTGCGGATGCCGCGCCGGGTTCACCACGATCACGCCGTACTGGTTGAACAGCCGCTTGTCGCCTTCGACCAGGACGGCCAGGCCGCCGCGGTTCTTGAAGCTGAGCCAGGTGCCGCGGTCGGTCAGCGCGTAAGCCTCGCTCGACGAGGCGATGTTCAGCGCCGGACCCATGCCGCAGCCGCATTCCTTGTAGCCGCTCATCTTCGTCGCAGGCGCCTCGATGCCGGCGGCCTTCCAGTAGCGCAGCTCGGCCGCATGCGTGCCGCTCTTGTCGCCGCGCGAGATGAACGAGGCCTTGGACGACGCCAGCCTGCCCAAGGCCGAGACGATGTCCTTGCCGCGCGTCGCCGCGGGATCGCCGGCCGGTCCGACCAACACGAAGTCGTTGTACATGACATCCGTTCGGGCGAGGCCGAAGCCTTCGGCCACCAGCTTCTCCTCGGCCGCGGTGTCGTGCACGAACAGCACGTCGGCGTCGCCGCGCCGGCCCATGTCGAGCGCCTGCCCCGTGCCGACGGCGACGACCTTCACGTCGATGCCGGTGGCCTTCTTGAACGCGGGGAGCAGGTGGGCGAACAGCCCCGACTGCTCCGTGCTGGTGGTCGAGGCCATCACGATGCTGCGGTCCTGCGCGGCGGCCAGGCCGGCCAGGCCCAGGCAAGCCATCAGGAACACGCGGCGCAGGCGGCGTGCTGCGGCCGAAGTCAGGGTCATCGTCGTCTCCGTTGGAAAGGACATCACTGCGGCCGGCGCACCGCCAGCATCACCGCATAGGCCTTGAAGACCGCGGTCGCGCCCTGCCCCACCTTGAGACCGAGCGCGCTGACGGCGTCGTTGGTGACCGTGGCCGTGACCACCTCGCCGCCGGGCAGCGTGACGCCGACCATCGTCGACACCGCGCCCTTCTCCAGTCGCGAAATCGTGCCCGCGAGCTGGTTGCGCGCCGACAGCATGTAGTCGCCGAAGTCGGTGACCAGCACGACGGCCGAAGCCTTGATGAGCGCGAGCGCCTCCTGGCCCTTCTTCAGCTTCATGCCCTTGGCCGCGCCGCTGGTGAGCGCGGCGGTGATCTCGTTGCCGCTGCGCAGCGCGAGCGTGACGCGCGTGGTCACCTGTCCGGCCTCGATCTGCGCGATGGTGCCGACGAACTGGTTGCGGGCAGTGGTCTTCATGGTCATTCTCCGGAGCGTGCCGGCCAGCGCCGGCTGTCGAGCGAGCCACGCGTCCTGCTCGCGCAGGAAGCGGTCGTGGGCGGTCTGCAGGCGCCGCCATGCGTCGAGCAGGCCGAGTGCGGCCGGCGTGAGCCGCGTGCCGCCGCCACCGCTGCCGCCGGTGATGCGCTCGGTGAGCGGCGCATGCGCCAGGTTGCCGGCCGTCTCCAGCAGCAGCCAGGCGCCCTTGTAGCTGTAGCCCGCGGTGCGCGCCGCCTTGTTGATGGAGCCGGTGCCGGCGATTGCCTCGAGGAGCGCGAAGAAGCGCGCATCGAGTCGCCCGGCGAGCTTGAGCTCGCCGCTGAGCAGCCCCGCATCACGCATGGCCCGGCGCAGCGCCGAGCAGCCTGCGCAGCGTGTCCTCGTGGGGCCGCCGCGGACGCCGCAGTGCGGCGGGCAGCAGCGCGTCGCGCTGCGCGGCGCGGCTTTCGGCACGGTCGAGGTCCACCTCGCGCACGATGCGCCCCTCCTCGACCAGGTAGGCGACGTTGGCCAGGGCCAGCACGTCCTCGATGTCGTGCGAGATCATGACGATGGGGATCTGCCACTGACGGCGCACCTCGGCGAGCTCTTCACGCAGCGATTGCCGCAGCAGCGGATTGAGCGCCGCGAACGGCTCGTCCAGCAGCAGCGCATCGGGATTGCAGGCCAGTGCACGCGCCAGTGCGACACGCTGCTGCTGTCCGCCCGAAAGCTTGCTCGGCCGCGCCGACGCCATGTCCTGCAGGCCGAAGCTGGCGAGCAGCGCGTCGACACGCGATGCGTCGGCGGGTTCGAGCCGCTTGCGCCAGCTGGTCAGGCCGAACGCAACGTTGTCGCGCACCGACAGGTGCGGAAACAGCGCGTAGTGCTGGAACAGGTACCCCAGGCGCCGCTGCGGGGTCGGCACGTCGATGCCGGCGCGGCTGTCGTAGAGGCTGCGGTGCGCGATGCGCACCCAGCCGGCGGCGGGCGCGAGCAGGCCGGCCATCGCCTGCAGGGTGAGCGACTTGCCGGCCCCGGACGGCCCGTACAGCGCCACCACGGGCGCATCGCAGGCGAACGCGATGTCCAGCTCGAAGCGCCGGCTGCCATCGATGACCGCCAGTTGCAAGGCGACGTCGATCATGGCGGGACGAAGCCGAAGCGCACGAGGACCTCCTGCGCCTGCGCTCCAGTGAGGAAGGCGGTGAACTCGCGCGCCAGCACCGGATGCCGGCTGTCGGCCACCGCGGCGACCGGATAGCGCACCGGTGGATGGTCGCGCAGCGTCTGCACGATGCGCACCTTGTCGGCCATCACCGCGGCGTCGGTGCGGTAGACGAAGCCGGCCTCGGTCTCGCCGCGCGCCACGTAGTCGAGCACCTGGCGCACGCTGTCGGCCTGCACGAGCCGCGGCTCGAGCGCGGACCACAGCCCGGCCGCGACCAGCGCCTCGCGCGTGTAACGTCCCACCGGAACGGTGGCCGGCTTGCCGATGGCCACGCGCCGGATGGCGGGCTGGCGCAGATCGGCCAGTTGCTCGACCGGGGGCGCATCGCGCGCGGGCACGATCAGCACCAGCGTGTTGGCGGCGAAGTCGCGCCGCGATGCAGCGTCGACCAGCCTGAGGGCGACACCGCGGTCCATCGTCTCCTGGTCGGCACTGGCGAAGACGTCCGCCGGGGCGCCCTGCGCGATCTGCTGCATCAGCACGCCCGACGCCGCGAAGTTGAAGCGCACGGTGACGCCGGGCCGGAACGCCTCGAAGCGCCGGCCGACTTCCCGAAAGGCGTCGGTGAGGCTGGCGGCGGCGGAGACGGTGAGCTGCTGCGCTGCCGCGGACAGCGGAAGCACCAGGGCAGCGGCAAGCAGGCGCAGTCGCAGGGTCATGGTCAGCGCAGGCTGAAGAAGCGGTTCGACGCCACCAGGATGGCGATCGACAGCAACGAGGTGATGCCCACCAGCAGCAGCGCCTCATCGTTGCGGCCGGCCTGCACGGCGTCGTAGATGGCCATCGACAGCGTCTGGGTCTGCTGGGGGATGGAGCCGGCCACCATCAGCGAGGCGCCGAACTCCCCCATGGCGCGCGCGAACGCGAGCAGCGTGCCGGCCAGGATGCCGGGCCAGGCGAGCGGCAGGGTCACGCGCACGAACACCGACCAGCGCGACTGCCGCAACGTGCGGGCGGCGGCTTCGAGCGTGCGGTCGACGCTGCCGAAGGCCGCGCCCGCCGACTTGAGCACCAGGGGCAGCGCCACCAGCGCCGAGGCCAGCACCGCGCCGTGCCAGTTGAAGATGATGGTGTAGTCGAAGTGCTCGCGCAGCCAGGCGCCCAGCGGGCTGCGCCGCCCCATGGCGACCAGGATGCCGTAGCCCAGCACGGTCGGCGGCAGCACCAGCGGCAGCATGCAGACGGCCTCGAGCACGCTGCTGCCCGGGAAGCGGTGTCGCGCGAACAGCCAGCCGAGCGCAACGCCGGCGATCAGCGCGAGCAGCGTCGCGAGGGTGGCGACCTGGAGCGAGAGCACGAGCGGGTGCCAGTCGAGCATCGTTGGGAAGCGGAGTTCATAACGATGATAGCGGCTTGGCCGCCGAAGCTGCTCTCCCGCTCGGCGGGAAAGCCCTCACCCCAGCCCTACCCACGAAGCCTGAGCCCTTGCAGTCAGAAGTCCGTTCGGGCCGAGCCTGTCGAAGCTGCACACGATCGGCATGCAGGCTTCGACAAGCTCAGCCGGAGAGGTCGAGTCGTGCGGCGCTGCCCTTCGACAAGCTCAGGGCGAACGGCATGGGAGGCAAACGGCCTCCGTTCGCCCTGAGCTTGTCGAAGGGCTCGTTGCAGTCGGAAGTCCGTTCGGGCTGAGCCTGTCGAAGCTGCTCTGGATCGGCATGCAGGCTTCGACAAGCTCAGCCGGAGAGGTCGAGCCGTGCGGCGCTGCCCTTCGACAAGCCTGTCCTGAGCCTGTCGAAGGGCTCAGGGCGAACGGCATGGGAGGCAAACGGCCTCCGTTCGCCCTGAGCTTGTCGAAGGGCTCGTTGCAGTCGGAAGTCCGTTCGGGCTGAGCCTGTCGAAGCTGCACACGATCGGCATGCAGGCTTCGACAAGCTCAGCCGGAGAGGTCGAGCCGTGCGGCGCTGCCCTTCGACAAGCTCAGGGCGAACGGCATGGGAGGCAAACGGCCTCCGTTCGCCTGAGCTTGTCGAAGGGCTCGTTGCAGTCGGAAGTCCGTTCGGGCTGAGCCTGTCGAAGCTGCTCTGGATCGGCATGCAGGCTTCGGCAAGCTCAGCCGGAGACGTCGAGCCGTGCGGCGCTGCCCTTCGACAAGCTCAGGGCGAACGGCATGGGAGGCAAACGGCCTCCGTTCGCCCTGAGCTTGTCGAAGGGCTCGTTGCAGTCGGAAGTCCGTTCGGGCTGAGCCTGTCGAAGCTGCACTGGATCGGCATGCAGGCTTCGGCAAGCTCAGCCGGAGAGGTCGAGCCGTGCGGCGCTGCCCTTCGACAAGCCTGTCCTGAGCCTGTCGAAGGGCTCAGGGCGAACGGCATGGGAGGCAAACGGCCTCCGTTCGCCCTGAGCTTGTCGAAGGGCTCGTTGCAGTCGGAAGTCCGTTCGGGCTGAGCCTGTCGAAGCTGCTCTGGATCGGCATGCAGGCTTCGACAAGCTCAGCCGGAGAGGTCGAGCCGTGCGGCGCTGCCCTTCGACAAGCCTGTCCTGAGCCCTTCGACAGGCTCAGGGCGAACGGCATGGGCAAGGCAGAAGCCTTGTTTCCGAGCAGAGCGCGACGAAACCCCACCCCGACCCTCTCCCGCGAGCGGGAGCCATCACGAAACATCCGCCTGCGCCGCCATGCGCGCCGCCGCGTTCAGCGCGCCGTACGCGTCGTAGTTTCCCACCCGCTGCACGATCTCGAAGAAGAACCGGTCCATGAACGGCTCGGTGTACGCGTGCAGGTAATCGCCCTCGCTCGTGCGGTCGAACAGGATGCCGCCCGTGCGCAGCCGCTCCACGAGTCCTGCATCGAGGTCGAAGCGCGTCGCCAGGTCGTCGTGGTAGTTCGCCGAGATCGGCACGAAGGCGACGCCCTGCTCGCGCATCCGCCGCACCGCGGCGAAGATGTCCGCGGTGTCGAAGGCGATGTGATGCACCACCGCGCCGCCGCTGGCGTTCACCGTCTGGGCGGTGCGCGTGCGCTGGCTCTGCGACACGTTGAGGACCAGGCGCACCCGCCGCGCCGAATCGGCCATCCCGAAGCTGCGGATCAGGCCATAGGGGTCGGCCAGCTTGAGGCTGTCGCCCGACTGCAGACCCAACACCGCGCGGCAGAACAGCACCCAGGTGTCGACACGGTCCGGCGCCAGCCCCATCGCGACGTGATCGATGTTCCGCAGGCCGGCATCGCCGGCGGGCGGCGCTTCATCGAGAACGAAGTCGGCTTCGTAGAGGCCATTCGCGCCGAGCGCCTCGTCGATGAAGTGGACGATGATGCCGCCCGGCGCGACGATCGACGGCAGCTGCCGCTCGCCCGGCCCCGTGGGCGAGTCGAAGCGCGCCGACTGCAGCGCGGTGGCGCGCTCCATCGCGGCCGTCGGATCGGCCGCGCGCAGTCCCCAGGCGCACACCGAGGGGCCGTGGGCTTCGAAGCGGGTGCGCGCGGCCTCGTGCGCCAGCAGGTTGACGACGATGTTGATGCCGCCCTGCCGGTACAGCATCACGGGCTTGGAGCGGTGGCGCCCCGCGAGCCGGAACCCCAGGCCCTGCAGCAGCCGCCCCAGCCCTTCGGCGGCCGGCGCGTCGACTGCGAACTCGATGAACGAAAAGCCGGCCAGCGACGGAACGGACGGCGGCGAGAACAGCGCGGCGGCCTTGGGCTCCGACTGCAGCCGGTCGTGCACCTGGCTCTCCAGCCACAGCAGCGAGCGCATGGCGTCCACCGCGATGCGACGGTTCGGCGTCTCGCGGAACACGTCGTTGAAGATCTCGAGCGACAGCGGCCCGCGGTAGCCCGCGCGCACGACATGCTCGAAGAAGCCGACGACGTCGAGCTGACCCTGCCCGGGGAAGTTGCGGTGGTGCCGCGCCCAGTCGATGACGTCCAGCCGCATCAACGGCGCATCGGCCATCTGCACGAAGAAGATCCGCTCGCCGGGCACTTCGGCCAGCGACGACAGATCGTCCTGCAGCGACAGCGTGTGGAAGCTGTCCAGGATCAGCCCCAGCTGCGGATGCTTCGCCCGCTCGACGATGTGCCACGCCTGACGCCACCGCTTGACATGCCGCCCCCACGCCAGCGCCTCGAATCCGACACGCAGGCCGCGGCGCCCCGCGCGTTGTGCCAGCTCGTGCAGCTGTGCCGCCGCGCGCTCGCCATCGTCCAGCGCCAGGGGCGACACGTTGGAGCACACCAGCATCAGCGAGCAGTCCAGCGCCTGCATGAGGTCGAACTTGCGTTCGGCGCGCTCGAGGCTTCGCGCGAATTGCGCATCGGGCATGCCTTCGAAGTCGCGGAACGGCTGGAACAGCTCGATGGCGAGCCCGAGGTCCGCGCAGCGCTGGCGCAGCTCGGCGGCCGATCCACTCCACAGCGTGAAGTCGGGCTCGAACAGCTCGATCCCGTCGAAGCCGGCGGCGGCAATCGCCTCCAGCTTCTGCGGCAGCGTGCCGCTCAGCGAGACGGTGGCGATGGAGCGCCTCATGCCGCGGGCAGCCCCAGCAGGCGCCGCGCCTCGGCGGGCGTGGCGGGACGCCGCCCGAAGTCGGCGCACAGGTCCACCACCTGGCGCACCAGCGCCGCATTCGAGGGCGCGAGCGTCTCGCGGTCCAGGCGCACGTTGTCCTCGAAGCCGGTGCGGCAATGGCCGCCCAGCTCCAGCGACCAGCGCGCGAGCGTGACCTGGTCGCGGCCGATGCCGGCGCCGGTCCACGTGGCGTCGGGCGCCAGCCGCTGGAGCGTCTTCACGTAGAACTCGAACACCTCGCGGTCCACCGGCATCGCGTTCTTCACGCCCATCACGAACTGCACGTGCAGCGGGCCCTTGATCTTTCCTTCGCGCGCGAGCTGGGCGGCCTGGAAGATCATCGACAGGTCGAAGGCCTCCACTTCCGGCTTGATGCCGTGATGGAGCATCTCCGAGGCCAGCCACTCGACGAGGTCGGGCGGGTTGTCGTAGACCCGCGTCGGGAAGTTGCAGGAGCCGGTCGCCAGCGACCCCATGTCGGGCTTGAGCGAGAGCATCGCGCCGCGCTCGCGGCCGGAGCCGGAGCGTCCGCCGGTGGACACCTGGGTGATCATTCCGGGGCAGTGGCGCCGGATGCCATCGAGCAGCGGCGCGAAGCGCGCGGGGTCCGACGAGGGCGAGCCGTCCTCGTTGCGCACGTGCAGGTGCACCAGCGTCGCGCCGGCTTCGAAGGCCTCGTGGGTGGACTCGATCTGCTCGGCCACGGTGATGGGCACCGCCGGGTTGTCCTTCTTCTTCGGCAGCGAGCCGGTGATCGCGACGGTGATGATGCAAGGCGTGGTGTTCATGAGGGACTCCTCGGCGTGGCGTCAGGCCTCGCCTCTTCAGCGGCGCGTTGTGCGATGAGCTGACGGAAGTGACGATCCATGCGTGCCGCGTCGGGTTCCAGGCCGGTGAAGAGCCGGAACGCGCCCACCGCCTGCCCCACCGCCATGCCGCCGCCGTCGACCACCCGGCATCCCTTCGCGCGCGCCGCCTGCAGCAGCGCGGTGTCCAGCGGGAAGTACACGATCTCGGCCACCCACAGGTCGGGCCGCAGCAGCGACTCGTCCAGCGGCAGGCCCGGCAGCTTGTCCATGCCGGTCGGCGTGCAGTGGATCAGCCCGTCCGCGCCGGCCAGGGCGCGCGCCGCGTCGGTGTCGGCCTGCACACGGCTGGCCGGATGCAGCTTCGCCAGCCGCTGCGCCAGCGCCTGCGCGCGCTCCGGCTCGCGGTCGACGATGACGAGCTCCCGGGCGCCCAGGCGCAGCACGGCTTCCGACACCGCCGAGCCGGCACCGCCGGCGCCGAGCTGGACGACCTTGTCCAGGCGCGCGTCGGGCAGTGCGCGACGAAAGCTCCAGGCCCAGCCCGAGCCGTCGGTGTTGTGCCCGACGAGCCGGCCGTCGCGCACGACCACGGTGTTCACCGCGCCCATCGCGGCCGCCTCGTCCGACAGCTCGTCGAGCAGCGGGATCACCGCCTGCTTGCACGGATAGGTGATGTTCAGACCCGCGAAGCCCATCGTGCGAGCGGCGCTGATCAGGTTGGGCAGCGCATCGACGTTCGAGCCGGTGGTGTCCAGGTCGATCAGCTGGTAGTGCAGCCGCAGCCCGTGGTGCGTGGCCTCTTCCTCGTGCATGCGCGGCGTCAGCGAGCGCTGGATGCCGCTGCCGATCAGGCCCATGAGCAGCTTGCGGGTCGAGCGTTGGGCCGCTCCCGCGCCGGCCCGCGCCCCCTCGGGGGGCCGGCCGACGTACTCGTCGGACGGGGGGCTGGCATTCATGGCTTGCGGACTTTGGCGATCTCGGCCTGGACCTGCTTGACGACGTCGGGACCGACGGCGGCCGTGTGCTTGTCGATCACCGGCTTGACCTTGTCGCGCAGGCGCTGCATCTCGGCCGGCGAGAACTCGGTCACCTGCATGCCCGCCTTCTTCAGGTCGGCCAGCGCCTCGTCGGACTGCTTGCGCGACAGCTCGCGCTGGAACTTGGTCGCCTCGTCGGCCGCATCGTCGATGATCTTCTTCTCTGCCGGGCTCAGCTGGTCCCACAGCTTCTTGCTGATGAGCACCGCCTGCGGGTTGTAGACGTGGCGCGTGACGGCCAGATGCTTCTGGACCTCGTAGAACTTGGAGGTGCGGATCAGCGTGAACGGGTTCTCCTGGCCGTCGACCGCCTTCTGTTCCAGCGCCGGGTAGACCTCGGGGAAAGGCATCGGCGTCGGGGCGGCGCCCAGCGCGCTGAACATGTCGATGTAGATCGGGCTCTGGATCACGCGGATCTTCAGCCCGGCGATGTCTTCCACCTTGGTGATCGGCCGCTTGCTGTTGGTGAGATTGCGGAAGCCCAGCTCCCAGTACGCGAGGCCGATCAGGTTCTTCTCGGCCAGCTTCTCGAACAGCCCCTTGCCGAAGGGCCCGTCGACGACGGCGTCGGCCTCCTGCGGCGTGGCGAACAGGAACGGGAAGTCGAACACCTCGAAGGCCTTCACCTGCGACGACAGGATGCCGGCGTTGAGCACCGTCATTTCGACGGTGCCGCCCTGCAGCGCGGACACGGTCTGCACATCGCCGCCCAGCGTGCCGCCGGGGAAGAGCTTGACCTGGATCTTGTTGCCGGACTTCTGCGCGACCAGATCGGCGAACTTCTGCGCGCCTTCGGCCTGCGGGTGGCCCTTCTGGTTCTGGAACGCGAACTTGATGCTGCGCTCCTTGATGTCCTGCGCCAGCGCGGCGGTGATCGGCAGCAGCGCGGCGACGGCCAGGCACAGCGAGCGTTTGACGAACTTCATGCGAATGTCTCCTGTTGTCGGATGGATGGGGACGTGATCAGCCGCCGAACCAGCGTGCGGGCACGGTGACGAGCGAGGGGAACAGCACCATCAGGAACATCACCACCAGCTCGGCGAGCATGAAGGGCATCACGCCCCTGGTGACGTCGTCCATCTTCATGCGGCCCACGCCGGCGACCACGTTGAGCACGGTCCCGACGGGCGGCGTGATGAGCCCGATGGAGTTGTTGATGATGAACAGCACGCCGAAGTACACGGGGTCGATGCCGGCGGCCTTGACGACCGGCATCAGCACCGGCGTGAGGATGAGGATGGTCGGCGTCATGTCCATGGCCGTGCCGACGACCATCACCAGCACCATGATCGCCACCAGCAGCAGCGTGGGACTGCCCATGAAGGGCTGCAGCAGGCCGATGACCTTGCTCGGCAGGTCGGCCACCGTCACCAGCCAGGCCGACACCATGGCGGCGGCGACCAGCAGCATGATCACCGAGGTGGTCTTGGCCGCGGCGATGAAGATGCCGTAGAGCTGCGACACCTTGAGCTCGCGATAGACCACGGTGGCGACGAACAGCGCATACACCGCCGCGACGACCGCGGCTTCGGTCGGCGTGAACACGCCCATGCGCAGGCCGACGAGGATGATCACCGGCAGCATCAAGGCCCAGGTGGAGGCACGCAAGGCCTGCAGGATCTCGGCGCGCGACTTGCGTGCGGGCATCTCGATGTGCTCGCGGCGGCCCAGCCACCACCAGGTGAACCACAGCGAGGCCCCGATCAGCAGGCCGGGGAAGATGCCGGCGAGGAACAGCTTGCTGATCGACACGTTGGCGGCCACGCCGAAGATGACGAAACCGATGGAAGGCGGAATGACCGGGCCGATGATCCCCGAGGCGGCGATCAGGCCGCCGGCGCGCGCCTTGTCGTGGCCCGCCTTGACCATCATCGGCAGCAGCAGCGCGGTCAGCGCGGCCGCGTCGGCCACCGCCGAGCCGGACAACGCCGACAGCAGCACCGCGGCCATGATGGCGACATAGCCCAGGCCGCCCTTCACGTGGCCGACCACCGACATCGCCAGGTCGACAATGCGCCGCGACAGGCCGCCGACGTTCATGATCTCGCCGGCCAGCATGAAGAACGGCACGGCGAGCAGCGGGAAGCTGTCGGCGCCGTTGAGGACGTTCTGCGCCAGGATCTGCGCGTCGAAGAGGTCGAGGTGCCACATCAGCGCCACGCCGCTGGCGAGCAGCGCGAAGGCGATGGGAATGCCCAGCGCCATCGCGGCGAGCAGCGATCCGATGAAGATGCCGACGGTCATGGCCGGCTCCCTTGCGGCGCGGCGTTGTCGCGCGCCAGCTCGGCCTGCAGCGCTTCGAGCTCGCCCTGCTCCTCCGATTCCTTGACCATGACGAGCTCGGCTTCGCTGAGCTGGCCGGTGACGGCGCGCCACATCTCGCGCGCGATGAGCAAGGCAGCCGACACGGCGAACACCACGCCGGCGGCGTAGAACACGGCCGTCGATGCGCCTGTCACCGGAGCGGCGACGTCCCAGTTGATGCGGGCCTGCTCGAGGCTGCCCCTGAACAGCAGCCAGCAGATGAACAACATCAGTGCCTGGCCGACCAGCAGGCAGGCCTTCTTGCCGGCCACCGGCAGGCGGGACACCAGCATGTCGGTGCCGAGATGCCCGTGCTCCTTCAGCGCGACGATGGCGCCCAGGAAGGTGAGCCAGACGAAGAGCCATCGCGACACCTCTTCCGACACCGTGATGCCGGAATTGAAGGCATAGCGCAGCACGACATTGCCGAACACCAGGACGACCATGACCGCGAGGAAGAACGCGATCAGCGCATCGAGTGCGCGGCAGTACAGATCGATCAAGCGGGTCACGTTGTCTCCTCGGACCTCGATGGAATGCCGTCACGACGGGGTCGTTGGCGGCGCGTCTTGTTAATGTACGAACTGGTTAGTTTTTCGGTATGAGGGTTTTCCCTCGAGGCCCTGGACGGTGCAAGTCATGACGCACGGCGATATCGGACGCCCTCTCCCTCTCCCGCTCGCGGGAGAGGGCTGGGGTGAGGGCGCCCATCTCCGGCCGTGGTGACCGGCCCGGCGTTTGCGAAGAGACACCGGCCTCCGTTCGTCCTGGGCCCTTCGACAGGCTCAGCCCAGGCCCGTTGAAGCTGCACACGATCGGCATGCAGCTTCGGCAAGCTCAGCCGGAGAGGTCGAGCCGTGCGGCGCTGCCCTTCGACAAGCTCAGGGCGAACGGAGGCCGGTCTGCCTCCCCATGCCGTTCGCCCTGAGCTTGTCGAAGGGCTCGTTGCAGTCAGAAGTCCGTTCGCGCGAACGGCATGGGGAGCAGAAGTCTTGCTTGTAAGGAAAGCGCGGCGAAACCCTCACCCCGACCCTCTCCCGCAAGCGGCAGAGTGGTAGCCACGGGCAGGGTGACAGACCCCCTACCGCCGCACGAACCGCACCACCATCTCGATGATGCTGTCGCGCCGCGCGCTCAGCGCCCGTGGCGATTCCAGGTCGCGCTTGAAGATCAGCGAGAAGGTGTGCCGGTTCGACACGTTGAAGAAGCACAGTGCCGAGATCGACATGTGCAGGTCCACCGGATCGACGTCCTTGCGGAACACGCGCGCCTTCACGCCCCGCTCGTAGACGTCGCGCACGGCGGCAATCGCCGGCACGTTGAGCTGCTGGATCTTCTTGCTCTGCGCGAGGAACTCGCCACGGTTGATGTTCTCGGTCATCACCAGCCGGATGAAATCGGGGTTCTCCAGCTGGTAGTCGAAGGTGAAGCCCACCAGCTTGCGCAGCGCATCCTCCGGCGGCAGGTCCTCCAGGTGCAGATCGGACTCGATGTGGCGGATGCGGCTGTACGCCTCCTCCAGCACGGCGACGTACAGCCCCTCCTTGCTGCCGAAGTAGTAATAGATCATCCGCTTGCTGGTCCGCGTGGCCGCGGCGATCTCGTCGATGCGCGCGCCCGACAGCCCCTTGTCGGCGAATTCGGCGGTGGCCACCTCGAGGATGTTGGCCATCGTCCGCTCCGGATCATTCGTGCGCGGCTGCGGCGACGGGGCCGCGGCCCGCTTCATCGAGCGGGGCCGACGGGCGATCTGTACTGGTTCGTTCATTCCGTCAGTCTAGGGCCTGTTTACGCTATGGGAGGCCTCGCGCCGGTGCCTGGCAGGCACCGGCCCTGCGGGTGATCTCAGCAAAGCCTCCCATAGCGTTAACAGGCCCTAGCGGCCCTCGCCTGCGCTTCGTCGGCTGCCGGCGTGCCCGGACCGCGCCATCGCGTGACCCGTCCGATCGCGCTTGGGCGTCGACAGCGCGCCCGCCACACTGGCGCGGCCCCCGCCTTGCTGGCAATCCCGGTGCTGCCGCCGGCGGGCCCATGCTCTACTTTCCCGGCTGAACCTTCGCCTTCCCGCCATCGCGCATGCCCGCTGCCGATCTCCCCCTGCCCCGCGGCCCGGCCCCGGTCCTGGCGTGGCGGCGCATCCGCTTCACGCTGCTCGCCTCGCTGCCGTTCGGCCTCATCCTCAGCTTCGCGGCCGGCACGACGCTGTTCACCGGCATCGTGCGCACCATGACGCTCGGCCTGCTCGCGATGCTGGTCTTCGGCTGGTTCGAGCGCTGGCCGGCGCGGCTGCCGCGCTGGCTGGCCCGCTGGGTGTGGCAGCTGCTGGGCGTGGCCGTGGCCGTGCCGATCGGCACGGCCGTCGCGCTGTGGCTGACGAAGGGCGCGCCCGCGCCCGTCCCCTACCAGCCGGGACGGGCCTTCTTCAGCCTGTTCGGGATGGGCGTGCTGTTCGCGCCGTGGATCGCCCTGGCGGCCATGGTGCGCCAGCGCGAGGCGCTGGCGCGCGAGCAGGCGCTCGGCTTCCAGCTCGAGCGCAGCGAGCTCGAGCGGCAGGCGCTGGATGCGCGCATGCGGCTGCTGCAGGCCCAGGTGCAGCCGCACTTCCTGTTCAACACGCTGGCCAACATCCGCGCCCTGGTCAATGCGGGGTCGCCGCAGGCTCCCGCCGTGCTCGACAGCCTCATCGCCTACCTGCGCGCCGCCGTGCCGCGCCTGGACGAATCGACGAGCACGCTCGGACAGGAGCTGGAGCTGGTGCGCGCCTACCTGGCGCTGATGCACATGCGCATGCCGGACCGCCTGCAGTTCACGCTTCACGCCGACGAGGCGGCGCACGGCCTGCGCTGTCCGCCGATGACGCTGCTGACCCTGGTCGAGAACGCGGTGCGCCACGGCATCGACCCCGGGGAGGAAGGCGGGCGCATCGAGGTCAGCGTGCTCGTGCGCGGCGGGCGCTGCATCGCCCGCGTCATCGACACCGGCGTCGGGCTGCAGCGCACCGACGAAGGACCGGGAACCGGCCTGTCGACGCTGCGCGAGCGCATGCAACTCGCCTTCGGCGGCGACGCGAGCCTCAGCCTGTCCGGCCTGGTGCCGCACGGCGTGTGCGCCGAGCTGGAGTTCCCCGCCGAGCGTGAGCCCAGGAGCGCACCGTGACGGCGCGGCGACCCACGGCACTCATCGCGGACGACGAGCCGCTGCTGCGCGACGAGCTGGCGCTGATGCTCTCCCAGGCGTGGCCCGAGCTGGAGGTGGTGGCGCAGGCGCGCAACGGCCGCGAGGCGGTCGAGCGCTTCGAGGCGCAGCAGCCCGACATCTGCTTCCTCGACGTGCACATGCCCGGGGTGTCGGGCGTCGAAGCGGCACGCCAGATCGGCCCGCGTGCGCACCTGGTGTTCGTGACGGCCTTCGACCAGTACGCGCTGAGCGCCTTCGAGCACGGCGTGCTCGACTACCTGGTCAAGCCGGTCGAGCCGGCGCGCCTGGCGACCACCGTCTCGCGGCTGCAGGCGCGGCTGCGCGATGCGCAGCCGGCGCAGGCCACCGACGCCCTGCTGGAGCAGCTGGCAGCGCATCTGCAGCGCAAGGGCACGGCGGCGCCGCTGAAGTGGATCCGTGCCACCGTGGGACAGACGCTGCGGCTGATCGCCGTCGACGAGATCGACTTCCTGCGCTCCGACGAGAAGTACACGCTGATCGCCTGGCGCGGCGACGGCGGCAAGCCGGGCGAGGCGCTGATCCGCGCGCCGCTGAAGGAGCTGCTCCCGCAACTCGATGCCAGCCAGTTCGCGCAGGTGCACCGCTCCGTCGTCGTCAACCTCCACGCCATCAGCCACGTGACCCGGGGCCTCAACGAGACGGCCGACATCCACCTCAAGGGACGCGACGAGGTGCTGCCGGTGAGCCGAACCTTCCTCCACCTGTTCCGGCAGATGTGACGCGGCTCAGGCCTCGCCCCGCGACGCTTGGGCCGCCTTGGCATCCTGCACCAGCAGATCGACCAGGTCGCGCGCGAAGCCCGGCAGCGCCTCCAGGCTGCGCACGCAGATCTGCATCTCGCGCAGCGCCCAGTCGTCGGCCAGCGGCACGATGGCCACGTCGAGCGTGCGCGCATGCCGTCGCGCCGCCGCCCCGGGCAGCACGCCGACGCCCACGCCGGCTTCGATCAGCCGGCACGCCGCCTCGACATTGCCGGCCTGGATGCGCAGCTTCAACGGCCGATGCAGCCCGTCGCAGATGCGCTGCAGGAAGGCGTGGATCGCGCTGGCCTCGGGCAGTCCGACATGGTCGAGCTCCAGCGTCTGCGCGAAGTCGACGCCGCCGGCCGCGGCCAGCGCGTGTCCGCGGGGCACCACCAGCACCAGCCGGTCGGTGCGGTAGGGAATCGCCTGCAGGCTCTCGGTGCGCACGGCGCCGGCAACGATGCCGATGTCGGTCTGGCCTTCGGACACCGCCCGGACGATGTCGTGCGAAAGCTTCTCGCGCAAGTCGATGTTCACGTCGGGGTGGTTCTGCAGGTAGGCGCGCAGCACCGGGGGCAGGAACTCGCCCACCGCGGTGGTGTTGGCGAACACCCGCAGGTGGCCCTTGATGCCTTGCGCGTACTCCTGCAGGTCGCCGCGCAGGTGCTCGATCTGCGCGAGCACCAGCCTCGCGTGGTGCACCAGGGCCTGGCCGGGCGGCGTCAGCGTCACGCCCTGGCTGGTGCGGTACAGCAGCTTCGTGCCGATCGCTTCCTCGAGGTTCTTGATGCGCGTGCTCGCCGCCGGCACCGACAGGTGCGAGGCCTCCGCGCCCCTGGTCACGCTGTTGGCCTCGGCCACGTGCACCATGAGGCGCAGGTCCACCAGATCGAAATGCATCGCCATGCGGCCATTGTGGCGACTGCGGTCTTCAAGCGCTTGGAAGACGCCCTTTGGCAATCGCCAATTGCGCACGGCGCGCCCAGGAACGAAGCTCGCGCCATGAACCAGGCCCTTTCCTCCCTGCGCGACTGGACAGGCCGCACCGAGCGCCGCAGCGACGAGGCGACTGCCGCCCCGCTGGCCGCGTTGTCGGCCACGCTGGACCGCGACGATCCCTTGCCGGTGCCCGGCAGCGACGTGCCGCCGCTGGCCCACTGGCTGTATTTCACCCCGCTGGCACGCCAGAGCGAGATCGGCCCCGACGGCCACGCCCGGCGCGGCGGCTTCCTGCCGCCGGTGCCGCTGCCGCGCCGCATGTGGGCGGGCGGTCGGCTGCAGTTCGAGCATGCGCTGCAGGTCGGCGACGAGATCACGCGCGATTCGCGCATCGCCGACGTCAGCATCAAGGAAGGCCGCAGCGGCGCGCTGGTCTTCGTGACGGTGCGCCACGAGATCACCAACGCACGCGGCGTGGCGCTCACCGAAGAGCACGACATCGTCTATCGCGACAACCCGCAGCCCGGCGCTGCGGTGCCGACGCCGCAGCCCGCCCCGGCGGACGACAGGTTCTCGCGCGGCATCGTGCCCGACCCGGTGCTGCTGTTCCGCTACTCCGCGCTCACCTTCAACGGCCACCGCATTCACTACGACCGCCCCTACGCGACGGGGGTGGAGGGCTACCCGGGCCTCATCGTCCACGGCCCGCTGATCGCCACGCTGCTGCTCGACCTGCTGCGGCGCCAGCAGCCGCAGGCGCGGGTGCTGCGCTTCTCGTTCAAGGCCGTGCGCCCGCTGTTCGACATCCACCCCTTCGCCGTCTGCGGGCGGCCCGACGGCGAGCGCCGCTTCGCGCTGTGGGCTCGCGACCACGAAGGCCTGCTCGCCATGCAGGCGACCGCCGACATTGCCTGATCGACCGACATGCTGAAGACCGCCACCGACAAGCACCAGGACATCCGCGACGCCGTGCGCGCCCTTTGCGCCGAGTACCCGGACGAGTACCACCGCCGCATCGACGAGCAGCGCGCCTATCCGGAGGCCTTCGTCGACGCCCTCACCCACGCCGGCTGGATGGCCGCGATGATCCCGCAGGAGTACGGCGGCTCCGGCCTGGGCCTCACCGAGGCGTCGGTGATCATGGAGGAGATCAACCGCTCGGGCGGCAACTCCGGCGCCTGCCACGGCCAGATGTACAACATGGGCACGCTGCTGCGCCACGGGTCGCCGGCGCAGAAGCGGCTGTACCTGCCGAAGATCGCCACCGGCGAGCTGCGCCTGCAGTCGATGGGCGTCACCGAGCCCAGCACCGGCACCGACACCACCAAGATCAAGACCACCGCGGTGCGCCGCGGCGACCGCTATGTGGTCAACGGCCAGAAGGTGTGGATCTCGCGCGTGCAGCACAGCGACCTGATGATCCTGCTGGCCCGCACGACGCCGCTGGCCGACGTGAAGAAGAAGTCCGAAGGCATGTCGATCTTCCTGGTCGACCTGCGCGAGGCCGTGGGCCACGGCATGACGGTGCGGCCGATTCCCAACATGGTCAACCACGAGACCAACGAGCTCTTCTTCGAGAACCTCGAGATCCCGGCGGAGAACCTGATCGGCGAGGAAGGCCACGGCTTCAAGTACATCCTCGACGGGCTCAACGCCGAGCGCACGCTGATCGCAGCCGAGTGCATCGGCGACGGCTACTGGTTCGTCGACCGCGTCACCCGCTACGCCAGCGAGCGCGTGGTGTTCGGCCGGCCGATCGGCCAGAACCAGGGCGTGCAGTTCCCGATCGCCGAGTCGTACATCGAGGTCGAGGCGGCGAACCTGATGCGCTGGAAGGCCTGCGAGCTGTTCGATGCGCAACAGCCCTGCGGCGCGCAAGCCAACATGGCCAAGTACCTCGCGGCCAAGGCCTCGTGGGAGGCGGCCAACGCCTGCATCCAGTTCCATGGCGGCTTCGGCTTCGCCAACGAATACGACGTGGAGCGCAAGTTCCGCGAGACGCGGCTGTACCAGGTCGCGCCGATCTCGACGAACCTGATCCTGTCGTATGTGGCGGAGCATCTGCTCGGGTTGCCTCGGTCGTTCTGACCGGGGTTCGTGGTTGAAGAAATCGTCGATCACCCTCAACGGATTCGAAGGACATCATTTCCCATGCGACCGCTTGAAGGCATCACCGTCGTCACCCTCGAGCACGCGATCGCGGCGCCCTTTGCCACGCGCCAGCTCGCCGACCTGGGCGCGCGCGTCATCAAGGTCGAGCGCCCCGGCGTCGGCGACTTCGCGCGGGCCTACGACCAGCGCGTGCGCGGGCTCGCATCGCACTTCGTGTGGACCAACCGCTCGAAGGAGAGCCTCACGCTGGACCTGAAGCACGCCGACGCGCCGCAGATCCTCGCGCGCCTGCTCGCCAAGGCGGACGTGCTGGTGCAGAACCTCGCGCCCGGCGCGGCGGCCAGGCTGGGGCTGTCGTACGAGGCGCTGAGCGCGCAGCACCCGCGGCTCATCGTCTGCGACATCTCCGGCTACGGCGACGACGGCCCCTATCGCGACAAGAAGGCCTACGACCTGCTCATCCAGAGCGAATCGGGCTTCGTCTCCATCACCGGCAGCGCGCAGGAGCCGGCGAAGGCCGGCTGCTCCATCGCCGACATCGCGGCCGGCATGTACGCCTACTCCAACATCCTGGCCGCCCTCATCGCCCGCGGCCAGAACGGACGCGGCCGGCGCATCGAGGTGTCGATGCTCGAGAGCATGGTCGAGTGGATGGGCTATCCGCTGTACTACGCGTTCGACGGCGCCGAGCCGCCGCCGCGGGCCGGCGCGGCGCACGCCACCATCTACCCGTACGGGCCCTTTCCCACCGGCGACGGACGCACCGTGATGCTGGGCCTGCAGAACGAACGCGAATGGCAGTCGTTCTGCGCCAAGGTGCTGCGCCAGAGCGCGCTCGCGGCCGATCCGCGCTTCGTCTCCAACGCCGCCCGCACCGCTTCGCGCGATGCCTTGCGTGCGCTGATCGTCGAGGCCTTCTCGTCGCTCACCGCCGAGCAGGTGGTCGAGCGCCTGGAGGCCGCGGGCATCGCCAACGCGCGCGTCAATTCGATGGCCGATGTGTGGGCCCATCCCCAGCTCGCGGCGCGCAAGCGCTGGGTGGAGGTGCAGACCCCCGCCGGACCGGTGCCCGCCGCGCTGCCGCCGGGCAGCGAAGACCCGCGGATGGAGGCGGTGCCGGCCCTGGGGCAGCACACGGAGTCGCTGTTGGTGGAGCTGGGGTACGGGGCCGACGACTTCGCACGCTGGCGAGAGCAGGCGGCCATCTGACCGAGACAAGTCCCTTTCAACCACGGAGACACAGAACTGAGAGAACGCAGAGAAGAAGACGTCTTCCATTCATCTCTGTGTCCCTGTGGCTCATTCCAACGAGGTTCCGATGACACACACCGCTCCCGGCCAGGCACTCGCCGCCTTCGCCGCCTCGCTGCGCTTCGAGGACATCCCCGCGCCGGTCGTCCGTCGCGCCGAAGACTTGATGCTCGACTGGCTCGGCTCCGTCCTCGCCGGCAAGGACGCGCGCCCGGTCGAGACCATCGCGAGGTTCTTCGAATCCATGGGCCCGGCCGACGGTGAGAGCGAAGTCCTCATCCATCGCCGGCGGTCCAGCCCGCTGGTCGCCGCGGTGGCGAACGCCGCGGCATCGCATTTCGCCGAGCAGGACGACGTGCACAACGGCTCGGTGTTCCACCCCGCCGCGGTGGTGTTCCCGCCTGCGCTGGCGGTGGCGCAGGCGCTGGGGCGCAGCGGCGCCGAGCTGCTGGCCGCGGTGGTGGCGGGCTACGAAGTCGGCATCCGCGTCGGCGAGTTCCTCGGCCGCTCGCACTACCGCATCTTCCACACCACCGGAACGGCCGGCACCCTGGCCGCGGCGGCCGCGACGGGCCATCTGCTGCGGCTCACGCCGGCGCAGATGAACCATGCGTTCGGCTCGGCCGGCACGCAGTCGGCGGGCCTGTGGGAGTTCCTGCGCGACGCGGCCGACTCGAAGCAGCTGCACACGGCTCACGCGGCCGGCGCGGGCCTGACCGCCGCCTGGCTCGCCGCCGATGGCTTCACCGGTGCGCGGCGCATTCTCGAAGGCGTGCAGGGCATGGCCGCCGGCATGTCGAGCGACGCCGATCCGGCACGCCTCACCGACGGCCTCGGCACGCGCTGGACGCTGGCGGAGACCTCGTTCAAGTTCCATGCCTCCTGCCGGCACACCCATCCAGCCGCCGACGCGCTGCAGCAGGTGCTGCGCAGCGAGCGCCTCGCGGCGCAGGACGTGAAGCAGGTCACCGCGCTCGTGCACCAGGGCGCGATCGACGTGCTGGGTCCCGTGACCGATCCGCAGACCGTGCACCAGGGCAAGTTCTCGATGGGCACCGTGCTCGGTCTGATCGCCGTGCACGGACACGCCGGCCTGACCGAGTTCGACGCGCATTACCGCGACGCCGCCGTGACTGCCTTTCGCGACAAGGTGAGCATGCAGCTCGACCCCGAGGTCGACGCCGCCTACCCTGCCCGCTGGATCGGCAAGGTGGTGGTGGAGACCGTCGACGGCCGGCGCCTCGAAGGCCGCGTCGACGAGCCCAAGGGCGATCCGGGCAACACGCTGTCGCGCGCGGAGATCGAGGACAAGGCGCTTCGCCTGGCGGCCTACCGCGGCGGCGCCGACGAGGCGCAGATGCGCTGCGCCATCGCCGCCGTCTGGTCGCTTGCCGACGCGCCGCGCGCGCCGGTCTTCTTCGCCGGGAGCGCGCGATGAGGGCGCCCCGCACCTATCTCTTCGTGCCGGCGGATCGGCCCGAGCGCATCGCCAAGGCGCTGGCCTCGGGCGCGGATGCGGTGATCGTGGACCTCGAGGATGCGGTCGCCCCGACCGCCAAGGACCAGGCCCGCGACACGCTTCGCGACTGGCTGGCACGCACCGACGCGCGCATCGTGCTGCGCCTGAACGGCGTCGACACGCCGTGGCATGAGGCGGACCGCGCGCTGTGCCGCGCGCCCGGCATCGCTGCGGTCATGTGCCCCAAGGCCGAGCGTGCCGGCGACCTCGACTTCGACGGCAAGCCCGTGCTGCCGCTGGTGGAGACGGCCGCCGGCTTCGATGCGCTGCGCGAGATCGCACGGGCGCCCGGCGTCGAGCGCCTGGTGTTCGGATCGATCGACTTCCAGCTCGACCTCGGCATCGCCGGCGACGGGGACGAGCTGCTGCCATTCCGCTCGCACATCGTCCTGGCCTCGCGGCTCGCCGGCATCGCACCGCCGGTCGATGGTGTCAGCACCGCCATCGACGACGGCGCCCAGCTGCACGCCGACGCGCTGCGGGCGCGCCGGCTCGGCTTCGGCGCCAAGCTGTGCATCCATCCGCGGCAGGTGGAGGCGGTGAACCGCGCGTTCACCCCGAGCGACGACGAGGTGGAGTGGGCACGGCGCGTCCTCGCCGCGGCTCAGGCCGCAGGCGGCCGGGCGGTCGCGGTGGACGGCAAGATGGTCGACCGCCCGGTCATCCTGCGAGCCGAGGCGCTGCTGCGCCAGGCGGGGGGTTCATGATCGACCACCTGGACCATCTGGTGCTCACCACGGTCGATCGCGACGCCTGCATCGACTTCTACACCCGCGTGCTCGGCATGGCGCTGGAGAGCTTCGGCGCCAACCGGACGGCGCTGCGCTTCGGCCGCCAGAAGATCAACCTGCACGAGCGCGGCCGCGAGTTCGAGCCGAAGGCGCATCTGCCCGTGCCGGGCGCTCTCGACCTGTGCTTCATCGCCGACCGCCCGCTGGAGCAGGTCGTCGCGCACCTGCGCGCCTGCGACTGGCCCATCGTCGAGGGGCCGGTGGAGCGCACCGGCGCCACGCAGAAGATTCTCTCGGTCTATGTGCGCGATCCCGATCTGAACCTGATCGAGATATCGCAGCCGCTTCCCACAACGACACACGGAGACAGACCATGAAACGACTCTTCGCCGCCATCGCGCTCGCGGCAGCCGCCGCGGCGTCCTTCGCCCAGGGCACGTCGACGAGCCCGGCACAGGGCTATCCGGGCAAGCCCATCACGCTGGTCGTGCCCTTCGCCGCGGGCGGGCCGACCGACGTCGTGGCCCGCGCGCTCGGCCAGGCCATGACCCGGACGCTGGGCCAGGCGATCGTCATCGAGAACAAGCTCGGCGCCGGCGGCACGCTGGCCGCCGGCTACGTCGCGAAGGCCGCGCCGGACGGCTACACGCTGCTGATCCACCACAACGGCATGTCGACCGCCCCCGCGCTGTACCGCAAGCTGGCCTACAACCCGCTGACCGACTTCGAGTACGTGACGCAGGTGGTCGACGTGCCGATGACGCTGCTCGGCCGCAAGGACCTGCCGGCCAAGGACCTGCAGGAGCTCATCGCCTACCTGAAGGCCAACGCCGCCAAGGTGAATCTGGCGCATGCGGGGCTTGGGGCGGTGTCGCACCTGTGCGGCATGGTGTTCCGCCAGGCCATCGGCGTCGAGCTGCAGACCGTGCCCTACCAGGGCACCGCGCCGGCGATGAATGCGCTGCTCGGCGGCCAGGTCGATCTGCTGTGCGACCAGACGACGCAGACCACGCAGCACATCAAGGCCGGCAGCGTGAAGCTGTACGGCGTGACGACCAGGGAGCGCATCAAGGCGCTGCCCGACGCGCCGACGCTGCAGGAGCAGGGCCTGCGCAACTTCGAGGTGGTCGTCTGGCACGGCGTGTATGCGCCCAAGGGCACGCCGAAGGAGGTGATCGACAAGGTCAACGCCGCCGTGCGTGCGGCGCTGAAGGATCCGACCGTGATCCAGCGCATGAGCGAGCTGGGCGGCGAGATCGTGCCCGAGTCCAAGCAGACGCCGGAGGCCTTGCGGGGCTGGCTGAAGACCGAGGTCGATCGCTGGGGGCCGGTGATCCGGGCAGCGGGCGTGTACGCGGACTGAGGCCGACGCCTGGCGCACTGCGCTCGCCAGCGTTGCGAGTGACAGTTGCAACGCGGCCGCAATCAGCCGCTGACATGGCTGCAGGACGATGGCCTTCCCATCCACTTTCGAAGGTCTTCGATGAATCGCCTCTCTCTTTGCCTGCTGGCCACTTCCGCCCTGACCCTGTCCCTGCATGGCGCGTATGCCAACGAGGCCTATCCCGACGGCGTCTCCAGGCAGGAGCAGGCCGCGCGCGTCGAGCACCTGAAGGCGCAGATCGACAAGCGCTTCAGCGCCGCCGACGTCAACCACGACGGCAAGCTGAGCCGCGACGAGGCCAGGACCGTGCCGCGCATCTCGCGGCGCTTCGATGAGATCGACACCGGCAAGACCGGCTACATCACGAAGGAGCAGGTGCAGGCGAAGCTGCTCGACGGCGCGAAGTAGACAGGCCCACGATCCTCCCCTGCTCGGGCTGCCGGGCGGCGGCGGCACGCAAGGCACGGCGTTGCGCGCTGCCCGGCCTCGGCCTTGGGGTTATCACTCCGCTCTCGATGTCCCCGATCGAAGGACGATACGTCGCTGGCACATGACGGAGACAGCGATGGAATTCGACCATGTCATCGTGGGCGCGGGCTCGGCCGGCTGCGTTCTCGCGGCGCGCCTCAGCGAGGACCCCGGGGTGACCGTCGCGCTGATCGAGGCAGGCGCAGCCGACAAGAGCGTGCTGATCCACTGCCCGGCCGGCCTTGCCCTGCTGGCGAAGAACGGCCAGGCCAACTGGGCCTTCGCGACCGTTCCGCAGCCGGGCCTGAACGGCCGCCGCGGCTACCAGCCGCGCGGCAAGGTGCTGGGCGGGTCGAGCTCGGTGAACGCGATGATCTATGTGCGCGGTCAGCGCGAGGACTACGACCACTGGGCTGCCCTGGGCAACCCCGGCTGGGGCTTCGACGACGTGCTGCCGCTGTTCAGGCAGGCCGAGCACAACGAGCGCGGCGCCGACGCGTGGCACGGCACCGGCGGGCCGCTGAACGTGATGGACCTGCGCAGCCCGAACCGCTTCGGCGCCCTGTTCGTGGAGGCGGCACGGCAGGCCGGCCACCCGCTGAATGCCGACTTCAACGCCGAGCGACAGGACGGCGTGGGGCTCTACCAGGTGACGCACAGGAACGGCGAGCGCTTCAGCGCTGCCAAGGCCTACCTCACGCCCAACCTGCACCGGCCCAATCTGCACGTGGTGACGCAGGCGCAGGTGACGCGTCTGCTGCTCGAAGGCAGGCGCGCGGTGGGCGTGGAGCTGCGGCAAGGCGGCGCGCTGCGCACGCTGAAGGCGCGCCGCGAGGTCCTGCTCAGCGCCGGCGCCCTGCAGTCGCCACAGCTGCTGATGTTGTCCGGCATCGGCCCGGCCGCGCATCTGCGCGCGCTCGGCATCCCTGTCGTGCACGACCTGCCGGGCGTCGGGCAGCACCTGCACGACCATGTCGACGTCGTCCAGGTGGTCGACGCGCCGGGGCTCACCGACCTGTTCGGACTGTCGCCGGCCGGCGTGCTGCGCGTGGCCCGGGCCATCTTCGAATGGCGGCGCTCGCGCAGCGGCATGCTGACCACCAACTTCGCCGAAGCCGGCGGCTTCATCAAGAGTCGGCCCGAGGAGCCCACGCCCGACCTGCAGCTGCACTTCGTCATCGCGAAGCTGATCGACCACGGCCGCAAGACGGTGTACGGGCACGGCTACTCCTGCCATGTGTGCCTGCTGCGTCCTGCCAGCCGCGGCCGCTTGACGCTGGCCAGCGCCGACCCGATGGCAGCCCCGCTGATCGATCCCAATTTCCTCGGCGAGCGCGACGACGTGGAGCGATTGGTGCGCGGCTTCAAGGCCATGCGCCACATCCTCCAGCAGCCGGCGCTGGCGGCGCTGGGCGGTCGCGAATCCGCCGCGTCGGCCAAGGCGCGCAGCGACCCGGAGATCGAGCAATTCGTGCGCGACCACGCCGACACGATCTATCACCCGGCGGGCACCTGCCGCATGGGCCCCGATGCGACGGATGTGGTCGACGCCGAGCTGAGGGTCAAGGGCATCGAGGGCTTGCGCGTCGTCGACGCATCCATCATGCCGCGCCTGGTCAGCGGCAACACCAACGCGCCGACGATGATGATCGCGGAGAAGGCGGCGCGGCTGATCGCAGCGTCGCGGCGCACAGCCGAGGTCGTCGGGGCGGCTGCCGAGCGGAACACCAGCGATTCCTTTCCTCGCCAGCGGGAGAAGGTGGGATGAGGGCAAGCGCGGCGAAGCCCTTCACTCCGGGGGCAGCGCGTAGCGCCAGGTCTCGCTCACCACGCCGGCCCCGCGCTGCAGCACGGCGCGCAGTTCCACCGCTGCCGCCTTGTCGGTGCGCCGCACTTTCACCGTCAGGCGCCAGCCGCCCAGCACCGGGTGCGGATAGACGTTGGCTTCGAGCAGCTCGGCCGGACCGGTGACGCCGACCTTTGCCTGCACCGGCGCGCCGCCATCCACGCGGCCTGCGAAGTCGACGACGAAGTGAATCTCATGGGGCGCCGGACCGGTCGGCCCGTGACCGCGCCGCGACTGCGCCACCCGCGCCAAGGACGGCTGCGGCGGCACGTCGCGGCCCCAATGCAGCCGCCAGGCGATGTCGTACGGCTCGCCCGGCCGCGGCGTGCGTTCGCCGACCCAGTACGCGACCGCGTTGTCGACGAACTCGAAGGCGGCGTTGAACTGCATCAGCTCGATGCGTCCGGCGCCCCAGTCGCCAAGCGGCTCGACCCACACGCTGGGGCGCTGCTCATAGCGCGCTTCGGTGTCTTCGTAGCTGGCGAACGAGCGATCGCGCTGCAGCAGGCCGAAGCCCGACAGTCGTTCGTAGGCGAGCCGCCGCGTGAACGGCGCCGGCGGATTGACCAGCGGGTGCCACGACCAGTCGCCGTCGCCCGCGACCAGCAGACCGTCCGAATCGTGGACTTCGGGACGGAAGCCGTCGTGTCGCGGCTGGTTCTCGCCCGACAGGTACATGCTGGTGAGCGGCGCGATGCCGAGCGTCGCCACGGGCTGGCGCAGGAACAGCCGCGCCTGCACGTCGACAGTGGTCTCGTGCGCGCCGGGCCGCACGACGAAGCGGTAGGCGCCGGCCACACGCGGGCTGTTGAGCAGCGCGTACAGCGTGAGCGTGGCGGCGGTGGGCGAAGGACGCACCAGCCAGAACGCCTCGAAGATCGGGAACTCCTCGGTGCCGGGCCCGGACGTGTCGACGGCGATGCCGCGCGCCGACATGCCGAAGAACCGGCCGGCCACCGGCACGCGGAAGTAGCTGGCGCCTAGGAACACGATGAGCTCGTTGCCCGGAGGAGGCCGTGCCTGCACGTGGTGCACGCGAAAACCGGCGACCTCGGCCGCGTCCGGCAGCGCGCCACCCAATGCGCGGCCGTAGTCGAAGACGTCGCGCGACACCCGCCATGCACGCTCCGCGCCGTCGACCACCTCGAACAGGCGCACCGGATTCGGATGGCCGCCGCCCACGTGGAAGAGCTGCACCTCGAACGGGAGGCCCTGCGCGCGCCAGAGCGCCTGCGACGGCCGGTGACGGATGTCGCGCCAGGCGTCGTAGCCCATGTCGCGCAGTCGTGCGTCGGAGGTCAGCGCCGGCCCCGCGAAGGGGCGCGACGCGACGTCGCGTGCGCGGGCGGCGACATCCTCGAAGCCGAACGCCAGCGCGGCGCTCGCGGCCAGCGCCAGCAGCGCTGCCGTCGCCATCGACGGCAGCCACGTCGCGTCGACCTTCATGCCCGCCGGATCAGCTCCATGCGCTGAACCGGCAAGCGGCGATCCCGCGATCGCCCGGCGCCAGCGCCTTTACAGGTCGTGGTTGCAGTGCCCCGCCCCGGCGCCCGCCGGGCTGCGCGCGACCTCGCTGGCGGAAGGCACGCCGTCGTCCGGCGTGGTGGCGGTCTGCTCGACCACACGCACCGGCGTGGCCGCCGTGGGCTCGGCGCCCGCGACCGCGGTCGTTGCCGACGGGAAGAACAGCGCCGCGACGACGACCAGCGCCACGAGCGCCGCAGCAATCGCGCCGACCAGGCGCGGGCGCGACAGCGGGGCCCCGCTGTTCGTCGGCGGCAGCAGCTCGTGCGCGGCCCGCTGCCGCTCGCGATCGGGTTCATGGATGCGCAGGCACATGGTGCAACTCCTTCGGCATGGCGGCGCGACGCGGCGATGCGCGTCTGTCTCTCCAGTATGGTCGGCCGGCTGCGGCGCGCCAGTCGAAAATCGTTACCGACGCCTACACCAGCCGCCGGTACAGCGCCTCGTACCGATCCACCATCGTGTCCACGGTGAAGTGCGTCTCGACGTGCCGCCGGCAGGCCGCCCGATCGATCCGGTG
This sequence comes from Piscinibacter sp. XHJ-5, assembly GCF_029855045.1. Lineage (GTDB taxonomy): Bacteria > Pseudomonadota > Gammaproteobacteria > Burkholderiales > Burkholderiaceae_C > Albitalea. Next base: position 4,392,817 of record NZ_CP123228.1, read on the forward strand.
GGTCGCCTTCACGGCCTCGACGAGCGCCTCGTGGCTGTCGGCCAGGAAGCCCGTCTCGCCGTCGACGATCACCTCGGGCGCCGCGCCTTTGGGCCGCGCCACCACCGGCGTTCCGCAGGCCATGGCTTCGATCATCACGAGCCCGAAGGGCTCGGGCCAGTCGATCGGGAACAGCAGCGCGCGTGCGTGGCGCATCAGCTCCAGCTTCTCGTCTTCGCTCACCTCGCCGGCGTAGCGCACCAGCGGATGCGCCAGCCGCGGCTCGACTTCGCGCTCGAAGAAGCCGCGGTCGATGGGGTCGATGCGGCCCGCCAGGGTGAGCCGCATGCCCGCATCGACGGCGATGTCGATGGCCTCGTGCGGAGCCTTGTCGCGGCACAGCCGGCTCACGAAGAAGAGCTCGTCACCGCCCTGCGCGTCGAACGGATAGTTCTGCAACGCCAGGCCGTGGTGGATGGTGTCGGCCCAGCTCGCCTGCGGCGCATGCGCCTGTTGGTCGCGGCTGATCGACACCTGCAATGCCTCCGGAAAGAGCCGGAAGATCTCCTGCAGCGAGGGCACGTCGAGCCGGCCGTGCTGCGTCGTCACCACCTTCGCAGGTGCATGCGCGATGTAGGGAAACGCGCGGTAGCCCGTGTGGCCGTGGATCAGGTCGAACTCGGCCGCGCGCCGGAACACCTGCGCGTGCAGCAGGAAGTCCGCGGCCAGCGGATCGGCGGCACTGTCCTGCCAAAGCGCGCGCGGCACCGCGGGCACCAGGCGGGCCGACGTGCGCGAGTCGCCGCTGGCGAACAGCGTCACCTCGTGGCCGCGCGCCACCAGCCCTTCGGTCAGGTCGTAGATGACGCGCTCGGTGCCGCCGTAGCGTCCGGGCGGCACCGGGAGCAACAGCGGGGCGATCTGGGCGATGCGCATGCGGTCGATCAGCGGGCGCCGTCGCGCTCGCCGAAGCCTCGGCCCTGCGGCGCGACCGACCGTCGCGAGCGCGGCGGCGCGCGATCCGCATCGAGCTGTCCCAGCAGATCGAGCCAGCGACCCAGGTTGCGCGTGATGAGGAATTCCCGCGCGACGTGCCGGCGACCCGCCTCGCCGAGCTTGCGCATGCGCTGCGGATCGCCGAGCAGCGCCCTGATCTGGGCAGCGGTTTCCTCCACCGACGAGACGAGCACGCCCGTCACGTCGTCGATCACCTGCAGCGGCAGCCCGCCCACCGCGCTCGCGATGACCGGCTTGCCCTTCCACATCGCCTCGGCCACGGTGAGTCCGAAGCCTTCGCGCAACGACTTCTGCAAGACGATGGCCGAGCCGCGCACCAGCGCATTGATGTCCCGGTCCTCGTAGAGCCGGCCGCCGAGCACGTGGATGTCGGGGTCGCCGTTCGCTTCCTCCAGCACCTCGGCCAGCACCAGCGCACCATCGGGATCGTCGTCGGCCACACCGCCGACGAGCACGAGCCGACAGTCCACATGGCGGCGCGCGATGCGGAACGCGCGCACCACGCCGATCGGATCCTTCAGGCGATCGAACCGGGACACCTGGGTCACGATGGGCTTGTCGCGCGGCACGCCGAGCCGCGCGAACACCTTGTCGATCGCCGCCGCCGACAGCTCGATGTTCTTGTCGGACAGCGGGTCGATCGGCGGGCAGAACACATGCTCGGGCATCGACATGCGCTGGCGGAAGCGATCCGACGAGTAGATGGCCGCGTCGTAGCGGGCGACGAAGGGCTTGAGGAACTCCCACAGCTGCGGCTGCGGCCGCGACACGTCGATGTGGCAGCGCCACACCCATCGGCTCGCCGGCGCCTTGGCGCGTGCCTCGATCAACGCGAGCGGCTGGGGGTCGTGAATGACGACGACGTCCTCGTCGCCCGCGAGCTCGACGAGGTTGCGGCGGTTGGTGTCGAGAAAGATCTCGAGGTCGTCCGCGCCGATGTCGGTCGGGTCGCCCTGCAGCGCGTAGTGGAACAGCTTGGTGACGCGAAAGAACTCCGCGTCGCCTTCCATCACGCGCCACTCGGTGTGGATGCCGAGCTCGTTGAGCAGCGGGACGAGCCGGTGAAGGATCTCGGCCACGCCGCCGCCGACGGCCGTGGAGTTCACCATCTTGACGCGCCGCCCCGCCAGCGGCTCGGCCGCCTTGCGAAGTTGCGCGATGGCCTGGGGTCCGACGACCGATTCGTATGCGTTGAGTGTCTCCATGCCTTCTGCAGGCAATCCCCGTGCGCACGACCCGCCCCTGAGCGGCGTCGCCGCGGGACTGTAATTTCTTCACCATGACGCTTCAGCATCGCTTCAGGTGCATCGGCGATACCGCATGGGAACCCGGGACTTGGAGGGGAATGTGCAGCTCGCGACGACTGATGGCGTCAGCCCCGACTGTCTTGCGCCAGGCGGCAGAGGAGCATCGCAGGGCGCAGTGCGCGCATGCCGGACAGCGGTGCTGAGTTTCATGGTCGGGTGCGGTCCGGCGGGCTGGCTCCAGGCGCTGGCCGAGCCTGCGGTGGTCGCCTCGGAGGCGGCATCGGCCCCGCGCGACAGCGTCATCCCGGCCAGGCGCTCGCTGCCCCACCGCAGCGCCGAAGCAAGCGGCAACGACGCACCGTCCGGGCCGCCTTCATCCACGCCTGCAGCCTTGCCGTTCTCGGTGGTCGAGATCGCGCCGCCGCCGCTGCCCGGCATGGGACCGCCGGCGCGCCACCACCATGCCCTCAGCTTCAGGCTGCAAGCGGCGGAGCAGGCGATGCGCGGCTGGGGTGTGGAGGCTTCTGAATGCAGCCTGCAATTGCGCATGCCATCGAAGATGGCGCAGCTGCGCGTCGGCGCATCGGTCGACGTGACGGCGCAGCTGCGCTTCGGATGCCGCTTCTGATGCAGAGTGGGCTTCGACTCGCCCCAGTCATTGCGCCGCGTGGGTCGCTGCCTGCCAGAACGCCTCGGCCGCGCGCGGCAGTGCGGCCTGGCTGCGGAACAGTCGGACCTCGACCTCGACCTTCCACTCGGCACCCCCGGCTTCGACCAGGCGCCTGCCGGCCAGCTCGTCGCCGATGAGGCTGAGCGGCAGCCATGCCACGCCGCGACCGTCGAGGGCCATGGTCTTGAGCACGGAGGCGAGGTGCGCGGTGAACACCTGCTCGACATTTGCCTGCTCGAGGGCCGTGCCCCGAAGCGCGCGAACCAGGCGCCCGATGCCCGACTCGGTGCTGTAGGCCAGCACCGGCACGCGGCCCCCGGCGCTCGACGACAGCACATGGCGCGCTCGCCCGTCGTTGCCGGGGGCGGACACCGGGATCAGTGAATCGCCGCCGACCTTCACCGAGCGGTGACCGGCCGGATCCAACCTTCCCGGCACCAGCTCGTGCCAATGGCACAGCAGGAACTGCACCCTGCCCTGCAGCATCAGCGACTCGCACTGCTGCAGCACGTCGGAGACGAGCTGCACCGGCCCGACCGTCGTGCGCGACTCCAGGCTGCGCAGCCAGCCCGGCAGGAAGGTGAAGGACAGCGCGTGCGTCGACGCCAGCCGCAAGGTCGCGGAGCTGGCGTCGGCCACGGCGCGCGCTTCATCGGGCACACGTGCGACGCGTGTCAGGATTTCCTGCGCCACCGAGCGAAACCACTCGCCGGTCTCGGTGAGCACGGCCGGATGCGAGCTGCGGTCGAACAGCACCACGCCCAGCCATTCCTCGAGCGCGCGGATGCGCCGGCTGAAGGCCGGCTGCGTCATGTGGCGCTCCTCGGCGGCTCGCGAGAAGTTGCCGCTCGAGGCCAGGGCGAGGAAGTCGTCTAGCCAGGACAGGTTCATCGGCAGTGCTTTGGCGGCATTGAAGAAGAGAAAAGCGGCATTGGCCAGGGTGCGCCGCGGCGACCATCATTGCCTGACTCGCTGCCGCCTCGCTCCTGCCAGGCGGCATTGTTCACCAAGGAGACACCCGTGCCCACGATCCAGAACTACCGCGGAATCATTCCGGCCATCGCCTGTCCGTTCACGCCCGACCACAAGATCGACGAGCGCGCCCTGCGTCGCCTGGCGTCGTGGCTGGCCAGGCAGCCCGGCGTTGTCGCGGTGATGACCAACGGCCACACCGGCGAGGTGTTCTCGCTGATGCCGCGCGAGCGCGCGCAGGTGACCCGCATCGTCGCCGACGAGCTCAAGGGCAGGCTGCCGGTGATCTCGTCCATCGTCTGCGAAGGCATCGGCGACGCGAAGGAGCACGCCGCGCTGGCGCGCGAGGCCGGCGCCCAGGCGCTGGACGTGATGCCGCCGCACCACTGGCTGCGCTTCGGCTTCCGCCCCGATCACGTCACCGAGTACTTCTCGGCCATCGCCGAGACAGGTCTCGACCTGGTCGCTCACGTCTACCCGGCGTGGACCCGCGCGTCGTACTCGTCGGCCACGCTGGCGCAGCTGGCCCGCATGCCGCAGGTCCAGGCCTTCAAGGTCGGCCAGCGCGACATGAACCGCTATGCAAGCGACATCAAGGCCATCCGCGAGGCGGACGCCTCCAAGGCCATCCTCACCTGCCACGACGAGTACCTGCTCGCCACCATGGTGCAGGGTGTCGACGGCGCGCTGGTCGGCTTCGCGACCTTCATCCCCGGCCTGATCAACGACCTGTGGGAGGCGGTGAAGGCCGGCGACCTGAAGCGGGCGATGAAGATCCAGGACCTCATCACGCCGCTGAAGGACGCCGTCTACGGCGGCGGCGAGCCCACCGGCGAAGCGCACGCGCGCATGAAGGCCGGCATGTACCTCGCCGGAGTGATCGACGACCCGACCGTGCGTCCGCCGACCGAAGCGCCGAGCGAGGCCGAGATGCAGGCGTTGCGCAAGGCGCTGGCCAATGCCTCCCTTCTGCAGCGCTGAAGACAAGAGCCCGAGGAGACACAGCCATGCAACGCAGACACTTCATTCGCGCCGCTGCGGTCGCCGCCGCGATGCTGGCGGGCAGCGCGGCCGTCCTGGCCGACACCTACCCGTCCAAGCCCATCACCATGATCATCCCCTTCCCGCCCGGCGGCACGCTGGACGTGGTGGGGCGCATGCTGGCGCAGAAGCTCGGCGAGCAGATGGGCCAGGCCTTCGTGGTCGAGAACCGGCCCGGAGGCGCCGGCACGATAGGCGCGATCGCGGTGCAGAAGGCGCCGGCCGACGGCTACACGCTGCTGTTCAGCCCGTCGACGCTGACGACCACGCCGATGACGATGAAGTCCGCGCCGTACGACGTGCTCAAGGATTTCGCGCCGGTGGCGCTGGTGGCCAAGGCGCCGCTGGCGATCGCCGTCAACAAGAATCTTCCGATCACCGACGTCAAGAGCCTGGTCGCCCACGCCAAGGCCAACCCCGGCAAGCTCAGCTTCGCGATCGGCTCCACCGGCTCGGCCGGGCACCTGTCGACCGAGCTGCTGCGGCGCGCCAGCGGCATCGAGTACCTCATCGTTCCGTACAAGGGGTCGGCGCCGGCCTACCAGGACCTGATCGGCGGACAGATCGACGGCTTCATCGACCCCATCCTCGGCTCGGCGCCGTACGCCAAGGCCGGGCAGGTGCGGGTGATCGCCGTCACGTCCAAGGCGCGACTGCCCGGCCAGCCCGAGGTGCCGGCCGTCAGCGAGACCGTGCCGGGCTACGAGTTCTACAGCTGGTACGGCCTCTGGGGCCCGGCCAGGCTGCCGGCGGAGGTGGCGCAGCGCCTGAATGCGGAAGTCAACAAGGCGCTGGCCACCGACATGCGAAACAAGCTCGAGCAGCAGGGGCTGCTGCTCACGCCGGGGTCCATCGACGACTTCGTGCACTTCGAGCGAGAGGACATGGCACGCGCCGCGAAGATCATCGCCGAGGGGAAGATTCGTGCCGAATGAGCAGGCGCCGGCCGCGTCGCGCGTGGCCATCGTCACCGGCAGCAGCTCGGGCATCGGCCTGGCCATCGCCGAGCGACTGCTGGCCGACGGCTGGCGCGTGCGCGGCTTCGACGTGGCGCCGGCGCACCTCGCGCATGCGGCCTTCGAGGCCGTCAAGGTCGACCTGGTCGACGGTGCGGCCACCGAAGCGGCCGCGCGCGCGGCCCGCGACGCGACGGCCCTCGTGCACGCGGCCGGCGTGCTGCGTGTCGGCACGCTGGGTGCCTTGCAGCCGCGCGACGCCGAGCTCATGTGGCGGCTGCACGTCGAGGCGCTGACGCGCATCGCCGATGCCGTCGTGCCGGCCATGGCCGAACGCGGCGAAGGCCGCGTCGTGCTGATCGGCAGCCGGGTCGCGCAAGGCAAGGCCGGACGCAGCCTCTACGCCGCGACCAAGGCAGCCCTGGTGGCGCTGGCGCGCAGCTGGGCCGCCGAAGTGGTGGCGAACGGGGTGACCGTCAACGTCGTCTCGCCGGCGGCCACGCAGACCGCCATGCTCGACGACCCGGCGCGCCGCGCCGAGACCCCGCAGCTGCCGCCGCTCGGCCGCCTGATCCGGCCGGACGAAGTGGCGGCGCTGGTGAGCTACCTGCTGTCGCCCGCGGCGGCGGCCATCACCGGACAAGACATCCAGATTTGTGGCGGCGCCTCGCTGGCCCGCTGATCGCGACCAGGAAACAGCATGAAGATCATCGACATCCTCGAAGTCACCCGCCCCATCAAGTCCAACATCCGCAACGCCTACATCGACTTCTCGAAGATGACCCTGAGCCTGGTGGCGGTGGTGACCGACGTCGTGCGCGACGGCAGGCGCGTCGTGGGCTACGGCTTCAACTCCAACGGGCGCTACGGCCAGGGCGCGCTCATCCGCGAGCGCTTCCGCCCGCGCGTGCTCGAAGCCGAGCCGGGCAGCCTGCTCGACGAGCAGCGCGACAACCTCGATCCGCACAAGGTGTGGGCCGCGATGATGACCAACGAGAAGCCGGGCGGACACGGCGAGCGCTCGGTGGCGGTCGGCACCATCGACATGGCGGTGTGGGATGCCGTGGCCAAGATCGAGGGCAAGCCGCTGTTCCAGCTGCTCGCCGAGCGCTACGGCAACGGCACGCCCGACCGCAAGGTCTTCGTCTATGCCGCCGGCGGCTACTACTGGCCCGGCCAGGGCCTCGAAGGGCTGGAGCGCGAGATGCGCAGCTACCTCGACCGCGGCTATTCGGTGGTCAAGAAGAAGATCGGCGGCGCCTCGCTGGCCGAGGACCGCAAGCGCATCGAGGCGGTGCTTCGGCTGCTGGGTCCCGGCCAGAGGCTGGCCGTCGATGCGAACGGCCGCTTCGACCTGAAGACCGCCATCGAGTACGCCAAGGCGCTGTCCGAGTACGACCTGTTCTGGTACGAGGAAGCCGGCGACCCGCTGGACTACGCGCTGCAGGCCGAGCTCGCGAACCACTATGCGGGCCCGATGGCCACCGGCGAGAACCTGTTCTCCATGCAGGACGCCCGCAACCTCATCCGCTACGGCGGCATGCGGCCCGACCGCGACTGGCTGCAGTTCGACTGCGCCCTGAGCTACGGCCTGGTGGAGTACCTGCGCACGCTGCAGATGCTGAAGGAGCACGGCTGGTCGCCTGCGCGCTGCATTCCCCACGGCGGCCACCAGATGTCGCTGGCCATCGCCGCCGGCCTGGGGCTGGGCGGCAACGAGTCCTACCCCGATCTGTTCCAGCCGTACGGCGGATTTCCCGATGGCGTGAAGGTCGACAACAGCATCGTCACGCTGCCCGAGCTGCCGGGAATCGGGTTCGAGGGAAAGGCCGACCTGTACCGCGAGATGTGCGCGCTGGCCGCGTGAACCCTGGGGCGATGCCGTCGGGTGGGCTTGCGCTGCCGGTCCATCCGACCCCACTGCGACCAGTTCCTGTCCGGTCCGCTAACCTGACCGCCGATTCCGCGGATTCCGAGGACACAGGCCATGAGCAGAACGGACGGCGCGCCCGACCCGATGAAGGTTGCCATCTCGGGAATCAGGACCCGGCGCATGTCTTAGGCCGAGCTCCCCGCCATGACTGCGGCACCGGACGCGGCTCGACGTTGGGAGGTCGATGCGCTGCGTGGCCTGATGCTGGTGTTGATGACCCTCACGCACATGCCCACGCGGTGGGCGGACGCGCTGGGCCAGCCGTTCGGCTTCGTCTCCGCGGCCGAGGGATTCGTGCTGCTGTCGGGCTACATGGCCGGCCTCGTCTACACGCAGCGCCAGCGCCGCGACGGCGACGAGATGATGCGCAAGGCCTTCCTGCAACGGGCAGTGAAGGTCTATGCCTGTCAGGTGGGACTGCTGCTCTTTCTGTTCACGGTGATCTCGGTGATCGGCGTCGCGGCGTCGCAGCCCGCCGTGACCGACCTGCTCAGCTTCTACCTCGACGAACCGGCGAAGGCGTTCCTGGCCGGCCTTGCCCTTGTCTACAACCCGCCGCTGCTCGACATCCTGCCGCTGTACGTCCTGTTCCTGGTGCTGAGTCCCCTGCTGCTGCTGCACGGTGCCCACGACCACTGGGGAGCGATCCTCGTGGGAAGCGTGGCGCTGTGGGCGGGAGCCCAGTTCGGGCTCGGTGACCTGCTTTATCGGCTCATCGCCCCTGCCACCCAGGTGCCGGTGGAGCAGACGGGTTCATTCTCGGTGCTCGCATGGCAGGTCCTCTGGGTGGTCGGGCTCTGGATGGGGGCGCGAGAAGCGAGCGGCAGGCCGCTCGTCCACCAATGGCCTCCCGTGCTCGTGACCGCGGCCCTGGTCTACGCACTCGTGTCCCTGGCGTGGCGGCACAGCGTCGGCCAGGTGCCGACCCAGCCTTGGGCGGTGACGCTGTTCGACAAATGGCATCTGGGTCCGGCCCGGCTGCTCAATGTGATTGCGATGCTGCTGCTGGTGCTGCGCTTCGGTCCTCGCCTGTCGGCGCGACTGGGCGGCATGCGCGTGCTCGAGACCCTGGGCGCAGCGTCCTTGCCGGTGTTCTGCGCACACCTGGTGCTGGCGCTGCTCGCGCTGGCCCTCGTCGGTGCCCCGACGGCAAGCCGACCGTGGACCGTCGACGCGGCCATCCTCCTGAGCACCTTCACTGCGCTGTATGCCGTGGCCTGCGTCGCGCTGGACCTCGACAGGCGAGCCGCTAGCGCGCGGCGGCGGTGGTCTGCACGGCAGGCGAGCCGGCAGCCGGCGACGCGTTCAGGTGTTCGGCGATGACGCTGTGCCAGAGTGCATAGCCGGCCGCGTTGAGGTGCAGCTTGTCGGCGATGAAGAGCTCGTCGCGCGGCCGACCGTCAGCGTCGAGCATGCGTGAATACACGTCGATGTAGTCGACTCCATTCGTCTGCGCATAGCGCTCGATCAGGGCATTGGCGGCTGCAGCCCGTGCCTGCAGGGCGTGCCGGGCGGGGCTCGGCTTGATCGAAAGGTACGACACCTGCGTGCCGGGCAACTCGCCACGCACGCGCTCCACGAAGCGCACGAAGCGTCCGAGCACCTCCTCGGGCGACGCCCCCTCGGCGAGGTCGTTGTCACCGGCGTAGACCACCACCCGCCGAGGTTTGTAGGGCAGCACGAGGCGGTCCGCAAGCTCGACGCAATCCGCAAGGCTGGAGCCCCCGAATCCGCGCTTGATGATGCCCAGGGAAGCGTCGAACTCCTTCTCCAGGCCGTCCCACAAGCGGATGGACGAGCTGCCGACGAAGAGCACCCCGCCCGGACGCGGCGAGCGCAGCCGGTCGGACGCCGCGAAAGCATCCAGCGTTTCCTGCCACTTCGCCAGGCGCTGATGCTCACGCTCGGAGCGGGGCTTGTGTGGGGTGGTCACGGGTGCGGTCCCCTGCCCGTGGGCCATGAGGGTCCCCGCCAGCAGCCCGCTGCCTGCGAGGCCGGCCACGACACGACGAAGCTTCTTGGCCATGAGTACTCGCCTCCTGAAAACGCGTGGTTACAACGCGGGGCGCAACGCACGCCGGGAATCAAGTCATCGTGAGATGGCGGGCAATCGGCAAGCCCGCACAGGTGGCACTGCTCCTGGCACCGGGCCGGGCTGGATCGAGCCGCCATCGCCTCGGCCGACAGTACCACTTCGTGCGTCGGGTGGATCAACGGCGCCTGCCCGCCTTCCTCGCCTGGCCAGGACGGAGGGACGGCGCCTCGCGCCTCAACCTGTCCAGCGCAGCCAGTGAAGGCCCAGCGTCCCCGACGCCACCAGTCGCTCACGGCCCTTCAGCCAGCAGCATGCGTCCAGCTTGTCGCCGCTGTGCAGGCTCGCCACCCAGCAACGCCCGCGCAGGTCGACCACGCGCAGGACGCCCGACTCGAAGACGAAGGCAGCGAACAGGCCGTCGCCGCTCAGGCTGCACGACAACGGCCGGTCCTCCGGTCCGGGCCAGTTCAGCACGAACTCACCGTGCTGCGTGCTCCACACGCGGCAGGTGTTGGAGCTGTCTTCCTGCGTCCAATGCAAGCCCGAACGGCGGTCTGCCGTCACGGCGCATCGGGCCCAAATGACCTGACCGTCCGTTCCGGCGTAATCCGGCGCCGGCACCCTGAACCATGCCGAGCTGTCGCCGACGCGCACGCCGACCAGCTTGCGCTGCACCGACACGCCGGCGACATGCAGCATCCTCGGCACCATGGCGATCGGCTCCAGGTCCTTGAACCGCAGGATGCGCATGGCATGGCCGGTTGCGACGGCCAGCGTCTCGCCATCAGGCGACAGCGCGCAGCACTGCACGAGCTTGGGCCATTCCTTCAGGCCAGCCCGGCTCTGAAGGAGTCCGGAGTGGATGTCCCACACGTCGATGCCCGGCTCCCAGCTCAGTGCGGCAACACGCTTCCCATCCGGATGGAACGCGACATCGACGACCGGGCGCGAGGACGATTTCAGTCGACGGTGGAGGCGATGGGTCTCGACGTCCCAAATACACGTTGTCCCGTCGTCCGACCCGGTGGCCAGCCATCGCGCGCTCGCGTCGAAGGTACATCGGTTCACCTGCTGCTCGTGCTGTCGCCATGTCGCCAGCGGCACGCCGGAACGTGTGTCCCACAGGGTCACGTTGCCATCGGCATCGCCCGACGCCGCCAGCGTGCCGGCTTCGTTCAAGGCGCCGCATGTCACCGCGGCCGGATGGTCAGGCAGCCGACGTATCAGCGTGCCGTCCGGTTTCCACAGCGCGACCGATCGATCGGACGAAGCCGTCAGGAGAACGCTTGCGCCGGCAGCGAGAGCCAGATCGACGATCGGGGCCGCATGCCCCTCGATGCAGAAGTCGCGCACCCCGTCTTCCGCTCTCCAGCGGCTCCACGTGCCGTTCCACGAGGCGGTGAACACATGAGGACCTTCCGGGACATGGAGGGCACCCGAGACGAAATGGCCATGGCCGCCGAAGGTGGCGCGTCGAAGGCCGGTTTCACAGTCCCAAAGAATCGCACTGCCGTCGTCGGAGGCGGAGATCAAGGTGCGGCCCTCGCGGCTGAAGGCACATCGCGTGACCGGACCCACGTGGCCGGCCAGTGCAACTTGCCTGGGACCGGCTGATTCGTCGGCCGTGAAGGAGGCGAAAACCTGGCCCGTGGCGGCATCGACCATGCAGATGGTCGGGTCGACGTCATCGAATCTCCGCTCCACGCCGGCCAGCCACGCGCCATCCCTGGCAAGCATCGCGTCGACCAGGGGTTCGATTTGCGGGGACGTCGTGACGGCGCCGTGATCGATCCGATGAGCGTGGAGGCGTCCGTCGCTCGTCTGCCATCTCAATGCCTCGCCGCGGTCAGCAAAGGTGCACCAGAGAACGCCGGCACCCTCGGCGTCCGGTGACGAAGCCGGTACCAGCAGCACCGGACAAGGCCGTTGAACATCGGCCTGCCATACGCGCAAGGGGCCGTTGTCCGGGGCGGCCGCAACGTATCGGCCGTCCGGCGACACGCAGACACACGCAAGCGGCCCCTCCAGCGCCGGCTCCAATCGGTGTTGCCGCGCAGGGTCGCCATGCCAGACGGACAGGGCGTGGTTCGCGTCCGACGTGACCAGGTGCGCGCCATCCGGTGCGGACGCCACGATGCGACCGTGCCGCTGGCGATGCTGCGGCTGATCGTCGTCGTGTTCACCGAGTTGCCAGACTCTGATGGCGCTGCCTCCGGCTGCGGCGAAGTGGCGCGCATGCGGGTCCACCGCGACCGCGCTCACGAACCGTGCGTCGGTGTCGATCGTCTTCTGGAGCGAGCCCGTGTCGGAATTCCAGATCCGAAGCGCACCATCGTGGCCGCCCGAGATGAGCCAAGGCTTGTGACGAGCAGCCGCGGAGCATTGGACGCCGCGGGGGTGGGCCGCCAGGTCCGCGATCAGTGCACCTCCCGGCCAGTCCCAGAGTCGCAGTCTTCCGTCGGCCGCGCCAGTGACGAAGCGATGCCCACCGTAGGCCAAGGTGCCGGTGGCGATCGGCAATGCATGCGCCGGCACGACGAGCGCGCATGAGAAATCGCTCAGGTTGAACATCCGCCAGTGGCCATCGGCGGCTGCCGTCACCACGCTCGTGCCGTCGGCTGCGAAGTTGCACGCCACGATGGACGCGGCATGCCCCTTGAGCGCATGCAGCCGACGCCCGGTGCACAGCTCCCAGAGGTGCAGGCGGTTGTCGGCACCTCCCGCTGCCAGCCACGTCCCGGACGGGTCGATGTCGCAGCAAAGCAGGCGGCAGCCGCAAGCTTCCAGGTCGGTCGTCTTGGCGCCCGTGGCCATGTCCCAGATGGCGGGTGTACCGTCATCGCCAACCGACACGGCGGTCCGATCGTCGGGCATGAACATGCACGCGTTCATCTTGCCGCCCTGGCCGGAGAACCGCGCCAGTGGCCGGCCGGTCCGCATCTCCACGACCTGCGCCCATCCCGCTCGGGTGCCGCAGAGCAGCCGCTCGCCGTCGACGTTGAAGGCGAGGCTGCGGACGCCGGCGTCCAGCCGAAGTTCGAACATCAGGTCCGGGTGCAGCGCAGGCAGCGGGTATTGCGCCAGCAAGGCCGGGCCGGACGACGCCCCGTCGCCCTCGTCCTCCATGGCAAACGGGGCGAGACGGCAACGCAAGGTCTGCGTCAACTCGCGCACATCGCGAACCTCGTCGAGCACGTGCGCGGATCGGCCCACTTCGCGTTCGATCGCGCGAAGCAGAGGATCTGAAACGACCAGCTCGGCGGCGAGTGCCAGGTCCTGACGCAGCGACCACGATCGGTGCCGATGGATGCGAGCCGTCGCAAAGTCGACCGACTTCAGGACCCGCACCAGCTCGTCGAGCCGCCCGGCCGCTGCAAGGTGATAGGCCAGATGCCTCAGCAGGTACTCGTTCGAGAGAGCCGCCTGTTCCGCGGGCCGGCCCTCGCCGAGCGCGTCGACGAGCGCACCGTGTCGAGACATCAGCACGGCGCTGTCGTGCGCATCGAGAAGAAAGTGGCGGATGGCATCGTGCAGGCGCACGGTCCGTGTCTCGAGGTTGACTTGCTGCAGCAACGAGACCGTGTGCAGCCTCAGGCAGAAGTCCTCGACCTCGAAGGGACGAAGCCGCCCCCGCAGGTGCCAGTAGCGGCCCAGTTCGAGCAACGGAATGTCAAGGTCCTCGGGAAAGACCGCCAGGTCGAAGAATCGCTCGGTTTCGGAAGCACTCAGCCCGTCGAGACTCAGCTGGACGGTGCGCGCGACCGCGCGGTTGCGATCCTCCGCATTTCGCGCATCGAACGCGAAGACACCGCGCGTGGCGAGCGCCTCCTCCACCCATGCCAGCGCCTCGTCGGGCGGCTGCGCCGCTTCCACGATGCGACGACGCAGCACGCCGTTGGCCAGCTTCAGCAGCAGCGGCCATTCGCCCAGACGCTCGGCGAGAGTGCGCAGGTGCGACGGGTGGAGTGCCGGGAGGCCCTGGGCAAGGAGCGCCATTGCCTCCTTCGACTTCATCTGGTCGACTGCGATGCGCCCGGCATCCGGCGGCAATGTGTCGCCGTCGCGCGTCGTGATCAACCGCGAGCACTGAGGTCCGCCCTTGAGAAACGGCGCGAGGTGCTCGGCGTGCCAGACGTCGTCGATGACAAAGAGCAGCCGACGGTCCGCCAGCGACTGGCGCAGGCGTGCAGCGGCTGCATCGAGACCGGCGAAGCCCGGTCGCTCGCCGTCGAGCGTCTCGATCAGATCGACGACTCGATCGAGGAGGTCTGCGCTCCCCGGCCGCTCACCGAGCGTGATCCACACGACGCCATCGTCGAAGACTTCGAGAACACGGGGATCGTGGCAGATCGCGCGGGCCAGCGTGGTCTTTCCATAGCCGCCGGCACCGCGCAGGGCGGCCGTGATGGCAACCGGCTCGTGGCGCTGCGGCTCGATCAGCAGCCGCACCAGCTGCTCGTACTCGGTGGTCCGGTGCACGTAGTCGACCGGCACGGCTTCGGCCATGAACGGCACGCGCCGCACCTTCGGCGAGCGGTTCAGCTCGGCGATCAGTCGCTGCAGATTCTCACCGGCGTGCCAGTGCAACGAACGCAGCCATCGTGGAACCGCACCCGCGAACTGCATCGTGCCGGCTGTCACCGGACAGACAGCGACTCCCTGCTGGCGGGCGTACTGGCATTCGCGTCGAACCACCTCCGAGGCGAGCGCGCCTTCGGTCATCACCAGCACCAGGTACTCGACGCGATCGAGCGCCTGCCTGATTTGCAGCCACCAGTCGTCGCCGACCTCGATCTCGGGGATGTCCTGCCACACCGACAGGCCGGCGTCCATGAAAGCCTGGCGAAGCCGCTCGGCGAGCTGGGTGCCGTCCACGCGTGCATACGAGATGAAGACGCCGAGACGGGGCGAGGCACCTCGCACTTGCGGTCGCGTCGCACGTCCCGTGAGACGCGGGCTGCCGAGTGTGTCCATGTCGTCTTGCTACGGGCTGTGCTTGACGCGGATACTAGCGAATACACCCTGTGCCATTCATCTGCTCTTGCATGACGGACCTCGACAATCTGCTGGCACCGATCGCGGGAGACGATCCCTGCGGACCGGATGTCGAGTACAACGACGAAGCCCTGGAACTGGAACGCGCTCTCGTCGTGCGACCCGAAGCGCAATATGGCGAGCGCATCTACCCGCCGTCCGAGGTGGACTGGGAAGACGTGCAGCATCGGGCGCAAGCGCTTCTGACGCGCAGCAAGGATCTGAGGTTCGCAGCGGCATGGCTGCGCGCCGCAGTGCATCGCGATGGTGTTCTGGGCCTCGCCGACGGGCTGCGCCTGGCGGCATGCCTGCTCGATCGCTACGGCAAGCAACTCCATCCTCGCGCGCATCCCGACGATCCCGAGGATGAAGTTCTGCTGCTGAATTCGCTGCGCCGGATCGCGGAGGGCGAGGTGCTGGCCGACATCAGGGCCACGGCGGTGGCGCGCGGTTTCGATCTGACCGGCCGCCACATCGAGGTGGAGTTCTCACCGCTGTTGGCCGGAGATTCCGAGCCCATCGGGACCTTCGATGCACTGGAGGAGCTACGCCGCATCGCCGAAAGCGCGCCGCAGGTCCTGCAGGCGCTATGCGAGATCCACGAGACCGCGCAGTGGATCGCCCGGTATGGCTTCGACGAAGCTGGCGCACGCGAAGGCGAGTTCGAACACCTGCTGGGCCTGACCCAGGCTTTCGAGAATGCCGCGCAAGCCGTGAACGCATCGAGCGCCTTCATCCGACCCTTGCGACAACCCCTGCGGATCGAATCGACGCATCAAGCCCTGGCGCAGCTGGATCGCATCGATGCGTGGTTGGCGCGCACAGACCCCCGTCACCCGGCCCGCCTGCTGCTTCGACGCGCTCGCCGGATCATCTGGGGGGACTGCTGTGAACCCGAAGTGAACGAAATCTGAGAGGACCATGCATGCCAGCGGATTCCTACCTCAAGCTCTGTGATATCTCCGGCGAGAGCGTGACCATCGACCATGCGGGCGAGATCGATGTGTTGTCGTGGTCGTGGGAGTCCAACGTCGACAGTGACCAGCGCATGGCCTGCGGCCTGTCCCTCACGAAGAACGTGGATGCAGCGTCCCCGCTGATTCTTGCGTTGCACGTGAACCGCCTGCCCACGGAGGCGGTGCTGACGGTGGAACGCGCGGGTCCGTTTCGGTTCTTCATCCTGCGGTTGACGCTCGGCGATGTGCGCGTGGAGTCGATGCAAGTGTCCGGTTCGGGGGCAGACGGGCCTCCCATGGAGATGATCGTGCTGAGCTACCGCCGGCTCAAGATGGAATACCAGCCGCAAGGTCCCGATGGCCGCCCTCTCGACATCATCGAATTCGGCTACGAATTCGGCGGATCCGCGGTTCATCGCTAGACCGCGTACCTTGGGCAGCCCGGAAGAAGATCAACCATGGGCCATAGCCGCCGATCCGGCTGCCTGCTTGCGCTCTTGGTGCTCGGCCATATTCACCATGGCGCCACAGCGACAGACGCTGCAACGTCTCGACGCTACGAGGTGACGACGCTCACCGGCATGCCGCACCTCGACGAAAACCTGCGCTACGCGACCGTGACGGTGACGCGCTGCATCGACCCGCGGGACTTGTCGCGGGAATTCTGGATGCTCCACGACGTGTCGCTGCAGGGCTGCAGGCTGGTCAAGTCATTCGAATCCCAAGACGCGGCAACCTATGCACTGCAATGCGATGGCGGCCGCGCCACCACCGGCGATGCGCAGTGGCAATTCGCACCGGAGAAGCTCGTCGGCATGCTCCATGTGCGCCTGGGCGGCAAGAACATGACCTTCTATCAGCGCATCGTCGCCACGCCGATCGGCTCGTGCGAGTGAAACGGGCCGGCGCGCAGTGGGCCGGCGCCTCTTCGGGAGCGGAAAGGCGCCCTCGACCGCGTCAGTGACGCGTCAGCCGCGGGTCGCATGCTGCAGTGCAACATGCCTTCCGCCCGGAACCTGCAATTGAATCTCGAGGACCTGCTCGCTGACCTGCGCCATGCCCGCAGGCGCGACGATCTGGGTCGCCTGGCATTGGTGGCGTACTGCGAAGTCCGTCGTTGGGCTCGCGATGCGGGCGACCTCGTGCTGGCCGAGCATGCGTCCGACCTGATCACCGGCAGCCCACATGCGAGCCGGGAAGCCTTCCTCGTGCGCATCGACAAGCTGATCCAGGAACTGGCGGCTTTGCAACGCCAGACGAGCAGTGGGATCGAGTGACTCTTGGCGGGCGACTGTTCACGACTCGCCCGATGGATGGGTCAGGTATTGCTCTTCCCGTCGACCGAAGGCTCGTTCTTGCTGGCACCCCGCAGGTTGAGTGCCAATAGCCCCAGCTGCAAAACAATGAGCGCGTAGGCCTGGGCGTGCCAACCCCAGACGATCCACAGGACGTTGCTCGCCATGAAGAACCAGAAGCCCCAGTTTCGTTTGCGCCTGTTTTGTGATGCGACCAGCCAGGCGGCCAGGAGGGTGACGACCATGGC
The DNA here is from genome assembly GCF_029855045.1 of Piscinibacter sp. XHJ-5. GTDB lineage: Bacteria > Pseudomonadota > Gammaproteobacteria > Burkholderiales > Burkholderiaceae_C > Albitalea. The sequence goes on from NZ_CP123228.1 coordinate 4,410,200, forward strand.
GGGCCACTGCGTGGCGTTCAAGAGAGTTTCCATGTGGTGCGCATCTGGCATGAGGGGGGTGTGGAGCGGACGGCGCCGCTGGATGGCTCACTCGGATATGTCGAGCCTGGCGACGATGTCCTCATGCGCGGCGTCGATGAGTGCTTCGAGCGATGCGCCGTCAACGGCAAGGCCGGGCTTGAGCTTCACGTGTCGCATGAACTTGCCTGTCCCCTCCAGCAGACCCGCTGGGTCTGCCAGCGCTGCGCCGTGGAAGAAGCCCACGTTGACGTGGGCCTTGTAGACATTGACATAGGCAAACGGCGCGTCTGTCACGCACACGGTGGGGCATCCGTCGTGCATGAGTTCCCGAACATCAGTGCCACAACCGCGCATCACCGCGAACCACCTTCGCGCAATGGAGCCCAGCACGCTCGGCTGCATGTCCAGCCACTTGTCAATCGCAGGCTCGCTTTCCACTGCTCCGTCAAATCTGAGAAATGCAGGCACCATGCAAACGTCCTTGAATCGGCTCGACGGAATGCTCAGGCGGCGTCGGCTGCAACCGGGCGATGCTGAGTGCCCGCGCCCATGGTGACAAACAGCATTCGACTGGGCGCGAGCACCTTGGCCGTGTGCCAAACGCCCTTGGGCACCACGACGGCAGCGCGCCCCTCCAGAGGAATCGTTTGTACGCCTTCGGGCTGTTCGAGCAGCAGCAGCGCCGAGCCGCAGAGCAAGTACACGAACTCATCGGCTCCGGGGTGCATTTCCCAGTTTGCCCAATCCGATGAGCACTCGAATTCGGAGATGAGCCACCCTCGACCGTAGAGCGCGGCCTCCCCTTCCGGAAGCGACCAGAACTGCTCGCCACCCGCAAGGATCTGGCTCGACCCGTTGGGGGCGAGGTGAACGTACGACTGAGCAGGGTCCAGGGCCATGAATCGCTCCGCGCCGTTGATGACGACCGCCTGATGATCCACCGCGGCGCTCTCAGGCGGCGACGCCGGCTGGAAGCATCCGTTCGATGGAGGTCAGGCCGCATTCTCTTCAACCTGGTCAATCCAGGAATTTCCATGTGTCCGCGCCGTCGAATCGCCGGACTCGAATGGACTCGAGGATCTTCGGGTCGAAATTCCGCAGGTTCACGCCCTGGTGAGCACCCGGTTCCGGATTCAGCGGTTCCCAATGCGTTGTGCAGCCGCAAGTGGCGCAACGCACTGTCTTGAGGGTTCTGTCGCCTTGAATGTATTCCTGGGTTTTCTCAGGATGACCCGCTATGCGGACAGTGCCGAACTCGTAGTAGGCCCAGAGGGTACCCAGGCGCCTGCAGATGGAGCAATTGCAGCTCGTGGCCTTCTCGGGGGCAGATGGCAACTCGATCGTGACAGCGCCGCAGTGACAGGTTCCGACAAGCATGGTTTGCCCTGGAGGAATCGATGTCGACAACTGTGCCACGGACTGGCCTGGGCGTTCACGTTGCGTGGGCGCGCCAGTTGCCCGCTGGTTGCTGAAAGGCTCGGTCATTGCCTTTCAAGGAGTGCAGCATGAAGAAATTCCTGGTCCTTTACCTGATCCCGCCTTCGGTCATGGACGAGTGGATGAAGACGCCTCCCGAAGCCCGCAAATCCGAAGAGGAAAGGATGTCGCGCGAGATTCAGGAGTGGATGAGCAGCCGCTCGAGAATGTTCAGTGATCCCGGCGCGGGTCTGGGCAAGGCGGTGCGTGTCATCCAGGGCAGTGCTTCCGATGCGCGCAACGCCTTGGTGATGTACGCCATCGTGCAGGGCGAGACCAAGGAAGCCGTAGCCAGGGACTTCCAGGATCACCCGCACTTGCAGATTCCGGAGTCGTCGATCGAGGTCATGGAGTTGTTCCCTCTGCCAGCCCCGGCCAAGGCCTGAGCCAGCCGTGGAAGGGGCCGGCACTGCTGCCGCCGACTTGTGTCGCGCCGCATGGCGCGCCGAACCCGCGCCGCAGGATCGGTGAGCGCGCGCTCATGCTGGCGCACATGGCCGTCGAACGCGCGTTCGAGTCCGACGATTCGTTGCGCCGGGCCGTGATGGCGCTCCGCCGCGCCGAGGTCGCCATCTCCGACCTCAATGATTGGGCGATCGCCGGGTCGCTCGAGAAAACACTTCAGCAAAGCATCATCAGCATCACGCCGGTGACCGCGAGCGCCAGCGTCCACCACTGGCGCACGGCATTCCCGCCCATCCGCGGGACACACGCGTTCACGCCACGGCACACGCCGGCGGCGATGAGGCCGGTGGTGGCCAGCATCGCGGCCGTGTGCACCCCGACCGCCGCCAGCGCCACCGCCATCGACCCCGATGCCGTGAGCTCACGCGCCGGGTTGTCCGCCAGGCACAGTGGCACGAGCGCGGGGACCAGCATCATCCCGGCGCCGTGTGCCGTCGCCATCAGAAAGGACCACAGCGCCAGGCCGACGTGACACGCCTGCGTGGCGATGGGCGTGCAGCGACCGGTGCCGCGCAGCCAGCGAAACGACGCCCCGGCGACGAGCAGCGCACCGGCCAAGCCCTGCACCTGCGCGCGGTCCATCGAGGCGCCCTTCGCCGTGGCCCACGCCACGAGCGCCACCGCGGCGGCGTGCCCGAGCGCGATGGGCATCAGCGCGCGCCGCACCTGGGACCTGTCGTTGGCACCCGCGGCCCAGGCGGCGGCGAACATCCAGCCGTTGGCCGGGCTCAGTCCATGCAGGGCGCCGAGACCGGCGATCGCCAGCCACGGCCACAGGGTCGCCATGGCACATGCATCCGGGCGTGGCTCGGGTCGACTCAGGTGTGCGAGGCGCAGCACGAACCGGCTTGCGGCGCCGGCTCGTACCGGTCGTGGTGGCGCACCCAATCCATCTTGTAGACCCCGTCGTGCTCGTCGCGTCCCTTGGGCGTGAGGTCGAGCAGGTTGTAGGTGCCCATCATCGCCTCCACGCCCCGCCCGTAGGTCGAGTAGGTGTGGAAGACGTCGCCTGCGTCGTTCCTGTAGAACACGCTGATGCCGGGCAGCTCCTCCGACAGGATCCGCCACGCGCCGTAGTTGTAGTGGAGCTCGCCCCGGGCCAGTTCCTGCGGCGTGAAGCTGACGCCGAAGTCGAAGTTGAAGTCGCTGCCATGCGAGGAGACCCACTTGAATTGCCAGCCCATGCGCTCACGAAAGCGCTCGATGTCCGCGAGCGGGGCGCGTGAGACGGCCAGCAGCGTGACGTCGCGATGCGCCAGGTGCACGTTCATGCCGTCGCTGTGGTCGGCCATGAAGGAGCAGCTGGGGCACCCCTGCTCCCAGCCCGGCCCGAACATGAAGTGCTGCACGAGCAGCTGGCGGCGGCCTTCGAACAGCTCGTCGAGGGTGCGCGGGCCCTTTGGCGTGTCGAACACGTAGCGCTTGTCGACGCGCATCCATGGCAGCGCGCGGCGCTCGCGCGCGACCTGGTCGCGCAGGTGCGTCAGCTCCTTCTCGCGCGCCAGCAGCGCCTTGCGCTCGGCGAGCCAGCGGTCCTTCGAGACGACGGAATGGTTCACGGTGTTCGCTTCATGGGTGGCGGTGTTCATGATCGGTGTGCTCCTGGTGACACTGTCAATGGACTTCATCGTTTCGCAGTCTTCGGACGCCGGACGGCGCGCACCTTGCCGCTCGATCCGCCGCCGCAATAGAACAGGTCGGCCCCGTCGGACTCCATGCCGCTGACACCGGTGCCGGGCGGCATCTCGAGGCGCTCGAGCACCGCACCGCTGCGGGGATCGACCCGGCGGATCTCGCTTTGGTCGCCGTCCCAGGTGCCGTGCCACAGTTCCCCGTCGACCCAGGTGACGCCGGTCACGAAGCGGTTGGATTCGATGGTGCGCAGGATCGCGCCCGTCTCGGGATCGATCTGGTGGATCTTGCGGTCGCGGTACTGCCCGACCCACAGGCTGCCCTCGGCCCACGCGAGACCCGAGTCGCGACCGTGCCCGGGCGCCGGAATCGACGCGAGCACGTCGCCGGTGGCCGGATCGATCTTGTCGATGCGGGCCTCGGCGACCTGGTAGAGATGCTTGCCGTCGAAGGCGGTGCCGGCGTCGCCGGCGTGTGCCAGCGTGCGCGCGACCTGGCCGCTCGCCGGATCGAAGGCCACCAGCGTGGCGCCGGTGGCGGCCCACACCCGATGCCCGTCGTGGGTGACGCCGTGGATCTGCGAGGCGCCTTCGAAGGGACCGTACTCGCGCACGATCTCGGCGGCGCGCACCGGTGGCGTCGTCTTCTCCTTCTCGCCGGCCGTGTGTCGGGAAGTGCTCATCGTCTTGCTCCTTTTCGGCGCTTCAGCGATGCGCCGTCGAAGCAAATCTACGTGAGTGGCAGCGCCGCGGGGAGTAACAAGATCGTCGTGAATCCGGCCAGCGGCGGCGCCAGCCAGCGCTGCGCGCGCGCCCGACCGATGGCGCGCACCCGCTGCGCCCCTTGCAGGTCGACCAGCGCGCGCTGCACCGTGCGCTGGCTCGCCCCGAGCGCCAATGCCAGGGCCGACGTGGACCAGGCGGCGCCGTCGGCCAGCAGCGCGAGCAGCGAGGCCTCGTCGCCGTCGATCGGCGGCACCAGCACCACGACGTCCTGCGCGCCGTTCGCCTGCAAGGGCGTGAGCGCGAAGCCGCGTGCACTGGCCTCGATGCGCGCCAGCGGTGCCGCGAGCGCGCGCAGGCGGCCGATCTCGACACGCAGGCGCGCGCGGTGGGTCTCGTCGGGCCGGCGCGTGCGGAAGGCGCAGGCGATGAGCGTGCCGCGGTCGACGTCGCCGGGCCATGCCTGCGCGAGCGCCCGCGCCAGCGCGAACAGCACCGGGCGGCGCGACAGCGGCAGCCAGATGCCGCCGGCCCGCAGGCCGCGGCGGCAGGCGTCGACCACCAGCGCGCCGGAGTCGAGCAGGTCCTCGACCTGGTCCAGCCGCAGCGGCTGGTCCGGCCCGCCCGCGTGCAGGCGCCGGGCCGCCGGACGTTCGAGCACGGCGCGCGCCTCGGCGGCCTCGGCCACCAACGCAGGGATGCCCGCACGCTCCGCCGCTTCCTGCGCTCGCGCCAGCGCATCACGCGCCGGCTGCGTGCGCAGCGAGCGCATCGCGAGCTCGGCCGCGGCGAGCTCGGCCACTGCCGACAACGACGGCGGCACACGGCTCGTGTCGACTTGCGCCAGCGCCGCCGCAGCTTCGTCGATGCGCCCGAGCAGCAGCAGCCGGCGCACGGCGATCAGCCGTGCGTGCAGTGCGTTCGCGCGATCGGCATGCGCCTCCAGCGTGGACAGCGCCGCGGCCAGCGCGCGCGGCGATCCGTTGAGATCGCGGGTCGCGAGGGCCACTTCCGCCTCGGCGACGACGCAGCGCGCGCGGTACAGCTGCTCGTGGGCACCGAAGCCGCGGGCGGCGCGCCGCAGCAGGTCGCGGGCCCGCGGGTGTTCGCCGAGCTGGGCCATGGCGATGCCGCGCAAGGCGAGCGCCGGCGGGTCGTCGCGAAGGCTCACGCGCTTGAGCGCGCCGATCGCGTCGCCGGCGACGAGGGCGCGCGCGGCGGCCGCGATGAGGGAATCCATCGCGACAGGTTACCGCGCGCCGCGCCACGAGTGCGGCGCCAGCGCGCGCTCAGTCCCTCTGCCGCACGAGCGCGAACGCGCGCAGGGCCGAGCCCGTGCCGCCGCGCACCTTCAACGGCGGAGTGACCACCGTGAACTCGTAGGCGCGGGCCGCCGACAGCTCCTCGAGATCGAGGTTCTCGATGATGAAGATGCCGCTGTCGGCGATCAGCCGCATGTGCACCGGAAAGACCTGCAGCTTGCCGTTCACGGTCGCAATGGGCGGCCGCTGCTCGAACGTGAGCGTGTCGTCGCCCACCACCCGCGCGCCGTGGCGGATGAGGAACTCCGCCGCGTCGAGGCCGGGTCCGGGAGACGAGCCGCCGGCATACAGCGCCGGCTGCGCGGAGAAGTAGGCCCCCCACCCCGTGCGGATGAACACCGTGTCCCCCGGGCGCAGCTTCACGCGTTGCTTCTGAGCTGCTTCCTCGAGGTGCCTGGCGGTGATCTCGAAGGCCGGCGGCAGCGGGGTCGAGTCGCCCTGCACCATGCGCGCGACGTCGAGCAGGACCCCGCGATTGACCATCAGCTCGTTCGGGAACTGGTCGATCGCAAGGTGTGCGCCAACCCCGCTGGCCCCCAGGCCCGACAGGTCGGCGGTGGCGGCCGCCGCATCCACGCCGCCGAAGAGCTTGCCGTCGCGGCCGATGTGGCCGATGGCATCGATGCTCGGCGCGCCGTGCTGGCCGCTCCACTGCATGATCTCGGCCGTGAAGGACAGCTGGCCGCCGTCGTTGAAGGCACCGCGGGTGTTGGCATGCGTGGCGGACAGCGTGAAGGCGTAGGGCGGATTCACCGAGGCGATCGGCGAGCTCGCGTCCCAGGTGTGCGAGAGATCGATCACGCGCGCCTTGCGAGCGACGTTCCACAGCTCGGGGCCGCCGCTGCGATCGTGCTCGTCGCGCTCGCCGGCCTGCACGGCCGGCGCTGCCAGCGCGGCGCAGGTGACGATGAAAACGGCAGCGCGCACAGCCCATCCGCTGCGCCGCGTCGCAGAGTCGAATCTGTTCATGGAGTGTCTCCTCGGTCGTCGGCATGTGCCGGGGCCAGCATGCGCCCCGGGCCGGGATATGGCAACTCGGTGTACGTGCGCCCACGCCGCGCGCGCCTCCAGACAAACCCGCTCCGCCCCTGCGCTCAGCAGCGCGACACTTTCGGCGGGCGGTCATGCGACCGTCTTCCCGCGCCTGCGCGCTGACGCCTCGAGGACTCGCCATGACAGCCCATCGCACCTCGCCGAGCCGCTTCCTGTTCGTCGTCGCCGCGATGCTCGCGCCCGGCCTCGTCGCAGCGCAGGAGGCCACGCTGCGCATGGTGAGTGCCTTCGCCGAGAACGGCATCTACGTCCAGCACCTGCAGAAGTGGCTGCAGACGTTCAACAGCGAGGGCAAGGGCACGCTGCAGATCAACTTCATCGGCGGCCCCAAGGCGATCCCGACCTTCGAAGTCGGCAATGCGGTCAAGTCGGGCGTGGTCGACATGGCGCTGTCGACCGGCGCCTTCTACACCAACGTGATGCCCGAGGCCGACTTCCTCAAGCTGACGCAGGTTCCGGTAGCCGAGCAGCGGCGCAACGGCGCCTTCGCGGCCATCAACGAGCTGTGGATGCAGAAGGCGAACATGGTCTACCTGGGGCGCATGGTCGAGAACCAGCCCTTCCATCTCTACCTGAACAAGAAGATCGACAAGCCCGATCTCACCGGGCTCAAGATCCGCATCACGCCGGTCTACCGCGACTTCTTCGCCGGCCTGGGCGCCAGCGTCGTGACCACGCCGCCGGGCGAGGTCTACACCGCGCTCGAGCGCAACGTCGTCGACGGCTACGGCTGGCCGATCGGCGGCATCTTCGACCTCAATTGGCACGAGAAGACGAAGTACCGCGTCGACCCCGGCTTCTACGACGCCGAGGTCTCCATCGTGATGAACGTCGATGCCTACCGCAAGCTCGACACGCGGCAGAAGGCCTTTCTCGACAAGCAGGTGGCCGCGCTCGAGGCGATGAACGGCTTCTGGAAGACCTACGCCGCCGACGAGACCGCGCGCCAGGAGAAGGCCGGAATCCAGACCATCCGCTTCGATGCCGCCGGCACCAAGGCGTGGACCGACAAGGCCTACGAGGCGGGCTGGGCAACGGCGATGAAGGCCAATCCCGACTTCGCGCAGAAGCTGAAGACGCTGACCGCCAAGTGAACGCAGACGGCGCGATCGTGGAGCGCACGAGCGCCGGTCCCGGCCGCGGCGAGGCGGTGTACGGCGCGCTGATCGAGGCGCTCGCGCTCGTTGCCAGCCTGTTGCTGCTGGCGATGATGCTCGTCATCTGCGCCGACGTGCTCACCCGCAACGTCGTCCTGCCGGGCCTGCCTCGGGGCATTGCGTGGAGCAACGAGGTCTCCGAGCTGTTGCTCTACCTCATCACCTTGCTGGCGGCGCCGTGGCTGCTGCGCGAAGGGCGTCACATCCGCGTCGACATCATGCTGCGCGTGCTGCCGCCCAGGCTCGCGTATGCCTGCGAGTGGATCGCCGATCTGCTCGGGCTCGGCTGCTGTGCCTGGATGACCTGGTACGGCAGCGCCGCCGCCGCCCGCAGCCTCGCCGGCAACGCGCTGTCCATCAAGACGCTCGTCATGCCCGAGTGGTGGTTCATCGCCCCGCTGCCGGCGTGCTTCGCACTCCTGGCCATCGAGTTCGCCTTTCGCATGCGGCGGCTCGCCCATTCGGCCCACGCGCCGCGGCGCGACGCGGTGAGCGCGGCATGAGCGCGCCGGGCCGCTCCCAAGCGCTCATTCCGGAGCGCGCAGCGCGCAGGGGTCCAATGAGCGCGCCGGGCCGCTCCCAAGCGCTCATTCCGGAGCGCGCAGCGCGCAGGGGTCCAATGAGCGCGCCGGGCCGCTCCCAAGCGCTCATTCCGGAGCGCGCAGCGCGCAGGGGTCCAATGAGCGCGCCGGGCCGCTCCCAAGCGCTCATTCCGGAGCGCGCAGCGCGGAGGGTTTGTGCAAGGCGCGCGCCGCGCAAGGTTGTCCGGTGACCTGGCAGCTCGCCGCCTGGCTGCTCCTCGGCGGGTCCACCGTTCTGCTGTTCCTCGGCCTGCCGGTCGCGTTCTCGTTCCTCGTCATCAACCTGCTGGGCGCGTGGCTGTGGCTCGGCGGCGAGCCCGGCATGGTGCAGCTGGCGCGCAACAGCGTGAGCTCGGTGATGAGCTTCTCGCTCACGCCGATCCCCCTCTTCGTGCTGATGGGCGAGGTGCTGTTCCACACCGGCCTGGCGGTGAAGGTGATCGACGGCATCGAGCGGCTGATCGTGCAGGTGCCCGGACGCCTTGCCGTCGTCGCGGTGGTGTCGGGCACCGTGTTCTCGGCCATCTCGGGCTCGACCATCGCCACCACCGCGATGCTGGGCTCGCTGATGGTGCCGGTGATGCTCGCGCGCGGCTATCACCCGACACTCGCCACCGGCCCCGTGATGGCCATCGGCGCGGTCGACATGCTCATCCCGCCTTCGGCGCTGACCGTGCTGCTGGGGTCGCTGTCGGGGATCTCGATCTCGAAGCTGCTGATCGGCGGCGTGCTGCCGGGGCTCGTGCTGTCGGCCGCCTTCGTGGCCTACATCGTGGTGCGTGTGCGGCTCGACCCTGCCCTGGCGCCTCACAGCGAGCCGGTGAAGCATCACGGCTTCGAGCGGCTGCGCCCGCTGGTGGTCTACGTGCTGCCGCTGGTCTCGATCTTCGGCGTCGTCGTCGGCGCCATGGCTGCCGGCTGGGGCACGCCGACCGAGTCGGCGGCGATCGGCGCACTGGCGACCGTGGTGCTGGCGATGGCCTATCGCGCCCTCACATGGCGCATCCTGCTGCAATCGCTGAAGGGCACGGTCGCCGTCTCGGCGATGATCCTCTTCATCATCATCGGTGCGACGACGTTCGCGCAGATCCTGTCGTTCTCGGGGGCCTCCAATGGCCTGGCCCAGATGATCACCGGCAGCCACCTGCCGCCATGGGCCGTGATCGCCGGGATGATGCTGATGCTGCTCTTTCTCGGCATCTTCGTGGACCAGGTCAGCATGATGATGATCACGCTGCCCATCTTCATGCCCGTGGTGCAGGCGCTCGGCATCGACCTCGTCTGGTTCGGCGTGCTCTTCCTGATCTGCATGCAGCTCGGCTTGCTGCTGCCTCCGCACGGACTGTTGCTGATGACGATGAAAGGCGTGGCACCGCCGCAGGTGACCATGCTGCACATCTTCCAGGCGGTCGTGCCATTCGTGGCGATGAGCCTGCTGCTGCTGGTCCTGGTGTTCTTCGTGCCGGCAGTGGCGACCTGGCTGCCCTCGCGGGTCGGCGCCTGACTCCATCGGCGGAGCGAACGGGAGAGGGCTCCCCCTTCAATTCGGCTGCGGGCTCGCCGTCTTCTTGAGCGGATCGTCCTCCGGACGCAGCACGGCCAGCAGGTCGGACGTCGTGCGCAAGATGAGCTGCGCGCCCGCTCTCCTGAGCTCAGGCTCGGTGCCGAACCCGCACAGCACGCCGATCCGCTGTGCACCGGCGGCCACGCCCGTGCGGATGTCGATGGTCGTGTCCCCGATCATGAGACAGTCCTGCGGCGCCACACCCATCGCGGACGCGGCGAAGCGCAGCGGCTCCGGATGCGGCTTCATGCGGCGGGTGGTCTGCGCGCCGATGACGGCCACGAAATGCTGCCGCACCCCGTAGTGCTCGAGAAACCTTTCCACCCGCGGCGCCGTGCCTGTCGAGATGGTGCACATCGGGAAGTGGCGGGCCAGCGCGACGATCATCTCCTTCACGCCGGCGATCATCTCGTGCGGCACTTCGTCGATGGCCTGCGGATTTCGTGTGCCGGCCGGATCGGCGCCGCGCTTCCTGATGGCCCGCAGGCGATGGCGCAGCGTCGCGAGCGGCACGTCGAGGCCCAGCTCGTCGAGCTTGGCGTACGCCGCGTGCACGGGGGTTTCCGCCGCCATGACCGCCTGCCGCGCGAGCCGTTCCGCGCGGCGGCCGCTCACCAGGGGCACGGCGTCCAGCAGGCCGGCCAGCCGCGCGACGATGTGGTCGTCGGTGTCCGAGAGCGTGCCATCCACGTCGAAGCAGAGCGCGCGCACGAGGGTGGGATCCAGGACCATGCCGTCGACACTAATCGTTCCCGACGTCCAACGCCGTGCCGTCCGCCTTGCCCTGCGCAAGCGGCAGGGGCTTCGCTCGTGCGTCAGCGGGCGTGTGGTTCAATGCCTGCAAATGCGCCACGCCACCCATGCACCGGTGAGCGCGCCACGCGCCAAGCCGCTGAAGCGCCCTTCGCAGGCGCGCGCACGCTTCACGGTGCAGGCGATCTACGACGCCTTCGTCCGCATCTGGCAAGCGCAAGGCTGGGAACGGCTCACCACCCGCGCCGTGGCGCTCGAAACAGGCATCTCGGTCGGCACGCTCTACGAATACTTTCCCAACAAGCAGGCGCTCCTGTCCGGCTATGTGCGCCAGGGCATGGACGCGCTGCTCGCCGCCATCGACAAGCAGGTCGTGCAGGCCAACGACGCGCCGTGGCAGGAACGGCTGCACCACCTGCTGCGGCTCACACACGGCATCGACGCGCCGGAGCTGCAGTACTACGACTCGAAGATGCTGGCCCTCGAGCATCAGATCGCCGAGCCCAAGCACCACCGGCGCGTGCATGACGAGATCGTCGGTGCCTGGTCGAAGGCGCTGAACGCGTGCGCCGACCTGCCGTACCCGCCGTCGGCGCTCACGGTGCAGACGCTGTGCCTGTCTGCGTTCGGCGGAAGGCGCTACGTGTTGCTCGTCCATGCCGACGACAAGGCGACAGCGCGCGCGTGGGCAGCGGAGCTGGAGCGGCAGTGCCAGCTGGTGCTGACCCTGCCGCCGCAGGCGCGAGCCCCGACCGCAAAACCGAACAAGGGCATCGCCAAGGCCTAGCGCGCGGGCTCGCGCAGGCCCTCGAAGCGTGGGTTCACCGGGCGTGGCTGACCCCGTTCAGCGCCCGCAGCCCGACGCCGGCTTTCCGAACCCGCGCACGACCGGCGGTCGATAAAGTCTCCCGCAGCGATGGCAGTTTTCACGCCCATCGACACCAACCCGGAGACATCGATGAATACCCATGCGGCGCGTGCGCCCGGCACGCAACATTCGCTTCCCAGGACCGGCGCCGACGACGCGCTGTATTCCAAGGTCAGCTGGCGGATCATTCCGCTGCTGATCGTCTGCTACATGGTCGCCTACCTCGACCGCATCAACATCGGCTACGCGCAACTGCAGATGAAGCAGGTGCTGACGTTCAGCGATGCGGTGTATGGCCTGGGCGCCGGCATCTTCTTCATCGGCTACTTCCTGTTCGAAGTGCCGAGCAACCTGATGCTCGAGAAGATCGGGGCGCGAAAGACGCTGCTGCGCATCATGTTCTGCTGGGGCATCGTCGCCGCGGGCATGATGTTCGTGCAGACGCCGACGCAGTTCTACGTGCTGCGCTTCCTGCTCGGCGTGTTCGAGGCCGGCTTCTTCCCCGGCATCATCCTGTATCTCACCTACTGGTATCCGTCGGCCCGGCGCGGCCAGATGATCGCCGTCTTCATGGCCGCCACGACGGTGGCCAACGTCATCGCCGGCCCGCTGTGCGGCGGCATCATGAAGTACATGGACGGTGCGCAAGGCCTGGCCGGCTGGCAGTGGCTGTTCCTCGTGCAGGGACTGCCCGCCACGCTGCTCGGCATCGCCGCCTACTTCTACCTGCAGGACAAGCCTGAAGACGCCCGCTGGCTGAGCTCGGCCGAAAAGAAGACGCTGCGTACCAACCTCGAGCACGACGAGAAGCATGTGGCAACGGCCTCGCACGCGAGCCTCGGCCAGATGTTCCGCGATCGCAAGGTGTATGTGCTGGCGCTCGTGTACTTCCTGCTGCTCGGCGCCACCTACACCATGGTCTTCTGGGTGCCGACGCTCATCAAGAGCTGGGGTGTCGCCGACCTGATGCAGATCGGCCTGTACTCGGCGTTGCCGAGCCTGATCGGCGTGTTCGGCATGGTCCTGATCGGCCGCAGTTCCGACAAGCACGGGGAGCGCCGCTGGCACTTCGCCGCCAGCGTGACCCTCGCCGCGATCGGCCTGGGCATCACGACGGTGACGCAAGGAAACCTCGGCGCCTCGTTGGCGGGGCTGTCGCTGGCGGTGATCGGCATTGCTTCGGCAACGCCGCTGTTCTTCACCGTCACCACCGAGTACCTGTCGAAGGCGGGAGCCGCCGCCGGCATTGCACTCGTCAGCAGCCTCGGCAACCTGGGTGCCGCGGCGAGCCCCGCCGTCACCGGTGCGATCACCGCGAGAACCGGCAGTCCCGTCTACAGCATGTACCTGGTGATGGGCCTGTACCTGCTGTCGGGAATCGTCCTGCTGCTCGCCGTGCGCTCGGCCAAGACGCGCAAGACATCGTCCCACTGAGACAAGCGCATGGACCACCTGAGCAGCATGGATGCATCGTTCCTGCATCTCGAAACCCCGGAAACGCCGATGCATGTGGGCAGCCTCATGCTGTTCGACTTGCCCGAAGGCTACCGTGGCGACTACTACGACGACGTGAAGGCGCAGATCGCGAAGCGATTGCACCTGGCGCGGCTGTTCCGCCGCAAGCTCGCGACCATGCCTTTCGAGCTGGCCGACCCGGTGTGGATCGCCGATGACGACATCGATCTCGATTACCACGTGCGCAGCGTGACGCTGCGCCAGCCGGGCACGCTGGCGCAACTCGAAGTGCTGGTCGCCCGGCTGCACTCCAGCCTGCTGGACCGCAGCCGCCCGCTGTGGGAGGTGTACGTCATCGACGGGCTGGCCAGCGGCCAGATCGCCTTCTACTCCAAGGCCCATCACAGCGGCGTCGACGGCAAGGCGGGTATCGAAATCGCCAAGGTCTTCTACGACCTGACGCCGCAGGCCCGCGAGGTGCGACCGCCCGCGCCCGCGCGTGCGGCCAATGCCTATCAGCTCGGAGTGGCCGAGCTGCTGCAGGCCGCCGTTTCGAACTCGGTGGCGCAGTACGCCAGGCTCGCCAAGATGCTGCCGCAGACGGCCAAGGCGCTGGGTGGCACGGCGATGCAGCTCGTTGCCACCCGCAGGAAGGCACCGCGCGAGCGCAGCCTCGGCTTGAAGATGGCCCCCAGGACGATCTTCAATGCGTCGATCACCAACCAGCGCTCGTTCGGCAGCCTGTCGGTGCCGTTGCCCCAGCTCAAGACGCTCGGCAAGCGGATGGGCGGCACGCTCAACGACGTGGTGATGGCGATGTGCAGCGGCGCGCTTCGGAAGTTCCTCCACGAGCGCGATCTGCTGCCGCAACGAGCGTTGATCGCGCTGGTTCCGGTGAGCCTGCGCGAGGCCGACGACAGCTCGAACAACAACCAGGTGTCGGCGATCCGCGTGGACCTCGCCACCGACATCGGCGACCCGGCGAAGCGCTTCCACGCGATCCGCGAATCGTCGGAGGCGTCGAAGGATCTGATCGGCGGCCTCAAGCCCGTCCTCGGCGCCGACCTGCCGATCGCCGCGTCGCCGTGGCTGATGTCGGGCATGGCTTCGCTCTACGGCCGATCCAACCTCGGTGCACGTCTGCCTCGGCTGGCCAACGTGACGATCTCCAACGTGCCGGGGCCACCCGCGCCGCTCTACATGGCCGGAGCGCGCATGGAGCACTACTACCCGGTGTCGATCCCGTACCACGGCGTGGGTCTCAACATCACCGTGCAGAGCTATGCCGGCAAGATGGAGTTCGGCGTCACCGCATGCCGACGCTTGCTGTCGCAGCCCGAAGTGCAGGAGCTCACGCAGCACCTGCTTGCGTCGCTGCACGAGTTGCAGGAACTGGCAGCGGTGGCCGAGGGCGAAACCATTCCAGCGGCGACATCGCCTGCGCCCGAGCCGAAGAAGCGTGGCGACGAGGCGCGTGTCCAGTCCGAAGCCACCCTCATCGACCCGGGAGGCGATTCGCGCGCGCCGCGCCGCTTGACCTGGCTCGGGTCTTCTCAATTCGTTCGGTTTGTGCCCCAATCGGCACGAGACCGTCCAGACGCCGGGCCGCATGCGCACACTATCGACTGTTGACCTCGTCCTGGAGCCGCTGACCGTCGGTCATGCGGAGGCGATGTTCGAGGTGTTGCGTGAGCCCGCGCTCTATCGCTACCTCGACTACCCGGCGCCGTCATCGATCGAGCACCTTCGAAGCGTGTATTCAAGGATCGAGGGCCGCAAGTCTCCCGACGGGAAGCAACTTTGGCTGAACTGGGTCGTTCATCCACCCGGGGCAGCGCCGATCGGCTACGTCCAGGCGACCGTCACGGCCCGGCAGACGGGCTGGATCGGCTTTGTGTTCTCCAGCAAGCATTGGAACCGCGGCTACGCGACACAAGCTGCCCGAGCCGTCGTGGAGCATGTTGCCGCCGCCTACGGCGTTGTTCGCTTCCTGGCCACGGTCGATGCGGAAAACCAGCGGTCCATTCGCCTGCTCGGACGCCTTGGCTTTCACGAAGCAACACAAGCAGAGTCGCAGGGCCACGACCTGTCACCGAACGAGCGTCTGTTCGTCCGGTAGGAAAACTCATGTCGGACGTCGGGCTCACCCATGTTGCGCTGCCTGCCCACTCGCTTGCGGCCAGCGTCGCGTTCTATGCGAAGTACGCGAACATGCAAGCCGTGCATCGGCGTCCAGGGGTGGTCTGGCTGAGCGACCGGACAAGACCGTTCGCCATCGTCCTCATCGAGACGTCCGGCGAGATCAAGCCCCTGCTTCCCATGGCGCACCTGGGCGTCGGCGTGCGCTCGCGCGAAGAAGTCGACCGGCTTTGCCAGCTCGCGCGAGACGATGGATGCCTGGCTCGAGAGCCGGAGGATTCAGGTCCTCCGGTCGGCTACTGGGCGTTGATCCGGGATCCCGATGGTCACACCCTTGAGGTGGCGTATGGTCAGGAACTCGGCAACGCAGTGGCGGTCGCTGCCTGACCGTCCCACCGGGACGCATGGGGTGTGAAACATGTACGAGACGAGAGCTCAGCCGCCTTTGCCTCGCTCGGCTTTCGCCAGGCGCCTCGCGCTCCACGTTTCACTGGCGGCTGGCCTCTTGCTCGCCTCGCTGGCACTGGGCATGACCGGCTATGCGCATTTCGAGCACCTGTCCTGGCTGGACGCATTCCTCAATTCCGCCATGCTGCTGGGCGGCATGGGGCCCATCGATGCGCCGCGAACCAGCGGTGGCAAGCTGTTTGCCGGCCTCTACGCCCTGTACGCGGGCCTGGTCTTCGTCGCCACGGCAGCCATCCTGTTCACGCCCGTCCTGCACCGGTTGCTGCACAGGTTCCACTGGAGCGAACGGCTCTGATGCCGCGCCATGAACAACACGCCGGACCCTTCCACCGAATGAACGACACACTCCAGACCTACCACGGATCCTGCCACTGCGGGCGCGTCACCTTCGACCTGAACGCCAAGCCGATCAGCGCCGTGATGGACTGCAACTGCTCCATCTGTCGGCGCCGCGGTGCGCTGTGGCATGGAGCCTCCGATGGCCATCTGCGAATCACCAGCGGCGAGGAACACCTGCAGCTGTACCAGTTCGGCACCATGACTGCGAAGCACTACTTCTGCCGGCATTGCGGAATCCAGCCGTTCGTGCGCCCGCGGCTGGACCCCACCCGTTGGGCCGTCAACGTTCGCTGCATCGACGGCGTCGACCTTTCCGCCTTGAACGTTCGCACGTTCGACGGCGAGAACTGGGAAGCCGCCGCCCAGGCTTTCGTGCAGGGCGTCCGGCGAGCTGCCGGCTCGCATCCTGATCAGAGCGAGAGCTCCCGACTCGCACCATGAGCTATCTGCCCCTTCGGTTGCAGCCCGGCGTTGATCTCCGGCAATCGCTCGAGGCCGCGCTGAGTGCGGGCGGCGAATCGTCTGCCTTTGTCGTGTCCGGCATCGGCAGCCTTTCAAGCGCACGCCTGCGCTTCGCCGGGGAGGAGTCGGAGACTTCATTGGCCGGGATGTTCGAGATCCTCTGCCTCGCCGGAACCCTGACGCGGGACGGCGCGCACCTGCACATGGCGATCGCCGACCGGCACGGCCGGGTCGTCGGAGGCCACGTGTGCTACGGCAACACGGTCCGCACCACCGCCGAGGTTCTGCTGGCCCATCCGCAGGACTGGAGGCTTTCCCGCGAGCTCGACGCAAGCACCGGCTTCAAGGAGCTCATCGTGCGATCCGGCGGATGACGAGTCAGTGTCCTGTTGGATAGCCCGGTCGCACTCGCACCTTCTTCGCCACTCCCGACGGCTCGAACAGGATCACCAGTTCGGTGGCGGCTCGCGAGGTCCTGTCGGCGCCGGGCCATCGATAGACCCACACTTCATGACCGCTGTCGAATGGGATGACGATGGCCTGGCCCAGCGCGGCGGAGACGTCTGCCCTGGTGCTCTTGCCGATGGCGATCATGTCCATGGCGGCATGCGGCGCGAGAGATTGGCCCGTCGGCGTGCGAACCGATCCGCGGCCTTCCTGCAGGGACCCCAGGTTTGCGTGGCCGGCGCATGCCGCACACAGGGCCGCCGAGAACCCGGCGATGCAAAGCGCAAGGGGCCTGGTCACGGTCGGTCGTCCATGTACTCGAACTCGACCCGCGTGTCGTCCGGCCAGCTGTGGTCGCCCAGCGGAAGAAAGTACGTGCGGTCGATGAGCATCTCGCAGTCGCAATACGGGAGGTCATCGCCGAGGCCGGGGTCGTCGCTGGCCATCGCGTACAGCTGGTCGATGGGCAGGACCTCACGGCGTGCGCCGGCGACCAGCGTCACGCTGAACAGCGGCCGCTCGGCAAAGAAGAGGTACTTCGCCTCCTTGCTGTCGCAGTAGCTCATGGTGTCGGTGAACAGGTCTGCGATGCGGCCGATGGGGCTGCTGTTGGACACCAGGTCGGCTTCCAGTCCCACCTGGCATTCCAGGCGAAGGTCACCCAGCCGCCGGCTGCCGGCAGGCACTCCGGGTGTGCGGATCTCGGTGCGCCACGTCATGCTCAGCCGCCTGCGATTGGGCGAGACGACAGCGTCTTCCTGCAGCGCCTTGGGGTCTCGCGCCAGCACGAAGGTGTGATCCGGCCCCACAGGAACTTCGTAGGCGAACGTGGACCCGATGACCTCCAGGACGATGCGGTCCATGTCGGTTCCGGGCTTGCGCGGCAGCAACTTGAAGCGCAGCGATGCATGGGGCGCGAGGGCGGCCCGCGCCCGCTCGAAATGGTCCATGCCCCGGATCATCTTTCGATAGGACTTCTCCACCGGGTCGCTCGACGTTCCCTTGACGGTGACCTGGGGCAGCGCGTAGCGGGGCTTTTCCTGCGCGCACGCGGCGGTGCAGGCCGCGATCAGTGCGATCCGCATCGCCCGGCCCAGCATGCGGGAATGAAGACCGACGCCTGACCTGCTCATCCGAATGCATTGCTCCCAGCTTGGCCAAGCTTCCGATGACAAGCGTTTGAGGATCGGGCTATGTCCTCGGCAGTGTCACGGTGAAGCGCGTCCTGCCGTCCGCCGACTCGACGCTCACACTGCCGCCATGGGCCAGCGCGATCTGGCGCACGATGAACAGGCCGAGCCCGAGGCTCTCGCTCTCGCCTGGCGCATCGGCTGCCGCGTGGCGGCGCAGCGGCTCGAACAGCGCGTTCATCAGGTCCTTCGGGATGTTCGGCCCGCTGTTTTCCACCGAGAGCTGAACCTGGGCATCGTCGCCGCGCAGGGTCACTCGAACCATG
This sequence comes from Piscinibacter sp. XHJ-5, assembly GCF_029855045.1. Classification (GTDB taxonomy): domain Bacteria; phylum Pseudomonadota; class Gammaproteobacteria; order Burkholderiales; family Burkholderiaceae_C; genus Albitalea. Next base: position 4,428,580 of record NZ_CP123228.1, read on the forward strand.
CCGCCCGGTTCACCGTACCTGGCGGCATTGATGACCAGATTGCTCACCACCTGCCTGAGGCGTGAAGCGTCCCAGCTGCCCCGCGTGACACCGTCTGTCCGGAATTCGATCGTCGACGCGGGCAATGCCGCGCGCAACAACTCGATCTCCTCGCGACACACCGTTGCCAAGTCGACCGGCTCGGGGCTGACCCGGATGCCGATGGCGAGTGACGTGCGGTTGTAGTCCAGCAGGTCATCCAGCAGCTGCTTCATGCGCTGACCGCTGCGAATGAGTTTCTCCGTGTGCTGGCTTGCCGGCGTGCCCGCGCTCATTGAGGAGATGACGTGCGACGTCAGCAGGACCGCGTTCAGCGGGCCGCGCAGGTCGTGGCCGAGCACGCCGAGGAACACCGCACGCCAGCGCTCGACTTCGCTGGTGAAGTAGTCGACCGACTCGGCGATGGCCTGATCCATGGCCTCGTTGAATCGGCCCGTGTCTTCCATCGCATCGGGCCCGTACGCCGCCGCATCGGCCCACAAGCGCAGCACGCTTGCGCGCAAGGCACGGTATTCGGCCACCAGTTGCCGGATGGTGAAGCCTCCGGTGGCGCGCAGCAGCGCATGGGTCTGCGCGGCCGTCTCCGTTGCCCCCGGCAGCGCGGGCGCCCTGCCCCTGGACTTCGCCGACTGCTCCACGCGGGTCTGCGGCGTGCGCAGATCCCTGGCGATGGCTTGGAGGATCTGCTCGGCATGGTCGCGCAGCGCCACGGCGTCCAACTCGCCCGCGGCGGGCAGCAGTGACGAGGCAAACACTTCCCACTCGGCGAGGATCGCCGGCATGTTGGCGTCGATGAAGTCCGCGAGCCGCATTTTCGATGCCTCCCGCGGGGAGCTTACATGCGAATCTCGTTGCCGCATCCCCCCCGATCCGAGCACTCGGCGGCGCGTCGGGCCGTGGCCCGCGCCGTTGCCCCGACACAGTGCGCTAGCGGCGCTTGCGCTTTTTCGGGCTTGCCGGCGGCGCCCAGCCGGCCGTCCAGACACTGAACATGTCCTTCGTGGCCTTGGTCATCGCCGCGGTGGCCTGGCGTTTTGCCTGTCCGGCGGCGTGGCCGCGCAGCGAGCCCGCTGCGGCGTTGGCTCCGCTCAGCCACATGCTCATGAACGGATTCTTCTTCAACCAGGGGTTGGCCATGTCGATCTCCTTGTGGTCCTAGGCTGCCAGGCGGCCGGCCTCTCCGGCCAGCTCCGTCCCGGGCGCCCATCGGTACGTGGCCGACACGGTGTCGGACGGCGAACCCTCGCTGTTCATCTGCTGGCGGTAGGCCACCGAACTCCTGCCCTCATCCGGTTCATCGACGAAGCGGGTGCCGTCCTTGCGCATCGACGATTCCGCATCGATCACCTTGCGGAGGTAGTCGCGATGGCTCTTGAACTCGATCAGGTCAGGCAATCGTCCGTCGCCGAGCACTTCGGCCGGGTCACGACGCTCGTGCTCCTTGAACAGCGCGATGACCGCCTGGAGGTGTCCCAATTCATAGTCGAGGAAACGTTCCCAGATCGCCTTGATGCGCGGATTGCTCTCCTGCTCGACACAGGCGCTGTAGTTCCACACCTCGCAGGCCTCCTGCAACAGCATCTTCTCCAGCGGCGACTCATCCGGGTTGATCATGCTGCCGTAGTGAACGATGTGCTGCGACTCGATGGAGGCGATCTCGGCATAGAGCTGGCGCGCCAACGGATCCGTGAACAGCGGCCCGATGTTCATGTAGTAGTCGTGCGTCTGGTATTCGCCGCCGGTGAGCGTCAGGGCATGCAGCTTGGTGGCCAGCGACGCATCGCGCGCGTAGGGCTCGAGCAGATCGTGTTCGGGCGCGCGGTGATGCACGCTCGTCGGCCTCGCCGGCACGATGTCGGTGTGCCCTTGCGTGATGTTGTTCGCGTCCTTGCCTTCAAGGCGGTCGAGCAGTGCGCTGTAGCGATAGAGGTGGTCGAAGTCTTCGAGCAGCGCGTAACGGTATCCCTGGGCGAGGTACGGGTCCGACTCGAGCTGGGCGACCGAGGCCGTGACCTCGATGGCCGTCTGCTCGTAGCCGATCGTCGTCTCGATCGGGGAATGGTCGGCGCCGATGAGCCAGTTCACGAGGGTCGCCTGATGCTGTTCGGCGCGCATGAGCTGCGCAATCTGCGCGCGCAGGGGGCCGTTGGTCCGCAGCATGACCTGCTTGATGCGCAGCGAGTCGAGTTCCACGCCATTCATCAGGATGGCCCGCACACGGGTGAAGGCGTCGTCGTCGAGCTTGCTGATCGGATTTCGAACCAGGTCTTTCCAGCTGAAGTGCTGGCGCTCCAGCGACTGACCGCGCTCGGTCAACAAATTGATGGTCATTGGGATCTTTCTGGAGGGGTTCAGGCTGCTGACGATCGGGATTCGTCGTGGACGACAGCGGTCAGCCACGCCTTGATGATGGTGAGGTGCTCCTGCTCCTGACCGAGGGCGCCCAGGAACCGGCCGGCGAGATCGGACTGGCCCGCCTGGTCGGCCAAGGTCGCCAGCATTTCCCAGCCCGCGTTGTCGGCGAGCTCGACTGCCAGCATCGCATTCAGACATTGGGCAAGCGTCGTCCGGGGGTCGTTGAGCACCTGCATGAAGCCGCTGGAGGCGACTGCGGTGACGTCCGCACATGGCGTCTGCGCCGTGGGGTCGCCTCCCATCGTCGTCATGGCATCGCACAACAGGTTGAAGTGCTCGAACTCCTCCCCACGAATTCGTTCGAGGGTCTCGGCCGGATCCTCCGTCAGCGCGGGGGCGTCCTCCTCCAGCAGCAGCGTCACTGGCGGCAGGACGCCGCCGGCCTGCTGCGCGGCGTGGTACTTGAGGATCAGTGCGTCGTACAGCCGAACGCCCGCGCGCTCATACGCCAGACGCTCGCCGATCTTGTCGAGAAAGATCGTGGGTTGGCCGCCCTTCAGCTGCGCAACACCGGCCTTGACGACGCCCTTGAGCGACACCGGCGACGGCACGGAACCGACGGCTTCGGCTTCGGCAATGAAGGCGAGCTTCTGGGCCTCCATGCCGGAGGTGTCGATCTGGATGAAGGGCGTCAGCGCCTCGGCTGCTTGCTTCATCGCTTTCAAGGCGGCGGGCGACTTGGCCGCCCCGGTGAGGTTGGGGCCCAATGAAGTGGGTTGCATGTGGTCTCCTGACTGCTTGAGATGTCGATCCGGATGGCAAGCCGTGTGCCTTGGCAGGCGTCTCGCATCCCGGGCCCGCCTGCTCCAGCCCTGACGACGCGCATCGACGCGCGGTCACGAGCGACCAGCACACCGCGTTACATCGCGGCACGGGCATGGAAGGCTTGCGGCAAGCGGCGATTTCCGTTGAAGGCATGTCGCAGCGCAGTGCCGCTTCTCGCGGCCCACTTGGCGTGTGGGGGGATACCGATTGCCACTAAGGTGCATGCCTTCCTGTGCCACGCACAGCCTGCTACGCAGGTGCAACCCCGCTGCGCGGTGCACCTGCTGACCGAGACCCCCATGACCTCTTCCCGAATCAAGACTTTCGCCACATCCCGTTCCGGCGCGATTGCCGGCGCTGCTGCTGTCGCTGCCGCCGCCACCGCCCTGTGGGTTCAACGCAAGGCGAGAGCCGCCGAGCGCGAGCATCCGCCATTGGGCAGGCGCATCGTGGTCGACGGCGTCGGGGTTCACTACGTCGAGCGCGGCGCCGGGTCGCCGGTCGTGCTCATTCACGGCAATACCGTGTCGCTGGCGGACTTCCAGGCCAGCGGCCTGTTCGATCGACTGGCTCGAAACCACCGTGTCATCGCGATCGACCGTCCGGGCTTCGGCCACAGCGATCGCCCACGCGACAGGCTGTGGACCCCCGCCGCGCAAGCCGAACTGCTGCGTGCCGCGCTCGCGCAATTGGGCGTCGATCGACCCGCGATCGTCGCCCATTCCATGGGCACGCTGGTGGCGCTGTCCATGGCGTTGAACCATCCGGCCCAGGTGCGCAAGCTGGTGCTGCTGTCGGGCTATCACTACCCCGCGGTTCGCGTCGATGCTCTGCTGACTGCACCGGTGGCGCTGCCCATCCTGGGCGATGTCATGCGCTACACCGTGACCGCGCTGGCGGCCCGCGCGACGCTCAAGCGCGTGGTCAAGGCCATGTTCGCGCCGCTGGACGTCCCGCCCGGCTTCTTCACGGAGCTGTCGCGCGAGATGATGCTGCGGCCCTCGCAGATCCGCGCGAACGCCGAGGACGCCACCTTCATGATGCCGGCCGCGGCCAGCCTGGCGCCACGCTATCCGGAACTGCGCATGCCGATCACCATCATGGCCGGCGCTGCCGATGGTGTCGTGGACCCCGAGGCCCATTCGGTGCGCCTGCACGAGGACGTGCCCGGCAGCGACCTCTTCGTCGCGGCCGGAAGCGGGCACATGGTGCACTACGCCGCATCGGAAGCGATCGTGGCAGCGTTGACGGATGACGCCGTGAACGACTCCGTCATCGAGCCGGAGGAGGCCCCGCTCGCAGTGCTCGGATAACCGAGGCCCCGCCGAGGGGCTTGGGGTTTTGCCAGTGACCCGGCCATGCGCGGGTCACGCCATGCGGTGCTTGACCGGAGCCACCGAGCGAGGGGCGTCCTGGTCGTCCAGGACGAGATACTTCACGACGCCCCCGTCGGTGGCCTCGACCATCAGTGCGAGTTCGGGTCGCAGCGCCGAGATGCTGACGGCGCTGCGGCTGTCGATGACATATCGACGTCCCCGTGCGTCCCAGCAATGGGCCAGTCCCAGCTCGGCGTCGAGCCACTTGACGACCACGCAGGCGATGTGCAGCCGCTTGGGGCGGCGGCCGTTCGCGGGAGTCGAGCGCTCCCGCCTTCGCGCCATGTCTGCAGCGTCCTGCCATTTCTCCGCACGCGGCTTCGGCACGCGTGGCGATGTCGGCGGCGGGTGCGACCCCACGCCTGCAGGTGGCTGGCGTTCGCCGTCCATGCTTCGGGTGGTCGCCGTGTCGCGCCGCGCGCTGGGTGCCATCGGGTCTCCGTGTCTTTCACCCTCCCGGCAATCGTCATGCCGTAGGGTGTCAGACGCGACCGACGAGCGATCGCGACAGGTCCCGACAGCCAGGGGGCGCCGCCTTGGGCAATATTTCGTGGCGCATGTCGAGAGGCCGTGCGCCCGGAGCAAGGCGGGCCTGGAGCCGTGCAACTTCCCGTTGTGGTCTGGGGGAGCCGTGAGCGACACAGCGGTGCTCAGCAAGATCGTCGAAGGTGTCGAGTTCACCGTTCTCGACCGGCTCGTCACGGTGAGAGCCGTGATCCTTCGAGACGCTCTCGAGAGCTTCTTCGGCGCAGATGCATCGCCGCAAAGCTGGCTGCGCGCCTACCGCGAACACCGACAGGTGATCGACAAGGCGGCTGCCGATCGATACCGAAGCGGGGCCGGCCCGACGCTCACGATCCTGACTGCCCGGCGTCCGCAAGACTTCGCTCATCTGGCCGCTCGCCGAGAGCCGTAACCCGGTCCAGCCGCAACTTCCAGCGGCGTTCCGACGAATCCCGTGACATGCGCAACGAATGGCGCGTTCGTCGCCATCGCCGGCGGACGCCATTTGCGCGGAAGGCTCCGGCACTCACCCCCTGAACAAAGGGGGCGTTCTGTCCCCCGAGGGTGGGAGGAAGCAGCTACGCGCAAACGGCGACACCTCCGATGCCCGAGACCGGTCGTGCCTCCTACAGTGGCCATGCAGTCGCGAGGCGATCTCTCTCGCAGCCGCGGGCCATCGTCAAGGAGAACATCTTGGGCATCAACAGCACGTCTTTCACCAACACCCCGCAAGCCGGTGACGACAACTACACGTCGGCCTCGACCGGGTTGACTGAAGACTCGCTTTTCGTGGTCCATCTCGCCGTGATGGCCAACGATCTGGGCGGCGCAGCGAAGACGCTCTATTCCCTGGACAACGGCACGAACAGCACGGGCGTGCTCAGCCCCACCGATCTGCTGACGCAGGACATCGTGAGGACGGAGGCATTGACCGCCGACCGGAGCGCACAAGGCGCCAAGATCTGGATCACGGTGGACGGGAAGGTCGGATACGACGCGGCCACGCTGTCCGCTGCCTTCCAGGAACAGCTCCAGCACCTTTCCGCGGGACAGTACCTGTCCGACTCGTTCACGTACGCCATTCGTCTGGGCAACGGGACGCTCAGCTGGGCCACCGCGACCGTGCAGATCGCGGGCGTGAACGATGCACCCGTGGTCACCGGCGCGGTGTCCGCTGCTGCCCTCGAAGACGGCGCGAGCGTGACCTTGAAGGCACTGGCCAATGCATCCGATGTCGATTCCGGCGCGACGCTGTCGGTGACGAATCTGCCCGCCTCGTTGCCGCCGGGGGTGACCTACGATGCGTTGACGCGGTCCTTCACGCTCGACCCGTCGCATTCCGCGTTCCAGCACCTGGCGGCAGGCGATCACACGACGGTGACGGTGAACTACGGCGTGACCGACGGCACTGCCACCACGGCGGCGTCGGTCTCGTGGACCGTGACCGGCATCAACGATGCGCCGGTGGTCACCGGCGCGGTGACCGCTGCTGCCCTCGAAGACGGCGCGAGCGTCACCTTGAACGCACTGACCAATGCATCCGATGTCGATTCCGGCGCGACGCTGTCGGTGACGAATCTGCCCGCCTCGTTGCCGCCGGGGGTGACCTACGATGCGCTGACGCGGTCCTTCACGCTCGATCCGTCGCATTCCGCGTTCCAGCACCTGGCGGCAGGCGATCACACGACGGTGACGGTGAACTACGGCGTGACCGACGGCACTGCCACCACGGCGGCGTCGGTCTCGTGGACGGTCACCGGCACCAACGATGCGCCGGTGATCACTTCCAACGAAGGCGGTGCGACGGCGACGCTCAGCGTCGATGAAAACTCGACCACCGTGACGACGGTGTCGGCGACCGATGCAGACGATGGCGCGACGCAAGCCTATTCGATCGTCGGCGGAAGCGATGCCTCCCTGTTCACCATCGATGCAGCGACCGGCGCCCTCTCGTTCATTTCAGGCCCGAACAGCGAGGCCCCGACCGACAGCGACTCGGACAACGTCTACCACGTGACGGTTCGCGTGTTCGACGGTATCTCGTTCGACGACCAGGCGGTCGCGGTGACGGTCCACGATGTGAACGAGTTCGCCGTCACGACGCCGGCCGACACCAATGCCGCCGCCAACGCGGTCAACGAGAACGCCGCCGTCGGCACCGTGGTCGGCGTGACCGCCCACGCCAGCGATGCCGATGCGACCACCCACGGCGTGAGCTACAGCCTGATCGACAACGCCGGGGGCAAGTTCGCCATCGATGCCACCACCGGCGTCGTCACCGTGGCCGGCGCGATCGACCGCGAAGTCGACGCCAGCCTGAACATCACCGTGCGCGCCACCAGCGAGGACGGCTCGACCGCGGACCAGGCGTTCACCATCGCGGTCGGCGATGTCGACGAGTTCGACGTCACCGCACCGGCCGACACCAACGCGGCCGCCAACGCGGTCAACGAGAACGCCGCCGTCGGCACCGTGGTCGGCGTGACTGCAAGCGCCAGCGATGCCGACGCGACCACCCACGGCGTGACCTACAGCCTGATCGACAACGCCGGTGGCAAGTTCGCCATCGATGCCACCACCGGCATCGTCACCGTGGCCGGCGCAATCGACCGCGAAGTCGACGCCAGCCTGAACATCACCGTGCGCGCCACCAGCGAGGACGGCTCGACCGCGGACCAGGCGTTCACCATCGCGGTCGGCGATGTCGACGAGTTCGATGTCAGCGCACCGGCCGACACCAACGCCGCCGCCAACGCGGTCAACGAGAACGCCGCCGTCGGCACCGTGGTCGGCGTGACCGCCCACGCCAGCGATGCCGATGCAACCACCCACGGCGTGAGCTACAGCCTGATCGACAACGCCGGGGGCAAGTTCGCCATCGATGCCACCACCGGCGTCGTCACCGTGGCCGGCGCAATCGACCGCGAAGTCGACGCCAGCCTGAACATCACCGTGCGCGCCACCAGCGAGGACGGCTCGACCGCGGACCAGGCGTTCACCATCGCGGTCGGCGATGTCGACGAGTTCGATGTCAGCGCACCGGCCGACACCAATGCCGCCGCCAACGCGGTCAACGAGAACGCCGCCGTCGGCACCGTGGTCGGCGTGACCGCCCACGCCAGCGATGCCGACGCGACCACCCACGGCGTGACCTACAGCCTGATCGACAACGCCGGTGGCAAGTTCGCCATCAATTCCACCACCGGCATCGTCACCGTGGCCGGCGCGATCGACCGCGAAGTCGACGCCAGCCTGAACATCACCGTGCGCGCCACCAGCGAGGACGGCTCGACCGCGGACCAGGCGTTCACCATCGCGGTCGGCGATGTCGACGAGTTCGATGTCAGCGCACCGGCCGACACCAATGCCGCCGCCAACGCGGTCAACGAGAACGCCGCCGTCGGCACCGTGGTCGGCGTGACCGCCCACGCCAGCGATGCCGACGCGACCACCCACGGCGTGACCTACAGCCTGATCGACAACGCCGGTGGCAAGTTCGCCATCAATTCCACCACCGGCATCGTCACCGTGGCCGGCGCGATCGACCGCGAAGTCGACGCCAGCCTGAACATCACCGTGCGCGCCACCAGCGAGGACGGCTCGACCGCGGACCAGGCGTTCACCATCGCGGTCGGCGATGTCGACGAGTTCGATGTCAGCGCACCGGCCGACACCAATGCCGCCGCCAACGCGGTCAACGAGAACGCCGCCGTCGGCACCGTGGTCGGCGTGACCGCCCACGCCAGCGATGCCGATGCAACCACCCACGGCGTGAGCTACAGCCTGATCGACAACGCCGGTGGCAAGTTCGCCATCGATGCCACCACCGGCGTCGTCACCGTGGCCGGCGCAATCGACCGCGAAGTCGACGCCAGCCTGAACATCACCGTGCGCGCCACCAGCGAGGACGGCTCGACCGCGGACCAGGCGTTCACCATCGCGGTCGGCGATGTCGACGAGTTCGACGTCAGCGCACCGGCCGACACCAACGCGGCCGCCAACGCGGTCAACGAGAACGCCGCCGTCGGCACCGTGGTCGGCGTGACCGCAAGCGCCAGCGATGCCGATGCGACCACCCACGGCGTGACCTACAGCCTGATCGACAACGCCGGTGGCAAGTTCGCCATCGATGCCACCACCGGCGTGGTCACCGTGGCCGGCGCAATCGACCGCGAAGTCGACGCCAGCCTGAACATCACCGTGCGCGCCACCAGCGAGGACGGCTCGACCGCGGACCAGGCGTTCACCATCGCGGTCGGCGATGTCGACGAGTTCGACGTCACCGCACCGGCCGACACCAACGCGGCCGCCAACGCGGTCAACGAGAACGCCGCCGTCGGCACCGTGGTCGGCGTGACCGCCCACGCCAGCGATGCCGATGCAACCACCCACGGCGTGACCTACAGCCTGATCGACAACGCCGGTGGCAAGTTCGCCATCGACGCGAACACCGGCGTCGTCACCGTCGCCGGCGCAATCGACCGCGAAGTCGACGCCAGCCTGAACATCACCGTGCGCGCCACCAGCGAGGACGGCTCGACCGCGGACCAGGCGTTCACCATCGCGGTCGGCGATGTCGACGAGTTCGATGTCAGCGCACCGGCCGACACCAACGCCGCCGCCAACGCGGTCAACGAGAACGCCGCCGTCGGCACCGTGGTCGGCGTGACCGCCCACGCCAGCGATGCCGACGCGACCACCCACGGCGTGACCTACAGCCTGATCGACAACGCCGGTGGCAAGTTCGCCATCGATGCCACCACCGGCGTCGTCACCGTGGCCGGCGCAATCGACCGCGAAGTCGACGCCAGCCTGAACATCACCGTGCGCGCCACCAGCGAGGACGGCTCGACCGCGGACCAGGCGTTCACCATCGCGGTCGGCGATGTCGACGAGTTCGACGTCACCGCACCGGCCGACACCAACGCGGCCGCCAACGCGGTCAACGAGAACGCCGCCGTCGGCACCGTGGTCGGCGTGACCGCCCACGCCAGCGATGCCGATGCAACCACCCACGGCGTGACCTACAGCCTGATCGACAACGCCGGTGGCAAGTTCGCCATCGACGCGAACACCGGCGTCGTCACCGTCGCCGGCGCAATCGACCGCGAAGTCGACGCCAGCCTGAACATCACCGTGCGCGCCACCAGCGAGGACGGCTCGACCGCGGACCAGGCGTTCACCATCGCGGTCGGCGATGTCGACGAGTTCGATGTCACCGCACCGGCCGACACCAACGCCGCCGCCAACGCGGTCAACGAGAACGCCGCCGTCGGCACCGTGGTCGGCGTGACCGCCCACGCCAGCGATGCCGACGCGACCACCCACGGCGTGAGCTACAGCCTGATCGACAACGCCGGGGGCAAGTTCGCCATCGATGCCACCACCGGCGTCGTCACCGTCGCCGGCGCAATCGACCGCGAAGTCGACGCCAGCCTGAACATCACCGTGCGCGCCACCAGCGAGGACGGCTCGACCGCGGACCAGGCGTTCACCATCGCGGTCGGCGATGTCGACGAGTTCGATGTCACCGCACCGGCCGACACCAACGCCGCCGCCAACGCGGTCAACGAGAACGCCGCCGTCGGCACCGTGGTCGGCGTGACCGCCCACGCCAGCGATGCCGATGCAACCACCCACGGCGTGACCTACAGCCTGATCGACAACGCCGGTGGCAAGTTCGCCATCAATGCCACCACCGGCATCGTCACCGTGGCCGGCGCAATCGACCGCGAAGCTCATGCAAACCTGGGCATCACGGTGCGCGCCACCAGCCTCGACGGCTCGACGGCGGATCAGTCCTTCACCATCGCGATCAACGACCTCAATGACAACGTGCCGGTCTTCTCGTCCGGAACGACGGGCAGCGAACCCGAGAACACGGCGCCGTCGAACGTGGTCTACGACGCGAATGCGACGGACGCGGATAGCACGGCAGCCCACAACGCCATCACGTACTCGCTCACCGGCGTCGACTCGGGGCTGTTCTCCATCGACGCCTCGAGCGGCGAAGTGCGGTTCCTCGCCTCGCCGAACCATGAGGCGCCGGCGGATGCCAACGGCGACAACGCTTACCAGATCGTGGTGCACGCCAACGATGGCACGAACGACACGGCCCAGGCCGTGACCGTGACGGTGACCGACGTGGTCGAGAACCATGCACCCACCGATCTCGGCCTGGTGATCACCAACGCTCCGGGCGGAAATTCGCTGCCCGGGGCAGGAACCGTGCTCGGCACCGTTTCGCCGACCGACCCGGACGCCGGAGACAGCTTCACGTTCTCGCTGCTCGGCGGGAGTTCCAGCGGGTTCTCGCTCAACGCCAGCACCGGGGCCTTGACCACCACAACGGGCCTGGCCGAAAAGACGGTCTACACCCTGGACATTCAGGTGAAGGATGCCGCCGCGGCGACCTACCACGAGGTGTTCAACATCATCACCGGAACGAACGGAACGAACGCGGCTGCCGACGACAACCCGCTGCCCTCGGGCGGACAGGCGAATCCGGTCCTGGCCGGAGACGACGTTCTCTATGGAAGCGGCGGCAACGATGTGATCTACGGCGGTTCGGGCAACGACTGGATCTTCGGCCAGAACGGGCTCGACCGGCTGATCGGCGGCGCGGGCAATGACACCCTCAGCGGGGGCAACCAGTCCGACACCTTCGTCTTCCTCGCGAGCGACGGTGGCGGCACCGACACGGTGGTCGGCTTCGCCGTGGGCGGCGGCAGCGGCGATGTGCTGGACATCTCGAATGTGCTTGCCGGGTCGGGATACACCACCGCGACTGCTTCGCAGTTCATCCATCTGCTGGAAGCGGGGGGGAACACGGCGCTGCAGGTGGACCTGGACGGCTCGGGCTCCGCCTACTCGTTCCAGGACATTGCCGTGCTGCAAGGGGTGACAGGCCTCAACCTCGGCACCCTTCTGGCCAGCGGCGTCATCGACACCACGCCGTGAGCGCGCGGCATGAGTCGACATGGCAGGCGCCGGTCGGACGCAACGACCGCTCGCGGGCATCCTCGATGAAGTCGTTGATGCTCCTTCTGCGCCGTCCGCTGCTCCATGTGGCCGGGATGTCCTTGCTCGTCAACCTGCTGCTGCTGGTTCCGGCGCTGTTCATGCTGCAGGTCTTCGACCGCGTGCTGGCCAGCCAGAGCGGCGAGACCCTGCTGGTGCTGCTGATCGGTGTGGGCGTCGCGCTCATGCTGCTCTTCGCGCTGGACTATCTGCGCACCCGCCTGCAGGGCGTCGCGGGCAGCCTGCTGGCCGAGGTGCTGTCACCCTCGGTGAGCGAGATGCTCATCGCGCACAGCGCAAGCCGCAGCGGCCGCGCGATGCCCGAGGGACTGCGCGACGTCGGCTCGCTGCGCTCGCTGTTCTCGGCGCAAGGCCTGCTCGCGCTCTTCGACGCGCCGTGGGTGGTCGTCTACGTGGCGGTCATCTGGCTCGCTCATCCCGTGCTCGGCATGTGCGCGGCCGCAGCGGCGGCGGCGATGCTGGCGCTGGCCCTCGTCAACGACGTCGTCACCCGCCGCGACATCGAAGCGCTGCAGAAGGCCGCTGCCAGCGCCACCCGCTACCTCGAGGCTTCGTTGCAGAACGCCGAGGTCGCGCAGACGCTGGGCATGACCGACGCGCTGGTCGCGCGCTGGCGCCGAAAGAACGCCGAGGTCACGGCATTGCAGGACCCGACCGCCACCAGGACGGTGGCGATGGCTGCGCTGACGCGCACCGTGCGGCAAGCGGTCCAGGTGATGATGCTGGCGCTCGGCGCCTGGCTGGTGATCAGCGGCGAGGCGAGCTCGGGCGTCATGATCGCGGCCACCACGCTGCTCGGTCGCGCCTTGGCGCCGGTGGAGCAACTGGTCGGCAGCTGGCGCATCCTGGCCGAGGCGCGTGCGGCGTTCGGGCGCTTGAGCGAGATGCTGGCCTTCGCCGACGCGCAGCCGCAGCGCATGGCACTGCCGCCGCCCACCGGACGTCTGCTCGCGCAGAACCTGATGTTCCGCGCACCGCAGGGCGAACGCATGCTGATTGCCGGCGTCTCGCTGCAACTGGATGCGGGCGAGTCGCTTGCCGTCATCGGCGCCAGCGGTGCCGGCAAATCCACGCTCGTGCGACTGCTGACGGGCGTGTGGAAACCCACGGCGGGCGTCGTGCGGCTCGACCAGGCAGACCTCGCGCAGTGGCCGCGCCAGGATCTCGGCCCATGGCTGGGCTATGTGCCGCAGGATGTGGAGCTGTTTCCCGGCACCGTGGCCGAGAACATCGCGCGCCTGGGCGATGTCGACGCGAACAAGGTCGTGCAGGCCGCGCGGCGCGCCCACGTCCACGACCTGATCCTCTCGCTGCCCGACGGCTACGACACGATGGTCGAACCGCAGAGCGCGATCATCTCGCCGGGGCAGCGCCAGCGCATCGCGCTGGCGCGCGCGTTGTACGGCGAGCCGAAGCTGGTCATCCTGGACGAGCCCAACTCCAATCTCGACGGCGCCGGCGAGCATGCGCTGGCCGAGACATTGAAGGGTCTGCGCGGACAGGCGACGGTCGTGGTGGTCACTCACCGCGCCACCTTGATCCAGCATGTCGACAAGATGCTGGTGCTCGACGCGGGCGGGGTCCAGCACTTTGGACCGGCAGCCGAGGTGATGAGGGCGATGCAGCAGAAGGCCCAGCCGGCGGGCGCCGGCGCGCAAGTGGTGGCGATGCCGCGCGCAGCGCACCTCGCGGAGCACGACGCGCCGCGGCACGTGCGCGAGGAGAGAGCGTCATGAGGCATCCGGCGTCGACCTGCCCTTCCCCGGCCGCCGCGCCGGACCGCACGAGCGGAGTGCTGTCATGAGCGACGCGGTGATGAATCCGCTGGATGCGCAGGCCCCGCTTGCGCAGCACCTCCTCGAGGCGCACAAGCTCGCCCGCCGGGCCGCCGTCGTGCTGCTGGTCGGCATCGTGCCGGTGGCGGCATGGATGGCCTTGGCGCCGCTGTCGGCAGCCGTCGTGGCGAGTGCGTTCGTCAAGGTCGACCTCGACCGCCGCGTGGTGCAGCATGCCGAAGGCGGGACGGTGCGCGAGGTCAAGGTGCGCGACGGTCAACATGTCGCGAAGGGCGAGGCACTGCTGGTGCTCGGCGACGTGTCGGTCGATGCCGACCTGAACCGCCTCAACTATCGCGTCACGGTCGAGCGCGCCAGCCTGGCCCGGCTCGAGGCCGAACAGATGTCGGCTCCGTCGGTGCAGTTTCCGAGCCCGCTGATCGAGGCGGCTCGCAACGACCCGCGGCTGGCCGAGCAGATGGCCAAGGAGCGCGCGCTGTTCGGCGCGCGGCGCGATGCACTGGTCAGCCAGTCCGTGCTGCTCAGATCGCAGCAGGTGAAGGTCTTGCAGGAAGCCACGGCGCTGCGTGCTCAGATCGCTCGGGCCACCGAATCGCTGAAGCACCAGGCGGCCGAGCTGGAGACGAACCGCCGGCTGCTCCAGGACGGCTTCATCTCGGCGACGCGCATCTCGCAACTGGAGGCGACGGTCGCCGACTACGGCGTCAAGCTGGAGGAAAAGCGCTCCGACCTGGCGCGCGCGGAGCAGCGCCTGCTCGACGCCGACCTTCGCATCAAGGCACTGGAGGGCGACTATCGCCAGCAGGCGAGCGACCAGTTGAAGGTGAGCGCAGCCAAGCTCGCGGAGATCGAGCAGGAGCAGCGCAAGATCGCCGACGCATCGAGCCGGCAGGTGATCGTCGCGCCGGTCGACGGCGACGTCATCAACCTGAAGTTCACCACGCCGGGCAGCGTGGTCTCGCCGCGAGAGCCGATCGCCGACATCGTGCCGAGCAATCCGCGTCTGGTGGTCGAAGCGCACGTCCGCACCGAAGACGTCAGCCGGGTGCGGCAAGCCCAGCCCGCCGAGATCCGCTTCACTGCCTTCAGCGCCCGCACCGCCCGGCTGGTGGAGGGCAAGGTGTTCTACGTCGCCGCCGATCGCACGCTCGACCGTGCCACCCAGCAGGCGTACTACGTCGTGCTGGTCGAAGTGGACCCGGCCTCCATTGCCGCCGCGGGCGGCATGACCCTGCAGGCCGGGATGCCGGCCGAGGTGTACCTCAAGGGCGAGGAACGCACGCCCTTGCAATACCTGACCGAGCCGGTGACGCAGGTGCTCCGGCGCGCCGCGCGCGAACGCTGAGCAGGTCGGCCCTGCGCTTCACCGGACCGGGTCGACCGTCACGCCCGCCGTCTGCAGGTCGGCTGCGTCTCGGTGGTCCAGGTCGACCAGTGGGCCGGACGCTTGGCATCGAAGGTCCGCCCGTCAAGCACGTCGGCCTTGGCGTCGCCGGCGAGGAACGCGGTGTATTTCCCCACGGCGCCGCCCCAGTCGATCTCCATCGAGAAGCGCCTGCCCTCCAGGGCGCCCTCCGCAACGCCGCGGACATTTCCGTTCCTGCACGCGCCGCTGAACTGCCGGGACCGCTCGCTGGTGTGGGTCAGCTTGCAGGTGACCCGGGGGCCGTTGCCCTGCACCATGATGAATTCGTGCGGCACGCGCCACTGCGTGCACGCAGGCTCGGCGCCCGCGGTGATGGAGGTGCCGGCGGCCAGTGCACCGAACGCCAGGGCGATCGCCCGCAAGGTTGGATTCGACATGCTGTACTCCTGATGGAAGGCGCCCCACGATCGGGGTCGCCGAGGGAAGCCCTCGGCCCCAATACGTCGGGCACCGTTCCACCCGGACAGCCGGCGCCTTCTTTCGATGGAGAAGCCTTCGAATGTCCGTCGACCCGGACGAGAAGGCTTCAGCTCGCGTTGTCGCCCGAGGGGATGGCAGCCGGATCCATCCACATCGCCTCCCAGACGTGGCCGTCGGGGTCGCAGAGGCTGCGGTGGTACATGAAGCCCAGGTCCTGCGCGGGATTGATGTCGGCCGTGCCGCCGTTCTCGCCCGCCGCACGGTTCATGGCATCCACGGCCTCGCGGCTGTCGCAGGACACGGCGAGCAGCACCTCGCTGGCGGTGCTGGGCGGAATGGGCCGGCTGGTGAAGGCGCGCCACTTGGGGTGCGTGAGCAGCATGACGTTGATCGCCTCGCTCCACACCATGCAGGCGGCGGTGTCGTCGGTGAAGTGCGGGTTGTTCTCGAAGCCGAGCGCCCGGTAGAAGGCCATCGAGGCCTTGAGATCGTTGACGGGCAGGTTGACGAAGATCATGCGGGGCATGGGAAAGCTCCTTGCTGGGGTTGGCGGCCGTCTCGCGCCTCGGGCATCCGGGACGGCTCAGAACCACGACGATCCGCAGCGGGCGGAATCGACATCGCTGCGACGCATCGTCGGCGCACAGCGCAGTCCGGGCGCTCCGCTATTCCTGCGCCGGTTGCCGGCTCGCTGCGGCGGGATTGGCTCTCGACGCGATGGCCGCGCGCAGGTCTGCCGGGATGTCGATCGCCCGATGGTCGACCAGCGAGGTCGTCACCAGCACCTGCCGGACGCTCATGCGCACATCGCCACGGTCGCCGGCGACGTGCAGGTCCAGCGTGATCGAGCGGCTGCCCAGCCGCTCCACGGCCAGCGACAGCTCGACCCGGTCGCCCATGCGGCTCACGGCACGGAAGTCCGCCTCCAGTCGCACCGTGGGAAGGCCGATTCCGCGTTCACCGACGAGCCGTCCGAAGCCGATGTCCAGGCCGTCGTCGACCCAGTCCTCGACCAGCCCGTTGAGCATGACGAAGTACTGCGGATAGAACACGATGCCCGCAGGGTCGCAGTCGGAGAACCGGATCCGACGCTCGCGCATGAAGGAGGCGTGGGCCCGCGGCTGGATGCTCATGGGGCTTGCTCCTGCTCATGGCGGATCAGATGGACGCGCAGCTTGCCGAGCTGGTCGTGGAACTGCTTGACGGCCTCGTCTTCCATGCCGGCAAACAGCTCCAGGATCCAGGCCTCGTGCTCGCTGGCCATCGCCTCGAAACTGCGGCGACCCTTGGGCGTGAGGCGCACGATCCAGGCGCGGCGGTCGGTGGGGCTGCCTTCGCGCAGGACCAGCCCGTCGCCTTCCAGGTCGTCGGTGAGTCCGGTGACGTTGCCGCCCGTCACCATCAGGGAGCGCGACAGGTCACGCATCTTCAACCCGTCGCGGTGCCGGTACAGCTGCGCCATGTAGTCGAAGCGCGCCAGCGTGATGTCGAAGCGCGCTCGCAGCCGGCGGCGGATCTCCGCCTCCACCTGCGTGGTGAACGACAGCATGCGCAGCCAGAGCTTCAGCTTGGCATGGTCGTCGCGCCCCGCGCCGCCCTCCAGTCCCAGGCCGCGCGCCTCTCTCAGCAGCTCGTGCGAGGCATCGTCGTGGTTCATGTCTCCACCACCCTGTTGGTTTGATCTACTCCACAAGTCAGCGCGGCGGCCGTCCGCCAGCGGCCGGCCGTTCCCAGGTCGCCGCCGACACGCCACGCTCGCGCAGCTTGTACTTCTGCACCTTGCCGTTCTCGGTGCGCGGCAGGTCGGCCATCAGCTCGATGTAGCGCGGAATGGCGAAATACGGCAGGCGGGATTCGCAGAAGCGCGCCAGGTCGGCGGGCTCGACGGACTGGCCCTCGCGCAACACCAGCGCCGCCATCACCTCGTCCTCGGCGAGCTCGGAGCGCACCGGATACACCGCCACCGCCGCCACCGCCGGATGGCCCTGCAGCACCTGCTCGACCTCGAACGACGAAATGTTCTCGCCACGCCGGCGGATCGCGTCCTTGATGCGATCGACGAAGCGGAACGCACCGTCGGCGTCGCGCACCACGCGGTCGCCGGTGTGGAACCACAGGTTGCGCCACGCCTGGACCGTCTGCTCGGGCATGCCGAAATAGCCGCTCGCGAAGGCAAAGGGCTCGTCGGCGCGCAGCAGCAGCTCGCCGGCCTCGCCCGCCGCCAGCGCCACGTCATGCTCGTCGACCACGCGCGCGTCGAAGCCGGGCCGCAGCCAGCCCATGACGCCGCGACGCGGGGAATCGACCGCCGTGGCGATGGCGAAGTTGGTCTCGGTGGAGCCGTAGCCTTCGAGCAGCGTCACGCCGGTGCGGGCCTGGAAGGCCTCGCCGGCGGACGCCGGCACGCCGGGGCCGAGCCCGATGCGCACGCGATGGCGGCGCTCGTCCTCGGTCGCCGGCTGCGCCAGCAGGATGGGCACCATCGCGCCGAGCAGGTACACCACGGTCGCCTGCGTCGCGCGCATCGCGGCCCAGTAGCCCGATGCAGAGAAGCGCGGCTCGAAGGCCACGCGAGCGCCGGTGAGCAAGGCCTGCGCGAAGGTGTTGAGCGCGTTGATGTGGAACAGCGGCAAGGTCGTGCACAGCACGTCGCTCGCCGCCACGCCGAGCACTTGTGCGGTGTTCACGCCCCACCAGTGGTATTGCGCATGCGGGCACAGCACGCCCTTGGCCGGCCCCGTGGTGCCCGAGGTGTACAGGATGGCCAACGGATCGCCGGGCTGCACGGGCTGCGCCGGCACCGCTTCGCCGCCTGGAGGCCAGACCGTGCACCGCACGCCCACCGCCTCGGCCACGCCGGCCGCCGCGCCGACCACCCATATCGCCTGCAGCGCCGTGCGCGACAGGTCGGCAGTGGCCAGGCGCTCGAGGAACTGCGCCTCGATCACCAGCAGGCGCGCGCCGCTGTCGGCCAGGAAGTACTCGATCTGCGGTCCCATCGCCGCGCTGTTGATGGGCACCGTCGCGGCGCCCATCCAGCCGCAGGCGAGAAAGGTCTCCAGGAACTCGACGCGGTTCGAGCACATGAGCGCCACGCGATCGCCGCGCGACACGCCGGCCGCGCGCAGGGCCGCCGCGCGCCTCGCGGCGGCGTCGGCGGCATCGCGATGCGTCCATGACGCGCCGGCGACATCGAGCAGCGGCCGGTCGCCGAAGCGCGCGGCGGCGCTCCGGAGCATCGCCGGCAGCGTGCGCTCGGGCGGCGCCAGCGGCCTGCAGGCCGGCGCATCAATCGTCATCGGTGCCGCCGCCGAGGTAGGTCGCCTGCACACGCGGGTCGCCGGCGAGGGCGCTCGACGCGCCGCTCAGCGCGATCTCGCCGGTCTCCAGCACATAGCCGTGGTCCGAGGTCTCCAGCGCGGCACGCGCGTTCTGCTCGACCAGCAGGATGGACACGCCCTCCTCGCGCAGGCTGCGAACGATGGACAGGATCTCCTGCACGATGAGCGGCGCAAGGCCCAGGCTGGGCTCGTCGAGCATCAGCAGGCGCGGCGCGGACATGAGTGCACGGCCCAGCGCCAGCATCTGCCGCTCGCCGCCCGACAAGGTGTCGGCGCGCTGCACGCGGCGCTCGGCCAGGCGCGGAAAGCGCGCATACACGGCATCGAGCCGGCTGCGCAGCGTGGCACCCGACAGCCGCTTGGCGTACGCACCCAGCAGCAGGTTGTCGAGCACCGTCAGCTCGCCGAACAGCTCGCGCTTCTCGGGCACCAGGCACAGGCCGCGCTCGACGCGGGACTCGACGTCGAGGCCCCCGAGGTCTTCGCCCTCGAAGCGCAGCGTGCCGTGCGACGGCAAGAGGCCCATCACGGCGCCGAGCAGCGTCGTCTTGCCGGCGCCGTTGGGCCCGATCACCGACACGATCTGTCCGGGCATCAGCGAGAGCGAGACACCGCGCACCGCATCGACCTGTCCATACGACACGTGCAGCTCGCCGACCTCGAGCATGGGGCTGGCCGGGTCGGGCTGGCGAGCGTCGCCGTTCGCCATCAGGGCGGCTGCCTGGCTCATGAGGCCCTCCTCATCCGCTCGGGCGAAGCATCGGCCGGCGGGGGTGCCTGCTTCTCCACGTGGTCGACGCTGCCGAGGTAGGCGGCCTGCACCCGCGGGTCGGCGCGCACCGCTGCGGGCGTGCCTTCGACGAGCTTGGAGCCGAAGGTCATCACCACCAGCCGGTCGACCAGTTTCATCACGAAGTCCATGTCGTGCTCGACGATGAGGATGGTGACGCCCTCGTCGCGCAGCTTGCGAAGCAGCTCGCCCAGCGCCTGCTTCTCCTTGCGGCGCAGGCCGGCGGCCGGCTCGTCGAGCACCAGCAGCACCGGGTCGGCGGCCAGCGCGCGGGCGATCTCGAGGATGCGCTGCGTGCCCAGCGGCAGGCTGCCCGCCAGCTCGTGCGCCCGATCGGCCAGCCCGATGCGCTCGAGCTGGTGGCGCGCCTCGGCCATGATCTGGGCCTCCTCGCGCCGATCGAGGCGCAGGCCGGCCGCCATCACGCCGGCGCTGGCGCGTGCATGCGCGCCCAGCGCCACGTTGTCGAGCAGGCTCATGTGCGGGCGCAGCTTCACGTGCTGAAAGGTGCGCGCCATCCCCAGGCGGGCGATGCGCTGCTGCGCCAGGCCGGTGATGTCCTTCCCGAGGAACTCGACGCGCCCGGCCGTCATCGGCATCGTGCCGGTGAGCAGGTTGAACATCGTCGACTTGCCGGCGCCGTTGGGCCCGATCAGGCCGACGATCTCGCGGGCGCGCACCTCGAAGCTCACGTCGTTGACCGCCACCAGGCCGCCGAAGCGCTTGACCGCGCCGGCCACCGCCAGCACCGGCTCGCCGGGCTGCGGCAGCGCGCGCCGCGGCAGCGGCTCGACGGGCACCCGTGGCGCGTCGTGCGGTTCGGCCGCGAAGCGCCCGCGCGTCCAGCGCGTCACGAAGCCCATCAGTCCGCCGCGCGCCTGGTGCAGCAGCACGATGAACAGCAGCGCGAACGCCACCCCCTCGAGCTGCCCGCCGCGCTGCGACAGCAGCGGCAGCAGGTCCTGCAGCCCGTTCTTCAGCACCAGCACCAGCGCCGCGCCGACGAGCGCGCCGCTCAGCTGGCCGAGGCCGCCGGCCACCGCCATCAGGAGGTATTCGATGCTGGCGCGCACGTCGAAGGGCGACGGGCTGACGAAGCGGTTCATGTGCGCGTACAGCCATCCCGCCAGCCCGGCCAGCAGCGCGGCCATCACGAACAGCGTCAGGCGCACGCGGAATGCATCGGCGCCGACGCTGCCCAGCAGCGTGGCGCCGCCGCGCAGTCCGCGGATCGCGCGGCCGGGGCGCGACTGCAGCAGGTTGTGGCTGAACAGGCAGGCCAGGCCCACGAGGCCCCAGATGAGGTAGTAGATCGACGGTGCGCCGGCGAGCGACCAGCCGCCCAGCTTGAGCGGCGGGATGTTGGACAGGCCGGTGTGGCGGCCCAGCGCGTCCATGTTGCCGAACAGCAGCGCGATCGACAGGCCCCACGCGATGGTCGACAGCGGGAGGAAATGGCCGCCCAGGCGCAGCGTGAGCAGGCCGATGGCCAGCGCCGCCGAGCCGGTCAGCGCCAGCGCGAACAGCAGTCCGATCCACGGCGACAGGCCCTGCGTGGTGGTGAGCCAGGCGGTGCCGTAGGCCGCGATGCCGACGAAGGCCGCCTGCCCGAACGACGTGGCGCCGCCGACGCCGGTCAGCAGCACGAGTCCCAGCGCGACGAGCGCGCCGATGCCGATGTCGTTGAGCAGCGAGACGGCGAAGTTGCCGAGCACGAGGGGGGCGACGGCCACGGCAGCAATCACCGCGGCGAGCAGCAGATGGCGGCGCTTCATGTTTGGGAACGGCCCGGCGGCGCTCATGTTTGCCCCCTTCGGCGCTGCGCGCCGGTCCCCCCGAGGGGGAGCGAGCGCCTTGGGAACGGCCCGGCGGCGCTCATGTTTGCCCCCTTCGGCGCTGCGCGCCGGTCCCCCCGAGGGGGAGCGAGCGCCTTGGGAACGGCCCGGCGGCGCTCATTGATCAATCTCCTCGGCTTCCTCTTCCGCATGCCGCGCGAGGAACGAGCGCATCATCAGCACCGGGATGAGCAGGCTGAACACGATCACGTCCTTCAGCGCGCCGCTCCAGAACGAGGCGAAGCTTTCCACCGCGCCCACCGCCAGTGCGCCGATGGCCGTGAGCGGATAGCTCACCAGGCCGCCGATGATGGCGGCGACGAAGGCCTTCAGGCCGATCAGGAACCCCGAGTCGTAGTACATGGTCATGACCGGCGCGACCAGCACGCCGATCAACCCCGCGAGCAGGGAAGCGAGCACATAGGCGAGCAGCGCAGTGCGCGCGGGACGGATGCCGACCAGCCGCGCGCCGACACGGTTGACGGCGGTGGCGCGCAGCGCCTTGCCGGCCACCGTGCGCTCGAACATCAGGAAGAACAGCGCGCTCAGCACCACCGCCGAGGTGATCATCAGCATGACCTGCGCGCTGAGCGGAAAGCCGCCCGGCAGGGTCAGCGCGCCGTCGGCCAGCGGTCCGGTGCGCGAGCCCTCGGGGCCGAAGAACAGCAGGCCCAGGCCGGACAGCAGGAAGTGCAGCGCCAGCGACACGATCAGCAGCACCAGCACCGAGGCGTCGGCGATGGGCTGCAGCGCCACGCGCGCCACCAGCGGCGTGATCGGCACGACCAGCGCGACGGCGACGGCAATGCGCACCGCCGCGGGCACCGCGTGACCGGAGATGGCCCATGCCGCGAGGCAAGGCAGCGCCGGCAACAGTCCCCAGCCGAGCAGCGCACGCGGAATGCGCGCGAGCTCCCCGCGGCGCGCCAGGCTCCACACCTCGGCGATCAGCGCCAGCGCTGCCAGGGTGAGCACCAGGCCGATGGTGGCCGGCGTGCGCCCGGTCTCGAAGGCGGCCAGGCTCAGCGCAGCGAAAGCCGCGACGTCGCCGAACGGCACGAACACCACGCGCGTGACGGAGAAGATCAGCACCAGCCCCAGGCCCGCGAGCAGGTAGACCGCCCCGTTGGCCAGGCCGTCGATGCCGAGGATGAGGGCGACGTCCCAGGTCATGCCGGTCTCCTCAGGGCGCCAGCTTCCACTGCCCGTTGTCGAGCTTGACGATCACCCGCGCGCGCGTGTCCACGCCGTACAGGCTGCCCGGCTTGAAGTTGTAGACGCCGTGCGTGCCCACCACTTCCTTGGTGCTCATGATCGCGTCGCGCAGCGCCACGCGGAACTCCGGCGTGCCCGGCTCGGCCTTGCCCATCGCCCGCGAGGCGGCGTCGGCGAAGACCAGCCAGCTGTCGAAGGAGTAGGCCGAGAAGGCGTCGGTGGAGGGGGCGTTGTTGACCTTCTGGAACACCGCCTTGAAGTCGAGCGCCATCTTCTTCGTCGGGTACTCCGCCGGCAGCTGCTCGGCGACGATCACCGGGCCGGTCGGCATCAGCGCGCCGCTGCCCGCAGCCCCCGCCACGCGAATGAAGTCGGGATTGATGAGGCCGTGCTGGCCGTACACCCCGCCCTTGAAGCCGCGCTCGGCCAGCGCGAGGAACGGCAGCGCGCCCGGGGTGCCGGCGCCGCCGGTCATCACCGCATCGGGGCGCAGCGCGACGATCTTCAGCACCTGTCCCGTCACCGACGCATCGGCGCGGGCATAGCGCTCGTTGCTCACCACCTTGATGCCCGCCGGCTCGGCCGCCTTGTTGAGCGCGCCGTAGACGAGATCGCCCCACGAGTCGGAGAAGCCGATGTAGCCCACCGTCTTGACGCCGTTGCGCTTCATGCGCTCGACCACCGCATCGATCATCAGCTGCGGCGGCTGCGCCACGGTGACGACCCACGGGTTCTCGTTCGGGTCGAGCGCCAGCGGGGACAGCCCGATCATCGGTGTCTTCGCCTCCTTGCCGACCTGCGCCATCGCGACGCTCGCCGGCACGCCGGAGGAGCCCATCAGGATGTCGACCTTGTCGTCCTCGATCAGCTTGCGCGCGTTGCGGCCGGCCGTGCTCGGATCCGAAGCGTCGTCGAGCACGATGAGCTGCACCTTGCGGCCGTTGATCTCGGGCTTGTAGGCCAGCGCGGCCTGCATTCCCTTGGCGTACGGGATGCCGAGCGACGAGTTGGGGCCCGACAGCGACACGCTGAGACCCACCTTCAGGTCGGCAGCCGCCGCGCCGGCGGCGATCACCATGGCGCCCGCGGCCACGGCGGCGATTCGAAGCAACTTGATCATCTGGGGTCTCCTGGTGGATGGCTGGTCACGGAAAGAGTTGGATGGCCGGCAAGGCCGCACCGGCATCGAGCAGATCGACCCGCTTGAGCTCGATCCGCAGGCTTCCTGCGCGGCGCACCAGCCGGTGGCGCACCGTGCCGGCGAGCATCAGCTGGCGCTCGCCGCGCGATTCGACGTAGACGAAGGGCGTGCGCAGCTCGTAGCGCTGCGCATCGTCGTCGGCCTGCACGAGCACCGGCTGCTGCAGCACGTGCTGGCAGCGGCTGGGCGGATGCTGCGAATGGGCACGCGGGCTCTTCAGCCGCTCGATGCGCAGCGTCAGCAGCATGCGGTCCTCGTCGGCCAGCGCGTTGTGCGCCGCGCCCTCGTCCTGCGCCTCGCCCATCAGCGGCACCCAGTAGCGGCCTTCGTCGGCGAACAGCGCCAGCCATTCGTCGTAGCGGCGTGCATCGATCAGCCGCGCTTCGTGGGCGACGAAGTCGAGCAGCTCGCGTTCGGTGGCAGCGTCCATCGCGTCAGTCCTGCATCGTCAGGGTCATGAACCTGGCCCACGCGCGAAACTGGTTGCGCATCAACAGCTCGTTGGTGCCGCTGACCGTCTGCTCCGCCTGATCGAGCTCGCGCGCTTCGAAGCCGCGGTGCAGGCTGATCCAGGGATTGCCCTGCGCGCGCAGGCCCTGCTGGATGCTCTCGAACAGGTGCACGTCGTCATGCGCCACCACCGACATCGGCGAGAAGACGAGCCGGTTGTAGGTCATGGCGCGCTCGAACAGCAGGTCGGGCGCGCCCTCGGCGCGAAAGCTCCAGGCCTCGACCAGCGTGCGGTCGACCGCCAGCGGGCGGATCACGCGGATGGCCTGCGGCGAGCCCTTGAGCGCGAGGCTGGGGAAGCACAGCGCGTTCTGCGGCGAGCGCTGCAGGATCTCGGCGGCGCGCTCTTCGCCGTGCGCCTCGCGCATGGCGGCCTCGTAGTCCGGCAGGGCGGCGTAGCCCGAATGGATGCTGAAGTTGACGCCCAGCACGCTGTGCCCGTTCGGCAGGACGCGCCCGCCCATGCGGTCGAAGAAGTCGTAGCCGGCGCCGAAGGGCAGGATCTGCTCCATCGCCATCGGCTTGGGCGCGTCGGCCGGCTGGTCCTTCCACAGTCCGTTCGCCGCCGACGTGGCCGACTCGTGCGTCGACATCGGATGCACCGTGTCGTTGATGTTCTCCAGGTACATCTTCCAGTTGCAGTGGATGACGTTGCGCAGCACCCCGCCCTCGATGCGCAGCCGCCCGAGCGGCGATCGGTCGACGAGGTTGTCGATCGCGCGCAGCGCCTCGCCGAAGTAGCTCTCGAAGTCGGGCCCGGCGTCGGCGAGCTTCACGAACACGAAGTCGCGGTACACCGCCACGTGCTGGAGCGCCGTCATGCCCTGCCCCGACTCGCATTCCTTCAGGCGCGTGCCTTCGTAGCCGCTCTTCAGCGGGATCGCCAGCGGCGAGCCGTCGAGCTTGTAGGTCCAGGCGTGATACGGACAGCGGAAGAACTTGCCGGTGTTGCCGCAGGCGTCGCTCACCAGCTGCGTGCCCTTGTGCGCGCACCGGTTGTAGAGCACGCGGATGCCGCCGTCGGGCTGGCGCACCATCAGCAGCGGACGGCCCGCGATCTCGACCGCCAGGTAGTCGCCGGGCGCCGGCACCTGGCTCGTGTGGCCGAGGTAGTTCCAGGTGTTGGCGAAGAAGTGCCGCTGCTCGAGTGCGAACAACTCGGGGCTCAGGTACAGGTCGCGGTGCACGCGATCGACCTGCACGAGCGCGGCGACGTCGGCGCGGCTGATCTTCATCACGGCACCAGCTTCCACTGGCCCTTCTCCAGCTTGATGACCACCGCCGAGCGCTTGTCCAGGCCGTAGGCGCTGTTCGGCTGGAAGCTGAACACGCCGTGCGTGCCGGGCAGCTCCTTCGTGGCGGCGATCGCGTCCTTCAGCGCCGTGCGGAACTCGGGCGTGCCGGGCTCCGCCTTGCTCGTCTTCAGTGCACGCGCCGCGGCGTCTGCGAACACCAGCCAGGCGTCGAAGGTGTAGGCCGAGAACGCGTCCACCGGCGCCGCGCCATGGGTCTTCTGGTAGCTGCCGCGAAAGTCGAGCGCCACCTTGCGCACCGGGTTCTCGGCGGCGAGCTGGTCGGCCACCATCACCGGTCCGCTGGGCACCATCAGTCCTTCGACGGAGGCACCGCCCACGCGCACGAAGTCGGCGTTGATGAGGCCGTGCGTGCCGTAGAGCTGGCCCTTGTAGCCGCGGTCGGCCAGCGCCAGGTACGGCAGCGCGCCCGGCGAGCCGGAGTTGCCAGCGAACACCGCGTCGGGCCGCGTTGCGATCAGCTTGAGCACCTGGCCGGCCACCGACGAGTCGCCGCGCGCATATCGCTCGTCGGCCACCACCTTGATGCCGGCCGGCTCCGCCGCCTTGACCAGCGAGTCGTAGGCCAGGTCGCCCAGCGCATCGGAGAAGCCGATGAAGGCCACCGTCTTGACGCCGCCCTTCTTCATGCGCTCGACGACGGTGGCGACCATCAGCGGAAACGGCTGCGACACCGTGAAGCTCCAGCCGCCGTCGTCGGCAGGCACGCTGATGGGCGTCGGCGAGATGAGCGGCGTCTTCGTCTCGCGCGCGACAGCGGCGATGGCCATGGCGCCAGGCACGCCCGAGGTGCCGATGAGCACGTCGACCTTGTCCTCGGTGACCAGCTTGCGTGCATTGCGCGCGGCCGTGCTCGGGTCGGACGCATCGTCGAGCACGATGAGCTGGACCTTGCGGCCGGCGATCGTCGGCTGAAAGGCGGCCGCGGCCTGGATGCCCTTGGCGTACGGAATGCCGAGAGCGGACACCGGCCCGGACATCGAGCTGACGAAGCCGATCTTCAAGTCGGCCGCCTGCGCGCAGCAGGCCAGCGCGGCGCTCGCGAGGGCGGCGGCGATGCGAAGCGGGGATGTCATGGGTTCTCCTGCGAGGTCAGAGCGACAGGCTGCCGAGGCTCGCGCCGCCGCAGACGTAGAGCACCTGGCCGGTGATGAAGGCGTTGTCCGGATCGGCGAAGAACGACACGGCGCGTGCCACGTCGGCCGGCTCGCCGACGCGTCGCACCGGGATGGACGCGGCCAGCTGGCGCTCGCGCTCGCTGCCGGCGGGGATCACGTCGTAGAACATGTCGGTGTGGATCGGCCCCGGCGCCACGACGTTGACCGTGATGCCGTCGGCCGCCAGCTCGAGGGCCCAGGTGCGCGCCATGCCCAGCATGCCGGCCTTGGTGGCCGAGTAGGCGGTGCGCGTCTGCGCGCCGAGCGCGGCCCGCGACGACAGCAGCACCACGCGCCCGAAGCGGCGCTCGCGCATCGTCGGCAGCGCGGCCTGCACCAGCTGGATCGCGCAGCCCAGGTGCAGCTCGACCAGCGCATCGAGGTCGGCCATCTGCACGTCGGCCAGCAGGGCCGGCCGGATGACGCCGGCGTTGTGGATGAGCGTCGTCACGTCGAAGCGGCGCACGAGCTCGGCTGCGGCTTCGCCGGTGGCCTGGCGGTCGGCGAGGTCGACCTCGATGTTGTGCAGCTGCGCATGATCGATGTCGCAGCGCCGGCGGGCGAGCGAGACGACCTCGTAGCCGCGGGCGAGGAGGTCTTCGCAGATCGCGCGGCCGATGCCGGCGCTGCCTCCGGTGACGGCGGCGACACGTGACGGCTTCATGCCCGGTCCTCCACCAGCGCCAGCACGCGCAAGGGGCTGCCGCTGCCCTTCTGGATCTTCAGCGGCGGGCAGATCACCACCGCGCCGGTCGGCGGCAGCAGGTCGAGGTTGGACAGGCATTGCAACCCATAGCGTCCGGCCCCATGCATGAAGTAGTGGCACGGGTAGGGCGGGCGCAGGTGGTAGCCCTGCCCGGCATCGGTGCCGATGGCTTCGGAGCCGAAGCCGAGCACGTCGCGCTGCTCGACCAGGAACTGCACCGCTTCGGCGCTGGGGCCGGGCGTGTGCTGGCCGGTCTCGTCGAAGTTCTGGTAGGCCTCGGGGTCCAGGCGCTTGGACCAGTCGGTGCGCATGAGCAGCCACGCGCCGGCCGGGATGCGGCCGTGGGCCGCCTCGAAGCCCTCGATGTCGGCAACGGTGAGAAGGTAGTCGGGATTGGCCTTCACCTGCTCGGAGCAGTCGATCACGCAGGCCGGCGCGACGAAGTGCTGCACGGGGATGGTGTCGACCGAGTTGTGAGGCAGGTCGCGGCCCGAGATCCAGTGGATGGGCGCATCGAAGTGCGTGCCGGTGTGCTCGCCGCAGGAGAAGTTGTTCCAGTACCAGCCGGGCCCCCGCTCGTCGTAGGCCGACACCTCCTCGATGCGGAACGGCCAGCACTGTCCCATCTCGGGCGGCAAGGCGATCTGCGGGAAGTCGGGCGTGAGCGTCTGCGTGAGGTCGACGACGCGGATGCGGCCGCTGGCGAGGGCGGCGACGAGGCCGCTCAGGAGTTGACTGTTCGCCTGCATGTCACTGCCCTCCCGCCGCGAGCTCGCGCTCCAGCACCTTCGGGTTGTCGCGCCAGCGCTCCAGCCACTCCTGCGCCACATCGCCCGGGTACACGTCTTCCACGCCCTCGCGCAGCGCCTTCACGAGCGCGCTCGCGACGGCCGACGGCGCGACCTTCGGCGGCGGCAGGTTCTGGTTCCACTCGTCATCGATCGGCCCGGGGAACAGGTTGATCACGCGAATGCCGGCCGGCCGCATCTCGGCACGCAGGCATTGCGCCAGCGAATGCGCCGCTGCCTTCGAGGCCGAGAAGGTGCCGTGCGGCGGAAAGTTGCTCAGCGCGTAGATCGACAGCAGGTTGACCCACGCGGCCGCATGCGTCACGCCGTCGGCGGAGCGCGCGCGCAATGCCGGGCCGAACTCCTGCGCCAGGCGCAGCAGGCCGAAGTAGTTGATGTCCATCTCGGCCTTGGCCACGTCGGTGCCGCGGCGGGCCGCGATGCCGAAGGCGCGGTGCACCTCGGCGTTGTTGATGACGATGTCGACCTTGCCGCCGATCTCGCCGGCCAGCTCGCTGACCGAGCGGCCGTTGGTGAGGTCCAGCGGCACCAGCGTGACCTGCGGCAGCTGCGTGACGTCGGCGAAGCCGGGCAGCTTCTTCCACGGCTCGGCGTGGCCGACCCACACGATGTCGGCGCCGGCCTTCACCAGCGCCTGCACGATCGCCTGCCCGACCTCGGTCTTGCCGTCGGTGACCAGCACCTTGCGGAACTTGGGGTCGCTGGTCATCTCTCGCAGCATCTTGTCGTCAGCCATGTGTTCACTCCCTTCGCGGGGAAATCCGATCAGCACCGCCTGCCCGGCGCGGTCCAGGCGTGCGCCCACCGTCACCGGCGTCGGCGCCTCGCCGACTTCGCCGTGCAGGTGCACGATCACCGACGGTCCGGCGTCCAGCTGCACCAGGCCGAGCCGCCACGGCAGCCGCTCGCGGAAGAACGGGTCGTTGCTGTGGTGAAGCGTGGTCGTGCCGAGCAAGGTGCCCTCGCCCGATTGCGCCCGCCATTGCAGGCGCGCCGACAGGCAGCGGTGGCAGGCCTCGCGCGGCGGGTACTGCACCGCGCTGCAGTCCTTGCAGACCTGCAGCTCGAAGCGCCCTTCGGCCGCCGCGGCCGTCATGCCCAGTGCGACGCGTCCGCGCGCCCACGGGGGCAGGTTCATCTGCCGCGTGCGCAGGACCGGGTTCTTGCGCTTGGGCTTCATCAAAGGCATGGTCATGATGAGCTCCAACGACAGACGAAAGCGCTCACGCCGCCCCCAATATCACCGCACCGGTGCACAGACACCGGTCGTAGGTCACCATGCCGAAGCCCGTGACCAGGCCGAGCTTCGCGTCGCGCACCGCGCGGTCGCCGGCCTGCGCCGTCAGCTGGCGGATCGCCTCGGTCATGCCGATGAAGCCGCCCGCCGCGCCGGCCTGCCCCGCGGAGAGCTGGCCGCCGCTGGTGTTGTTGGGGAAGCTGCCGTCGTGCGTCATGGTGCTCGCACGCACGAAGGCCGGACCGCCGCCCTTGTCGCAGAAGCCGAGGTCCTCGAACTGCAGCATCACGATGACCGGGTAGTCGTCGTAGGTCTGCACGAAGTCGATGTCGGCCGGCGTCGCGTCCGCCTGCGCGTAGAGATCGTCGCGGTCCACACGCCAGCCGCCGCGCACCATCACGGGATCCTCGGCATACGCGTTGTGGCGCTCGATGGCACCACGCACCACCGCGTGCGGCAGGCCCATCTCGCGCGCACGCTGCTCGCGCATCACGAGGAAGGCCTCGGCGCCGGCGCAGGGCATCACGCAGTCGAACAGGTGGATGGGGTCCGAGATGGGGCGCGCCGCCATGTACTCGTCGAGCGTGAGCGGCTTCTTGAACAGCGCGTTCGGGTTCTTCAGCGCATTGCTGCGCTGGTCGACGGCGATGCGGCCGAAGTCCTCGCGCGTCGCGCCGTAGGCGCGCATGTAGTTCGCGGTGATGAAGGCAAAGATCGAGTTGGGCCCGCCCGAGCCGTACGGATAGCTGGCGTCGCGCGCGAAGTGGCTGAAGCTGCCCAGCGTGAGCCGGAATGAATCGACATGGTTGGTGTCGGCCGCGATGCAGGCCACCACGTCGGCATCGCCGGCCTGCACCGCGCGGGCGGCGCGGCGCAGCGACATCACGCCCGAGGCGCCGCCCGTGGGGATGTGATCGAGCCAGCGCGGCGACAGGCCCAGGTGCTGCGTGACGCCCACCGCGGTGTCGGGCGACAGCGAGAAGCTGCTCACCGTGAGCCCGTCGATCTGCTCCTTCGCGAGGCCCGAGCCGCGCACCAGCGCCTGCAGCGCCTGGCCGATGAACCAGTG
Organism: Piscinibacter sp. XHJ-5; assembly: GCF_029855045.1. GTDB lineage: Bacteria > Pseudomonadota > Gammaproteobacteria > Burkholderiales > Burkholderiaceae_C > Albitalea. The sequence continues at coordinate 4,459,545 of NZ_CP123228.1, forward strand.
CGCGTTGTGCGTGGAGTAGCGCACGTAAGGCACGGTCACCGGCACCGCGACGGCGACGCCGTCGTAGGAGGCTCGCGGGGAGCGGACGGCCGTCACGTCATGGTCCTCTTCTTCATCGCTGCGGTGGCGATGCAATTCGCCTGCCCGACCAGCGCCGCCGCCATCGCGCGCAGCTCGCCGCGCTGCACCTTCTGCGACGTGGTCAGCGGCAGCGCATCGACGAAGGCGACGTAGCCCGGCGCCTTGTAGTACGCCAGGCGGGCCAGGCACCAGTCGACGATGTCGGCCGCGGCGGCATGGCGCGCCTGACCGTCGGGCGCGATGCCATCGCCCACGATGCAGGCCAGCACCTCATCGCCTCGCACCGCGTCGGGCACGGCCGCCACGGCCGCGGCCTTCACGCGCGGATGCTGCAGCAGCACGCTTTCCACCTCGACGGCCGAGATGTTCTCGCCGCTGCGGCGGATCACGTTCTTGCGCCTGTCGATGAAGTGCAGCTGCCCGTCTGCGCCGCGCCTGACGATGTCGCCGGTGTGGAACCAGCCGCCGGCCCAGGCTTCGTCCGTGGCCGCCTCGTCCTTGAGGTAGCCGGCGAAGAAGCCGTCGCGGGGGTCGCCGCCAGCATGGCGCACCAGCAGCTCGGCGGGCTCGTCGACGCCGGCCGGCTCGCCGCTGTCGGCGATCAGCTTCACCTCGACATCGTCGCCTTCGCGGCCGAAGCAGCTGGTGCCGACGCGGCGCGGCTCGCGGTTGGCGATGACCACCGCGCCCGCCCCGGTCTCGGTCATGGCCCAGGCCTCCAGCAGCGGGAAGGCGAAGCGCTGCTCGAAGGCCGCATGCAGCCCGCGGTCGACGCCGGCGCCGAAGCCGAAGCGCACGTCGTGCTCGCGGTCGCGGTCCGAGGGCGCGGCCTTCATCAGCATCGCGGGCATCACGCCGAGGTAGTGCACGACAGTGGCACGCGACTCGCGCACGCTGTCCCACCAGCTGCCCGGATGAAAGCGGTCGAGCGGCACCAGGCAGCCGCCGGTCAGCAGCATTGCCATCGTCGAATACGCCATCGCGTTCATGTGCACCAGCGGCAGCGGCGTGAGCATGCGTTCCTCGCCGGCGCGCAGCTCGGCCAGGCCGCCGATGGCGGCGTACCAGGCGCCGGCGTGCAGGAAGTAGCGGTTGGGCAGGATGCAGCCCTTGGGACGGCCGGTGGTGCCCGAGGTGTAAAGCAGCGCGCACTCGGTGGTCTCGCCGACCGCATCGTGCTCGCGCGGTGCCGCAAAGGCGGCAGCGACCGGCGTGTCGTCGGGGGCCATCACGGGCATCGCGCGCCCCGCCGCCTGCGCCGCGGCATGCAGCATCTCGTGGCGCGACGGCAGCGCCACGGCCAGCGCGATCTCGGAATGGCCGATCAGGTACTCGAGCTCGGCCGACCGCAGGTCGGGATTGATGGGCACCACCGACACGCCCAGCCCGTTGAGCGCGAACCAGTGCAGGAAGAATGCCGGGCGGTTCTCCAGCAGCAAGCCGACGCGGTGACCGTGGCCGTAGCCGGCGGCGGCATAGGCGGCACGCCAGGATTCGATGCGCGACTGCATCGGTGCGTAGCCCGTCTCGCCCGCCGGCACGCCGTAGAGCGCGGCGGTCTCCGGCAGAACGCACAGGAAGGGCCGGTCACCGAAGCGCGCTGCGGATTGCGCGAAAGCGTGGGCGACCGTGTTCGCGGGCGAGTCCATGGCTACATGAACAGGTTGATGTTTCCGAAGGCCGCGTCGCAATTGACCAGGTCCACGCGCTTGAGGCGGATGCGCAGCGCGCCCTCCTGGGTCACCAGCTCGTGCGTTGCCCACCCGGCGAACAGGGTCTGGGTGTCCAGGCGGGTCTCGACATAGTGGAAGGCCGTGCGCAGCGTGTACGTGCCCGCGTCGCGGTCGGCCCGCTCGACGCTCGGCTGCTGCAGCAGGTGGTGACAGCGGCTGCGCGGCTGCTGCGAGAAGGTGCGCGCGCCGGCGAGGCGCTCGACGCGCACGCGCAGCAGCAGCTTGTCCTCGTAGAGCAGCGAGGTGTGCAGCCGCGGGTCCTGCTGGCCGGGCGCCAGCGGCATCCAGTAGCAGGCGTCCTCGGTGAACAGATTCAGCCAGTCGTCGAAGCGCTGCTCGTCGAGCATGCGTGCTTCGGCGTAGACGAAGTCGACCAGCTCTTTGTCGGCGAAGGAAGTCATGTGCGCACCCCCTCCTTCATCGACGCCGTCATGTACTTCGCCCATGCGCGGAACTGGTTGCGCATCTGCCATTCGCTGGTGCCGTTGGTGGCGACGTTGACCTGGCCGCGCTCGGCCGGGTCGTACAGGCGGCCGACGTTGATCCAGTCGCGCCCGCGGGCATGCAGACCCTCCTGTGCGCGCTCGTACACCTCCAGGTCGTCGTGGCCGACCACCGAGGTCGGCGCGTTGACGAGGCGGCTGTACATGAGCGTGCGCTCGAGCAGCAGGTCGGGCGCGCCGACCAGGCGGAAGGTCCACGACTCGACCAGCGTCTTGTCCGCGGCCAGCGGAAGGAAGCGCCGCAGCGTCTGGATGGGCCCCTTCACCATGATGTTGGGGAAGTAGACGGTGTTGTGCCGCACCTCGCCGAGGATGCGCTTGGCACGCTCCTCGCCGTAGGCGGCGACCATCTGCTCGAAGTAGCCCGGCACCGGCGAATAGGCCGCGTGGATGGAGTCGGCGACGCCGGTGTGGCCGTGGCCGTTGTCCCACACGCGGATGCCCATGTTCTCGAAGAACTCGTAGGGATTCACGAACGGCGCGAACAGCTCCACCGCCATCGGCTTGGGCGTGCCTTCGGGTGCTTCCTTCCACACCCGAACCGCCGTGCCGGCCGACGACTCGTGCGCCACCATCGGGTGGCAGGTGTCGGTCTGGTTGTCGACCAGCATCTTCCAGTTGCAGTGGTGCATGTAGCGCAGCACGCCGCCGGCGACCTCGAGGCGGCCCTCGGGCGAGCGCTCGACCATGTTGTCGATGGTCGACAGCGACGGCCCGAAGAACTCCTCGAAGCCGACGCCCTGCGCATTGAGCCGGCAGAACACGAAGTCGCGGTAGGTGTGCACCGCGGCCACCGGCGCCATGCCCTGGCTGGCTTCGCACGATTCGAAGCCGGTGTTGTCGTAGCCCTTCTTCAGCGGCACCGACAGCAGGCTGCCGTCGGTCTTGAAGGTCCACGCGTGGTAGGGGCAGCGGAAGAACTTGCCGGTGTTGCCGCACACCTCGCCGGCCACCTTGGTGCCCTTGTGCGGGCAGCGGTTGTAGAGCACCTTCACGCTGCCGTCGGTGTGGCGCACCATGACCACCGGCTGCGTGCCGACGGTGGTGGTGTAGTAGTCGCCCTTGTTCGGCACCTGGCTCGCGTGGCCCACGTAGATCCAGGTGTTGGCGAACAGATGCTCCATCTCGAGCTCGAACAGCTCGGGGTCGATGTAGAGGTCCTTGTGCACCTCGGTGTCCCGCACCAGCGCCTGCACGGCATCGGGTCGGCCTTCGTACTTGCTCATCGACGTCTCCTACAGATCGAGGACCAGCCGCTGGCCCTTGCAGCGCGAAATGCAGATCTGCATCACCTTGCCCTCGCGCTTCTCCCCGTCGCTCAGCACGTAGTCACGGTGGTCGATCTGGCCTTCGAGCACCGGCGTGGAGCACACGCCGCACTCGCCGCGCTTGCAGTCGAACATCGGATCGCAGCCCGCATCGATGAGGCAGTCGAGGATGGAACGGTTCGCCGGCACCGTGAGGCTGCGGCCGCTTTGCGCGAGCACGACCTCGAAGGCGTGATCCCCCGCCGCGACGGTCGGCGCGGTGAAGACCTCGAAGTGCACGCGCTCGCGCGTCCAGCCGCGGGCCTGCGTGCGGGCGAGCAGCGTGTCCAGCATCGGCTTGGGGCCGCAGACATAAAGCTGGTCGTCGTCGCGGCATGCGTCGAGCAATGCCTCGACGTCCAGCGGCGCGCCGGCTTCGGCATCGGCATGCACGTGAAGCGCGTCGCCCAGCAGCTGCTGCAGCTGCGGCAGGAAGGCCATCAGCTCGCGGCTGCGGCCGGCGTAGTGCATGCGCACCGGCGCCTGCTGCGCGACCCGCTGCGCGGCCATGCTCACGAGCGGCGTGACGCCGATGCCGCCGGCCACCAGCACGGCGCAGCCGCCTCGGTCGCGCAGCGGGAACTCGTTCTTCGGCGGCTCGATCGTCAGCACCTGCCCCGGCTGCACCTGTCGGTGCATGAAGCGCGAGCCGCCGCGGCCCTCGTCCTCGCGGCGCACAGCGATCACGTACTCGGTGGGCGCGACCCAGGCGTCGGCGCGCGGCGACAGGTTGATCAGCGAGTAGTGCCGCCAGTCGTCGTGGCCGTCGGGCAGCTGCACCCGAACGCGCAGGTGGGCGCCGGCCGTATAGCCTGGAAGCACGGCGCCGTCGTCGGCGCGCAGGCAGATCAGGCGGATCAGCGGATTCAGGTCGCGCGCCTCGGCGACACGCAGCTGCAAGGTGGCGGGGGTGGAGGTCGACATGGCAAGCATTCCGTCTCAGGCCAGCGCATGGCGCGCGAGCGTCGCGCGCAGCTTGTCGCCATGCTCGTCGGCCAGCGCGGCATCGCGCAGCTCGCGCAGCGTGGCCGGCGCAAGCGCCGCGCCGGCGCGCTCCACGGCCGCCATGAGGGCCTCGAAGTTGCTCAGCCCGCGCGCGTGCGTGTCGCTGTAGCCCTTGACCAGCCGCTGGCATTGCGCCACCTCGACCGCGAGCTGCGGGTTGACGGCAGCCGCCTGCGCGATCTGCGCAAGCCATGGCTCGATGCGCTGCGTCTCCGCCGCGAAGCGCAGCGTGCCGCGGCGCCAGCGCTTCATGCCGGCCACGAGGTACAGCATCAGGAAGCCGCGCAGCGAGCTGGTGGTGATCACGCGGCCGTTGCGCGTGAAGCGCTCGACCAGGCGGCGCGGCCAGCCCGAGCCCGCCAGCCATCGGCCCAGGCCGGCCGGCAGCGTCTCGCAGATCTCCTGCAGGCGCGGGTGCATGTACTCGTTGATCGCGAGCAGCTGGCCGTCCTTCACGCGCACTTCGTCGCGCACGCGGTCGAAGCGTGAGGCGCGGGTCTTCAGCTCGGCGACGCGGATCGTGTCCTCGTAGCTCATCCACAGCGCGAGGTGGCGTGCGGTCTCCCGCAGCAGCAGCGGCTCGCCGTCGGCTGCCGGCAGCTGCGCGATGCGCGCCAGCCGATCGAGGTACAGCCCCGCGTACGCCGGGTCCTGGTAGTCGACGAGGCGGCGCACGCCTTCGACGATCAGGCCCCTGGCATCGGCCGGGAAGTTGCCGTCGATGCGCTCGAGCAAGGCCCGCACGGCGGGATCGCGCGGCGTGCGCGCGGGCATCGCAGGCAACGCGGGCGCCTCCTCGGGCTCGGCACCGGCCCGGGCGTAGGCGGCGGCGAAGGCCTTCAGGCTGGGCGCGACGCCCACGCCGCCGCGCTGGATGGTGGCCTCGAACTGGTTGCGCGAGAACGGCAGCACGCCCGTGCCGGCCAGCGCGCCGAACATCACCGCGCTGATCACGCTGCCGGCGTCCTCGGCGGCCTGCGCCATGTCGAAGCGCACGAAGCGCTTGGCCTGCGCCTTCGCATGCGCCAGCAGCTGCTCGCTGTCCACACGACCGTCGCCCATCGCCGTCTTCTCGGCGATCGAGTAGACACGATGAGTCGACGCGATCAGCGTCGTGCGGTCCGCCGTGACCAGCCCGCGCTGCACCGCGCGGCCGGCTTCCATGAGCTCGGAGGCGAGCACCACGTCGACATCGCCGGGCAGCGGCATCAGCGCCAGCACGGGCGTGCCGCCGTCGCGCTCGGCCTGCCCCTTCGGGTACAGCTCGACGTAGTAGATGGTCGCGCCGGTGCGCTGCGCGACGCCGGGCACCGAGGTCGTCTGCGCGATGTGGCCGTTGTGCTCGCCGAGATCGACGATCCAGTCCGCCAGCACGCCGCCGCCTTCGCCGCCCATGGCGAGGATGGCGATCTTGATGGGTTGGGTGGCCATCATTGGCTCAACGCAGTGAACGGTGCTGCACGGAGAACACAAAGAGGAAGGAATTCATCTGGATGTCCTCCGTGTTCTCTGTGTTGAAGCAGTCGGCCGGCACTTCAGAACGCATACCGCTCACGGACCCGCGCATCCCGCCGCTGCAGGCGTCCGATCACGGCCTGTCGCACGCGTTGGCGCAGCCGATCCCAGCGCGTCGGGTTGCTGACGATCTGCGCCTTGTAGAACGAGGGACACAGCACCGCTGCGTGCGAGACCTCGCCGCACAGGCCGCAGCCCACGCATGAGTCGAGCACGGTGGCCACCGGGTCGGTGCGCAGCGGGTCCGGGTTGGGCTTGATCGACAGCGACGGGCAGCCGGACAGGCGGATGCAGGAATGGTCGCCGGTGCAGGTGTCGGCATCGACGCCGAAGCGCTCGCGCACCACGCGCTCGCCGGCGGCCACCGCCTTGCGCACCAGCGGCTTCTCGCGGCGCTGCTTGTTGAGCATGCATTCGCTCTGCGCGATCAGCACCTTCGGGCCCTTTTCGCGCGTCGTCAGTGCCTCCTTCAGTGCGTCGCGCATGCCGGCGACGTCGTAGGTGCGGCGCATCGTGCGCACCCACTTGACGCCGACGCCGCGCACCGCCGACTCGATCGCATGACCGGTGCTGCGCGTCGGGTTCTCGGCGGTCGACGACAGGATGTCCTGGCCGCCGGTGGCCGAGGTGTAGCTGTTGTCGACGACGATGGTGAGGTTGTCGCTGCGGTTGAAGACTGCGTTGGCGATGCCGCTGGTCAGGCCGTTGTGCCAGAAGCCGCCGTCGCCCATCACGCTGATGGCGCGCTTGCCCGTCGGGGCATTCAGCGCGGCCGCCCCGGCCCCGCCCAGCCCATACCCCATCGTCGTGTTGCCCAGGTTGAACGGCGGCAGGATGGAGAAGAGGTGGCAGCCGATGTCGGCGCTGACGTGGTGCGGCCCGAGCTCGCGCTCGACCAGCTTCATCGCGGTGAAGATGGGCCGCTCCGGGCAGCCGGTGCAAAAGCCAGGCGGACGCGCATTGACGTTGTCGGCGATCGGCTTGAGCGGGATCACCGCGCCCTTCGGCGTGGCCGCGCGGGTCGCCGGCTTCTCGATGCGGCCGTAGCGCTCGAGGAATGCCCGCGTGCCCTTCAGCAGTTCGGCAGCGGAATACTCGCCGGCCATCGGCAGCAGGTCCTTGCCGTGCAGCACGGTGGTCGAGCCGGCCTGGCGCAGCAGGGTGGCGATGTTCTGCTCGATGAAGTTGGGCTGGCCCTCCTCCACCATCAGCACGGCGCCCTTGCCGCGGCAGAAGCGCTGCACCTCGCTGTCGATCACCGGATAGGCGACGTTCATCACGTACAGCGGCACGCGGCTGTTGCCGTAGACGTCGGCCATGCCCAGGCGAGACAGCGCGCGGATGAGCGTGTTGTAGCTGCCGCCCTGCACGACGATGCCGATGTCGTCGGCGTCCTCGGCAAAGAATTCGTTGAGGCCGCGCTCCTCGATGAAGCGCACCGCCGCCGGCCAGCGCTCGGCCACCTTCTCCTGCTCGTGCGCAAAGCTCGCCGGCGGCAGCACGATGCGGCTCACGTCGCGCCGCGGGCTCTCGAGGGCGTCGCGCACGGTGTAGGCGGGTGTCACGTTGTCGGCGGCGACGAACTCGCCGTGCACGTGGCAGGCGCGGATGCGCAGCTGCAGCATCACCGGCGTGCGGCTGGCCTCCGACAGCGCGAAGCCGTGCTTCACCGCCTGCACGATGGACGGCAGGTTGGGCCGCGGATCGAGCAGCCAGATCTGCGACTTCATCGCGAAGGCGTGGCTGCGCTCCTGCATGATCGACGAGCCTTCGCCGTAGTCCTCGCCGACGACGATGAGCGCCCCGCCCGTCACCCCGCCCGACGCCAGGTTGGCCAGTGCGTCCGAGGCGACGTTGGTGCCGACGGTCGACTTGAAGGTCACCGCGCCGCGCAGCGGGTAGTTGACCGAAGCGGCCAGCGTGGCAGCGGCAGTCGCCTCGCTGGCGCTGTTCTCGAAGCGGATGCCGTGCTCGGCGAGGATGTCCTGTGCGTCGGCCAGCACATCCATCAGGTGGGAGATGGGCGCGCCCTGGTAGCCCGCGACGTAGGCCACGCCGGACTCGAGCAGCGCCTTGGTCACCGCGAGAATGCCCTCGCCGCGAAACACCTCGCCGGCGCCGAGCCGCAGCTTCTTCACTTCCTCGACAAACGAACGCTCAGCCATCGGGGTCCTCGGTGGGCTGCCGCGGGTGCACTCCGCGATCCATGATTCCCAGAATAGTTTAAAGTTGAACATATGAAAAGTCATACGTCAACGGATCCGGGAAAACCCGCTCGGCCGCACAATCGGCCGATGAGCAATGCCCGCCGCGCATCCGCGCACTTCGTCGACGACTACCTGCCCGCGCTGCTGGCCCAGGCGAGCCAGCTGATCTCCGGCGAGTTCCATCTGGTGGTGCGCACCAATGGCTTCAGCGTGTCGGAGTGGCGGGTGCTTGCCACGCTGGCCGGCAACGACCCGTTGAGCATCGGCCGGCTCGCGCAGATCACCACCATCAAGCAGCCCACCGTGACGCGCCTGCTCGACCGCATGGAAGCCAAGCGTCTGGTGCAGCGCGTGGAGAACGACGGCGACCGGCGCATCACCCTGGTGCGCATCACGCCCACCGGCACCCGGATGGTGTCGCGCCTCATCCCGCTGGCCCGCGAACACGAGCAGCGGGTGCTCGAGCCCTTCGGGCTGCAGCGGGCGGAGGACCTGAAGTCCACCTTGCGCAGCATCATCGAGTTGCACCGGGGCTCGATGGCGGAAGCGGCGGACGACGAGGAGTGATCAGGGGGTGGCGTTGTCCCCGGCGTCCAGAAACGTCGCCACCGTCCGCGAAAACTCACGCGGCAGTTGATCCGGCAGCGGCACCATCCCCTCGGCCATGACCGCCACGCGCGCATGGCGAATGTGCGCCTGCAGCTCTCCCACGTGCGGCGATGCGAACGGATCGCCGTCGGCGCGGATCAGCAGCGTCGGCTGCGTCACGCGATCGATGTGATCCTCCATGCGGTACGCCGCCACGGCGCGATGCCCGGCCTCCACATCGCCTGACACCTTGAGCGCGTCGCGCACGAAAGCCTCGAGCAGCTCGGGACGCCCCGGCGGATAGAAGCCCTGCCGGCGCTGCCAGAGCGCAGCGAGGTGGCTGCCGTCGGCGCTCGGCTCGACCGCATCGATCGGGGGCCGCTCGCGGCGCGCGCGTCGGAACGCCTCGCCGGTGTACGGCGTCGACGAAAGCACCACCGATGCGACACGCGCCGGATGCGCGGCAGCCAGGTGCATCGCGATCACGCCGCCGGTGTGATGGCCGACCACATGCGCCCGCGCGATCGACAGGGCGTCGAGCAGCTCCACCGCGACCGCGGCCCACCCCTCGATGCTCGCCGGCTCGCGCAAAGGCGCCGAGTCGCCGAAGCCGGGCGTGTCCATCGCGATGGCGCGAAAGCGCTGCCCGAGCAGCGGCAGCACCTCGCGGTATTCGGCCCAGCTGCGCGGCGTCTGGTGCAGCAGCAGGACCACGGGCGCCGCGGCATCGCCGCAGCTCGCGAAGTGCAGCTGTCCGATCGACAGGTCGGCGAAGTGGCGCCGGATGGGTGTCACGACTGTGTCGCCTCGGCCGGTGCGCGCCACAGGCCGGCGTGCCGCAGCATCCCCAGCGTGCGCGCCAGCACGTCGCGGCGATAGGCCGCGATGTCGCGCCCGGCGTAGTCGTAGAAGCCGCTGCCGCTCTTCACACCCAGGCGGCCCTGCTCCACCATGCGGTCCACGATGGCCGGCGCCGTGTAGCGCTGTGCGTCGATCGATGCCGACATCTCGCGGCTCGCGTGGTGCAGGATGTCGCTGCCTCCGAAGTCGATGAACTCCACCACGCCGAGCGCCGCGAAGCGCAGGCCCATGCCGTAGCGCGTCGCCTTGTCGATCTCCTCGGCGGTGGCCGCGCCCTCCTCGATCATGCGCGCCGCCTCGTTCATGACCAGCGCCTGCAGCCGCGGCACGATGTAGCCCGGCGTCGGCCCGCACATCACCGGCACCTTGCCGATGCCCTCCATCAGCGCACGCGCGCGCGCCACCACCGCGGCATCGGTGCCGGGGTGCGTGCTCAGCTCGACCACCGGGATCACGTATGCCGGGTTGAGCCAGTGCATGTTGAGAAAGCGCTGCGGCCGCCGCACCAGCGCCGCCAGCTGCGTCACCAGGATGCTGCTGGTGGTCGACGTGAGGATGGCGTCGTCGCTGCAGTGCCGGCTGAGCTGCTCCAGCGCTTCGCGCTTGGCCTGCAGGGTCTCCGGCACGCCTTCGAACACCAGCTCCGCGCGGGCCAGCGCGGCGGGCGCGCCGGCGGCGTCGACGAGCTCGACGCGGCCGGCGATGGCATCGACCTGCTCCGGCGCGAACGCGCCGAGCTGCGCCAGCCCGTCGAGGCTGGACCGGATCTCGCCGCGCGCGTCTTCGCACAGGCGCTGCCAGGCGTCGGCCGAGCGAGGGCGCAGGTCGACCAGTGCGATGCGGTGGCCGGCATACGCGAAGGCGATCGCGATGCCGCGTCCCATGCGTCCGGCACCGACGGCGGCGAAGCGGGCCATGGTCAGGCGCCTTCGCGCAGGCGCCGCTGCAGGCTGTCGCGGTCCAGCGCCGCCAGGCCGAGCGCCTCGAGGCTGCGCGGACCTCGCCGCAGGTCGCGCCCGAGGAAGCCGCCGACGATGGCAAGCAGCCCGTGCGCGATCGGCGCGTCGGTGCCGCTCCAGCGTGCCACCGAGGCGAGAAAGGCCAGCCCGAGCTCGGTGTCCTCGACGATGTAGCGGTGCGTGTGCAGGTCGATGTGCTCCCGCCAGTCGCCCGACTTGACGAGCTTCTTGTGCGCGTCGCCGTACATCCAGCGGTCGTTGAGGTAGTGGTCGGCCAGCGGGTAGTGCGGCGCCGCGTAGCCGAGCGCCTCGCGCACGGCGATGCGTTCGTGGTCGAGGCGGTCGGTGACCGCGCGCACCGCGGGCTGCGTGCCCTCGTTGTGGATGTCCCAGCGCTCGAAGTGCTGCAGCGGCGCGGCGTTCATCACCATCAGCGGCGGGTGGATGACGGGGCCGGCGTTCATCAGCGCGCCCGACAGCGCGTCGCCGCAGCCGTGCACGCTGGGATACGCCTCGCGGATGACGGCGATCGCATCCGCCTCGCGCCGCCCCGGGTACACGCCGGTCGGCAGGCGCACCGCGCGGACCGTGACGTTGACCTCGCGCTCGCCGTGCTTGCGCGCCAGGTAGGGCAAGGTGCCGGTCTCCGCCCAGGCGACGTCGGCGCGCTGGCCCGCATCGCGCACTGACTGCGCCATGACATAGCTGCCGAAGGTTCCCGGCGCGAGGAACACGACCTGGCCGCTCGCCAGGTGCGGCGCCATCGCGCGGGCAATGTCGGCCTGCGCGACGGCCGGGCTCGGGATGACGACGAGGCGAACGTCCTTCAGCGCCTGTCCGATGTCGGCCGTGGCGAGCGCGATGCGCACCTCGCGCGATCCGTCGGCGTCCTTGAGCACGATGGCGCGGCTGTCGATCACCGGCTGCAGCGCGGCCGCGTCGCGGCGCCACAGGCGCACTTCGTGGCCTGCTTCGGACAGGTCCGCAGCAGCGGCGTAGCAGCCGTGGCCGCCACCGAGAACAGCGATCTTCATGGGGATGGCACCGTGTTGCGGACGACGCGCAAGGCGCCGCCGTGTCAGGATGAGCTATACATTACTTTTCATATCTTTAGTTGTCAATGAATTGGTGGCCGGGCGGCTGCCTCTGCGGTGGCCTGGCTCCGCGTTGCCGCTGACGATGTGCGCAACAGTGCACATGTGTGCTTGCGCTTCAGCCTGGCTTCAGCTTTCGCCCATCGAATGCGCGCCGCCTTTCAACCCTTTCTTGGCCTGGATTCCATGACCCTGCGTCCTTCCCGTTTCTGTCTGCTCGTTGCGGCTGCACTGTGCTCTGCCGCCTCCTTCGCCGCCTCTCCCGCCGCTGCGCACTGGGAGTACCGCGGCACCCATGGCGCCGCCCACTGGGCCACGCTCGACTCGGCCTACGAGGCCTGCGCCAAAGGGAAGACGCAGTCGCCGATCGACATCCGCAACGCAACGCCGGCCGCGCTGCCCGCGCTCGAGTTCAGCTACGGCCGCGTCGCGCCGTCCATCGTCAACAACGGGCACACCATCCAGGTCAACGTGCCGCCCGGCCAGGTGCTGCGCATCGGCGAGCATGCCTACAACCTCGTGCAGTTCCACTTCCACACGCCCAGCGAGGAGCACGTGAACGGCAAGGCGAGCGCGATGGTCGCCCACTTCGTGCACCGCGATGCCGAAGGCGGCCTGGCCGTCGTGGCCGCCCTCATCCAGCCGGGCAAGGCGAACCCGGGCTTCGAGGCCGTCCTGTCGCATCTGCCGGCCCGGGCTGGCGAGACCTTGACCGTCGAGGGCCTGGAGCTCGATCTCGCCGCGCTGCTGCCTGCCGGGCACCGCTACTACGACTTCGAAGGCTCGCTGACGACCCCGCCCTGCTCGGAGAAGGTGCAGTGGATGGTGCTGACGGAGCCGGTCACCGTGTCGCCCCAAGCGATCCGCGGCTTTCGCAAGCTCTACTCGTCGAATGCACGCCCGGTGCAGCCGCTGAACGGCCGGCTGGTGCGCGTGTCGCAGTAAGGCGCCACGCACGCGGCCGCCCTCACACCTGCCCCTTTCCCACGAGCGGGAGAGGGGCGTGCCGAGCAGCGGGCGAACCGCATCACTGCGTGGCAGGCGCGTCGCTCTCGAGCTTCATCTTCCCCAGCACCGCCCGATAACGCGCATCGTCGCGCAGCGGCCGAAAGAACCGATCGATCTTGAGCGATTCGCAACCGCTCTGGTGCTCGGCACAAGCCCGGTTCAGCCATTCGAACGCCGCCTTGCGCTCGCCTCGCATCGCATGGAGCTGCGCCACGTAGAAGGCATTCGCGTCGGCGTAGCGCTTCATCTCGGCCAGCGCGGCATCGGCATCGGCACGCCGGCCCAGGGTCCAGTGGGCGATGGACGCGGCCCAGAGTCGGTACCCGTCGTGGCGCTCCTCGGCGATCGCCGCCAGGGCCTGCTCGCCTCGTCCCAGCAGCGCGAGATTCACGCCCATGAGGCCGTGGTTGCCGACGGCGTGCGGGTTGATCTGCAGTTCGTGGCGCAGCAACGCCAGCGACTCCTCGAAGCGGTCGCCCTGCAGCAGATAGGACGCCAGCGTGCCGATGGCCGATGCATTCAGCGGATCGCGTTCGACGATCTGCCGCTGGATCCGGATGGCCTCGTCGAGCCGGCCGGTGACGCCGGCGAATGTCGCTTCGCACTCCGGCAGATGAAGCATGTCGCGCAGATCGATGGCACGCATGCGGTCCAGCTCGGCGCGCGCGTCGCCCCATCGGTAATCGACCCGCACGGCATAGCGGAACCGCGCCGCATGCGCGGCCATCGAGCCCGGCGCCAACCGCAGGGCGCTGTCTATCGCCTGGCGGGCCAGCGCATGGGCTTCATCGCGGTCCATGCGCGACAGCTGGGCCTGCCTCATGTACAGCAGGCCCAGCTTGACCCACGGCAGCGCGTAGGCAGGATCGGTCTCGATGGCCTTCTTGAACGACGCCTCGGCGCGCTGCGCATCGCGCTCGAAGGGACCGTTGGCATAGACGTCGCCCTGGAGCACCAGGTTGTAGGCCTCGATGTTCGGCAGCCGGGCGCCGGCATGGCCCGGGCGACCGACCAGCGCGGACTCGAGGGCGAGGGCCACCGTGCCCGCGATCTCGTCCTGGATGCGGAAGACATCCTCCAGCTGGCGGTCGTAGGTCTGTGACCACATCTGGCTCCCGTCCGAGGCGCGCACGAGCTGGGCCGCGATGCGCACCCTCGTGCCGCTCTTGCGCACGCTGCCCTGCAGCAGGAAGGCGACGCCGAGACGGGCGGCGATCGAGCGCACGTCGTCCTTCGTGCCCTTGAGCGCGAACGAGGACGTGCGCGCGATCACTCGCAGGTTCGGGCTGTGCGTCAGGCGGTCGATGAGCTCCTCGGACAGTCCGTCGGAGAAGTACGCCTGGTCCTGGCTCTCGCTGAGGTCGGCGAAGGGCAGCACCGCGATGGACTTGCCTTCGGCCGACGCGGGCGCCGGCGTCGGTGCGCCGGCCAGCGCCACCGCCGGCAGCGTCGGCGCCTGCGGACGCTGCACCAGCACCAGACCGACAGCGAACGAAAGCGATACCGCGAGGGCGAGCCCCGCGCCGGCCCGGTGGCGCTGCAGGAACTTGCCGGCCCGGTAGAGCGGCGACGGACCGCGTGCATGAACGGCCTCGCCGGCGAGGTGCCGGCGCAGGTCCTGCGCCAGCGCCGCGGCGCCGGCATAGCGTTGCGCGGGCTGCGCGGCGAGCGCCTTGGCGACGATGGCCTCGAGGTCCCCTCCGAGGGCGCGCGTGCTGCGCTCGGCCGGCCGGCGTCCCGTCAGCAGCTCGCACAGCACCATCCCGAGCGAGTACACGTCGCTCGCCGCATCGACGCGCTCGCCTCTGAGCTGCTCGGGGCTTGCATAGCCCGGCGTGAGCGCCCGCCCGTACGGCTGGGTGAGCTCGGCTTCCCCCGGGCGCTCCACCAGCCGGGCGACGCCGAAGTCCAGCAGCTTCACCTGGCCGGCGTCGGTGACCAGGATGTTCGACGGCTTGATGTCGCGATGCAGCACGCCCTTGTCGTGGGCGAACTGCACCGCCTCCAGCACCTGAAGGAACAGCTCGATGCGCGCACGGATGGACAGCCGCCGCTCGTCGGCCCACTGGAGCAGCGTCTCGCCCGCGACGTATTCGAGCGCGAAGTACGGCGTTCCGTCCTGGCTCACCCCGGCGTCGTAGAAGCGCGCGATATGCGCATGTTCCAGCGCGGCCAGGATGTCGCGCTCGACGGCGAAGCGCCGCGCCAGGTCTTCTCGTCCTTCGAGGCGAACCGGCATCTTCAGCGCGACTTCGCGCCTGAAGGCGCCGTCGGCGCGCTCTGCCAGCCACACCTCCGCCATGCCGCCGCGCCCCAGCGGCCTCAGCAGCCGGTACGGCCCCACCCGTGCGCCGGCCTGCAGGCGGCCGGCGGCGATGATGTCCTGCAGCACGCACGCTGCGGCGTCCAGGACCGCATCGCCCTCCTGCGCGAACAGCGCGCGCTGCAGCGCGGGCTCGAGGTCGCGGTGCTCCTCGGGCAACGCCCGCAGCCAGGCGCGCCGGTCCCCCTCGTCGAGATCGACGACGTCGTCGAGCAGGCGGGTCATGCGCACCAGCTGCTGCGTCGAAAGCTTCACCGGCGCTCCGTCCAGGCGTCCATCCGATGCATTCGAGCGCACCCGCGACGCCAGCGTCAAGCTGCATGTCGGGTTCTTCCCCTGTTTTTCGCTCTTACCTTGGAGAGGCGGCTGGAAATCACCCCGGCCGCAGACCTTCTCGAAGGGACGCCCGCCATGAAGCTGCTCGTCAAGTTCAACCTCGTGCTGATCGTGCTGTTCGCGATCGGCATTGCGGCCACCGCCCAGATCTCGCGCGAACTGCTGCAGCGCAACGCGCGCGAGGAGGTCTACGCGAACGCCAAGCTGCTGATCGACAGTGCGCTGGCGGTGCGCGAGTACACGAGCCGCAACGTCGCGCCGCTGCTCGAGACGCAGATCCGGTACGAGTTCCGCCCGGAGATGGTCTCGGCGTTCTCGGCGCACGAGGTGCTGAAGAACCTGCGCGACGCGAACCCCGAGTACAAGCAGTTCCTCTACCGCGAGGCGACGTTGAATCCCACCAACCCGGCGAACAAGGCGGTCGACTGGGAGAACGACGTGGTCAGCGCCTTTCGCAACGGCACGGCCGCGCCGCCGCTGTTCGGCGAGCGCGACACGCCGAACGGCCGCATGCTGTTCCTCGCCAAGCCGCTCAAGGCCGGCGCGGCCTGCCTGCGCTGCCACGACACCGCCGAGGTCGCCCCGCCGACGATGATCGCGAAATACGGGCCCGCCGGCGGCTTCGGCTGGAAGGTGGGCGAGATCATCGGCGCACAGATCATCCAGGTGCCCGTCTCCTTCGCGCTGGCGCGCGCCGAGGAGACGTTCCGGGTCTTCATGCTTTCGGTGATGGGCGTGCTGCTGGCCCTCGCGCTGGCGCTGAACCTGCTGCTCTGGTGGATGTTCATCCGCCCGGTGACTCGCCTGTCCGCGCTGGCCGACCAGATCAGCCTGGGCGCGGTCGACACGGCCGACTTCGTCGCCGGCAGCCGCGACGAGATCGGCTCGCTCGCGATGGCCCTGTCGCGGATGCGGCGCAGCCTGGTGCAGGCGATGAAGATGCTCGAGGCTTGACAGAAGTCTTGCTCGCTTTGCCGCG
Organism: Piscinibacter sp. XHJ-5; assembly: GCF_029855045.1. GTDB lineage: Bacteria > Pseudomonadota > Gammaproteobacteria > Burkholderiales > Burkholderiaceae_C > Albitalea. Next base: position 4,476,044 of record NZ_CP123228.1, read on the forward strand.
CCCACCCTCACCCCGGCCCTCTCCCGCGAGCGGGAGAGGGGGCAAACTCAATACGTCTCCAGATGGAGCCGCCCTTCCCGCTTGAGCGCCGCGCCCACGGTTTCCCACGACAGCCCGGCGTCCTCGGCGACGTCGCGCAGGGCCATCACGACACCCTCTTCCATGCTCTTGAGCCCGCAGACGTAGAGATAGGTGTTGTCGTTGCGCAGCAGCTCGACGAGGTCGGCGGCGCGCTCGCGCATCAGGTCCTGGACGTAGCGCTTGGGGCTTCCCGCCGTGCGCGAGAACGCGAGGTTGATGTCGATGAAGTCCTTGGGCAGGCTTTGCAGCGGCCCGAAGTAGGGCAGCTCCTCGCGCGTGCGCGCCCCGAAGAACAGCATGAGCTTGCCGCCTTCGAACTTGCCGCTCTGCCGCAGGCGCCGGCGCCACTCGGTCATGGCGCGCATCGGCGCGCTGCCCGTGCCGGTGCAGATCATCACGATGTTGGACCGTGGATGGTTGGGCATCAGGAACGAGGTGCCGAAGGGGCCGATCACCTGCACCTTGTCGCCGACCTTGAGGTCGCACATGTAGTTGGACGCGACGCCGCGCACCGGCCGGCCCTGATGGTCCTCCAGCACGCGCTTGATCGTCAGCGACACGTTGTTGTAGCCGGGCCGCTCGCCGTTGCGCGGGCTGGCGATCGAGTACTGCCGCGCGTAGTGCGGCTTGCCGGACGCATCGAGTCCCGGCGGGATGACGGCGATCGACTGCCCCTCGAGCACCGGAAACGGCATGGCGCCGAAGTCGAGCACGATGTGGTGGGTGTCGTACTCGGTGCCGACCTCGGTCACGCGGAAGTTGCCGACGACGGTGGCCGTGGTCGGGCCCGTCTTCGGGCCGTACAGGTTGGTGTACGCATGCGCGGCCGACCAGGGCGGCACCGTGGAGCCCCAGGCGGAGGCGACGAAGGGCACCTCCGAAGCCTCCAGCTGCGTCGGCGGCACCGGCTGGGGCGCCGCCTGCGGCTGGCCCTCGGGCACCTCGCCCGCCTCGGGCAGCGGCACCTCCGGGGGCAGCGAATCCCAGCCGAGCTGCTCCTCGAGGCTGTACGCCCTGGTCTTGGGCACGGTGCGCCAGTTGTCGATCGACCCTGTCGGGCAGGGCGAGATGCAGTCCATGCAGGAATTGCACTTCTCGGCATCCACGACGTAGTTGCGCGAGTCGTGCGTGATCGCCTGCACCGGGCAGATCGATTCGCAGGTGTTGCAGCGAATGCAGATCTCCGGGTCGATCAGGTGCTGCTTGATGACCGTGATGCCGGCGGCCATGTCCATGGCGTTCTCCGATGCTCCTGCGGGGTCAGTTGAAGCGCACGTACTCGAAGTCGACCGGCTGGCGGTTGATGCCCATCACCGGCGGCGCGATCCAGTTCGCGAACTTGCCGGGATCGACGACGCGGCCCATCAGCGAGGCGACGAAGGCGCGGTCCTCGGCGGTCGGCAGCCACTCGTCCTTCTTCGCGTCCCATTCGGCCTCGCTGACGACGCGGCCGTCGGGCGACATCTTGATGCCGGCGAGCGCGCCGATGTTGCGGTGGAAGGCCTTGTGCGGCACCTTCAGCCGGTACGGCAGGCCCGCCTTCTCGATCACCTTGTTCCAGCGCTCCACGCCGGCCACCGAGTCCTTGATGAAGTCGTCGCGCAGCACCTCGTTGAGCGCATTGAGCATGGGCACGTCCTTCTCGACCAGCTGCCCGCCCTGCACCTCGAGCACCTTGTAGGTCTGGCCCTTCAGCACATGGTCGTCGCTGCGCTTGCCCTCCTCGTAGCGTCCCTTGAGGCCCGAGCTGTAGAAAGTGGCGGCGTTGCTCGACTGGTCGGCGCCGAACAGGTCGATGGTCACGCTGTAGTGGAAGTTGAGGTAGCGCTGAAGGGTCGGCAGGTCGATGACGCCGGCGGCGCGGATGCGGGCGACGTCGTCGGTCTTCAGCTCGTTCATCACCTGGCAGGTGCGAGCGATCACGCGCGACACGCCCGACTCGCCGACGAACATGTGGTGGGCTTCCTCGGTCAGCATGAACTTCGTCGTGCGCGCGAGCGGATCGAAGCTGCTCTCGGCCAGCGCCGACAGCTGGAACTTGCCGTCGCGGTCGGTGAAGTAGGTGAACATGAAGAAGCTGAGCCAGTCCGGCGTCTTCTCGTTGAACGCGCCGAGGATGCGCGGGTTGTTCTCGTCGCCGGAGCGCCGATCGAGCAGCGCCTCGGCCTCCTCGCGGCCGTCGCGGCCGAAGAAGCGGTGCAGCAGGTACACCATGGCCCACAGGTGCCGGCCCTCCTCCACGTTCACCTGGAACAGATTGCGCAGGTCGTACTGGCTGGGCGCGGTGAGGCCCAGGTGGCGCTGCTGCTCCACCGACGCGGGCTCCGTGTCGCCTTGGGTGACGATGATGCGCCGCAGGTTGGCGCGGTGCTCGCCGGGCACGTCCTGCCACACCTTCTCGCCCTTGTGGTCGCCGAAATGGACCTGGCGGTTGGCGTCACCGGGGTTCAGGAAGATGCCCCAGCGGTAGTCGCGCATCTTCACGTAGCCGAACTGGGCCCAGCCCTGCGGGTCGACGCTGACCGCCGTGCGCAGGTAGACGTCGAAGTTCGTCGAGCCCTCGGGGCCGACGTCGTCCCACCACTGGATGAAGTTGGGCTGCCACTGCTCGAGCGCGCGCTGCAGCGTGCGGTCCTCGCTCAGGTTGACGTTGTTGGGAATCTTCTCGCTGTAGTTGATGGTGGACATGAGCAAATCCTGTTGGCGTCAAACGCGATGGAGATCGAACTGGGCCTTCTCGCCCTTGCCGTAGACCTTGAGGGCACCCTTCTCGCCCACGGCGTTGGGCCGCTGGAAGATCCAGTTCTGCCAGGCCGTGAGGCGTCCGAAGATGCGGGTGGCCATGTTCTCCTTGCCGGCGAAGCGCAGGTTGGCCTCCATGCCGGTGAGCGCATCGGGCGACATGCTGGCGCGCTCCTCGATGGCGATGCGGATCTCGTCGTCCCAGTCGATGTCGTCGGGGGCGGCGGTGACCAGGCCGAGCGCGTGCGCCTCGTCGGCGTCCAGCGGCTTGCCGGCGGCCGCGCGCGCGGCCTCGAGCGGCCCCTCTTCCTCGTAGAAGCGGCGCGCCAGCCGCGACTGGTCGGTCACCAGCGGCAGCGCGCCGAAGTTCATCTCGCCCAGCGTGAGCCGCGGCGCCCGCTCGGGCTCGTCGGGCAGCGCGAGCATGTAGGCGCGGTCCGCGGCGAAGGCCAGCTCGGCCAGCGTGCCGGCGAAGCACGAGCCCGGCTCGACCAGCGCGAACAAGCTGCGCGACGACACGTCGAGCCGCGCGAAGGTGCGGCGCAGGGCACCTATCGTCTCGCGCACGAACCAGTGCGCGCGATGCGCCAGCAGGGTCGCATCGGCGGCCAGCACCGCGGCGGCATCGCCTTCGGTCTTCAGCAGCCAGGTGCCGATGTCGAGCTCGTTGGTGCGCATGGACAGGATGGCGTCGTCGAGCTGGCGCGCCATCGCGAGCGGCCACCACGACGCGCCGGCGGCCTCGATGCCGGCGATGTCGGCGGGCTGCGCAGCGGCGGGCGCCTTCACCGTGAACGTCGCCGTTCGCCGGGCGCGGTCGATGTCGACGCGGACATGTTCGTAGCGCAGGCCGTCGGCCGTCTCTTCGCGCTCGATGCGCGGCAGCGCCACGCCCTGGGCGCCGGCGGGACGGTCGCTGCCGGCCGCCAGCCGCTTCGCGCGCTCCTGCACGAAGGCGCCGAACTGCGCCGGCTTCACCGCCGCGTCGACCAGGCGCCATTCGACGGCGCGCTGGCCGCGCACGCCTTCGACGCTGGTGCAGAAGATGTCGGCGAGGTCATGGCGCACGCGGCGCTTGTCGGTGACCCGCGTGAGGCCGCCGGTGCCCGGCAGCACGCCCAGCAGCGGCACCTCGGGCAGCGAGACCGAGGAGGAGCGGTCGTCGACCAGCACGATGTCGTCGCAGGCGAGCGCGAGCTCGTAGCCGCCGCCCGCGCAGGCGCCGTTGACCGCGGCGATGAACTTGAGGCCGGAGTGCCTGGACGAGTCCTCGATGCCGTTGCGGGTCTCGTTGGTGAACTTGCAGAAGTTCACCTTCCACGCGTGGCTCGACAGGCCAAGCATGAAGATGTTGGCGCCCGAGCAGAAGATGCGGTCCTTCATGCTGGTGACGATCACCGAGCGCACGCCCGGGTGCTCGAAGCGGATGCGATTGAGCGCATCGTGCAGCTCGATGTCGACCCCGAGGTCGTAGCTGTTGAGCTTGAGCTTGTAGCCGGGACGCAGGCCGCCGTCCTCGGCGATGTCCAGCGCCAGCCGGGCGACATCGCCTTCGACACTGAGCTTCCAGTGCCGGTAGGAGGAAGGATCGGTGCGGTAGTCAACGCGGGGGCTGGGATCGGTCACGGGGGTCTCCAGTAGGAACTATGTTGCGTCAGCGGTCAATGCATCATAGTGCACTCTTTGATGAGAATCAACACAAACATGCACAAAAGTTCATGTCAACGGAAGACGAGGCTCCAGTGTGATCCTCAAACCGGCAAGCCGATGGCCTGCCGCACGCCGGCCCGCAGGAGGACATAGGTTTCGTCCAGCGGCTGCCGGCTGGTGTCCAGCGTCAGGTCGGCCTTGGAGTAGAAGGCGGCCCGGCCGGCCAGGATGCGGCGCAGGTCCTCCATCGCCTCGTGGCTGGCCGCCATCGGCCGCAGGTCGCCCTGGCCGGCGACCCGCCCCATGTGATCCTCCGGATCTGCCTGCAGCCAGACGGTGGTGCAGTGGCTCAGCAGCTCGTTGAAGGTGGCCGGCTCCGACACCAGCCCGCCGGGCGTCGCCAGCACGAGGTCCGGGTAGATCTGCAGCACCTCCTCCAGCGCCCGGCGCTCGTAGCGGCGGTAGGCGGTCGGGCCGTACAGGTCCTGGATCTCCCGGATGCTGTAGCCGGCGACGCGCTCGATCTCGGCGCTCAGCTCGATGAACGGCACGTTGAGGTCGTCGGCCAGCATGTGGCCCAGGGTGGACTTGCCGGCACCGCGCAGGCCGATCAGCGCGATGCGGCGGCTCTTGGCGCGGCGGTCGCCGCCGGTGCCGACCGTCTCGCCGATGGCCAGGCGGGCGCGCCGCAGATCCGCCTCGCCGCGGTGCTCGAGCAGCTCGCGGATCAGCAGCCACTCGGCCGACCCGGTGGTGACGTCGCCGATCAGCTCGGCCACCGGGCACTGCAGCGCCCGCGCGATCTGGTCGAGGATGAGCAGCGACGGATTGCCGGTGCCGTGCTCCAGGTTCGCGAGGTAGCGCTCCGAGACATCGGCGGCCTGCGCGACCGCCTTGCGCGTGAGGCCGCGCCGCGAGCGCAGCGTGCGCAGGCGCTCGCCGAATGCGACCAGCAGCGGGCTGCGCTCCTCGATCTCCAGGTCGGCGGCCAGGTTTCGATCGTTCAAGAGGTGCTCCCTCCGGGCTTACCCGATACATGAATTATAGTGCTTGACACTTTGATTCAGGACAACTACTGTTCATCCGCTGCACGATAGTGCACACACCCGGCTTGCGCAACCTCGCATCCCCTTTCACCGTTCTTCCGCATCCGTCATGACCACGCAAGAGCAGTTTCGCGGCCTGATTGCCGAGCTGACCGGCCGCATCGGCGAGCGTCCGCTGGATCGCCATCTCGAGACCTGGCTGAACGAGCACCACGGGCCCGGCAGCCCCACTTACGCGGCGCTGAAGCAGGCCTGTGTCGACGGCGTGGCCCAGGGCTGGATGTGCGAGCGCGAAGGCGGCGGCATCCGCTACGGGCGCGTGCTCAAGGCCGCCGACGACCTGCACCGCTATTCGGTGGACGTGGTGGACATGAAGGACGTGGTCGGCCCGCACCACCGCCATCCGCAAGGCGAGATCGACCTGGTGATGCCGCTCGAAGGCGACGCCTGCTTCGACGGGCGCCACGCCGGCTGGTGCGTCTACCCGCCGGACAGCGCGCACCGGCCCACCGTCACCGGCGGCCGCGCGCTCGTCCTCTACCTCCTGCCCGAGGGGCAGATCGACTTCACGAGATGACCCACCCATGAGCGAGCTCCTCCCGAACCATCTCGCCGGACAGTGGCAGGCCGGCCACGGCGCCGGCACGCCGCTCGTCGACCCGGTGCTCGGCACCGAGCTGGTCCGCGTCGATGCCGCGGGCCTGGACCTGTCCGCCGCGTTCGCCCATTCCCGCGACCACGGCGGCGCGGCGCTGCGCGCCCTGTCGTACCGCGAGCGCGGCCAGCTGCTGGCCGCCATCGTCCAGGTGCTGCAACGCCACCGCGATGCCTACTACGAGATCGCCACCGCCAACAGCGGCACGGTGAAGAACGACTCGGCGGTCGACATCGACGGGGCGATCTACACCGTGGGCCACTACGCCAGGCTGGGCGACACGCTGGGCGACCGCCGCCACCTCGTGGACGGCGACGCGGTGCGCCTCGGCAAGGACCCGCTGTTCCAGTCGCAGCACGTGCTGACCCCGACACGCGGTGTGGCGCTGTTGATCAACGCCTTCAACTTCCCGGCCTGGGGGCTGTGGGAGAAGGCCGCACCCGCCCTGCTGTCGGGCGTGCCGGTCGTCGTCAAGCCGGCGACGGCAACGGCCTGGCTCACGCAGCGCATGGTCAAGGACGTCGTCGACGCGGGCGTGCTGCCCGCAGGCGCCCTGTCGGTCGTGTGCGGCCGCTCCGACGGCCTGCTCGATGCGCTGCAGCCCTTCGACGTGCTGTCGTTCACCGGCTCGGCGCAGACCGCGCAGACGATCCGCTCGCATGCAGCCGTCACGCAACGCTCGGTGCGCGTCAACATCGAGGCCGACAGCCTGAACTGCGCCGTGCTGCTGCCCGGCGAGGTGACCGGCGGCGAAGCCTTCGACCTCCTGGTGAAGGAGGCGGCGCGCGAGATGACGGTCAAGTCGGGGCAGAAGTGCACCGCGATCCGCCGCATCTTCGTGCCGCAGGCGCTCTACGACGCCGCTGCCGAAGCACTGCGCGCGCGGCTGGCCAGGACCACGGTCGGCAATCCGCGCAACGACAGCGTGCGCATGGGCGCGCTGGTGAGCCGATCGCAGCTCGAGTCGGTGCGCGAAGGGCTGGCGCAGCTCGCCACGCAGGCCGAGGTTCTTCACGACGGGGCCGGTCACCCGCTGGTCGACGCCGATCCGCAGATCGCCTGCTGCATCGGCCCGACGCTGTTCGGCGCCCGCAACGGCGACCGTGCCGACCGCGTCCACGACACCGAAGTGTTCGGCCCCGTGGCCACGCTGGTGCCCTACCGCGACAGCGCGCATGCGTTGGCGCTGGTGCGCCGCGGACAAGGCTCGCTGGTCGCTTCGCTCTACGGCAGCGACCCCGCGGCGCTGGCCGCTGCGGCACTCGAGCTGTCGGACAGCCATGGCCGCGTGCACGTCGTCTCGCCCGATGTCGCAGCCGCCCACACCGGTCACGGCAACGTGATGCCGCAATCGCTGCACGGCGGACCAGGACGCGCCGGAGGCGGCGAGGAGCTGGGCGGCGCGCGGGCCTTGACCTTCTACCACCGCCGCAGCGCCGTCCAGGCGAGCACGGCGGTCCTGGCCGCGCTGTAGCCGCCGCCGGCACCCGAGGAGACATCACCGTGACCGACGAACCGCAGGTTCGGGCGCCGAGCTCGCCCTTCAACTTCGCCCAGCACCTGATCGAGCTCAATGCCGCGCGCCCGGAGAAGATCGCCTACGTCGACGACGACGGCCGCCTGAGCTACGGCGAGCTGGCCGACCGCGTGCGCCGGATGGCCGCCGCGCTGCAGGCCGCCGGCGTGCGCCGTGAGGAACGCGTGCTGCTGCTGATGCACGACTGCACCGACTGGCCGGTCGCCTTCCTCGGCGCGATGTATGCCGGCATCGTGCCGGTGGCGGTGAACACATTGCTCACCGCCGACGACTACGCCTACATGCTGCAGGACAGCCGCGCGCAGGCCGCGCTGGTGTCGGCGGCGCTGCTGCCGGTGCTGCAGGCCGCGATGGCGCAGGCCCCGCACGAGGTGAGGACGCTGATCGTCTCGCGCGCCGCCGAGCCGGTCGCGCCGGGCGTGCACGACCTGGACGAACTGGTCGCGCGCCACGAGCCGCTTGCCGAGCCGGCGCGCACCGCGCCGGACGAGCACGGCTTCTGGCTCTATTCGTCCGGCTCGACCGGGCGGCCGAAGGGCACGGTCCACACGCACGCCAGTCCGTACTGGACGGCCGAGCTCTTCGGCAAGGCGGTGCTCGGCCTTCGCGAAAGCGACATCTGCTTCTCGGCGGCCAAGCTGTACTTCGCCTACGGACTCGGCAACGCGCTGACCTTCCCGCTGAGCGTGGGTGCCACCGTCGTGCTGATGGCAGGGCGACCGACGCCCGAGGCGATCTTCAGCCGCTGGACAGGGGAGCAGCCCACGGTGTTCTTCGGTGCCCCCACCGGCTACGCCGGCATGCTCGCCCACCCTGCCCTGCCCGCGCGCTCGCAGGTGGCGCTGCGGCTCGCGTCCTCGGCCGGCGAGGCGCTGCCGGCGGAGATCGGCCAGCGCTTCACCGAGCACTTCGGCGTCGAGATCATCGACGGCATCGGCTCCACCGAGATGCTGCACGTCTACCTGTCGAACCGGCCCGGCCGGGTGCGCTACGGCACCACCGGCTGGCCGGTCCCCGGCTACCTCATCGAGCTGCGCGACGACGACGGGCGGCCGGTCGCCGACGGCGAGCCCGGAGACCTGTACGTCAACGGCCCGAGCGCGGCGCTGATGTACTGGGGCCAGCGCGAGAAGTCGCGCGCCACCTTCCACGGCGGATGGACCAAGAGCGGCGACAAGTACATCCGCAACGCGGACGGCAGCTACACCTACGCCGGCCGCAGTGACGACATGCTGAAGGTGAGCGGCATCTACGTCTCGCCGTTCGAGGTGGAGGCGACGCTGGTCCGCCATGCGGCCGTGCTGGAAGCGGCGGTGATCGGCGTGCCCGATGCGGAGGGCCTGACGAAGACGAAGGCCTTCGTCGTGCTCAAGCCGGGGCAGCGCACCGACGAGGCCGAGCTCAAGGCCTTCGTGAAGGAGCGGCTGGCGCCCTACAAGTACCCGCGCTTCATCGAGTTCGTCGACGAGCTGCCCAAGACGGCGACCGGCAAGATCCAGCGTTTCAAGCTGCGCGAGCGCGAGGCGGCCCGATGATCCGGTGGGCCGAAATCGATTGGGCGGGCCGGCGCGTGCGCATCGAGCACGACTGGATCGCGCCCGAGCGCGCCGGATCGCCGCTGATCGTCTTTCTGCACGAGGGCCTGGGCTCGCTGGCCATGTGGAAGGACTTCCCGCAGCAGCTCTGCGATGCCGTGTCCTGCCGCGGGCTGGTGTATTCACGGCCGGGCTACGGGCGCTCCACGCCACGTTCGGCCGAGGAGTCGTGGGACCTGGACTTCATGCACCGCCAGGCCCACGACGTGCTGCCGGCCCTGCTGCACGCGCTGGCCATCGACACGCGCTCGGAACGCCTCTGGCTCTTCGGCCACAGCGACGGCGGCTCCATCGCCTTGCTGCATGCCGCCCGCTTCACGCAGGAGATCGCGGGCGCCATCGTGGTGGCGCCGCACATCGTGGTCGAGGACCTGTCGGTGGAGAGCATCGCCAAGGCGCGCGAAGCCTATCTGTCGACCGACCTCAGGCAGCGACTCGCGCGCTACCACGACGACCCCGATTCCGCCTTCTGGGGCTGGAACGACATCTGGCTGCACCCGCCGTTTCGCGCGTGGTCGATCGAGGACGAGATCGCGGCCATCCGCTGCCCGCTGCTCGCGGTGCAAGGCGTCGACGACGAATACGGCACGCTGGAGCAGATCCGCGGCATCGCGCGCCGCGTGCCGCACGCCAAGCTGCTCGAGCTGCCGCAATGCGGACATTCACCGCACCGCGACCAACCCGAACGCCTGATCCAGGCGGTCACCGATTTCGTTCATCGACACCAAGGAGACACACCATGACGTTCTTCCGGCTCGCCTTCGCCGCGGCTCTCGCCGCGGGCACGACGGCATCGGCCTTCGCGCAGGCCACCGACAGGATCAAGGTCGGCCTGATGCTGCCCTACACCGGCACCTACGCGTCGCTGGGCACGGCCATCGAGAACGGCTTCCGCCTGTACCTCGACGAGAACGGCGGCAAGCTGGCCGGCAAGACGGTCGAGTTCTTCAAGGTCGACGACGAGTCCGATCCCGCCAAGGCGGTCGACAACACCAACAAGCTGGTAAAGCGCGACAACGTCGACGTGCTGGTCGGCACCGTGCACTCCGGGGTGGCGATGGCGATGGCCAAGGTCGCGCGCGAGACGCAGACGCTGCTCATCGTTCCCAACGCCGGCGCGGACGCGATCACCGGCCCGATGTGCGCGCCCAACATCTTCCGCACTTCCTTCTCCAACTGGCAGCCTGCCTACGCGATGGGCCTGGTGGCCGCCGAGCAGCAGAAGCACAAGACCGCGGTGACCATCACCTGGAAGTACGCCGCGGGCGACGAGTCGGCCAAGGGCTTCAAGGAAGGCTTCGAGTCCAAGGGCGGCAAGGTGGTCAAGGAGCTGTCGCTGCCCTTCCCCAACGTCGAGTTCCAGGCGCTGCTCACCGAGATCGCGGCCGCCAAGCCGGACGCGGTGTACGCGTTCTTCGCCGGCGGCGGCGCAGTGAAGTTCGTCAAGGACTACGCCGGCGCGGGCCTCAAATCGAAGATCCCGCTGTACGGCCCCGGCTTCCTCACCGACGGCACGCTGGAGGCGCAAGGCGATGCCGCCAGCGGCATGCTGACCACGCTGCACTACGGCGACGACCTCGCGCAGCCCAAGGACAAGCAGTTCCGCCTGAACTACGCGAAGGCCTACAAGCTGCAGCCCGACGTGTACGCGGTGCAGGGCTACGACGCGGCCCAGCTCCTGGCCGCCGGCCTCGCGGCCGCGCAAGGCGACATCAAGAAGCGCGACGCGGTCGTGCGCGGCATGGAGCAGGCCAGGCTCGACAGCCCGCGCGGCGCGCTCGCCATGTCCAAGGCGCACAACCCGGTACAGGACGTCTACCTGCGCAAGGTGGAAGGCCACGCCAACAAGACGATCGGCGTGGCGGTGAAGCAGCTGGCGGATCCGGCGCGCGGCTGCAAGCTCGGCACCTGAACGGCGCGATGCCAAGCGCACTGCCCCCTCTCCCGCCGCGGGAGAGGGCCGGGATGAGGGTTGGCGCCTCTGACCCTCATCCGCCGCCTTCCGGTGCTGATCACGGCCTGCGAGACCTCCACCCATGGACCTTGCCACCTTCCTCATCCAGTGCCTGAACTCGCTGCAGTACGGGCTGCTGCTGTTCCTCGTCGCCTCGGGCCTCACGCTGATCTTCGGGATCATGGGCGTGATCAACCTGGCGCACGGCAGCTTCTACATGATCGGCGCCTACATGGCGCATGCGCTCGCGCCGCCAGTCGCCGCCACCTTCGGCGGCGGCTTCTTCGCGGTGCTGGCCGTGGGCACGGTGCTCGCGGTCGTGCTGGGCTACGTGCTCGAGTGGGCCTTCTTCAGCTTTCTCTACGGCCGCGAGCACCTGCAGCAGGTGCTGATGACCTACGGGCTCATCCTGGTCTTCGAGGAGCTGCGCAGCCTGCTGCTCGGCGACGACGTGCACGGCGTGCAGGCCCCGCCCTCGCTGGCGGGCAGCCTGCCGCTCGGCGAGCTGATGACCTACCCGGTCTACCGGCTGTTCATCTCGGGGGTGTGCGTGGCGCTGGCCCTGGGCATGTACTTCGTGTTCACCCGCACCCGCATCGGCATGATGATCCGCGCCGGCAGCGCCAACCGAGAGATGGTGCAGTCGCTGGGCATCGACATCCAGTTCCTCTACCGCGTGGTGTTCGCCGCCGGCGTGGCCATCGCCGTGTTCGCCGGCATGGTCGCCGCGCCGGTGTCGTCGGTGTACCCCGGCATGGGCAACTCGGTGCTCATCGTGTGCTTCGTCGTGGTCGTGATCGGCGGCATCGGCTCCATCCGCGGCGCGCTGCTCGCCGCGCTGCTGATCGGGGCGGTCGACACCTTCGGCAAGGTGCTGCTGCCGCAGGCGGCCGGCGTGCTGGTCTATGTCCTCATGGCGCTGATCCTGCTGTGGAAGCCGGACGGTCTCTTCAAGGCGGGGTGACGGCAATGCATCGTTCGCGATTCCTCTTTCCCGTGCTCGCCTTCGGCGCGCTGGCGCTGTATCCACTGGCCGGCGGCGGCTTCGGCATCGACCTGGTCACCAAGATCATGGTCTACGCCATCTTCGCGCTCAGCCTGGAGCTGCTCGCGGGCACGACCGGGCTGGTGTCGTTCGGCCATGCGGCGTTCTTCGGCATAGGCGCCTACGCGGCGGTGATGCTGTCGCCCCAGAGCGGGCCGGCCTCGGCGCTGTGGCTCGCACCGGCGTGCATGCTCGCCGCCGCCGGCTATGCGCTGGCCGTCGGCGCGCTGTCGCTGCGCACCAAGGGCGTGTACTTCATCATGGTGACGCTGGCCTTCGCGCAGATGGCGTACTACGTGGTGCACGACACGCCCTTCGGCGGCGGCACCGACGGCATCTACCTCACGCTCAAGCCCACGCTCGCCGGCCTGGATCTCGACCAGGCGCTGCTGCTCTACGGCTTCACGCTGGGCTGCCTGATGCTCGTCTTCGCGCTGCTCGCGCTGCTGCTGCGCTCGACCTTCGGTCGGGCGCTCGCCGGCATCCGCGTCAACGAGCAGCGCATGCGCGCCACCGGCTTCTCGACCTATCCGTACAAGCTGGCGGCGTTCGTGCTGTCGGGCGCGATCGCGGGCCTGGCGGGCTTCCTGTTCGCGGTGAAGGACGGCTTCGTGAATCCCGAGATGATGGGCTGGCACCTGTCGGGCGCGGTGCTGATCATGATCATCCTCGGCGGCCTGGGGCACCTCGAGGGCGCGCTGATCGGCGCCTTCGCCTTCGCGCTGCTGCAGGAGCTGTTCAAGTCGGAGGCGGTGTTCGGCGCCTTCGCCAAGCACTGGCAGCTCGGACTGGGCCTGGCGATCATCGCCTGCGTCGCCCTGCTGCCGCGAGGACTGATCGGCGTGCCCGAGCTGCTGCGCGAGCGGCTGGTCGGCCGCCGCAACGGCGCACGTGCCGCCGCGGAGGTTCAACATGAGCTCGCCTGACATCCTGCTTCGCGGCCGGGACATCACCCGCCGCTGGGGCGGCCTCGTCGCGGTGGACCGCGTCTCGCTGGAGCTGGCGCGCGGCACGGTGCACGCGGTCATCGGCACCAACGGCGCGGGCAAGTCGACGCTGATCAACATGCTGTCGGGCGAGATCCCGCCGTCGTCGGGCAGCGTCGAGTTGCTGGGACACGACGTGACGGGGTGGACGCAGCCGCGGCGCGCGCGCGCCGGCCTCGGTCGCAGCTACCAGCGCAACACGATCTACCCGACCTTCTCGGTGCTCGAGAACTGCCGGCTGGCGGCGCAGGCGCGCCACCAGCGGCCGTGGCACTGGTGGCAGGACGCGGGTCGCCATGCGCCCACGCTGGAGGCCGCGCGAAACGCCGCCTCGCGCGCCGGTCTCGACGAGGTGCTCGAGCGCACGGCCGGGCTGCTCTCGCACGGCCAGAAGCGCCAGCTCGAGATCGCGATGTGCCTGGCCACCGAGCCGCAGGTGCTGCTGCTGGACGAGCCGCTCGCCGGCATGGGGCCCGAGGAGACCGAGCGCATGCTCGCGCTGCTCGATGCGCTCAGGCCGGGGCACGCCATCCTGCTGGTGGAGCACGACATGGACGCGGTGTTCCGCATCGCCGACCGCATCACCGTGATGGTCAACGGGGCGGTCATCGCCTCGGATGCACCCGACGCGGTGCGCAGCAACCGCGACGTGCAGGCCGCGTACCTGGGAGGCCATTGAGATGAAGACCCGTCCCGCCGGTCCCGCCCACCGTGCTGCCGCCTTGCTCGAAGCCGAAGCGGTGCACGCCTGGTACGGCTCCAGCCACGTGCTGCACGGCATCGACCTGCAGATCGCGCGCGGCCAGACCATCGGCCTGCTCGGCCGCAACGGCATGGGCAAGAGCACGCTGATCCGCACGCTGCTTGGCCACGTGACCCAGCGCGAAGGCCGCATCGCCGTGCGCGGCCACGACGTCTCTCGCGCGCGGCCGCACGACGTCGCCCGCCTGGGCGTGGCCTACGTGCCTGAGGGCCGCGGCGTGTTCCCCAACCTGTCGGTGCGCGAGAACCTGGTGATGGCCGCGCGCCGCGGCGCCGACGGCCGCAACGACTGGTCCCTGGAGCGCGTGCTGGCCACCTTCCCGCGGCTCGCCGAGCGCCTGCAGAACCTGGGCGCGCAGCTGTCCGGCGGCGAGCAGCAGATGCTGTCGATCGGCAGGGCGCTGATGACGCACCCCGACCTCGTCATCCTCGACGAAGCAACCGAAGGCCTGGCGCCGCTGATCGTGGCCGACATCTGGCGCGTCATCGGCGAGATCCGCGAGAGCGGCATCGCGACGCTCATCGTCGATCGCGACTATCGAAAGGTGCTGGCGCACGCCGACCGCGCGCTGGTGCTGCAGAAGGGTCGCGTGGTGCTGGACGGCGCGGCGGCGGAGGTGGCGGCCAGTGCGGCGCTGGTGGGATTCCTGGGGCTTTGAGGGGTGTGCGCCTACCCGGCGAACGCCTCCTGGACATCCAGCAAGCGTCCCGTCTCCGCCGCGTCATACCCTTCCAGCGCCGACAGCGACCGCTTCAGCGCGGGTGAGCGCAGCAGCTGAAGGACGCCCTGCATGGCCGGCTGCTCGGCCGATGCCGCGCGGAAGGCGAAGAAGTAGCGCTCCTGCAGCAGCGGCAGGAAGCGCAGGCCGAAGCGCATGGCAGCGGTCTGCACGCCGATGCCGACATCGGCCATGCCGCTCGCGATGAAGGCCGCGACGGCCGCGTGCGTGAACTCCGCGCTGTCGAAGCCGTTGACCTCCTGCGGGCGGATGCCCGCTTGCGCGAGCAGCAGTTCGGTCAGCATGCGCGTGCCCGACCCCTCGGGCCGGTTGACGAAGCGCAGCTCGGGCCGCCGCAGGTCGGCGATGCCGCGGATCCGCTTCGGGTTGCCGGGCGCGACGAACAATCCCTGCGTGCGCGTGGCCAGGTGCACCAGCCGATGCTCGCCGGGGCGCAGCCACGGGCTGTAGCGCTCCACCGCCGGCGCCTGGAACCGTCCCAGCGGGACGTGAAAGCCGGCCAGGTCGCATTCGTCGCGCGACAAGGCGCCCACCGATTCGAAGCTGTTGCGGTAGCGCAGCTCGATGGGCATGCGCGCCGTCTTCACGTGCTCCATCAGCTCCGCCACTGCAAATCCGTGGCTGGCATGCAGGCGCAGCGCCGGCGCCTGCCGCGGCAGCACGCGGTCGATCTCGTTCTGGATCTCCGAGGCCAGTGACTCGAGCTGCGGCGTGAGCCGGGCCAGGATGCGCCGGTCGGCCCAGACCAGCTTGTCGCCGAGCGTCGTCAGCGTGGAGCCGCGACCCCGGCCGGCATGGATGAGCGGCGAGCCGAAGAGCGCTTCGGCCGCCTTGATGCGGCCCCACGCGTTGCGGTACGACAGACCCACGCTGCGCGCCGCCTGTGCGATGCCGCCGGTGTCCTGCACGGCAGACAGCAAGGCCAGCAGGGCACGTGCGTCGAGTGCCGATTCGCCCGGCGGGCCGAGTTCCCAGGCCGGCGAGATGCGGATCACGGGCATGGCAGGTCGACCGGGTTAATAGGCATCCTCGTGCATATATGGTCGGAACGCAGCGTCTATCTTTGCCGGACACGGGCCTCCGCCCAATAGGCACTGTACGACATATTTATCGACCATGAACGCCGTCATCCCGATTCGCAGCGTCGCCACCCCGAAACGCCGGCCCCGCATGCGCGCCCCCGAGGTGTCCGCCGAGGCGCTCGCCGCCGTGCAGTCGTGCCTGGGCGAACTGCCGCTGCGTCGCGACCTGCTCATCGAGCTGCTGCATGCGGTCAACGACCGCTTCGGCCAGCTGCGCACCGATCACCTTGCCGCGCTGGCGCAGCTGCTGAAGCTGGCGCCATCGCAGGTGTACGAGGTCGCGAGCTTCTATCACCACTTCGAGGTCGTGCGCGAAGCCGACGGCGCCTTTCCCGCGCCGCCCAGGCTGACCGTCCGCGTGTGCGACGGCCTTGCCTGCGAGATGGCCGGCGCGGCCGAGCTGCTGCAGCAGCTGCCGCGCATCCTGGCGGCCGACGTGCGCGTGATCGCCGCGCCGTGCATAGGGCGCTGCGAACAGGCGCCGGCGGTGGCGGTGCAGCATTTCCCGCTGGCCGGCGCGTCGGTGAAATCGGTGGTCGAAGCGGTCGAGCAGGGCCTCCGCCACCCCGAGCCCGCCGATGCGATCGATCGCGCGGCCTATGTCGCCGGCGGCGGCTACCGCCTGCTGCAGGCCTGCGTCGAAGGCGCCAAGCCGCTCGGGGAGGTGCTGGCGCAGCTCGAGCAGTCGGGCCTGCGCGGCCTCGGCGGCGCGGGCTTTCCGGCAGGGCGCAAGTGGCGCATCGTGCGCGACCAGCCGGGCCCGCGCCTGATGGCGGTGAACATCGACGAAGGCGAGCCCGGCACCTTCAAGGACCGCACCTACCTCGAGCGCGATCCGCACCGCTTTCTCGAGGGCATGCTGATCGCCGCCTGGGCCGTCGGCATCGAGGCGATCTACATCTACCTGCGCGACGAATACCACGGCTGCCGCGCCCTGCTGGAGCGCGAGCTCGCCGGCCTGCGCGCAGACCCGCCCGCGGCCGGCCTGCCGCGCATCGAGCTGCGCCGCGGCGCCGGCGCGTACATCTGCGGCGAAGAGTCCGCGATGATCGAGTCGATCGAGGGCAGGCGCGGCATGCCCCGCCTGCGCCCGCCCTACGTGGCCCAGGTCGGCCTGTTCGGGCGCCCCACGCTCGAGCACAACTTCGAGACCCTGTACTGGGTGCGCGACATCGTCGAGCGCGGCGCCGACTGGTTCGCCGGCCACGGCCGGCACGGCCGCAAGGGCCTGCGCTCGTTCAGCGTGTCGGGCCGGGTCAAGGTCCCCGGGGTGCACCTGGCGCCCGCGGGCATCACCGTGCGCGAGCTGATCGACGAGTTCTGCGGCGGCATGCTCGAAGGACACGAGTTGCGCGCCTACCTGCCCGGAGGCGCCTCGGGCGGCATCCTGCCGGCGCGGCTGGCCGACGTGCCGCTGGACTTCGACACGCTGCAGCCGCACGGCTGCTTCATCGGATCGGCCGCCGTGATCGTGCTCAGCCAGCACGACGACATCCTCGATGCCGCGCGCAACCTGATGCGCTTCTTCGAGCACGAAAGCTGCGGCCAGTGCACGCCGTGCCGCAGCGGCACGGCCAAGGTCAACGAGCTCATCGCCACCGACCGCTGGGACACCGCGCTGCTGGGCGAGCTGTCGCAGGTGATGCGCGACGCGTCGATCTGCGGCCTGGGCCAGGCCGCGCCCAACCCCATCGATTGCGTGATCCGCTATTTCCCCGAGGAGCTGAGCCGATGAACAAGAGCGTCGCACCCGAGATCGCGATCGAGTTCACGCTCGATGGCCGACCGGCATCCGCCCTGCGAGGCGAGACGGTGCTGCAGGCCGCGCGCCGCGCCGGCCTGGACATCCCGCGCCTGTGCCACCACGACGACCTCACGCCGGCAGGCAACTGCAGGGCCTGCGTGGTGGAAGTCGACGGAGAGCGCGCGCTGGCGGCATCGTGCTGCCGCGCCGTGGCGCCCGGCATGGCGGTGCGCACTGACAGCGAGCGCGCCACCAAGGCGCGCGCCATGGTGGTGGAGCTGCTGCTGAGCGACGCCGGCGCCACCGAACGCCACAAGCCCGATTCCGAACTCGCGTCGTGGTCGCGCCGCCTCGGTGTGCGGGCCGGCCGGCTGCCGGCGCGCGGCCCGGCCTACGCCGCGCCCGACACCAGCCATGCCGCGATCGAGGTGAACCTCGACGCCTGCATCCAGTGCACGCGCTGCCTGCGGGCCTGCCGCGACGTGCAGGGCAACGACGTCATCGGCCTGTCGCTGCGCGGCAGCCACGCGATGATCAGCTTCGACGCCGGCGATCCGCTCGGCGGGTCCAGCTGCGTGGCCTGCGGCGAGTGCGTGCAGGCCTGTCCGACGGGCGCGCTGGCGCCGGCCGCGGGCGCCGGGCGCGCCGACATCGCCAAGACCGTCGACTCGGTCTGCCCTTACTGCGGGGTCGGCTGCCAGCTCACCTGGCACGTGGGCAGCGACGACGCCGGCGCCGAGCGCATCCGCTTCGTCACCGGCCGCGACGGCCCGGCCAACCACAAGCGCCTGTGCGTCAAGGGACGCTACGGGTTCGACTACGTGCACAGCCCCGCGCGCCTCACCGTCCCGCTGGTGCGCCGCGACGGCGTGGCCAAGGACCCGGCGGACATCGAGGCGGTGAAGAGCGGAAGCAAGCGGCTCGACGAGCTGTTCCGCGAGGCGACGTGGGACGAGGCACTGGCGCTCGCGGCGGACGGGCTGCGCCGCATCCGCGACGGCGCCGCGGACGGCTTCGGCTCGGCACTGGCCGGATTCGGCTCGGCCAAGGGCAGCAACGAGGAGGCCTACCTCTTCCAGAAGCTGGTGCGCCAGGTGCTGCACAGCAGCCACGTCGACCACTGCACGCGGCTGTGCCATGCGAGCTCGGTGGCCGCACTGCTCGAGGGCATCGGCTCGGGCGCGGTGAGCAACCCGGTGTCGGACGTGGCGCACGCCGAGGTGATCTTCCTGATCGGCGCCAATCCGGTGGTCAACCACCCGGTCGCCGCCACATGGATCAAGAACGCGGTGGACCGCGGCGCCACCCTCATCGTGGCCGATCCGCGCCGCAGCGCGCTGACGCGGCGCGCGAAATGGCACCTCGCCTTCCGGCCCGACACCGACGTGGCGCTGCTCAACGCCCTGCTGCACACCATCATCGACGAAGGCCTGGTCGACGAGGACTTCGTCGCGCGGCGCGTCAACGGCTTCGACGCCGTGAAGGCCGCGGTCGCCGAAGCGACGCCCGAGCGCATGAGCGAGATCTGCGGCATCGACGCCGGCACGCTGCGCGCGGTGGCGCGCACCTTCGCCCGCTCGAAGGCCTCGATGATCCTCTGGGGGATGGGCATCAGCCAGCACGTGCACGGCACCGACAACGCGCGGGCGCTCATCGCCCTGTCGCTGATCAGCGGCCAGATCGGCCGGCCCGGCACCGGCCTGCATCCGCTGCGCGGGCAGAACAACGTTCAGGGGGCGAGCGATGCCGGCCTCATCCCCATGATGCTGCCGAACTACCAGCGCGTGAGCAACGACGTCGCGCGCCGGCAGTTCGAGGCGCTGTGGGGCGTGGCGCTCGACGCGCGATCGGGCCTCACCGTGGTGGAGATCATGCATGCCGTGGACGAGGGTCGCATCCGAGGGCTCTACGTCGAAGGCGAGAACCCGGCCATGAGCGACCCCGATGTCAACCATGCCCGCGCGGCGATGGCGAGGCTGGAGCATCTCGTGGTGCAGGACATCTTCGCCACCGAGACGGCGATGCTCGCCGACGTCATCCTGCCCGCCTCGGCGCAGCCGGAGAAATGGGGCACCTACACCAACACGGACCGGCTGATCCAGGCCGGGCGACCCGCGGTCGCGCCGCCGGGGTCGGCGAAGCAGGACCTGTGGGTCATCGAGCAGATCGGCCGCCGGCTGGGCGCCGACTGGCGCTACTGGCGCGAAGAGGACGGCGACGGGCACGCGGCCGCCGAAGCACCGGTGGCGCGCGTGTACGAAGAGCTGCGCGCGGTGATGGACCCACTGCGCGGCGTTCCGTGGGAGCGGCTGTCGCACGAGGACGCGGTGGTCACGCCGGCCGCGAGCCGCGAAGCGCCCGGGCAGGCCATCGTCTTCGTCGACCGCTTCCCGACGGCAGACGGCAAGGCGACGCTGGTGCCGACGCAATTCCGACCCGGACCCGAGCGGACCGACGGCGACTATCCGCTCATCCTCACGACCGGCCGGGTGCTGGAGCACTGGCACACGGGCGCCATGACGCGCCACTCGGATGTGCTGGACACGATCACGCCGCAGGCGCTGGCAACGCTTCACCCGGACGACGCGAGCGGGCTCGCGGTGAACGACGGCGCGACGGTCGAGCTTCGCAGCCGCCACGGCGTCGTTTACGCGACGGCCCGCGTGAGCACGGAGGTGCAGCGCGGCCAGGTGTTCATTCCCTTCGCCTTCTGGGAAGCCGCGGCCAACAAGCTCACGGGCAGCGCCGTCGACGAAGTCGCCAAGATCCCCGGCTTCAAGGTGACGGCGGTGCAGGTGCGCGCGTCGGCGCCGATTCCGTGAATTGCTGCGTGACGGACCACACGCCGGCCCGATCTGGCTGGTCGAACGCGCTGTCGCCGTGATCGGCGCGGCGATAAGGTGTGTCCGGTGGCATGGAGCTTGCCCGTATTGGTCGTGACCAGGGCAAGAGTGGGCCGCGGCGCACCGGTTTGAGGCGGCGCCGCGGGTCGGCTTCATGCCTGCAAGATCCGGCATGAAGGCGAGGTGCCCCATGGAACGTTTCGGTAGCGCGCGCCGCGAAAGACGGCCGTCATGAGCGAGCTCTACGCCGCGCTGCTCTCCTGGGCGGTCACGCTGTCAGGGTATCCGGCACCCGAGAAGCCGCCGAACATCGTCCGGCAGCCCCACGCCTTCTTCGTCGAAAAGGCCTGCAACGGACGCGAATGCAAGGTGCTGGGCTGGTATGCCGGCGGCACCGACATCTTCATCGACGATCGCCTCGATCCGGAGAAAGATCTTCTCGCCAGCTCCATCGTGGTGCACGAGATGGTGCACTATCTTCAAAGCGTGGCGCGCGGCGACAACACGCCCACTGGCGGCGCCGCCTTCGGCGCCATGCCGAGCTGCCGGCAATTCATTCGCTGGGAGTACGAGGCGTACGGCGCGCAGCGGGAATACATCCTGCGCTACGGCACCTATCTGCCGGTCGGGCTGTCGATGCTGCACGCGCATTGCGAGGGCGAGGAGCGGCCGACGCCGCCGCCGACGAAGTGAGCCGTGCTCCCACGGGGCTTCTTCGTCACGTGCGGCAGTCATCGCACCGTTCGGGCTGAACCCGTCGAGCTGCACAACGTTCGGCATGCAGCTTCGACAAGCCCGTCCTGAGCCTGACGAAGGGCTCAGCCTGAACGGTCGAGCAGTGCGCCGCAACCCTTCGACAGGCCCGTCCTGAGCCCGTCGAAGGCTCAGGGCGAACGGGAAGTGAGCCGTGCTCCCGAGGGCTTCCTGGTCACGTCCGGCAGTCATCCCACCGTTCGGGGCCTGTCGAAGCTGCACACGTTCGGCATGGAGCTTCGACAAGCTGTCCTGAGCCGGTCGACCCAGGGCGAACGGGTCGAGGGTTTGTCCACACCCTCGCAATACCTCACGCCTCTATCAACCCCCAGCGCAGCGCCACCAGCGTCAGCTCCGACTGGTTGCCCGCCCGCAGCTTCTGCTTCACGTGGTACAGGTGCGTGCCGACCGTGCTCGGCGACAGCTTGAGGTTGTCGGCGATCTGCGCGACCGTCGCGCCGCGGGCGAGCTGGATGAACACGGCGAACTCGCGCTCGCTGAGCATGTCGGCCGGACTGGCCTCGCCCTCGATCTGCGCCATCGCCAGCGCCTGCGCAGTCTGCGGATCGACGTAGCGCTCGCCGCGCGCCACGGCGCCGACGGCGGCGATCAACGACTCGGGCGCACAGCGCTTCGCGAGATAACCCAAGGCGCCGACGCGCAGCACCCGCCGGGGGTGGGCGGTGTCCTCGTGCGCGGACAGTGCCAGCACGCGTGCCTTCGGATCCTGCGCAAGCAGCCGGCGCACCGCCTCCAGGCCGCCCATGCCGGGCATCGACAGGTCCATGACGACCACGTCGGGCTTGACGCGGCCATAGTCGGCGCACGCCTGCTCGCCGTCGCCGGCCTCGGCGACGACGTCGATGCCCGCATTGGCGAGCAGCATGCGAAAGCCCATGCGCACCAGCGCATGGTCGTCCACGAGCATGACCCTGATCATGCGATCTCCGACGGTGAAGGCAGCGGCACCTGCACCTGCAGGCGCACCCCGCGCGGCGCGCGGGGCTCGATGCGGAATTGTCCGCCGACCGATTCGACGCGCTCGGCAAGCCAGCGCAGCCCGTAGTGCCCGCTGCGCTGCGACCAGTCGGGCGCCAGCCCGCCGCCGTCGTCGGTGAGCTCCAGCGTGACCGCCTCGTCGCTGCCGTTCGCACGGACCGACAGCACCTGCGCCTGGCCGTGGCGCAGCGCATTGGTGATGCCTTCCTGCGCCGCGCGGTACAGCGTCAGCACCACGTTCGGCGACGGCGCGGCGCCATGCAGGTCGACCTTGAGGTCGATGCGCACGCCCGGGTGGCTGCGCCGCATGCGCTCGACGAGGTCGCCCAGCGCTTCCTCGAGGCCGAAGTGCTCCAGCACCAGCGGCGTGAGGCGAGGAATCAGGCCGTGCATGGCGTCGTACAGGCGCGACGCTTCGCCGGCGATGAGCTGCGCGGCGCGCTCGGCCTCGGGGTCCAGCGATTGCGTGCGCTGCGCGATCGACAGCGCCATGCTGCGCATGGCCGTCACCGACTGTCCCAGCTCGTCGTGCAGCTCGCGCGCGATCATGCGGCGCTCCTCCTCGACCTTCTGGTCGACCCAGCGTGCGAGCTCGCGGTTGTCGGAGAGTTGCCGCTCGGCCAGCGCCGCGCGGCGCGCGTTGGCCAGGTTCTCCTGCAGCATGCCCACCATGCGGTTGAAGGCCGCGCCTATCGCGAAGGCCTCGCGGCCGGGAAGCCGCGGCAGCACCACGTCGAAGCGGCCGGCCTCCAGCGCGTTCAGCGCCGCGACGATGCGGCCGAAAGGCTTCACGGCCTGCCCGACGAGCCAGAACACCAGCAGGTTGACCAGCACCAGCATCACCGCCGCCGTGCCCATCTGCACGACGAAATCGTCCCAGGCATCGAGCGCCGCGCGCGAGGCATTGGCGTGCACCACCAGCTTGCCGACCGGAAATTCGATCGACTGCGTGGACAGTGCCGGCGCCACGAGCGACTCGAACCAGGCCGGCGCGTTGCGACCGGCCTTGTATTCCGACGGCGGCGATCGGTACAGCTCGCGCCCTTCGTGATCGAGCAGCGTGATGTCGTTGGAGCGCACGCGCCCGACGCCTCTGAGGAAGGCCAGCATCGCCTCCGGCCCTTGCGCCGCATAGCCCCACACCGTGCGGTTGAGCAGCTGCGCGGCGACGCGGTTCGCGGCGACGACCTCCTCGTTGACCGACTTGCGCATGTTGCCGAACTGCTGCAGGAGCAGCGCGGCGACGAACAGCACCGTCATCGCACCGACCAGGAGATTGATCTTCAGCCGCAGGCTCATGCGTTCGATGGTATCGGGCTGAAACGGTCCGCGCCGATTCATGAAAATCATGAGGCGCGATTCATGGCCGGGGGGCTACGCCGCAGGCTGCCGCGGCGCCACGATGCCCCATGGGATCCGCGATCCCACGCCGCACCGGCCGGTGCGGCGGCACTCGAAAGGAGACCTTCGATGACATGGCAAACCCCTCAGGCCAGTGATTTCCGCTTCGGCTTCGAAATCACGATGTATATCTCGGCGCGCTAGCGTCGGGATCCCGGCGTCCAGCGGACGCCGGGGGCCTTCCACCCCCTGCATGCGAATCACGATCCTCGGCGCGGCCGCAGGCGGCGGCTTTCCGCAATGGAACTGCAACTGCCGCAACTGCGCCGGCGTGCGCAACGGCACCGTGCGCGCGCGCCCGCGCACCCAGTCGTCCATCTTCGTGAGGTCCGACGAACACGCCGACGGCGTGCTGTTCAATGCCTCGCCCGACGTGCTGGAGCAGATCCGCTCGCACCCCGCGCTGCAGCCGGCGCGCGGCTTGCGCGATTCGGCGATCGCCGGCGTCGTGCTGATCGACGGCCAGATCGACCATGCCACCGGCCTGTTCATGCTGCGCGAGCGCGCCACGCCGCTGCCGCTGTGGTGCACCGACCCGGTGGCCGAGGACCTGAGCAGCGGCAACCCCATCCTTCGCGTGCTGGGCCACTACTGCGGCGTGCGGCGCGAGCGCATCGCGCTCGACGGCTCCAGCTTCGAGGTGCCGGGCGCACCGGGCCTCGGCCTGCGCGCCCTGCCCCTGTCGAGCAAGGCTGCGCCCTACTCGCCGCACCGCGAGCAGCCGGTGCCCGGCGACAACATCGGCATGCTGATCACCGACACGCGGCGCGGCACCACGCTGTTCTATGCGCCCGGCCTCGGCGAGATCACGCCCGCGGTGTTCGATGCGATGGCCGGCGCCGATGCGGTGATGGTCGACGGAACCTTCTGGACCGACGACGAGATGATCCGCCTGGGCCTGTCGCGCAAGACCGCGCGCGACATCGGCCATCTCGCGCAGTCGGGGCCCGGCGGGATGATCGAGTGGCTGTCGCGGCTGCCCTCGCGCACGGGCCGCTGGCTGATCCACGTCAACAACACCAATCCCATCCTCGATGAAGATTCCCCGGAGCGCGCCGACCTGACGCGCGCCGGCATCCGCGTCTGCGAGGACGGCATGGAGATCCATTTGTGAATGCACCGCCACCGGCCTGGTCGCGCGAGGAGTTGGAGCAGAAACTGCGCGAGCGCGGCTCGGCTTATCACATCCACCATCCGTTCAACCGCATGCTCAACAGCGGCCGCGCGTCGCCCGAGCAGATCCGCGGCTGGGTGGCGAACCGCTTCTACTACCAGATCGCGATTCCGGTGAAGGACGCGGCCATCCTGTCGAACTGCCGCGATCGCGAGGTGCGGCGGGGCTGGGTGCAGCGCATCCTCGACCACGACGGCTTCGAGCTCGGCGGCGTGAAGGACGAAGGCGGCATCGAGGCCTGGCTGCGCCTGGCCGAGGCGGTGGGACTGACGCGCGCCGAGGTGCTCGACCTGCGCCACGTCGCGCCCGCCATGCGCTTCGCGGTGGATGCGTACGTCGAGTTCGCGCGCCGCGCGCCGTGGCAGGAGGCGGTGTGCTCGTCGCTCACCGAGCTGTTCGCGCCCGAGATCCACAAGCAGCGCCTCGCCAACTGGCCCGAGCACTACGGCTGGATCGAACCCGAGGGCCTGCAGTACTTCCGCAACCGCGTCAGCCAGGCGCGCCGCGACGTCGAGCAGGGGCTGGCGATCACGCTGGCGCACTTCACGACGCGCCCCCTGCAGGAGCGCGCCCTGGAGGTGCTGCAGCTCAAGCTCGACATCCTGTGGGCCATGAACGACGCCATGGCGCAGAAGTACGGCGTGTCATGACGGCCACCCTCGCCACCGTGCCGCGCATCGGCACCGGCTTTCGCCTGCAATGGGAGCCGGCGCAGGAGTGCCACGTGCTGCTGTACCCCGAAGGCATGGTCAAGCTCAACCAGAGCGCGGGCGAGATCCTCAAGCGCTGCGACGGGCAGCGCAGCTGCGCGGCCATCGTGGCCGAGCTGGAAGCGGCCTTCTCGGCCACGGGGCTGGAAAGCGACGTGCTCGGCTTCGTCGAGGTCGCCGGCCGGCAGCGTTGGCTGGCGTGGGATTGACCGATGCACCTCCTTGCAGCCTCGAGAAAGAACCACTCCCTCTCCCGCGTGCCGGAGAGGGTGAGGACGAGGACATGAGCACCACCTCGCCGCGTCCCGGACCGCCGCTGTGGCTGCTGGCCGAGCTGACCTACCGCTGCCCGCTGCACTGCGTGTTCTGCTTCAACCCGATCGACTTCGCGCGCCACGAGGACGAGATCGGCACCGACGACTGGCTGCGCGTGCTGCGCGAAGGCCGCGAGCTCGGCGCGGTGCAGCTCGGCCTGTCGGGCGGCGAGCCGCTGCTGCGCGACGACCTGGAGCTCATCGTCGCCGAGGCGCATCGTCTCGGCTACTACAGCAACCTGCTGACCTCCGGCATCGGCCTGACCCCCGCGCGCGCCCGCGCGCTGAAGGACGCCGGCCTGGATCATGTGCAGCTGTCGTTCCAGGACTCCACGCGCGAGATGAACGACTTCCTCTCGCACACCAAGACCTTCGAGCTGAAGAACCGGGTCGCGAAGATCATCAAGGACCAGGGCTGGCCGATGGTGATGAACGTGGTCATCCACCGCCTCAACATCGACCACGTCGACCGCATCATCGGCATGGCGCACGAGATGGGCGCCGAGTACCTCGAGCTCGCGAACACGCAGTACTACTCCTGGGCCTTCCTCAACCGGTCGCAGCTGCTGCCGACACACGAGCAGCTGCGCCGCGCGGAAGCCTGCACCGACGCCTGGCGCGCCAAGCTGGGCGATGCGATGCGCATCTTCTTCGTCGCGCCCGACTACCACGAAGGCCGCGTGAAGAAGTGCGTCAACGGCTGGGGCAGCACCTTGCTCAACATCGCGCCCGACGGCGTCGCCCTGCCCTGCCACACCGCGCGCATGCTGCCCGGCATGTCGTTCCCCAGCGTGCGCGACACATCGCTGCGCGACATCTGGTACGACTCCGAAGGGTTCAACCGCTACCGAGGCACGGGCTGGATGAAGTCGCCCTGCTCGAGCTGCGAGCACAAGGAGGAAGACCTGGGCGGCTGCCGCTGCCAGGCCTACCTCATCGCGCAGGACCCCGAGGCCGCCGATCCGGTGTGCCGCAAGAGCCCGCACCACGACCGGGTCGAGGCGGTGGTCGCCGAAGCGGCGCGTCCGCAGGCGGTGGAGCGCCCGCTGGTATTCCGTGACCCGGCCAACTCGCGGCGCCTGACCCCGGCGGCATGAGGCGCGCAGCGTGCACGCGGTGCCGTGCTCGCCGCCGCACCCCGCGCCCTGCATCACCTCGCCGAGGCGAAGTACGCTTCGGGCCTGCCCCAAGGCGCGGCAATTGCTTGAAGGACCGCTCCAGCCCCCACAACAAGGAGACAAGCATGGCGCTTTCAGCGATGGAAAGCATCCGGATCGACGCGCTCGCCGCGGGCATCTGGGCGACGATCCGCAACTTCGACGCACTGCAGGACTGGCATCCCGCGGTCGCGAAGAGCCCGGCCGACAAGGCCAATGCCGAAGGCTCGGTGCGGCGCCTGTCGCTGCACGGCGGCGGCGAAGTGGTCGAGACGCTGGAGCGCCATGACGACAGCCGCATGAGCTACACGTACACCTCCGCCGACGGCAGCGCGCTCCCGGTCGCGGGTTACCGGTCGACGATCACCGTGTCGCCTGATGGCGCCGGCGCCAGGGTCGAATGGCGCGGCGAGTTCTCGGCTGCCCCCGGCGTGAAGGACGATGCGGCGGTCCAGGGGATGCGCGGGGTGTACCGGGCCGGCTTGGACAACCTGAAGCGCCTGCACGAGCGCGGCTGAGCGCATCGCACGGCCGTGAACGACCAGCCGCGGGCATCGCGACGGGCCGCCGGCGTGGCGCTGTGCGCCGCACCGCTCATCGCCATGGCACAGACTGCGCCATCCGAGACGCGGCTGCCCACGGTGGAAGTGGTGGGCACCTCCCCGCTGCCGGGCCAGGGTGTCGCACGCGACCTGCTGCCCTACACCACGCATGTGCTGCGGCGCGATGCCATCGACCGGGCCAGTCCCGACAACCTGGTCGACCTGATGAACCGCCTGCTGCCGGGCATGCAGGTCAACGACGTGCAGGGCAGTCCGTTCCAGGCCGACCTGACCTACCGCGGCTTTCGCGCCTCCGGCATGCTCGGCGCATCGCAGGGGCTGTCGGTCTACATGGACGGCGTGCGTGTCAACGAGCCATTCGGGGACGTCGTGAACTGGGACATGGTCCCCGAGTTCTCGGTGAACACCCTGACGCTGGTGCCTGGCGCCAATCCCGCCTTCGGACTCAACACGCTGGGCGGCTCGCTGTCGATGACGACCCACAGCGGCCTCACGGCGCCGGGCTGGCGCGCGCAGGTGCAGACGGGCAGCTTCGGCCGCCGCCAGCTCGACCTCAGCCACGGCGCGCAGCACGGCGACGGATGGCACAGCTACGTCGCCGGCAGCACCTTCGATGAAGACGGCTGGCGCGACCACTCGGCGGGCCGCCTGGCGCACCTGCTCGCCCGCATGGGGCACGGCGATGCCGACACCAGCTGGGACGTCGGGCTGCAGCTCGGCCGCAGCCGCCTGGTCGGCAACGGCCTCGTGCCGGCCTCGACGCTCGACGAGGCCGGCGACGCGATCGTGCGCACGCCGGACCTGTATGCCCTGCGCCGGGAGACGATCTACACGCATCCCGACCGCACGACCAATCACCTCGCGCAGCTCACCTTCAACTGGCACCGGCAGCTCGCCTCGGGCGACGAGCTTTCAGCGCTCGCCTACTCGAGGCATTCGCGCCGCGACACCGTCAACGGCGACGTGGCCGAGGAAGCGACCGCGCAGGCCAACGCATCGCTCAACACCAGCGCCACGCGGCAGCGGGGCGAGGGCGCGGCCCTGAGCCTGGCGGGCAGGACGGGGCCGCACCAGTGGCAGGTCGGCGCCTCGATCGACGCCAGCCGCATTCGCTTCGAGCAGCTGGAGCAGGCGGGGTCGTTCACCGCCGACCGCGGCGTGCGGCCCGGCGACGAGGCCGCGCAGCTCAGCGCCCGCGTGTCCGGCCGCTCCATCGCCATCGGCCTGTACGGCACCGACACCTGGCAGCTCGGCCCCTCCACTCACGTGACAGGAACCCTGCGCTACAACCGCGCCCGCGTGAGCAACCGCCTCACCAGCGTCGACGACGACGACGGCGCGGTGCAGGAGCGGCCCGAGGAGCGTTTCACCTACGACAGCCTGAACCCCGCGCTCGGCATTGCCCATCGACTGGCGGCCGGACCGACGCTGTTCGCGAACGTGGCACGCAACAACCGCATGCCGACGGTGATCGAGCTGGGCTGCGCCGATCCCGCGCAGCCATGCCGCCTGCCCGCGGGACTGCAGTCGGATCCCTTCCTGAAGCAGGTGGTGTCGCGCACCGGCGAGCTCGGCGCACGCTGGCAGGCCGGCCGCACGCGGCTCAGCGTGTCGGCCTATCGCACCGACAACCGCGACGACATCCTCTTTCGCAGCGTCAGCGTGAACGGTCAGCAGGGCTACTTCGAGAACTTCCCGCGCACGCGCCACCAGGGCCTGGACGCCGAGCTCCAGGCCGAGCTGGGCGCGTTGAGCGTGGGCGTGTCGTACAGCCACCTGCAGGCCACCTACCAGGCCGACGGGCTGCTGCGCCAGGGGCAGCGCAACGTCGAGGTGCGTTCCGGCACCCGCATCGCCGGCCTGCCGCGGCATGGCTTCAAGCTGTCGGCGGACTGGCGCTTCGGCAAGCGCTGGAGCCTGGGCGCCGACCTGCAGGCGGTGTCGCGCCGCGGCACCGCGGGCAACGAGGACGGGCGCATCGAGGACGGCTCGGACGAGCGCCTGGACGCAGCGGTGCGCGGCTACGCGGTGATCAACCTGCGCGGCGCCTGGCAGTCCGCATCGGGCTGGGAGCTCTTCGCCCGCATCAACAACGTCGCCGACCGGCGTTACGAGAACTTCGCCGCCTTGGGAGAGACGGTGTTCGATGCGCAAGGGCACTACACGGGCGACGCGCATGACGCGGTGTTCGTGGCGCCGGGAGCGCCGCGCGCGGCGTTCGTGGGGGTTCGGTTCCGGCATTGAGGGCGGCGGATGGCCGGGTCCGTTCGCGCCGAGCTTGTCGAAGCGCTGCGTGGCAGTGCGAAAACATTCCCGTTCGCCCTGAGGTATCGAAGGGCCGGCCCAGGTCGTCGCAGGGCTGCCACTCCCTACTTCGCCCGCGTCCGCTCCACCGCCGCGCGCTCGCGCGCGAACGTCTCCCTGCACGCCTGCGCATACGCAGCCGGACCCAGGTAGTCGAGCTCCTGGTCGTACTTCGCGATCTCCTCGACGAACTGCGGATCGAACATCGCCTTGCGGAAGGCGTCGTGCAGGACGGTCACCACCTTGCCCGGCAGGCCGCGCGGGCCGCCCAGGCCGTACGGCGACTGGGCGACGATGTCATAGCCCAGCTCGCGCAGCGTCGGCACGCGGGGCCAGCGCTTGGAACGCTGCGCGGCGAAGGTCGTCAGCAGGCGCAGCCGCCCCGCGTCGACGGCCGGGCCGAAGCCGGTCGAGCTGACGCCGGCCATCACCTGGCCCGACATGATGGCGTTGATCTGCTCGCTGACGCCCTTGTAGGGCACGTGGATGTAGCGCAGCCCGCGGGCGGTGAACAGCTCCTCCAGGACCAGGTGAGGCGACGTGCCCACGCCGTTGGTCGCGATCGACAGCGCGCCCGGCTGGGCGCGCGCGTAGGCGAACAGATCGTCCAGGCTCTCGAACACGCTTGCGGCGCCGACCAGCAGGCCGAAGGTGACGCCGGAGATCTGGATGATGGGCGTCACGTCGTTGAGCGGATGCCAGTGCACCGATTGCGTGAAGTAGGCGCGGAAGATCGGCTGCGGAAGCTGCGCGATGGTGTAGCCGTCGGGCTCGGCCTGCTGCAGCACCGGCATGGCCAGCGTTCCGCCGGCCCCGCCGCGGTTCTCCACGATCACGCGCTGGCCCAGCTGGCGCGAGGCCAGATCGGCCAGCACGCGCATCGAGATGTCGGTGGCGCCGCCGGCCGCCCACGGCACCCACAGCATGATGGGCCGGGACGGAAAGGCGTCGTTCGCCGCGGCGCGCGTCAGCGCTGACGGCGCCAGCGCAAGGGCCGCGGCGCTGCCCAGCCAGCGGCGGCGTGTCATCCTCCAACGCGAGACGTTCATCCGCCACCTCCGCCACGCTTGGTGAGCCCGCCGAAGCCGCGCTGCGGGTCATAGCCCCAGCATGCGAGGCCGAAGAACACGAGCAGGCAGCCCACCACCACCCAGGGCGCGATGCCCGGGTCCTTGCCGTACAGCGCGAAGCGGACCCACTCCACCGCATGCGTGAACGGATTGAAGCGCGCCGCCTGGTACACCCACTCGGCCCCCGACTCCTGCAGCTTCCACAAGGGATAGAGCGCGGTCGACAGGAAGTACATCGGGAAGATGACGAAGTTCATCGTGCCGGCGAAGTTCTCGAGCTGCCGGATGTGCACCGAGAGGAACAGCCCCAGCGCGCCCAGCATCAGCGCGGCGCACACCAGGGCGACCAGGGCGTGCAGCCCGGCCAGGCCGAGCACCGGCAGCGTCGTGCCGAGCAGCGCCGCCACCGCCACGAAGGCCAGCGCCTGCAGCAGCGACAGCAGCGCGGTCGCGCACAGCTTGCTGAACAGCAGCCACGCGCGCGGCAAAGGCGCCGTGAGCAGCAGCCGCATCAGGCCCATCTCGCGGTCGTACACCATCGCGAGCGACGACTGCATGCCGTTGAACAGCAGCACCATGCCCACCAGGCCGGGCGCGATGTACACGTCGTACGGGATGTAGGTGTCGTAGGGCTCGACGATGGCCACGCCGAACACGTTGCGAAAGCCGGCGGCGAACACCGCCAGCCACAGCAGCGGACGCACCAGCGCGGAGACGAGCCGGCCGGTCTGCTGCGAGAACTTCAGCAGCTCGCGCAGCACGATGGCCCGCAGCGCCTGCAGCGCATGGGCCGGGCCGTGGCGTGCCGACGTCGCGGCAACACGCTGCTCGTCGGTGCGGTTCATCGCGGGTGTTTGCATGCCTTCTCCGGTGCATCGGCGCCGAGCGAGTCCAGCACGTTGACGGGGTGCAGCACGCCTTCGACGGGCGCCTGCGAGATCACCCCCTGGCCGTCGGTCAGCAGCAAGGTCTGCCGCAGCTGGCCGTCCCACGGCCGAAATCCGAGCGAGGTGCCCTTGGACCCGTCGAGCGCGACCTTGGGCAGCGCCTGATCCCACGCGGCCGCCGGTCCCTTGGGGGCCGCGGCGGCGGCCGCGGCCAGCGCCTTGCCCGCCATCCACGCCGACCAGTCGTGCGCCGTCATCGGCCGCTTGGCCGCCTTCGCGAAGCGCCTGGATACCTGCGGCGCGCCGAAGCGCTCGAACTGCGCATGCCAGGCCACGGCGACCAGACCGGCGTCGCCGACCACCGGCCTCGGCAGCACCGTGCGGTACGGCAGCGAGCGCGCGAACTCGCCGTCGCTGTCGACGACCCACACCGCGTCGTACTGCGCGCCGGCGGTGAGCAGCAGCGGGTTGGCGAGCTCGCGCTCGCGCGGGTCGTCCGAGAGCTTGAACGGCTTGGTCGCCACCGCCTGCAGGCCGTAGCGCTTGATCGACGCCTGCGCCGTCGCCGCCCGCAGCGCGTCCTGCGGGCTGGGGCCGGCGAGCACCAGCACGCGGCTCCACTTGCGCGCGACCAGGGTCTGCGCCAGCGCGTCGCTGCGCATCCGCTCGCTGGGGATCAGGTGGAACAGCCGCGGGCGGCAGTCCTGCTGGCGCAGCCGGTCGGCAGCGTCGCCGACGTTGAGCACCGGCAGCTTGACGGCATCGACCACCGCGAGCGTCCAGTCGGTGGGCAGGTCGGTGACCAGCACGGCGGCGCCGCCCTTCTCCGCCGCCACCGCGGCCGCTCGTGCGGCGTCGATCGACGCGACCGGCGTGCCGGCCAGCGACACGCCCGCGCCGACGGCATCGAGCTCGAAGCGGCTGTCCTCGATGGCCAGCTGCACACCGTCGGCCGCCGGCCCGCCGGGATGCCCCAGGTAGGCGCGCTCCACGCGCGTGCGCTCCAGCCGCGGGTCGTCGGCCGGCGTGAGCAGCGTCGCCTTCAGCGTCGCCGCGCGCGCCCCCGGCAGCAGCGTCAGACCGGCCGCCAGCAGCGCGCCGCCCAGGATCCGATGCAGCCCGGTGCAGCTCATTCGACGATCACCAGCCCGTAGGGCACGCGGCCCACCGGAATGCTCTTCAGCGCCTTGGCCGCCGCCACGTCGACCACCGTCACGTCGTCGCTCAGGCCGTTGACGACGTACAGCCGCGCTCCCGCCTTGTCGAGCGTGACGTTCCACGCCCGCTTGCCCACCAGCACGAGCTGGGTCACCTTGCGACCCGGCACGTCGACGAAGGCCACGTGATTGGCGCGGCCCAGCGCCACGAACGCGCGCTTGCCGTCGGGGGTCATCTGGATGCCGACCGGCGTGATGTCCTCGCGGCGCGCGCCCTTGACCTCGAACTTCAAGGTGCCGAGCACCGCATGGTCGGCGGTCGAGACGATGGTGACGCTGGCGTCCAGCTCGTTGGTCACCCACAGCTCCTTGCCGTCGGGCGTGATCGCCATGCGGCGCGGCCGCTTGCCGACCGGGATGTTCTTGACCACCTTCGCGCTGGCCGTGTCGATGACATGCACCAGGCTCGCCGCCTCGGACGTCACGTACACCGTCTTGCCGTCGGCGCTGACCTTCACGCCTTCGGGCTCCTGGCCCACCTTCACCGACTGCAGCTTGCGACCGCTGGCCGCGTCCACGAAGCTCACCTCGGCGGCGTCCTCGTTGGAGACATAGATGGTCTTGCCGTCGGGAGAGACGTCGAAGGCTTCCGGCTCGTCGCCCAGCGGGATGCGGCGCAGCGACTTGCCGCTGGCCGGATCGATGACGTCGGCCTGGTTCGAGTCGGTGCAGGCGACCATGAGCTTGCGATCCGCCGTGAGCTGAACGTGGCGCGCCCGCTTGCAGGTCGCGATCGTGCCCTTCACCGCCAGCGTTGCGAGGTCGATCAGGGTCAGCGCGCTGTCCTTCTCGCTGGACACGTACGCCGTGCCCTGCGCCGAGGCGCCGGCCGCCGCGAGCATCAGGACGAGCGCGGCGAGCGGGCGGGCCGATGAAAGCATGCAGGTCTCCTGTCTCATCGTGGTCATGTCGTTCGGGCGATGAAGGCGGCTTCCAGCGTGTCTCCGCCCAGCGCGCGGGTCACCTCGGCCGGCGTGCCGTCGGCCAGCAGCGCGCCCTTGTGCAGCACCAGCACCCGGTCGGCCGTCAGCGCCTCCTCGACCCAGTGCGTTGCCCACAGCACGCACACGTTGCGCTCCCGCACGTCGGCATGCAGCGCTGCGAGCAGGTCCTGGCGCGACTTGGGATCGAGCCCGACGGTCGCTTCGTCCATCAGCAGTGCCGCCGGCCGGTGCAGGTTGGCACGCACCAGCTCGACCTTGCGGCGGTTGCCGCCGGAGAGCTCGCGCGCCTTGCGATCGAGGTCGGCGGCGATGCCCAGGCGCGCGCAGTCCTCGTCGATGCGCTCGCGCGCGATGCGCCGCGGCAGGCCCTGCAGGTCCGCCTGGAACAGCAGGTTGCGGCGCACGCTGAGGTCCAGGTCGAGCGAGATCTGCTGGAACACCACGCCGATGTGGCGCAGCGCCGCGGTGGGCGCCGTGCGCAGCGAATGGCCGGCGACCTCCACCTCGCCTTCGTCGGCGGCGAACAGGCCGGTCAGCACCTGGAACAGCGTCGACTTGCCGGCGCCGTTGGGGCCGAGCAAGGCGACGAACTGGCCGGGCTCGACGTGCAGGGACAGGGATTGCAGCGCGGGCCGCGGGCCGTAGCGCTTGGTGAGCTTGTGGGTGCGCAGCATGGAGATCGGATGTTGGGGTTCCGCTTCGCGCCACCGGCGCAGCGCAACCTCGGCATGATGCGTCACCTCAGCGACCATCGCGAAGACTCCTCACCGGCCACCCCTTCGCCAGCGCCTGCTCGCGCAGCATCGGATCGGGGTCGACCACCACCGGATCGCTGACGGCCTGCAGCAACGGCAGGTCGTTGATCGAGTCCGAATAGAACCAGCTGCGCTCGACATCGTCCCAGGCGGCACCGGCCCGCGCGAGCCACGCCTGCACATGCGACAGCTTGTGCTCGCGAAAGCACGCATGGCCCACGATCTCGCCGGTGTAGCGGCCTTCCTCGTCGACCTCCGGCTCGGTGGCCAGCACATCGGCCAACCCCAGCGCCTCGCCGAAGGGCTCGGCGACGAAGCGCGTCGTGGCGGTGACCAGGGCGCAGCGGTGGCCGGCCGCCTGGTGCTCGCGCACGAGCTCGCGTGCCGCGGGCGGCACCCGCTGCGCGATCGCCGAGCGGAATTCGCGCAGCCACTGCGCCAGGGCGTCGGCCTCGTGCCGGCCGAGCGCGCCGACCGTGAAGCGGTGCATGGCGACCATGTCCAGCGTGCCTTCGACGTAGCGGCGGCAGTGGTCCAGGTACTGCGCCTCGAAGCCGGCGTCGAGCACCCCGAGGTCGATCAGGTGACGCGCGAACGCGGCGCCGCTGTCGAACGGGATCAGCGTGTGATCGAGATCGAACAGCGCGATCCGCATCAGCCCGGCACTCCCTGCAGGGCCTCGACCGTCGCGGGCAGCGCGCCGCGCAGCGCGTTGCACACGACGATGGCCTCGGCGCGAAGGAGATCGGCGCGCGTCAGGCGGCATTCGCGCGCATCCCACGCGGGGTCGTCGAGCAGCACGGCGCGCATCACGCCGGGCAGCACGCCGTCGGTCAGCGGCGGCGTGAGCCATCGCCCGCCGATCCGCAGGAAGACGTTGCTGCGGCCGCCTTCGAGCAATTCGTCGTGCCCTCCGAAGAAGAGCGTGTCGAAGGCCCCGGCGGCCTCCGCCTCGCGCACGCCGGCGTCGTAGTCGGCGCGGCAGCTCGTCTTGTGCCCCGCGAGCGGCCGCACCGATCCCATGGGCGACGCCGCCAGCAGCAGGCGCACCGGGCCGGGCGGCAGCGGCGGCAGCGTGGCCTGCGTCAGCACGAGCTCGCCGTCGAAGCGCAACGCGACGCGCAGCCGCCACGGCCGGTCCGCCGGCAGGGCCGCCGGCAGCTGGGCCAGCGCGCGGTCGAGCAGCGCATCGAAAGCCTGCGCGTCGAAGGCGAAGCCCAGCCTGCGGGCGCTTTCGGCGATGCGGGCGCGATGCCGCGTGCGATGCGCGACCCCGCGCAGCCGCGTGGCGCGCATCGTCTCGAACAGCTCCACGCCGGGATCCAGCGCGGTGAGAAAGCGCGCCTTCCACAGCGTCTCGTCGTATTCGTCGGCGGCCACGCTGTCGTGCACGATGCCCCCGCCGACGCCCATCGTCAGCGGACGCAGGCCGTTGCGCGCGGGCGCCGCGCTGCGCTGCGGCGGGCCCAGCGTGAGCGTGCGGATGGCGACGTTCAGGACCAGGTCGGGGCAGCGGGCGTCGGCGTGGTCCAGCCAGCCGATGGCGCCGGTGTACAGCCCGCGCGGACCGGATTCGAGCGCGGCGATCCACTCCATCGTGCGGTGCTTGGGCGCACCCGTGATCGAGCCACAGGGGAACAGGCCGCGCAGCAGGTCGGCGAGGCCGATGTCGGCGCGGCGGCGAGCTTCGATCGTCGACGTCATCTGGAACACCGTGGCGTAGGTCTCCACGCGGAACAGCTCGGGCACCTTCACCGAGCCGATCTCGGCGATGCGCCCGAGGTCGTTGCGCAGCAGGTCCACGATCATCAGGTTCTCGGCGCGGTTCTTGGTGTCCTCGTGCAGCAGGCGCGCCGTCTCGCTGTCGCCTTCGGGCGCGCCGCTGCGCGGCGCGGTTCCCTTCATCGGACGCGCCTGCAGACGCCCGCGCTCATGGCGGACGAACAGCTCGGGCGAGCGCGAGAGCACCCATTCGACCTCGTCGCCCGGCGCCAGCGGCAGCCGCAGCAAGGCGCCGAAGCTCACCCGCTGGCGCGCGCGCAGCCGGCGATAGAGCGCCAGCGGCGCTCCCCAGGCGTGCCCGTGCTGGCGGTAGGTGTAGTTGACCTGGTAGGTCTCGCCGTCCCGGATGGCCTCGTGGATGCGCTCGATGGCGGCCTCGAAGGCCTCGCGCGAGACGGCCGGCTGCAGGTCGAGCACGCCGGCCGGCGCCGGGGTGCTGCGGCCTTCCTGCCGTGCAAGCCAGGTCGCGCAGCCTTCGGCATCGAGGCGCTCGAGGCGCTCGAACATCAGCAGGCGAAGGCAGCTGCGGTCGCCGGGCGGCAGGCGGGCGTGGCCCGCGCGCAGCAGCCGCGCTCCCCATTCGTAGTCGGCCAGCAGCACCGCATGCAGGCCGGCCGCCAGGTCCGCCTGCGCCGCGTCGCACACCGCGTCGAGCGTGGCCGGATCCACGCAGCGGTGCTCGCGCACGAAGCCGGTGTAGAGCCGGCTCGTGGGACGCTCGGCGCTGGCGTCGGCGTCATCCAGCAGGGCGAAAGGCTTCATCGTGTGCCTGAGGGATGCTCAGCTCCAGTCGTCCATGTCGTGGCGGATCTTGTGGCGGTTGGCGATCAGCTCGTCGACCGAGGGCTCGTTGCGCAGCGCGCGCCGGATCGCCAGCCGCGTTGCCTCGTGGTTGGTCCGGTACATGTCCTTCTTGTCGAGATTGGGGTCCTTGGCGCAGCGCGGGTCGATCCACACGAGGCTGATGATGCACAGCTCGTTGGCCAGCGACTTCGCAATGGTGCCGTCGATCAGGCAGTCGACGATCGCATCGGCGGTGGCCGACTGCACGACGCCGCCGAAGAGCTCGACGTTCGCCGAGTCCTTCAGGGTCACCTTGGGCACGATGATGGTCGCGGGACGCACGAGCTGGTTGCAGGCGCGGATCGCGAACATCGCGGTGTGGCCCTTGCTCTGCGCCATCATGTTCGCGAAGGCCTGCCCGACCGGGCCGTCGGTGCGGCCGATGAGGATCTCGGGCATGGCATCGGTGAACTGGCCCTCGCGCGCCAGCACGGTCGCCTCGCCGGCGTGAAACAGATGGTCCTGGTGGTTCATGTCGTCCTTGGGGTGAGTGAATCAGTGCGGTATCAGCAGCTCGCCATGGCCGAGCACCGCCAGGTCGCCGGCCCAGCGGTCCACGCGCCGCTTCGACAGTCCGTCGAAGGGACCGCCGAAGCGAGCGAGGTCGCGCGCCAGCAGCTGCCAGAACACGGGGGCGTCGGAGTTCACCGGCACGAAGCTGGCGGCGGGTTCGGGAGCCGGTCCCGCGAACAGCACCGTGCCGCGGCGCATGCCGAAGCCCGCATGGACGCCGCAGCGCCCCGCCAGCGCCAGCGTGCCGGCCACCATGCGGCTGGCGACGAAGTCGCCCGCATCGCCGAACACGACCACGGTGCCGCGGCGCATGTGGTCGGCCAGCCGATGGCCGGCCGCGCCGCGCACGACCAGCGTGCCGCCGCGCATGCCGTCGCGCTCGCCCGGCAGCGCGCTGGCCCCCAGGTCGCCGATGCTCCCGTCGACCTCGAGCCAGCCACCGCGCATCGCGCAGCCGGCCAGGTCGCGGGCATCGCCGCGGATCAGCAGGCGGCCGCCCGACATGCCGAGGCCGGCCGCATCGCCGACCGGGCCATGCACTTCCATCGTGCCCTCGGCCAGGCCCGCGCCGATCGCGTCGAAGCGCGACAGATCGCCTTCGAGCACCAGCGCGTGCTGTCCGTCGTCGCGGCCGGGCCGCACATCGAACAGCTCGGCCAGCATCACGCCCTCGCGTCCGTGCGGCAGCCGCAGCCGACGCACCTCGTCGGCCGACAGCGCCCCGAGCAACGCCGGCGTCAGCGCGCGCGCATCGACGCGCAGCGGCGGGCCCTGGCGCAGCACCAGCCGGTGGTTCATCGCGCGTCCTCGGCCGGCTCGAGCCGGTGCAGGTGGAAGTGGAACGGGCCCAGCTTGCCGCCGTAGTTGCCCGCCGAGACGCGCCGCACGCCGGCCTCGGCGCCGCGCTCGACGAGCGCCGCCAGGCCGGCGCGCATCGCCGCGGCCACGTCGGTCTCGGCGAGGCCGTCGATGACGATCTCGAGCACGCATCGCACGTCGGCATCGAGCTCGGTGCGCGGCGCAAGATGGGTGAGCGACGGGCAGAACGCGTCGTTCGTCGATGCGGGCAGCGCCGCGTACTTGCTGCCCACCTTGGAGCCCGAGCGCACGACGCCGCCGGGAAACGGCAGGATGACGTTGGGCACGCGGCGCATCGCAGCGACCGCGGCCTCGGCGCCCGCCAGCGCGGCGTCGGTGCCGGTGGCCAGCAGCAGCAGGTTGCCGCCGCCCACGCCCTTGATCACCGGCGTGCTCTCCTGCGCGACGAATTCGCCGTCCATCACCGGGACGCGCCAGTAGCGCACGCCGCCGATCACCTTGGACGTCTGCCAGCCGTCGCCGAAGAAGCGCAGGTTGCGGCCCAGGTTGGCGGGCTCGCCTTCGGCCAGGCCGGCGAACACCGCCGTGGTCGGGCAGGTCAGCACGCACTGGCCGACGCGGCGCTCGATCTGCTTGGCCAGCTCCTTGCCCGACACCGCGAACATCAGCACGGCCACGCCGGGGCGCCCGTCGGGCGTTTGACCCGCTTCGAGCTCGCGCTCGATGCCGGCCTCGCAGCCGCAGGCGATCACCGACGTGGCGAAGCCGGTCGCCGCCACCGCCGCATGCATCGCCCAGGTCGCGTTGTGCGCGGTGATGACCAGCCGCGTCGCCTTCATCGGGAAGGCTTCGGCGAAGGTGTCGTCGATGGTGATGCCGCGACGCTGCATCAGCAGACACCCGTGGTGGAGACGAGCTCGCTTGAACCTCTGTGGTTCAAACAAGAACCAGGAACAACCGCCATGGCCTTTGACGAAGCCATCACACGCTCCTCGCGAAGCATTCCGACGGCAGCAGGCGTCCGCCGTTGCAGCAGCGGCACAGCTCGTCGCGACCGATCACGGCGTGGCGCTTGTGCAGCCCCAGCGGGCGGTCGGTGTGCGACTCGATGACACGCTCGATGCCGGGGTCGAACGACGGCTGCGCGAAATGGGTGGCGCCGGTCGGGGTCGCGACGACGCGGCCGTCGCGCACGACCGGCACGCCGTCCTTCAGCACCCACGCGGGTCGGCTGAACATCGCCTCGGGGTCGCCCTGCTCGCGATAGACCGCGACATCGGCGGCCGCACCGATGCCGAGCTGGCCGCGGTCGCGCAGCCCGAGCAGGCGCGCCGGTGCGGCGCGGGTCATGATCGCGATCTCGTACAGCGACAGCTCGCGCCGGATCTCGCGCAGCGCCGATTGCGCGGCCACGTCCGGATGCAGCTTCGCCAGCTGCTCGTCGCGAAAGCCCTTGTCCATCAGCAACCGGATCAGGTGCGGATAGCTGGTGAACGGCGCGCCGTTGGGATGGTCGGTGGTGAGCACGATGCGCCACGGGTCGCGCACCAGCAGGAACAGCTCCAGCCCGATGCTCCACTGCAAGGCATTGACATAGCTCTCCTCGCGATAGCGGAACGGCACCACGCCGCAGCCGGCGTCGCACTCGATGTCCGCGCCTATCCACTTGCGCGGGCTGGCGAGGTGCGCATTGGCGTGCTGGCGCATCGTGTCGGCGGACGCGGTGACGGTCTGGCCGAAGAGGATCTGGCCGACGTCGATGGACACGTTGGGGTGCGCGTTCACCGCCTCGGCAAGTTGCAGCGCCGCCGACGAGAACTTCTTCGGCCCCTCGGTGCCGTAGCTGTGGAACTGCACGTGCGTCAGGTGACCGGGCAGTCCCTCCAGCGCGGCCATGGTGGCCAGCGTCGAATCGATGTTGCCGGCCACGCCGAGGTTGCTGGCGTGGATGTGCAGCGGATGTGCCAGCCCGAGCTCGGCAACGGCGCGCGAGAGCGCGCCCACCACCTGGCGCGGCGTCACCTGCCAATGCGTGTGCGCCTCGTCGACGTCGAGCCGGCGCTGGTTGAACTTGAAGGCCGAGATGCCCGCCGGGTTGACGACCTTCACCCCGAGCGCCTTGGTGGCATGCACCACCCAGCCGACGTAGTCGCGCAGGCGCTGGGGATCGGCCTTCGCCGACAGCAGTCGCAGGAACAGCTCGTCGTTGCCGAGCATGACGTACGCGCCATGGTCGACGATGGGAATGTCGCCCATCTCCATGTGGGCCTGGCGCGCGTTGCTTGCCACCATCGCCGGCTCGAACACCGAGGTGTAGCCCATCTCGGCGTAGCGGTATCCGGTGGCCAGCGTGCCCGGCGTGCACAGGCCGCACGATGCCAGCTCGAGCGCGTTGTCGGGCAGCGGCACCGGCGAGATGCCGCGGCGATGGTCCTCGGGCATCAACAGGCGCGCGAGGTTCATCTTGCCGCCGCCGATGTGGCTGTGCAGGTCGACGCCGCCCGCCATCAGGATGCAGCCGGCCGCATCGATCTCCTGGTCGACCGGCTCGCGCGGATCGAGCGCGGCGATGCGTCCGTCGCGCACCGCGATGTCGCGCACCTCGCCATCGATGCCGTTGGCCGGATCGAAGACCCGCCCGCCGCGCAGCCGCAGCGTCGTCATGCGCGCGCCCCGAGCCGCTCGTCGAGCCGCGACAGCACGCCGGCCGCATCCGGCAGGCCGTCGTCGCGCACCGGATGCAGCGGCACCACGATGCCGCCGTCGGTGCGGAACAGATGACCTCCCGCGTTGAGACCCGGCGTGGCCACCGGCACGAAGACGCAGTCGCCGAGCGCGTCCTGCGCGCGCAGCCGCTCTGCCATCGCCGGCGGCCCGAGGACGATGCGCGGCAGGTCGACCCGCGGCGGCAGCCGCGCCGGGTCGAAGCTCGAGACCCAGAGCAGGCCGTCGACCGAGGCGTCGGCGAGAAGTCGGTCGGCATCGAAGCGCAGCGGCTCGTGCTCCAGGCCGGCCGGTCCCGCGCGCGTGCGCAGCGGCAGCCCGGTGAGCCAGGTGAAGGTCTGGTTCACGCTGTACGCGCCGTCGCTCCCGCCGAGCCCGAAGCTGGCGGCCCGCGTGCTCAGGTTGAGCGTGGCGACGAGGCGATTGAGCGCCTCGACGATCAGCGCGCCCTGCGCGGGCAGCACGCCCGCCTCCCACACCAGCACGGCGTAACGCGCGGCGCGCAGTTGCGCCGCCAGGTCGACGAGGCTGACATCCGCATCGCGGGGCCGCTGCCGCGCCACCAGCGCGGCCAGCTGCTGCACGTCGCCGAACAGGTCGCCGCTGCCCGCGACCACCTGGGCACGTGCCGTCTGGGGCAAGCCCGCAGGCAGCGCTGCAGCCAGGAACACCAGGCGGCGGCAGGGGCTGTCGGGCTGTTCCAGCCCGCAACGGCGAAAGAACTCCGGGTAGTGCGCGATGGCCTGCGTGCCGACGCAGACGATCATGTCGGCGCGCTCGCGGATCTCGGCCAGGGTGGTGGTGTACTGGCCGCGGTCCTGCGTGGCGCGCAGGCCATGCATCAACGCCGCGCCGTCGGCGTGGTCGCAGATGGCGCCGGTGCGCAGCGCCAGCCGGCACAGCGCTCGCGCGCCCTCGACGTCGGTGCCCAGCCCGCCGAACAGCGGCTGCTGCCACAGCGCCAGCCGGCTCGCCGCGGCGTCCAGCGCCTGCTCGCGTGACGCCGCAGCGCCGTCGACCCAGGCCTGCGGTGCAGTCGCCGGCCGCGCATGGACGGCCAGCGAAGCCGTGGCGCGCGGGCAGTCCGAGCCGCGCAACCGGGGCGCGGCCACGTCGTCGACGGAGAAGTCCTCGCACAGCAGCGAGCAGAACGGACAGGTCCAGGCTGCGGGCGCGGAGGGGATGGGTTCCATGGAAGACCTGTCTCCGCAAGCCATGTGCCAGCGGCCGCGGTCCCGCCGGCGCAACGCCGACGTCGTGTCGATGAGCAGACTGTGCCGCGGGCGCTGCAACAGTGTGTCGCGGTCCTTCGAAGGCGGTTTCGCAGGTCGGGCTGGGTGAATGCTCCCCTCTCCCGCGAGCGGGAGAGGCCGCGATGGCCTCACCTCTTCGTGGCACGGTTCGTGATCATGCCGGCCATGGCCCGTCAACCCGTTCCGATGTGCCCGTCGTGCAATGCGCTGGCCACCAGCCAGCCGGCGGCCCCGGCCGCGGCGCCTGCCTGCAGGTCGGCGCCGTCTCGGATGCCGCCCGCGCCGATCCAGGTCCGCTCGGGCGCCATGGCACGCAGGCGCGCGAAGGTGGCGAGGTCGGGACCGCTGCCGGAACCGACGCGGTCCAGCGTCATCACGACGAGCGTCGACGGCCATGCCCGAGGACGCGTCCACGCCCCCGCGGGATCCATCGGCGACGCGTGCCGGCAGTCGAGCGACAGGATCGCCTGCGGATCGCTCGCCAGCCCGGCCAGCGCGTCGGGTCCGGCCAGCGATTCGCTGCCGTACACCGGCCGCAAACGCGCGGCGTGCCGCCCCAGGGCTTGTCGCAGCGCCTGCGCCGACGCACGGTCGCGAAAGCCTGCGTCGACCCACAGCGTCAGCGCGGGATCCATCGCCAGCAGCGCGGCCAGCGTTTCGGTGTCCGCAGCGCGGCCCTGGATCGCGTCGAGCTCGGCCACGTACAGCACCGGGTCCGAGCCGGCGGGCGGCGGGCAGCGCGCGAGCAGCGCGGCCGCGACATCGCGGGGTCGGCTGCCGGCAACCAGCCGCGACACGATGGGGCGGTATGCGTGGCGCTCGCCCCGCTGTGCGCGCACGACGTGGCCGCCCAGCAGATCGAGCACCGGAATCACCTGGAGGGAAGGAAGCAGCAGCATGGGACGCATCTTCGTCTACGAGTTGCTGAGCGCAGGCGCATCCTGCGCCGCGGAGCCGGCAGACGCCGAGCTGCTGGCCGCCGGCAGGGCGATGCGCGACGCGATTGTCGGCGACCTGCTGCGCCTGTCCGGCTTGCACGTGACCTGCGCGGTGGGCGGCGCACCGTCGTTCCCGCACCGACCCAGGCTGACCACCGCGTCGCCGCGCCCCGGCGAGCCACCCGCGGCCTTCGTGCAGCGACTGGCGCGGCAGCACGACGCGAGCTGGGTGGTGGCACCGGAAACCAACGGCATGCTGATGCGGCTTCACGACGCCGTCGGCGCCGCGCGGTGGATGGGCTGCAGCGCCGCGGCCATCCGCATCGCCTCGAGCAAGCGCGCCACTGCCGCGCTGCTGGATGCCCACGGCATCGCGACGCCGCTGGCCGCCGTGGACGCGCAGCGCTGGGTCGTCAAGCCGGACGACGGCGCGGGGGCCATGGCCACGCGGGTGCATGCCAGCCGCCCGGCGGCTCTCGACGACCTGCGGCGACGCGAAGGCGCCGGGGGTGCCGCGACGCTGGAGCCCTTCGTGGAAGGCGAGCCGCTGTCGATCTCGCTGCTCGCCGGCCCGCATCGCGTGGAGACCGTCGCGCTGAACCGCCAGCAGCTCCGGATCGACGGCGAGGGCTGGATCCACGACCTCGGGGTGCACAGCCACGCCGTCGACCCGCGAACCGATCCGCGCGCGCCGCGGCTGCAGGCGCTGGGGCGCGAGGTCGCGCGCGCACTGCCGGGCCTGGGCGGTTTCGTCGGCATCGACCTGGTCTGGAACGAGAGGCGCGGACCGGTGGTCATCGAGGTCAACCCGCGGACCACCTGCGCCTACGTCGGCCTGTCGGACAAGCTGCAGCGAAACCTCGCGGCCGATGTCCTGGCGCTGCATGCGGCGCGAAAGGCGGACGATGCCGTGGCCGCCTGACGCCGTTCTCGTCGGCTGGGACATCGGCGGCGCGCACGTGAAGGCGTGCCGCGTGGAAGCCGGCGAGGTGCGCGACATCGCGCAGTGGCCCTGTCCGCTGTGGCAGGGCCTGCATCACCTGGATGCGGTGCTGGGCCAGGCGCGCCAGCGCTGGCCGCAGGCGTGGTCGCGCGAAGGCCGCCATGTCGCGACGATGACCGGCGAGATGGTCGACCTGTTCCCCGACCGCGCGCACGGCGTCGCGCAACTGGCGGCGCATCTGGCCGA
The DNA here is from genome assembly GCF_029855045.1 of Piscinibacter sp. XHJ-5. Lineage (GTDB taxonomy): Bacteria > Pseudomonadota > Gammaproteobacteria > Burkholderiales > Burkholderiaceae_C > Albitalea. Next base: position 4,520,815 of record NZ_CP123228.1, read on the forward strand.
GCGGCTGGGGCCAACGCTGCGCCTGTACGCGGGCCCGGGCCGCTGGGTGGCGCCACACGACGGCGCAGCCTCGTGGCAGGCCATCGCCTCGGCCAACTGGCGCGCCACGGCGCAATGGCTGGCCCCGCGCGTGCGCGAGGCGGTCCTGGTCGACATCGGCAGCACGACGACCGACCTCATCGCGCTGCGGGACGGCGCCATCGCGGCGCGCGGCGCCAGCGACGCCGAGCGCCTGGCCAGCGGCGAGCTGGTGTACCAGGGCGTGGTGCGCACGCCGCTTTGCGCGCTGGCGCCGCGGGTGCCCTTCGGCGGGCAGGTGGTGAACGTCATGCACGAGTTCTTCGCCACCACGGCCGATGTGTACCGGCTGACCGGCGAGCTCGACCCGGCGCACGACCAGCAGCCCACGGCGGACGGACAGCCCAAGGACCTGCCCGCGACGCGCCGGCGCCTGGCGCGCATGGTGGGACGCGACGCCCTCGACGCCCTGCCCGCACAGTGGCTCGAGCTCGCGCAGGCCTGGCGCACCGCGCAACTCGAGGACATCGCCGGCCAGTTCGCGCGTGTCGCCGAGGACGCAGGAGTCGGCGCCGATGCGCCGGTGATAGGCGCGGGCTGCGGCGCCTTCCTGGCCGCCGCGCTCGCGGCGCGGGCCGGCCGCCGGTACCGGCGCTTCGCGCAGTGCGCGCCGCAGGGGCCGGCGGATCCGTTCGAATACTGGGCCGACGTTTGCGCGCCGGCCGTCGCGGTCGCGCTGCTGGCCGCAGGAGGAGACTGAGACGATGTGGGTGGTCAAGCTCGGCGGCAGCCTTTCGCGCGACGCACGCCTGCCGCACTGGCTGCAGATGCTGGCCGAGTTCGGCGGCGGCCGCGTCACGGTGGTGCCGGGCGGCGCCGCCTTCGCCGAGGCCGTGCGCGACGCGCAGGCGCACTGGGGCTTCGACGACGTGGCGGCGCACAACATGGCGGTGCTGGCGATGGCGCAGACGGCGCAGATGCTGCACGCGCTGGAACGCCGCCTGGTGCTGGTGACCGACGAGGACGGCATCCGCAGCACGCTGCATTCAGGCCGGCCCGCGCTGTGGCTGCCGCTCTCGCTGCTGCGCGACGCGCCCGATCAGCTGACGAGCTGGGAAGTGACCAGCGACAGCCTGGCGCTGTGGCTGGCGCGGCGGCTCAACGCCGAGCGCCTGGTGGTCGTCAAGGCCTGCGAGCTGAAGCCCGGCCACACCATCGCGGACCTCGGCGCGACCGGCGTGCTCGACGTGCGCTTCGGTCACTGGGCCAGCGACGCGGCCTTCGTCATCGAGGTGGTGCAGGGCGACGAGATCGAGCGGGTGCGCGATGCGCTGCTGGGCCGGCCGGCCGTGGCTCCGCCGTTCGTCGCGACCAAGGCGAATGCAGGGGCGAGGTTGCCGCGCAAGGGTCGCAAGCCGGCGGTGTAGTCGTGCCCACACGAATGCGGCAAGGGCCGCGTCGGCCGCCCTTGCCTCGCCAGCGCCGGCGATCAGGTCTTGATTTCGGCCTTGGTTTGAACGACGGCCCTCGTGACATCGGCGAGGACGCGCTCCTTGGAGGCCGTGGGCGCTTCCGCCAGCGTCTTTCTGACAGCACTTTGGATCACCGCATCGAGTCGGAGCTGGGCATCGGAGGCCATGTCGGCGATGCGCATCATCTTGTAGAAGTCGTGCACCTCGCCGAACCAGGTCCGAACACCCGGTTTGATGCCCAGTTCCGTTTCGCACCACTCACGCGCCGGCGGCACGCCCCCGAGGAGCGCGAGCTCCGCGAAGAATCGGGTGGATGAATCCAGCGCGGCGCCCAGCGCAAGGATGTGTTGCGCCAATAACAGCCGCGCCTCGTCCTGGCGCAGCGCTTCTACCAGCGTTTCTTGCTCTTGCGCTTCGGGGCAGTCCTTCGAAACGTGTGTGCCGCCGAGTGCGAAATAGATCATGTTGATGTAGCGGTCCCGCGCAGACAGTTTCTTGCATTTCTTGGATTCGATCGTCTGGCTCGCCTCCGTCGCGATCTTTAGCAGCGATCTGCGGAAATGGTCGGTCAGAGTGGGTACGAGGGGCTTCTGGATCGAATGGTTGCCTGCCACGGTGACGCCAGCGTTGCCGATTCGGGTCTTGGGCGATGGCGTTTGGACCTCGTCGCTGGACCTTTTCTGCGCGGGCTTTCCCGTGCTGGGGTCGTGGCCCGATCGCTCGGCAGCGAGTTCCAAGGACTTGGATTTGCCGGGGCCTTTCACTTTGGCGGGTGCCGCCCACGCGCCGGCTGAGTTCTCGCCGGAATTTCTACCGCTGTCGGGTTTGGGAGTGTCCTCATGCGTCTGCGCAATTTGAGGCAAGACCATGGCGTTGCGCCTTACCAAGGGTCTCGAACCCTTCGCACTGGCGGGATCGGCGGGACTCTCGAGCTTCGTTTCAGTCGTTTTGGCTTGGCCGTCATTGGAGGACGCCTCTTGATCCTTCGGATTCGTTTCCATTGCTCGCACCTTTCGAAAAGCAAGGGGATCACTCTAGCGAGCGCCTTGCAACCGAACATCCGCCAACTTCCGAGCATCGACCCGTCTTTCGCCTAGGTCGAAGGCTGATCCGCTGATTGACAGGACCGGAGCACCAAACCGCCGGCTTGCGACCCTTTGCGCGGCAACGTCGCCTTGGCGCGATGAACGGCGCAATGGCGGCCGGACCGACGAGCAGCGCGTTACGCACGCGATCGATCTCGTCGGCGGCGCGAAGCAGCAGCGGGTCAGATGCGGCACTGAGCCGCACCTTCAAGCTCTCGCGCGATCCTCGCTTTGAGTGTGTGCAGGCCTTGGCCGACTTCCGACCGTGAACATCGCCAACCGCAAGCGCAGGCCGCGTACTCGCTGCGGGTCCAGCGGCCCCGCCCGCCCGCCTTCGCACACCGCGCTGCGAAATCCCGCGAAATCCGGCGCCAACTTACGCAGCGCCGCTGCATCGTCGGCACGAAGCGCCCCCGCCAACCCGGCCAGGCAGTTCCATCCCTGCACCAGGGCCACGAAGCGCGCCAGCACCTCCACCGGCACGCGCTGCAGCAAGCTCCCGCCGCGCTTGTCGGACGTATCGAGCATCAATGCAGGAAAGGCCCGCTGGCGCAACGCCGCCTCGACCAGCGCGGCATCGACACCCAGGTCTGCAAGCAGCACCGGCACGACCGGCGCACCGCAGCGCGCGAGCGCGCTCAGCAGCGGCGCCGCCGCGGCGCACGGCGACACGCCCACCTTGACGTAGTCGACGCCGCACGCCGCCACGTCGGCAACGCGCCGCAGGATGGTCTCGCGTTCATGCGCGTCCAGATCGCCCACCGTCGCGCTGATCGGGATCTCGGGGCACCGCGCCCGCAGCACGGGCACGATCTTCGCGATGCGAGCCGGCGCCAGCCCACCGAGTGCGCCGGCCGCCGGGTCCTTCAGGTCGATGAAGTCGGCGCCGGCACCGGCAGCGGCCAGCGCTTCGTCGGCGTCGCGCACACTCACCAGCAGCCGCGTCATCCGGCGACCCTCGCCTGCGCCGCGCGGTGACGCGCCACCGCCTGCTGCAGCCATTCCCACGCTTCGAGCTCGGCCGGGCCGGCGGTCTTGTCGATCGCGATCTGGAGGTAGCGCATCTCACCGTCGATCTTCTCGGCCGGCAGCATGTGCAGCCGGCTGATCAGCACCGCCCCCTCGATCACTGCCGCCTGCGCGCGATTGAAGCCGCGAAACGGCGCGTGCTGCGCTTCGTGCACGCGCGCCAGCCGCAGCACCGGCCGCTGCGCGTCCTCCCGCTGCTCGACCAGGCGCAGCACCGCATGGCCGAGCGCGCAGGCCAGCCGCACCGCCCGCGCACCGTCCACCTCGCCCGCCGGCACGGTGGACCACTCGCGCCGGCCGGTGACGCAGCCCGCGAACACGCGCACGTCGGTCAGCAGGTTCAGCACGGCGACGCCGGTGCCCACGATGTTGTCCAGCGTGGTGGACGGCTTGAACGGCATCAGCACGACCTCGTCGCCGACATAGCGCGCGCCCATCGGCGCGACATGCACCGCGCCGGCCGCGGAGCAAGTGGTGACGACGGTCTCGAAGATCTGGTCGGCCATGGTTCAGGCGCTCTTGTGGGTCAGCGTGCTGCCGGGTGCGCAATGCGCCTCGAGATCCTCCGGCGCGCGCTCGATCGCGCAGCCCCAGTCGAGTTCCTGGTCTTGCACGTAGCGCTTGCCGAGCTGCCAGGCGATCTGCGCGCGTGCAAGTTCCACGCCCATGTAGAAGGCATGCGCCGCGTCCTGCTCGAGGCCGAGCCGCGGCCACAGCGCGAACGGATCGCGGGCCAGCCGCAGGCCGTCGCGGTTGTAGACGTGCAGGCCCTCGCGCGACACCTGCACGCGGAAGTTCGGGTCGCGCACCTGGCCCGCGATCGCCGCGATCTCCTCGGGCTCGTCGGGAAACGGCCGCTTGGCGTGCACCGTCATCAGCGCGTCGGACAGGCCCTTGGGCAGCATCTGCTGCGAGGCCGCGGCATGCATGATGCGGCGCGCCCAGTCGGCCTCGCGGACGGCGCGCCGTGCGTGCGGACTGACCTGCGTGGTGAGGATGGCGCCGGCGCGAAGCTCGGCCGCGATGCCGAGCAGCACCGCGTTGATGCCGCTGGTGTCGGCCTCGATCAGCTCGGTGAGGTTGCCCACGCCGAGCATGATGGGCGCCTGCGGAAAGCGTTCGCGCAGGCGCTGATAGCGCACCAGCGAGGCCAGCAGGCCGTACGGTATGGGGTCGAGGATGGCGTCGGCGAGGAAGCGGCGCCCGCGGGACTGCATCGTGTCGACGGCCGCCCACAGCGAAGCCTCGTCCTGCGGCGAGCGGCCGATCAGCACCGGCGTGGCGGCGACCTCGTCGGCGATCCACAAGGTGTCCGGCGTGAGGCTCAGGAGGTAGTCGGCGCCCGCGCGCCCGCCGCGCAGCAGCTCGTCGCTGTCGAGCGAATCCACGCTCACGGCGTAGCCCTGCGCCCTGAGGGCCTTCACGCTGTCCTCGAGATGCGCAAACGCCGTGTCGGGCAGGCAGCCGAGGTCGATGACGTCGGCGCCGTCGGCGACCAGCGAGCGCGCGCGCGCGACGATCGCTTCCACGCCCAGACGCGGGGCGTCGACGATCTCCGCGAAGATGGCCACCTCGTAGCGGTCGAGCGCCACCGGGCTCCCGCTGCGCTTGAAGAACATCGGCAGGTCCTTGAGCTCCTCCGGGCCGCGCTGCACCGGCACGCCGAAGTGAGCGGACAGCGCGTCCACGTCGCCGCGACAGCGTCCGGGCACGACGATGCGGTCGGCGGCCAGCGGCGCGGGCACGCGGCGGCGGATCATGTCGGCCGTCATCAGCGCCGCCACCTGCAGCCCGATCTCGCGCACCTCCCAGCTGAAGGGCGCATCGGCCGCATCGGGCGCCATGCCCGCCAGCACGCGGCGCAGCGCGGGCTCGGCCAGCCGGCCCGTCAGGAAGACGATGTGTTCCATGCCAGCGACAGCTCGGCGAGCCGCTGGGTCAGCGCGGCCTCCAGTTCGGCGGTGGAGCACAGCACGCGGCAGTGGTCGATGCTGCGCAGCCGCTCGACGTTGTCCAGCTCGATGTTGCGCGGCCGCAAGGTCACCCAGTCGTGCGGCGCTCGCGTGACGACCACCGGCTCGGTGTCGCAGGCGAACACCAGGCCCGGGATGCCGAGCTTGCCGGCCTGGGCGAACATGTTGGTGGGCAGCGTGTCGCTGATGCCGAACGCGCACTTGGCCACCGTGTTGCTCGTCGCCGGCGCCACCACCAGCGTGTGGTAGGCCTCGGTGTACAGCTCGCCCACCGGCACGGCGCTCATCGTCTTGTCGCGGAAGATGCGAAAGCGCTCGCGCAGCGACTCGATGCGCAGTCCGTACATCGGCAGCACCTCTTCGGCCGCGGCCGAGAGGAACAGGTCGACCTGCGGCAGGCGCGATGCGAGCGCGATCGACTCCTCGAGGCAGTGGCCCGAGCCGGTCAATGCCCAGGCGAAACGCTTGAGCCCGTCGCCTCCGCCGGCGCTCACCCGCTCTGCGTCACCGGGATGCACAGCTTGTGCATCCGCCGGTACAGAGTGTTGCGGCTGATTCCCAGCGACTTGGCCACATGGCTCACATTCCAGCGCTGCGCCGCCAGCTGCTCGAGCAGCTCCTGGCGCTCCCGCGCATGCTCTGCCGACAGCGCCAGCGGAGCGGCTTCGCCGGCCGGGCTGCCCGGCTCCGGGGTCGCCGGGGCGGCCAGCGTGGGGAAGTGGTCCAGTGTCAGGGCAGCGCCATCCGCCAGCGCGACCGCGCTGCGCAGGACATGGTGCAGTTGTCGCACGTTGCCGGGCCATGGATGGCGCATCAGCAAATCCCAGGCCGCAGGATGGATGGCGGCGTCGGGCCGGCCTTCGTCGGCCAGCACGTTGCGGATCAGCTCGGCGCGGTCGCTGCGCTCGCGCAGCGCGGGCAGCTGCAGCTCGATGCCGGCCAGGCGGTAATACAGGTCCTCGCGGAAGCCGCCCTCGGCCACCATGTCGGCCAAGTTGCGGTGGCTGGCGCTGATGAGCTGGAAGTCGACCGGCTTCGGCTCGTCGGTGCCCAGCGGCGTGACCATGCGCTCGTCGAGCACGCGCAGCAGTCGCGCCTGCAGCGCGAGCGGCATGTCGCCGATCTCGTCGAGGAACAGCGTGCCGCCGTCGGCCTGCGCGATCTTGCCGCGCCGCCCGCTCTTCTCGGCACCGGTGAAGGCGCCGGCGCGGTAGCCGAAGAGCTCGGCCTCGATGAGCGTCTCGGGCAGGCTTGCGCAATTGATCGCGATGAAGGGACCGTCGGCGCGCGGGCTGTCGGTGTGCACCGAACGGGCGAACACCTCCTTGCCGGCGCCGGTCTCTGCGCGCAGCAGCAGCGGCGTTCCGCGCACCACCACGCGCCTGGCGGTGTTGAGATGCGCCTCCAGGCGCGGGTCGGCGAAGGTGGGCTTGCGCTGCAAGCGCGGCGTCGATGCCGCGGGCAGCGACAGCATCCGGCTGCGCGGGGCGACGGCTTGCCGCAGCGGCGACGGGTCGGCCACGCGCGTGAGTCCGCTGCTCTCGTCGCGCGCCGGCTGGCGCGCCACCGCGAAGAACCGATGGGCGGCATTCGCGCGGTACGTGACGACCGGATGGAAGGCCGCGCGCGAGCTGCGCTCGAGCATGTCGTCGAGCGTGGTCTGGAAGATCTGGTCGAGCTTGAAGCCGCGCAGCTCGCGCACCGAGCCCGCGCCCAGCTGCAGCAGCGCACTGCGGTTGGCGGCCAGCACCTGCCCTTCGCCGTCGACCACGAGCTTGCCTTCGTGCAGCGTGTAGACGAACTCGGGACGGCTGTGGAAGTGGATCGGGTGCGCGTCGCGAAAGCGCTGGTCGATCAGCCGGTTCTCGATCATGCGCGCCGTCATGCCGAGCAGCACCAGGAGGTGCTGCTGCGCCATCGTCGAGCGGCTGCTCACGTCGAGCACGGCAGTCATCTCGCCGGCCGGGTCGTACAGCGGCACGGCCGAGCAAGTGAGCGAGGTGTACTGGCTGAGGAAATGGTCGGTCTGCTGAACGACGATCGGCCCGGCCTCGGCCACGCAGGTGCCCATGCCGTTGGTGCCGGCCTCGGCCTCGCTCCAGACGGCGCCGACCTCCAGGCCGAGCGGCTGCACCTGCCGCTCGAAGTCCGGCGAAGTGACCATGTGCAGGATGACGCCCTGCGTGTCGGTCAGCACCACCGCCGATTCGGGATCGCCGAGCTGCTGGTAGAGCGTGGTCATCTCGTAGCGGGCGCAATCGAGCACGGCCGCCATGCGGCCCTGGCGCGTGGGCAGCTCGGCGCGGCTGAGCACCTGCGGCCGCCGGCGCTGGGTGGGATCGAGATGATGCTCGTTCAGGCACCGCGCCCACGACTGTGCGACGGCATCGCTGGTGAGACTGCGGGCGCCTCGCTGAACGACATCCAGGACCCGGTTCGCGTGTTGCAGCGGATCGCTGATGGGCATTGTGTTGTCTCCGGTGTTCGCTCTGGGCGGACTGCCTGCCTGACGAATCTGGGCCCGATTCTGTAATAACGGCGAGCAAAGCGCACGCCGAGTTTGTGAACCTTGGTTGCGCACCGCCCACAGGCGGCCTGCGCGGGTTTTCCATGAGAGCGAATGGCCTGCAAGTTGCAATCCGGCCCTCATCGCGACGCGTTTCGCCTCGAGGAGAACCCATGACGAATGCCCCCGTGCTCGCCTCCGTCCATGAGGCAGCGCCCGTGGCCGCAGCCGAGCCGCTGGACCTGATCTTCATCGAGGGCTTCGTGGGCCAGACGGTGATCGGCATCCACGACAGCGAGCTGCACAAGCCGCAGCCGGTGGCCATCGACGTGTGTGCCGGGGTGCCGCGGCCGCGCGCCTGCGACACCGACTGCATCGCCGACACGATCGACTACGGCGAGCTGCGCACGCGCCTGCAGCGGTTGATGGTGGAACACGGTGTTCAGCTGCTGGAGGCGCTGGCGGAGCAGGTGGCACAGATTGCGCTGTACGAGTTCCATGCCCACTGGGTCCGGGTGCGGGTGTCCAAGCCGCACAAGTTCGACGATGCGGCCGCCGTCGGCGTGATGATCGAGCGGCGGCGCACCCCCCACCTGGACGCCGGGCACCGCGCCGCGAGCACGCTGCGCCTCATCGGCGCCGGCCTCGTGCCCGGCGGACGCTGACGCGGCGGCCATGGACACCGAGCTCGCGATCGCCAGCCGCACCGGCGCCTCGACACGGCAGGCCGGCGCGGTGCGCGTGCAGGCGCCCGGCCGACTCCATCTGGGCTTCCTCGATCCCGCGGCCACGCTGGGCAGGCGCTTCGGCAGCCTCGGCCTGGTGATCGACGGCCTCGAGACCGTCGTGGAGCTCGAGCATGCGCGCACCGACGCGTTCGTGGCCGCACCCGATGCGATCGCGGAGCTGACGCGCGCACGCACGCATGTGGAAACGCTGCGGCGTGCCACGCGCTGCCGCACGCCGCTAGCACTGCACATCCGCCGCGCGCTGCCCGCCCACGCCGGGCTCGGTTCGGGCACGCAGCTCGCGCTCGCCGTGGGCCGCGCGTTCTGCACGCTGTTCGACGTCGCCATGACGAGCAGCCAGATCGCCGGACTGACCGGACGCGGCCAGCGCTCGGGTGTCGGCATCGCGGGCTTCGACGTCGGCGGCCTGCTGCTCGACGGCGGCCCGCGCAGCGACGGCACGCCGGCCGCGCTGCTGTCGCGCATCGAGCTGCCTGCGGCCTGGCGCGTGCTGCTGGTGTTCGATCCGCGCGCCCGTGGGCTCAGCGGCGCCGAGGAAAAGGCCGCGCTCGCAACGCTGCCGCCGCTGCCGCGCGAGACCTCGGCGGAGATCTGCCACGAGGTGCTGATGCGCCTGCTGCCCGGCGCCGCGGGCGCAGAGTTCGCTCCCTTCGCCATCGGCCTCACGCGCATGCAGCGCTTGCTCGGCCAGCACTTCGCGCCGGCCCAGCAGGGCCGCTGCTTCACCAGCCCCGCGGTGGCCCGGCTGATCGAGTGGATCGCCTCGCACGCGCCGTCGGCGGTCGGCCAGAGCTCATGGGGTCCGACCGGCTTCGCCATCCTGCCCTCGGCGCAGGAAGCCGAGGTCATCGTCGCCGCCGCCCGCCTGGCCGGCGTCGTCGAGGCAGGCCTCACGCTGAAGGTCGTCGCCGCGCGAAATCATGGCGCGACGATCACGTCGCTGCCCGGTGTCGACGAGGGGAGCGGCTGATGGGTTCTTGCGATGCCATCGCCCTGGCCCTCTCCCGCAAGCGGGAGACGGGATGATCGACTGCCGACCTCCAACCCCGCGCTGACCCCCACGCCATGGAACGCCCCTACATCCTCCACCTGTTCACCCCGGGCGCGCAGGCAAGCCCGTTCGACGTCAACATGGCCGCCGACGCCGGCTATCAGGTCATCGTGCCGTACTGCGGCGTCGCGCCGGACGCGATCGCGGGCCTGACGCAGGACGCGATCTTCTCGCGCGGCCCCAAGGGGGTGGCGCGCACCGGCATCTTCATCGGCGGACGCGACGTGATCGTCGCCGCCGACATGCTGGAGCGGTCGCGCAAGGCGATGGTGCCGCCCTTCGTCGTGTCGGTCTTCGCCGATCCCAGCGGCTCGTACACCACCGCGGCGGCGCTGGTCGCCGCCACCGAGACGGCGCTGCGCCGGCGCCACGACACGGGCCTCGACGGCAAGCGCGTCGTGCTGCTGGGCGGCACCGGCCCGGTGGGACGCATCGCCGCCGTGCTGTGCGCGCAGCTCGGCGCCACGGCGCTGATCTCCAGCCACAAGGGAGCGGCCGCCGCCGAGTCGGCTGCCGCCGAGACCGGCCGGCGCTTCGGGGTGTCGCTGCAGGGCGTCTCGGGACAGGACGGCGCGCACCTGCGCACCACGCTGGCCGAAGCCGAGGTGGTGATGGGCGTCGCCGCCGCCGGGGTGCAGGTGATGAGCCCCGAGGACCGCGCAGCCGCCACGCGGATGCTGGTCGCCGCCGACGTGAACGCCGTGCCCCCCGAGGGCCTGGCCGGCGTGGGCGTGATGGACGACGCCAAGCCGCTGGAGGGCACCGCCGCAGTGGGCATCGGTGCGCTGGCCATCGGCAACGTGAAGTACCAGGTGCAGCACCGGCTGCTGATGCGCATGCGCGAGGCCGAGCGGCCGGTGGCCTTCGGCTTCGCCGAGGCTTTCTCGATGGCGCGCGAGGTGCTCGCCGAGAAGTCTTCCTGAGCGTCGTGATGGCCGCCGCCGACAGTCCCGCGCTGGTGGTGGCCGGCGTGTCGGCACGCGCGCTGGCCGAATCGGCGCAGCAGGGCGGCTGGCGCGTGATCGCGCTCGACCTGTTCGGCGACCGCGACACGCGGCGGGCCAGCCAGCGCTGGCTGCCGATCGGCGAGCCCGCGACGCTGGCGATCGATCCGCTGCGGCTGCGCGTGGCACTGGCGGCACTGGACGGCGAGCCGGGCATGACGGGCTGGGTCGCGGGCGGTGGCTTCGAAGGCGTGCCTGCCTTGTTGGATGCCGGCGGCCCGCGCCTGCCGCTGTGCGGCATGGACGGCGCCTCGGTGGCGGCGCTGCGCGATGCGCGCCGCTTCTTCGCCACGCTGGATCGGCTCGGCCTGGCGCATCCGACGGTGGCATTCGATGCGCCCGGCGACCCGCACGGCTGGCTGGCCAAGCGCGCGGGCGGATGCGGCGGCTGGCACATCCGCGAGGCCGGCGATGCGGGCCCGGTGCATCCCGACACCTACTACCAGCGCATCCAGCCGGGCGAGCCGATGTCGGCGCTGTTCCTGGCCGACGGCCGCCGGGCGACGCTGATCGCGCTGAACCGCCTGCTCGTGCAGCGGCAAGGCAGCCATCCGCATGTCTTCGGCGGCGCCATCGGGCCGATCGCCGATGCGGCGCTGCAGGCCCGCATCGCGCACGTGCTGGACGCGCTGGTGCCGCCGTTCGGATTGCGCGGCCTCGCCAGCCTGGACTTCATCGAAGCACGCGGCCAACCATGGCTGCTCGAAATCAATCCACGGCCGTCGGCGAGCATGGTGCTGCATCCCGATGCCTGGCCCGAAGGCCTGCTGCGCGCGCACGTGCAGGCCATGCAGGGCCGCCTGCCGGCCGCGCCGGCGCAGCACCGGCCCGGCGTGCGCGGCAGCCGCATCGTGTTCGCGCCGCGCGGCTGCCGCATGGACCTCGTGCTGGCCGAGCGGCTCGCAGGGTCCACACACTGTCACGACCTGCCCGTGGGCGCGGCGCATTTCGTCCGGGGCGAACCGGTGTGCAGCGTCAGCGCCGAGGCCGCCGATGCGCACGCCGTCGAGCAGCTGCTGGCCCGGCGCGCCGCGCGCATCGCATCGGAACTGGTGTCGTGAGTTGGAAATAGGTGGCGTTTTCGACGTATTTCCAACTCACGACACTAGCCATGGAGGAGATCTCGTCATGACCCAGCCCTTGCTCAGCGTGAACCGCCTCGCCGGCGCGCCGCTCGCGCGCCTGCGCGACGACGCCGACCGGCTGCGCGTGGCGGTGGGCCGCGGGCCGCACGGCGTCACGCTCATCGATGCGGGCATCGCGGTGCGGGGCAGCATCGAAGCAGGCCTGCGCGTCGCCGAGGTCTGCATGGGCGGACTGGGCGAGGTCGGGCTGGTGAGCGACGGACGCGCCGGCTGGCCGACCTGGCTGCAGGTGCGCAGCTCGCAGCCGGTGCTGGCCTGCCTGGCAAGCCAGTACGCCGGCTGGAGCCTCGCGGCGAGCAAGGAAGAGACGGGCGGACGGAAGTTCTTCGCGCTGGGCTCCGGGCCGGCGCGTGCACTGGCCGGCAAGGAGGACCTGTTCACCGAGCTGGGCTACGCCGACCGTTGCGACCACGGCGCACTGGTGCTCGAGGTCGACCGCTTGCCGCCCGAGGTGATCGTCGAGAAGCTGCTGCGCGACTGCGCATTGGCGCCCGAAGGATTGAGCCTCATCCTGACGCCCACCACCAGCCTGGCCGGCACGACGCAGGTCGTCGCGCGCGTGCTCGAAGTTGCGCTGCACCGGGCGCACGAGCTGAGGTTTCCGCTGGCGAACATCGTCGAGGGTTCCGCGCGCGCGCCGCTGCCGGCGCCGACGGCCGACGGCGTGCAGGCGATGGGCCGCACCAACGACGCGATCCTTTACGGCGGGCAGGTCCACCTGTGCGTGGAGGGCGACGCCGACGCCGCGCACGAGCTTGCGATGCGCCTGCCGTCGTCGAACTCGCGCGACCATGGGCGCTCCTTCGCCGAGCTGTTCGAAGCCGCCGGGTTCGACTTCTACCAGCTCGACGGCGCGCTGTTCGCGCCGGCCGAGGTGTGGGTGAGCCATCTCGGATCGGGCCGCACCTGGCATGCCGGGCGGCTCGACATGGAACTGCTGCTGCGGCTGTGGCAGGCGCCATGAGAGCCGTCGCCACCCGGCGCGGCCTGCGGGTCGCGATCATGACGGACGAGACCGGCTGGCACACCCGCCAGCTGCAGCGCGCGCTGCAGGCACGCGGGGCCGAGGGTCGCTGCCTCGATCTGGCCGATTGCCGCATCGACACCACCCACGCCTGGCACGGGCTCGTGCTGCCCGGCTACGGCAGCGACCTGCCCGATGCGGTGCTGGTTCGCGGCATCGCCGGCGGCACCTTCGAGCAGGTCACCAAGCGGCTCGGCGTGCTGCACGCGCTGCGCGAGTTCGGCGTGCCGGTCTACAACGATGCACGCGCCATCGAGCGCAGCGTCGACAAGTCGATGACCAGCCTGCTGCTGCGCGCCGCGGGCGTGCCGACGCCGCCGACCTGGGCGATGGAATCGGCGGCCGCCGCCCAGCGCCTGGTCGCTCGCGAGAGCGCCGCGCGCCGCTCGCTGGTGCTCAAGCCGCTGTTCGGCTCGCAGGGCCACGGCCTGCAGCGCCTGGGCTGGGTCGACGGTGCGCACGTGCCGCTGCCCGAACTGGACGGCTCCTATGGGCAGCTGGCCTACCTGCAGCGCTTCGTGCCGCCGCGACAGTCGCCGGGACACGACTGGCGCGTGCTGGTGGTCGGCGGCGTCGCTTTGGCGGCCATGCGGCGCGTCAGCGAGCACTGGGTGCACAACGTCGCGCAAGGCGCCCGCTGCGAGCCGCAGTCGCTGGAGACCGACTGCGGCCCCGAGCTCGCCCGGCTGGCCAGCGCCGCGGCAGGCGCCCTGCGCATGGACTATGCCGGCGTGGACCTGCTGCCGACCGACGACGGCATCCAGGTGCTCGAGGTCAACGGCGTGGCGGCATGGCAGGGGCTGCAGCGCGTCACCCGGGTGAGCATCGCGCAGGCGATCGTGGACGACCTGCTGGAGCGCAAGCATGCGGCCTGGGCACAGCAGCGGCGGGCATGAGGCGCGGGACACGGTGAGCGCCGACCCAGCCTTCCTCTGGGCCTGCCACCTCGACGTTGCCGCCCGCAAGGCCGGCAATGTCGGCCTCGCCTCGCCTGGCCACGGCATGCAGGCCGAGCAGTTCATCGCCAGCGCCGCCGCCTGCGCGGGGCCGCTGTGCCGACCGGGCGCCGCGGTCGGAGCGCGCATCGAGTCCGCCGTGCAGGCGAGCTGGGCCGTCGCCGGCTGCAACACCAACCTGGGCATCGTGCTGCTGTGCGCTCCGCTCGCCGCGGCGCACGAGAGGCGACCACCGACGGGCGGCGTGCAGGCCTTGCGCCGCGCGCTGGCCGAGGTGCTGCAGGGGCTGGACGTGGCCGACGCGCGCGCGGCCTACCGTGCCATCGCGCTGGCGCGGCCAGGCGGCCTCGGCTCGTCGCCCGAGCAGGACGTCGCGGCGCCGCCGACCGTCGACTTGCGCACGGCGATGTCGCTCGCGGCCCATCGCGACCGCATCGCGTTCCAGTACGTGCACGGGCATGCCGATGTCTTCGAGCTCGGCCTGCCCGCCTTCGACGCGTCGCTGCACGCGGCACGCCGCGCCGGAGCGCCGGACGATGCCGCGGCGGCGACCGCCATGCAGCGGGTCTACCTGGAGTTCCTTTCCGCCTTCCCCGATTCACACATTGTTCGCAAGCACGGCTGGGCCGTGGCGCACAGTGTCATGGCCGAGGCGGCGGCATGGCGCACCCGCGCGCGCCGCGGCGAGCCGCTGGACGACGATCCCGGCTACGTGCGCTGGGACGAGGACCTCAAGTCGCGCGCCCTCAACCCCGGCACCAGCGCGGATCTGAGCGTGGCGGTCGCGTTCGCATCGGCGCTGTGCGGCCGGGCCCCCCTGGACGCTCGGACGGCCGGCGAGCCTAGTGTTTCTACCGAGTCAACCCGGCACGGAATCTGAGAGCGATCCCTGCTGCGCAGGCAGCGAGCCTCGCGGGAGTTCATTTCGCTAACCCGGAACCGGAGAGCACACATGGCAACGATTGATCGCATGCTGGTTGGAGAGTCACTCGTAGGGGAAGGCAACGAGGTCGCGCACATCGACCTGATCATCGGGCCCCGCGGCTCGCCGGTCGAGTCGGCGTTCGCCCACGCGCTGACCAACAACAAGGACGGCTTCACCTCGTTGCTCGCCGTGGTGGCCCCCAACCTCGTCACCAAGCCGGCGACGGTGATGTTCAACAAGGTGACCATCAAGGGCGCCAAGCAGGCGGTGCAGATGTTCGGCCCGGCGCAGCGCGCGGTGGCGATGGCGGTGGCCGATTGCGTCGAGGACGGCACGATCCCGGCGGCCGAGGCGGACGACCTGTTCATCTGCGTCGGCGTGTTCATCCACTGGCTCGCCGAGGACGACAAGAAGATCCAGGAATACAACTACCAGGCCACCAAGGAGTCCATCAAGCGCGCCGTCCGGCGCGAGCCGACCGCGGCCGACGTCGTCGACAAGAAGAGCAAGGTGGCACACCCCTTCCAGGCAGCGACCTGATCCGTTCCCGCAACAACGAAGGAGACACAGATGAGGATTTCGAGAATGACCTGGCGCCGGTGGCACATCGCCGCCTTGGCGCTCGCCGCGCCGGCGCTGGCGTGGTCCAACGCCGACGTGGAGAAGAACATCGCCAACTCGAAGAACTGGGCGATGCAGGCCGGCGACATGTACAACCAGCGCTACAGCAAGCTGAACCAGATCACGACCGGCAACGTCGGCAAGATGCAGGTGGCGTGGACCTTCTCCACCGGCGTGCTGCGCGGCCACGAGGGCTCCCCGCTGGTGGTCGACGGCATCATGTACCTGCACTCGCCGTTCCCGAACAAGGTGTTCGCGATCAACCTCGACGATCAGCAGATCCTCTGGAAGTACGAGCCCAAGCAGGATCCGGCGGTGATCCCGCAGATGTGCTGCGACACCGTCAACCGCGGCGTGGCCTATGCCGAGGGCAAGGTGTTCCTGCAGCAGGCCGACAGCACGCTGGTCGCGCTCGACGCCAAGACCGGCAAGGTGGTCTGGTCGGTGAAGAACGGCGATCCCAAGGTCGGCGCCGTCAACACCAACGCGCCTCACGTCTTCAAGGACAAGGTCATCACCGGCATCAGCGGCGGCGAATGGGGCGTGCGCGGCTTCCTGGCGGCCTACGACATCAACAGCGGCAAGCCGGTGTGGAAGGCCTTCAGCACCGGGCCGGACAACGAGATGCTGATGGACCCGGCCAAGACGATGACCTGGACCGACGGCGCGCTGAAGCCGGTCGGCAAGGACTCGTCGCTGAAGACCTGGCAGGGCGACCAGTGGAAGACCGGCGGCGGCACGACCTGGGGCTGGTACAGCTATGACAAGGCCACCAACCTCGTCTACTACGGCACCGGCAACCCGTCGACCTGGAACCCGGCGCAGCGCCCGGGCGACAACAAGTGGTCGATGACCATCTTCGCGCGCGACCTGGACACCGGCGTGGCCAAGTGGGTCTACCAGATGACGCCGTACGACGAGTGGGACTTCGACGGCATCAACGAGATGATCCTGGCCGACATCAACGTCAAGGGCAAGGCGACGAAGGCACTGGTCCACTTCGACCGCAACGGCTTCGGCTACACGCTCGACCGCACGACGGGCGCGCTGCTGGTGGCCGAGAAGTTCGACCCGAAGGTCAACTGGGCGACGCACGTCGACATGAAGTCCGGACGGCCGCAGGTGGTCGCGAAGTACTCCACCGCCAAGGGCGGGCCTGACGTCAACACCAAGGGCATCTGCCCGGCGGCGCTGGGGTCCAAGGACCAGCAGCCGGCCTCGTTCGACCCGAACACGGGGCTGTTCTACGTGCCCACGAACCACGTGTGCATGGATTACGAGCCGTTCAAGGTCGAGTACACGGCCGGCCAGCCGTACGTGGGCGCGACGCTGTCGATGTACCCGACCCCGGGCAGCCACGGCGGCATGGGCAACTACATCACCTGGGACGCCGGCTCGGGCAAGATCGTGCAGAGCAAGCCCGAGAAGTTCTCGGTCTGGAGCGGATCGCTCAACACCGCGGGCGGCATCTCGTGCTACGGCACGCTGGAGGGCTACCTGAAGTGCGTGGACGCGAAGGACATCACCAAGGAGCTCTACAAGTTCAAGACCCCGTCCGGGATCATCGGCAACGTGTTCACCTATGAGCACAAGGGCAAGCAGTACATCGGCGTGTTCTCGGGCATCGGCGGCTGGGCCGGCATCGGCATGGCGGCGGGTCTCGAGAAGGACACCGACGGCCTCGGCGCCGTCGGCGGCTACCGCGACCTGGCCAAGTTCACCGAGCTGGGCGGATCGCTGACCGTGTTCGCATTGCCGAACTGACGTTCGCGAGGACAACGGCGCCCCCAACAGCGCCGTTGATCCTCCTGTCGTACCACCCCGAGGACAGAGTCGCATGATGAGGACCCTTGCACGCACCCTGCTGATCGCCCTGCCGCTGGCCGCCATGGCCGCACCGGCGCAGGAGAGCAATCCCAACGCCCCCTACAAGGTCGTCGACGGCTACAAGGTCGACGCCTTCACGATGAAGGGCTTTCGCGCCTGGCGCGCTGCCGCCTGCGACCGCTGCCACGGCGCCAACCAGGAAGGCATGGTCGGCCCGTCGCTGGTCAACAGCCTGAAGACCCTGTCGAAGGAAGACTTCATCAAGACCGTGCGCGACGGCCGGCTCGACAAGGGCATGCAGAGTTTCGGCACCAACAAGGCCGTGATGGACAACATCGATGCGCTGTACGCCTACCTCAAGGGACGCTCCGACGGGGCGATCACGCGTGCCAAGGTCGAAGAGATGCCTTGACGACGGCGGACGCCGCACGGTGGCCCGCCCCGCTGCACCCGGCCTTCGGGCCGGCGCTGCGGTGAGGCGCTGGCTCGCCGGGCTGGCGCTGGCCGCCGTCGGCTGCACGGCCGCGGCGCAGGCCGACACGGCGCCGCAGCGCTTCAAGGTCTGCCAGGACCCGAACAACCTCCCGTTCTCGAACGCCGCCGGACAGGGCTTCGAGAACAAGATCGCCGAGCTCTTCGCACGAGAGCTCGCGCTGCCGCTGAGCTACTACTCGTTCCCGCAGCGCATGGCCTTCATCCGCAACACGCTGCGCTTCAAGCTGCCCGGCGAGGACTACCGCTGCGACGTGGTCATCGGCGTGCCCGCGGGCTTCGACCAGGTGTCGGCCACCAAGCCCTACTACCGCTCGACCTACGTGCTGGTGTTCCCCAAGGGCATCGGCCTGGACGCGGTGAAGAGCTCGGCCGACCTGCTGAGCCTGCCCGCCGACCGCCGCAAGAAGCTGCGCATCGGCGTGTACGACAGGTCCCCGGGCTCGGAGTGGCTCGCTCGCCACGACCTCGTGGACCAGGGCGTGCCCTATCACATCCTCAATGCCGACCCGGCGCAATACCCCGGCGAGATCGTCGAGCGCGACCTGGCCGGCGGCAAGCTCGACGCGGCCATCGTGTGGGGACCCATCGGCGGCTATTTCGCCAAGCGGGTGCGCGATCGCGACCTCGTCGTCGTGCCGATGACCGCCGAGCCGGGCCTGAAGTTCGACTACGCGATGGCGATGGGCGTGCGCTATGGCGAGCCGCAGTGGAAGCAGCGCATCGAAGACACGATGATCAAGCTGCGCCCGCAGATCCTCGCCATCCTGAACGAGTACGGCGTACCCCTGCTGGACGATGCAGCCCCCGCGCCCTCGCGCTGAGCCGGCCGGAGTTCCGCCATGACGCTCGCCGCCCATCACCCGCCGCGCCGCCGCCTTCTGGCGGGACTGCTGGCGCTGGGCGCCTCGGTGCCCGCACTCGGCGGGACCCGGGTGCTCGAGCTGGTCGCGCAGGCGTCCGTGCCCGGCACCTCGGAGGCCGAGCGGCTGCTGTTCATGCAGCCGCACCTGGCCAACGTCGAGCCGCCGCGCACGCTGCGCTACCGCTACGTGAACGAAGGCCTGCCCGAAGGCCGCGTGGTCGATCGCGCCACGCTCGAGCTGACCCGCGGCGCAGACGGCAAGTGCTGCGCGGTGCGCGCGGACTACCTCTCGGGCGACCGCGCCATGCGCCTGCCCGACATTCCCGAGGCGCGGGCGAACCCGGTGCTGCTGTACTTCCTGGAGCAGCAGGTGCGCCAGCTGCAGGCGCGCACGCGTGGCTCGGCGGCGCACTTCCGCCGGCGCGCGCGGCTGGCGCTGGCCGATGCCGCCACCGTCACGCACAGCACGGTGCGCTGGGGCGGCGCCGACCTGCCGGCGCGCAGCGTGCGCATCGCCCCTTACGTCGACGATCCCTACCGCGAGCGCTTCGCCATGGAGGCCGCAACGGAGTACACCTTCGTGGTGTCCGATGCGGTGCCCGGCGTCATCTTCCAGCTGCGCGCCACCGTGCCGGGCACGCAGCCGGTCCGCGAAGAGACGCTGACGCTGGAATCGGCGGAGCCTTATGCCAACGAGAAGAGGTGACGTGATGAAGCGAACGCCGTGGCAGGGTCTGCTCGCCGCGCTGGCCATGGCCGCCTGGCCCGGCTGGGGCGCGGCGCATGACTATCCGACGGTCGACCGCGTGATGTTCGTCGAGGCCTGCATGCAGGAGAACCCGGGGCCGCATTTCGAGATGCAGAACAAGTGCTCGTGCGCGCTCGACAACATCGCGGCGCGCCTGCCCTACGACGACTTCGTGAGCATGAGCACCGCCACCAACGCCACCAGCATCGGCGGCGAGCGCGGCTCGTACATCCGCGACGTCGAGGCGCTGCAGAAGCAGGTCCGCGACTTCCGCCAGCTGCGCCTGCAGGCCCTGAAGAGCTGCTTCATCACGCCGTCCACCGCCAACAGGTGATCGAACACCCGCCGCCATGCGCTGGATGCTGCTCCTCGCCGGCGTCGCGCTGGCCGCCTTGGCAGCGCCGCTGCGCGCCGATCCCGAGACGCTGGCGCTGCAGCCGCAGCGCCTGGCCGAGGGCGTGTACCACGTCGCCGGCCGGCATGCGGTCTGGGGTCCGGCGAACCACGGCCATGTCGCCAACAGCGGCTTCGTCGTCGGCGAGCGCTGCATCGCGGTGATCGACGGCGGTGGCAGCCCGACGGCGGGACGCGCGCTGCTAGAGGCCGTGCGGCGCACGAGTGCGCTGCCGGTGTGCTACGTCATCAGCACGCACGCTCACCCCGACCATGTGCTCGGCAATGCCGCCTTCGTCGATGCCGCCACGCAGTTCGTCGGCCACCACCGGCTGGCCGCCGCGCTCGCCGCGCGCGGCCCGTTCTACCTGAACGTGCTGCGGCGCGACTTCGACCTTGCCGACCGCCTCGATGCGGTCGTCATGCCCACCGTCGCGGTGGAGACCACCCGGGAGCTCGACCTGGGAGGACGCACGCTGGAGCTACGCGCATGGCCGACCGCGCACACCGACAACGACCTCACGGTGCTCGACCGCCGCAGCGGCACGCTGTGGCTCGGCGACCTGGTGTTCATCGGGCACCTGCCCGTGCTCGACGGCCGCCTGCGCGGCTGGCGCGCCGTGCTCGATACCTTGCGCGCGTGGCAGCCGGTGCGCGCGGTGCCGGGTCACGGCCCGGTGATCGTCGACTGGCCGGCCGGCATGGTGCCCACCGCGACCTACCTGAAGCAGCTCGAGACCGAGGTGCGGGGCGCCCTGCGCGAGGGGCTCACCCTGGCCGAAGCCGTCGAGCGCCTGGGTGCCGCGCCCGCTTCGCGGCTGGCCGGGTGGCAGCTCGGCGACGACTTCCACCGGCGCAACCTCACCGCGGCCTATGCCGAACTGGAGTGGTCCGAATGAGCGACTCCACCACGCGACATCGATTCCGCCTGACGCGGCGACGCAGCCTCGCGCTGCTGGCCCTGTCGGCCGCCCTCCCCCCGGCCCGCGCGCAGACGGCGAGCGCCGCCGACCCCGAGGCCAACACCCGATGGCAGCAGGTCCGCCGCAGCCTCTACGGCACGCGCGAGATCCGCTCCGGCGACGGCATCATCGTGCTGGAGGTTCCGCCACGCGCGGAGGATGCGGCCGTCGTGCCCATCGCCGTGCGCGCCCAGTTCGCGCAGCAGCCCGATCGCCACATCCGCCAGGTGACCGTGGTGATCGACAACAACCCCTCGCCGATCGCCGCGATCCTGCGCTACACGCTGGACAGCGGACGGGCCGACATCGAGACACGCGTGCGCATCGACGAATACACCTTCGTGCGAGCGGTGGCCGAGACGGGCGACGGGCAGCTGTACATGGCCAGCCGCTACGTGAAGGCCTCGGGCGGCTGCTCGGCGCCGCCCGGCAAGGACCCGGCTTCGGCCCAGGCCTCGCTGGGCCGCATGCGGCTGCGCGCGCAGGGCGATCCCGCCGGCACGGCGCCGCTGCCGGTGCAGCTGATGATCAGCCATCCCAACGACTCGGGCCTGGTGATGGACCAGCTGACGCGCCAGTACGCGCCGGCGCATTTCGTGCGCAAGGTCGACGTCACCTACGCCGGCCGTCTGGTGCTGTCGGCCGACCTCGACTTCGCGATCAGCGAGAACCCGAACCTGCGCTTCCACATCGCCCCCCGCGCCGGCGGCGGCGAGCTGCGCGCCCAGGTCGTCGACACGCGGGACCTCAAGTTCGAGCAAGCCATCACGCTGGGAATGGCCCCGTGACCGCAGGCCGGACCGCGGTCCGGTGGTGGGTGCTGCTGTGGCTGCTGGCCTGCTGCGGCTCGGGCATTGCAGGCGTTCAGCGGCTGGCCGCCGGCGTGTACGTCGTGCAAGGCAGCGTGGGCGGCGTGGAGGCTTCCAACCGCGGCGCGATCGGCAACAGCGGCTTCATCGCGACGCCCGCCGGCACCGTGGTGGTCAACACCGGCGGCTCCTACCGCCTGGGCCGCGAGCTGCTCGCCCTGGCGCAGCAGACGACGGGGCAACCGGTCGTGGCCGCCGTCATCACCCAGGCACGGCCCGAGTTCCTGATGGGCGCGGCGGCATTCACCGACCGCGGCATCGAGGTGATCGCGCATGCCGACACCGCCCGCCTGATCGCGCAGCGCTGCCACGTGTGCCTGCGCCGCCTGCAGCAGACCCTGGGCGACGACGAGATGGCCGGCACGCGGCTGGTCGAGCCGGGTCGGCGCATCCTCGGCAGCGAGTCCATCGCGCCCGGCGGCAGGCGCATCGCGCTGCTGCACCTGGGCGCGGCGCAGACGCAGGGCGATCTCGTGGTGATCGACGAAGACAGCGGCATCGCCTTCGCCGGCGCCCTGGTGACGCGGGGGCGCATTCCGGAGCTCGACACGGTGGGTCATGCCGCGCCGTGGCGTCGTGCGCTGGCGTCGCTGGCGACGCAGCGCGTGAGGCTGCTCGTGCCCGGATACGGCGCGCCCGGACCGCCATCGCCGTTGATCGAGGCCACCGACCGCTACCTGGGACAGCTCGAGCGCGAGGTGCAGGCAAAGCTCGACGCCGGCGAGGGGCTGCAGGCGGCGCAGGATGAAGTCGTGATGCGCGACTGGCGCGGATGGGCGCAGCACGGTGCGTTCCAGCGGCGCAACGTGCAGCTGCAGTATCTGGCGGCGGAGGCGGCGTGGGCGGCAGGGGGAGCGAAGTGAGGGCGCTTTCCCTCGCCTCTGCCGCTCTCCCGCTTGCGGGAGAGGGTCGGGGTGAGGGCCCGGCCACCCTAGTCGTACTTGATGTACTTGAACCGCGGATCGTCCGGCGTCCCCTGCAGCGCCGAGCCCTCTCCCGGCCGCCACATCAGCACCCGCTCGATCTGCCCCGCCAGCTCGAAGTCCTTGTCGGTGACGCCCTTGGCCGCATGGTTGACGAGCTTCACGACGACGAACGCGTACGACACCGTCAGGTCCGGGTGATGCCAGGCGGCCTCCGCCAGATGCCCGACGGTGTTGACCACCATCAGCGTGGCCTTCCACCCGCTCGTCTTGTACTTGCGGCGGATCCAGCCGTCCTCGAAATACCAGGCGGGCAACTCGTCCTTCAGGCGTGCCTCGATCTCCTCGGGCGTGTAGACCTCGTCCGCCGTCTTCTTGCGCCACTGCGTCATGGTCGTCTCCTTGGGGTGGGCATCGTCAAGCATGGACGCTGCCGGCGGGTTTTTCAACGGGGCATCTGGTCCAGCAGCGGCGTGTCGTGACGCACCAGGTGCGCCTCGCCCTCCTCCAGGATGAAGTAGCGGAACGCTTCGGCCGGGGGCGACAGCACCTTGGACAGCAGGTGCACCACGTTCCAGGTGCGCATGACCGGCGTGCCCAGCACCGGCACGATGTGCAGCAGTCCGCTGCGCACCTCGAGCCCGATGGTGTGCAGCGACACGAAGCTGATGCCCATGCCGGCCATCACCGCCTGCTTGATGGTCTCGTTGCTGGTCATCTCCATGGCGATGCGCGGCTCGAAGCGATGGTCGCGGAAGAAGCCGTCCATCGCGTTCCGCGTGCCGGAGTCGGCTTCGCGCACGAGAAACGGAAACGGCGCCAGCGCATCCACCGACGGCTGCTCCATGCCGAGCAGCGGATGTCCCGACGGGCAGATGAAGACGAGCGGGTGCGCCGCAAAGGTCTCGGCGCGCGTGGCCATTTCCTTCGGCGGGCGGCCCATCACCGCGAGATCGACCTCGTTGGCGACCAGCATCGCGACCAGCTGCGCGCGGTTGGCAGACACCTGCAGCTGCACGTCGACGCCGGGATGCTCCTCCCGAAAGCGCGCCAGCAGGTGCGGCACGAAGTACTTCGCGGTGCTGACCAGGCCGATGCTGAGCACGCCCGTCTGCAGGCTCTTGAAGCGCGCCATCGCATCGTCGGCATCCTTCAGCGTGCCGATCAGCCGCTTGGCATAGACGAGGAAGTACTCGCCTGCCGTGGTCAGCGAGACCTGCTTGCCCTGACGCTCGAACAGCGGCAGCCCCACGTGCGACTCGAGCTCCTTGACCTGCATCGTCACGGCAGGCGGCGTGAGGTGCAGCGATTCCGCCGCGCGAACGAAGCTGAGCTTGCGGGCGACTTCGATGAAGACGCGCAACTGGCGGAAGGTGACGTTCCTCATTCAGCGATGCCTGAACCTGACGCGAAGAAGATCTGAATTTCCCTTAGCAAGTCCGGGACCTAGCATCCCTTCACCCGTCATCCACGCAAGCGCATTCAAGGAGCCAGCCAGTGAACAAACCGGTGGAACAAGGTGTCATCACCGACGCGAAGAAGCGATACAGCGCGGGGGTCCTGAAGTACCGGCAGATGGGCTACTGGATGCCCGACTACGTGCCCAAGGACACCGACGTCGTCTGCCTCTTTCGCATCACGCCGCAGGAAGGCGTGGAGCCGGAGGAAGCCGCCGCCGCGGTGGCCGGCGAATCGTCGACCGCCACCTGGACCGTGGTGTGGACCGATCGCCTGACCGCGTGCGACAGCTACCGCGCCAAGGCCTACAAGGTGATCCCGGTGCCGAACACCCCGGGCCAGTACTTCGCCTACGTTGCCTACGACCTGATCCTGTTCGAGGAGGGCTCGATCGCCAACATGACGGCGAGCCTCATCGGCAACGTGTTCAGCTTCAAGCCGCTCAAGGCCGCGCGGCTGGAGGACATCCGCATCCCGGTGGCCTACGTGAAGACCTTCAAGGGACCGCCCACCGGCCTGGTGGTCGAGCGCGAGCGGCTCGACAAGTTCGGCCGCCCGCTGCTGGGCGCCACCACCAAGCCCAAGCTCGGCCTGTCGGGCCGCAACTACGGCCGCGTGGTCTACGAAGGCCTCAAGGGCGGACTCGACTTCCTGAAGGACGACGAGAACATCAACTCGCAGCCCTTCATGCACTGGCGCGACCGCTTCCTGTTCGTGATGGATGCCGTCAACAAGGCCAGCGCCGCGACCGGCGAGGTCAAGGGCAGCTACCTCAACGTCACCGCCGGCACGATGGAGGCGATGTACGAGCGCGCCGAGTTCGCGAAGGAGCTGGGCTCGGTCATCGTGATGGTCGACCTGGTGATCGGGTGGACGGCGATCCAGTCGATGGCCGAATGGTGCCGGCGCAACGACATGATCATGCACATGCACCGCGCCGGCCACGGCACGTACACGCGGCAGAAGAACCACGGCGTGAGCTTTCGCGTGATCGCCAAGTGGCTGCGGCTGGCGGGCTGCGATCACCTGCACGCCGGCACCGCGGTCGGCAAGCTCGAAGGCGACCCGATGACGGTGCAGGGCTACTACAACGTCTGCCGCGACAGCGTCACGCGCACCGACCTGCCGCGCGGCCTGCACTTCGACCAGGACTGGGCCGACCTGAAGAAGGTGATGCCGGTGGCCTCGGGCGGCATCCATGCCGGACAGATGCACCAGCTGCTCGACCTGTTCGGCGACGACGTGATCCTGCAGTTCGGCGGCGGAACGATCGGCCACCCGCAGGGGATTCAGGCCGGCGCGGTGGCCAACCGCGTCGCGCTCGAATGCATGGTGAAGGCGCGCAACGAGGGCCGCAACCTGCTGGAGGAAGGCCCCGACATCCTGCGCAAGGCCGCGCAGCACTGCGGCCCGCTGAAGGCCGCGCTCGATACCTGGGGCGACATCAGCTTCAACTACACGCCGACCGACACGAGCGACTACGCGGTCACGGCATCGGCCGCGCATTGAGGAGATCCCCATGATGACCAACCCCACCGGCCGCGTCACGCAAGGCCAGTTCAGCTTTCTGCCCGAGCTCACCGACGAGGAGATCACACTGCAGATCGACTACGGCCTGCGCCGTGGCTATGCCTGGTCGGTCGAATACACCGACGACCCGCATCCGCGCAACACCTACTGGGAGATGTTCGGCCTGCCGATGTTCGACCTGCGCGACGCCGCCGGCGTGTTGCTCGAGCTGGCCGAATGCCGCAAGGCCTTCCCGCAGCACTACATCCGCCTGATGGCCTTCGACTCGACGCGCGGCATCGAGAGCATCGCGATGAGCTTCATCGTGAACCGGCCGCAGGTCGAGCATGGCTTCATGCTCGAGCGGCAGGAGGCGAACGGCCGCTCCATGCGCTACACGACGCGCGGCTACGGCGCCGACAAGCCCGAAGGCGAGCGCTACTGAGCCCGCGGCAGGCCCCCATGCATCGCATCGCCCCCAGCCTGCTGTCCGCCGACGTCGCCCGCCTCGGCGAGGAGATGCACCGTGTCATCGCCGCCGGCGCCGACTGGATCCACTTCGACGTGATGGACAACCACTACGTCCCCAACCTGACCTTCGGACCGATGGTGTGCGAGGCCTGCGCACGCCATGCGGTTCGGCCCGACGGCAGCAAGGTGCCGATGGACGTGCACCTGATGGTGCAGCCGGTGGACGCGCTGGCGCAGGCCTTCGCGCGCAGCGGCGCCGACCTGGTGAGCTTTCATCCGGAGGCCAGCGCGCATGTCGACCGCACGCTCCAGCTGATCCGCGACGAGGGCTGCCAGGCCGGCCTCGCCTTCAATCCCGCGACGCCGCTGGCGGTGCTGGAGTGGGTGATCGACAGGGTCGACCTGGTGCTCGTCATGAGCGTCAACCCCGGCTTCGGCGGCCAGCGCTTCATCCCCGGCGCGCTGAAGAAGATCGAGGCGGCGCGCCGGCTGATCGAGCGCAGCGGGCGCGACATCCGCCTCCAGGTCGACGGTGGCATCAAGGTCGACAACATCCGCGCGGCGGCCGACGCGGGCGCCGACACCTTCGTCGCCGGCAGCGCGATCTTCGGCCAGCCCGACTACCGCGCGGTGATTGCCGCGATGCGCGCCGAGCTGGCGATGCCGGCGCAAGTGGAGGTGGTGTCGTGAGCCACCAGCCGGACTTCCTCTGCCGCTTGCGGGAGAGGGTTGGGGTGAGGGCATCGGGCAGCCCTCACCTGCTGCCTGCCCGTGGAGCATCCCGATGAGCGTTCCGCACTACCGCATTCCCGGCACGGCGAACAACGCCGACGCCTCGACCACCCCCGCCGCGAATACCGCGGCGCCGCCTCGCACGGTGGCCGAGGTGCTCGCGCAAAGCCAGGTCGAGTCGGTGCTCGGCGAACTGGAGCGCGACCTCGTCGGACTGGCGCCGGTCAAGCAGCGCATTCGAGACATCGCGGCGCTGCTGGTCATCGACAAGCTGCGGCTGCAGATGGGCCTCGCCGCGCAGAGCCCGTCGCTGCACATGAGCTTCACCGGCAACCCCGGAACCGGCAAGACGACGGTCGCGCTGCGCATGGCGGAGATCCTGCATCGGCTGGGCTACGTGCGCCGCGGTCACCTGGTGGCGGTGACGCGCGACGACCTGGTGGGCCAGTACATCGGGCACACGGCGCCCAAGACCCGCGAGGTGCTCAAGAAGGCGATGGGCGGCGTGCTGTTCATCGACGAGGCGTACTACCTCTATCGCCCGGAGAACGAGCGCGACTATGGCCAGGAGGCGATCGAGATCCTGCTGCAGGTGATGGAGAACCAGCGCGACGACCTGGTGGTGATCCTCGCCGGCTACAAGGACCGCATGGACACCTTCTTCAAGTCCAACCCCGGCATGAGCTCGCGCATCGCGCACCACCTCGACTTTCCCGACTACAGCGAGGACGAGCTGCTGCAGATCTCGGACCGCATGCTCGACCAGCAGAACTACCGCTTCGGCGCCGGCGCGCGCGAGGCCTTCTCGGACTATCTGTCGCGGCGCATCGCCGCGCCCCACTTCGCCAACGCACGCAGCGTGCGCAATGCGCTCGACCGCGCGCGGCTGCGCCAGGCGAGCCGCCTGTTCGCCGAGCGCGAGCGCGAGCTGAGCCGCGACGACCTGACCACGATCGCAGAGCCCGACATCCGCGCAAGCCGGCTGTTCGCGGCGCCTGCGGCCGACAGGATCCGAAACTGATGGAGACCCCCGTGCACCTCGGACGAACCACGCTGTCCAAGTTCCTCATCCAGCAGCTGCGCGACATCGACGGCGGCAGCGATCTCGGCGCGCTGCTGGTCGATGTGGCCGCCGCCGTGAAGACCATCGCCGCGATGACCGCCAAGGGCGCGCTCGGCGGCTTCCTCGGCGAGCTGGACAACCTCAACATCCAGGGCGAGACGCAGAAGAAGCTCGACGTGCTGGCCAACGAGACGATGATCCGCAGCTGCGAATGGGGCGGGCTGGTCGCGGGCATGGTCTCCGAGGAGCTCGAGGCGCCCTACGTGCTGCCCTCGGAATTCGAGCGCGGGCGCTACCTGCTGGTGTTCGACCCGCTCGACGGCTCGTCCAACACCGACGTCAACGTGTCGGTCGGCAGCATCTTCTCGGTGCTGGTGCATCCGCGACCGGGCTCGCCGAGCGAGCACGACTATCTTCAGCCGGGTCACCGTCAGGTGGCCGCGGGCTACGCGATCTACGGGCCGGCGACCATGCTCGTGCTCACCGTCGGCAAGGGCACGCACGGATTCACGCTCGACCGCGAGATCGGCAACTTCATCCTCACCCACCCCAACCTCGCGATTCCCGCGCGCAGCAGCGAGTTCGCCATCAACGCGAGCAATGCGCGCTTCTGGGAACCGCCGGTGCAGCGCTACGTCACCGAGTGCCAGGCGGGCCTCGCGGGCGTGCGCGAGCGCGACTTCAACATGCGCTGGATCGCCTCGATGGTGGCCGAGGTGCATCGCATCCTGATGCGCGGCGGCGTGTTCATGTACCCGCGCGACACCCGCGACGCCTCCCGCCCGGGCCGCCTGCGCCTGCTGTACGAGGCGAACCCGATCAGCCTGCTGATCGAGCAGGCGGGCGGCCGCTCCACCACCGGCCGCGAGCGCATCCTCGAGCTCGCGCCCGACGCGTTGCACCAGCGCGTGCCCGTGATCCTGGGCTCGCGCGAGGAGGTCGAGCGCATCGAGCGCTACCACGCCGACTTCGATGCCGGCACCGACCGGCCGTTCGAGTCGCCGCTGTTCCACGAGCGGTCCCTGTTCAGGGCGGAGCTCACCGTCTAGAGGGCCACCGCCATGTCGAACAGGCACCCGATCATCGCCGTGACCGGATCCTCCGGCGCGGGCACCACCACCGTGATGAACAGCTTCGCGCACATCTTCCGGCGCGAGAACATCGACGCTCGCATCATCGAAGGCGACTCCTTCCACCGCTACGACCGCGCCGAGATGCGCGAGCGCATGAAGAACGCGCGCAACGACGGCGACATCAGCCACTTCGGCCCCGATGCCAACCTGCTGGCCGAGCTGGAGGGCCTGTTCCAGCGGTATGGCGAGACCGGCGCCGGCCGGCTGCGCAAGTACATCCACGACGACGCCGAGGCGGCCGAGCACGGCCAGGCGCCGGGCACCTTCACGCCGTGGAAGGACATGGCACCCGACTCCGACCTGCTGTTCTACGAAGGGCTGCACGGCGGCTATGTCGGCCCCGACGCCAACGTCGCGCGGCACGTCGACCTGCTGGTCGGGGTGGTGCCCATCGTCAACCTCGAGTGGATCCAGAAGCTGCATCGCGACCAGAACATGCGCGGCTACAGCCACGAGGCGGTGATCGACACCATCCTGCGCCGCATGCCCGACTACGTGAACCACATCTGCCCGCAGTTCAGCCGCACGCATGTCAATTTCCAGCGCGTGCCGACCGTCGACACCTCCAATCCCTTCATCGCGAAGGACATCCCGAGCGCCGACGAGAGCATGGTGGTGATCCGCTTCGCCAACCCGAAGGGCATCGACTTCCCCTACCTGCTGTCGATGCTGCAGAACTCGTGGATGAGCCGGCCGAACAACATCGTCGTGCCGGGCGGAAAGATGGGCCTGGCCATGCAGTTCATCTTCACGCCGATGATTCTTCGGCTGATGGACCACAAGCGGCGAGCAGGATGAATGGCCCACCCCCGATGCGCCTGCGGCGCTCCCCCTCAAGGGGGCGCCGCCAGCGGACCGGCAAAGCCGGATCCGCGGCCGCCGCTCGATGCGTGATGCCCTGCTCAGGGGCCAATCACCGCGTGATCCGGCACTGAAACTTCTGCGAGGACGAGATGAAAGCAATCTTCGAAGCTGCACCCGCCGCCGTCGCGACGCCTGCACCATCCGCCGCCCGCATGGCCGATGCGCTGCGCATGCTGGCAGTCGATGCGGTGGAGCAGGCGCGCAGCGGCCATCCCGGTGCGCCCATGGGCATGGCCGACATGGCCGTCGCGCTGTGGGCCCGGCACCTCAGGCACAACCCTGCCCATCCGCACTGGGCCGATCGCGACCGCTTCGTGCTGAGCAACGGCCACGGCTCGATGCTGCTGTACGCGCTGCTGCACCTGACCGGCTACGACCTGCCCGTCGACGAGCTGCGCCGGTTCCGCCAGCTGCACAGCAGGACACCCGGCCATCCCGAGGTGGGCCTCACGCCCGGCGTGGAGACGACGACCGGCCCGCTGGGCCAGGGCCTGGCCAATGCGGTGGGACTGGCCCTGGCGGAGAAGCTGCTCGCGGACGAGTTCAACCGGCCGGGCTGGCGCATCGTCGACCACCACACCTATGTGTTCCTCGGCGACGGCTGCCTGATGGAAGGCGTGAGCCACGAGGCCTGCTCGCTCGCCGGCGCGCTGAAGCTGAGCAAGCTGATCGCGCTGTACGACGACAACGGCATCTCGATCGACGGCCGCGTCGAGCCCTGGTTCGCCGACGACACGCCGGAGCGCTTCCGCGCCTACGGCTGGAACGTGATCGGCCCGCTGGACGGCCACGATGCGCAGGCCGTCGATGCGGCCATCGCCGACGCGCGGGCATGCACCTCGGGGCCGACGCTCATCGTCTGCAGAACCATCATCGGGCGCGGCTCGCCCAACCGCGCCGGCACCGCCAAGGCCCACGGCGAGGCACTCGGGGCCGACGAGGTCGCGCTCACGCGAGACGCGCTGGGCTGGCCGCATGCGCCCTTCGAGGTGCCGCGCGACATCCGCTTCGCGTGGGACGCGCGCAGCGCGGGCGCGCAGCGCGAGGGGGAATGGAACGCGCTGCTCGAAGGCTATCGGCGCGCTCATCCCGCCGCGGCCGCGCAGTTCGAGCGCCGCATGCGCGGCGAGCTGCCCGCCCGCTGGCCGCAGACCATGCTGGCCACGATGGCCGAGTTCGGCCAGATGAGCGAAGCGATGGCCACACGCAAGGCCTCGCAGAAGGCCATCGCGATGCTAGCGCCCGATCTGCCCGAGCTGCTCGGCGGCTCGGCCGACCTGACCGGCTCCAACCTCACCGACTTCCCGGGCTGCGGCGCGGTGCGCGCCGGCACGCCCGGCGGCCGCCACATCCACTACGGCGTGCGCGAGTTCGGCATGGCGGCCGTCATGAACGGCCTGGCGCTGCACGGCGGCTTCATTCCGTACGGCGGCACCTTTCTCGCCTTCAGCGACTACAGCCGCAACGCCGTTCGCATGGCGGCGTTGATGAAGCTGCGCGTGATCCACGTCTTCACGCACGACTCCATCGGCCTTGGCGAGGACGGACCGACGCACCAGCCGGTGGAGCATGCCGCCTCGCTGCGCCTCATCCCGAATCTCGACGTCTGGCGACCCGGCGACGCGGCCGAGACCGCCGTCGCGTGGACCTGCGCGGTGGCGAGCGCCGGCCGCCCGAGCGCGCTGCTGCTGTCGCGGCAGAACGTGCCCGCGCAGCGGCGCACGCCCGAGCAGGTGCGCGACATCCGCCGCGGCGGCTACGTGCTCAGCGACCGCGACTCGCCGCGCGCGGTGCTGCTGGCCACCGGCTCCGAGCTCGCGCTGGCGATGCAGGCGCAGCAGCTGCTCGACCGCGAAGGCATCGCGGTGCGCGTGGTGTCGCTGCCGTCGACGTCGGTGTTCGACCGCCAGGATGCGGCCTACCGTCGCAGCGTGCTCGGCACGGACTGGCCGCGCATCGGCGTCGAGGCCGGCGTGACGCGCTTCTGGGGCCAGTACGGCTGCGTGGCCGCGATGGGCATCGACAGCTTCGGCGAATCGGCCCCGGCGGCAGACCTGTTCGCCCACTTCGGCTTCACGGCCGAGCGCCTTGCGGGGCTGGTCGCCGACCACGTCGGCGCACCGGGTGCGGGAGCGGCATGATGCGCTACGACGCCCTCAGCTTCGACCTGGACGGCACGCTGGCCGACACCGCGGACGAGATCGGCGCGGCCGCCAATCTCACGCTCGCCGAGTTCGGCGTGCCGCCGCAGCCGCAATCGCTGATCGTGAAGCTCATCGGCGGCGGCACGCGCGAGCTGATGCTGCGCCTGCTCGCGCACGTGCTGCTGGAGCGGCCGCTGCGCGCCGCGAGGCTGCCGATCGACGAGGTCATCGCGCGCTTCGGCCAGCACTACGCGGCTGCCGCCGGCACCACCGTGCGGCCCTACGCCGGCTGCCGCGAGACGCTGCAGCGCCTGCGCGATGCGGGCGTGCGGCTGGCCTGCATCACCAACAAGGAGCAGCGCTACGCCCGCCAGGTGCTGCGGGTCACGCAGCTCGACGCCTACTTCGAGCTGCTGATCGGCGGCGACACGCTGCCGCACAAGAAGCCGCATCGCGACGTCATCGACCACGTCCTGTCGGTCATGAAGGCCGCGCAGGAGCGGTTCGCGCATGTCGGCGACTCGCACACCGATGTCCAGACCGCGCGCAACGCCGGTGTCGCCGCATGGGCGGTGCCGTACGGCTACAACGGCGGCGAGCCGATCGAGCTGGCAAAGCCGCACCGCATCTTCGCCACCTTGCCGGACATCGCCGAGCACGTGCTGTCCGCAGAGCTGTGTTCGTAGTGTCGTGAGGAGCATCCATGGCCTTCATCTCCCTTCGCCAACTGCTGGACCACGCCGCCGAGCAGGGCTACGGCGTGCCCGCGTTCAATGTGAACAACCTCGAGCAGATCCAGGCCATCATGGAGGCGGCGCAGGAGACGCGCAGCCCGGTGATCCTGCAGGCCTCGGCCGGCGCCCGCAAGTACGCCGGCGAGGCGTATCTGCGTCACATGGTGCTCGCCGCAGTCGAGTCGCATCCCGACATCCCGGTCGTGCTGCACCAGGACCATGGCGCCAGTCCCCGCGTGTGCCAGCAGTCGATCCGGTCGGGCTTCACCAGCGTGATGATGGACGGCTCGCTGCGCGAAGACGCCAGGACGCCGGCGAGCTATGACTACAACGTCGAGGTGACGCAGCGCGTGTGCGAGATGGCGCATGCGGTCGGCGTGTCGGTGGAGGGCGAGCTCGGATGCCTGGGCTCGCTGGAGACCGGTCAGGCCGGCGAGGAGGACGGCAGCGGGGCCGCAGGCCTGCTCACCCGCGACATGATGCTCACCGATCCCGCGCAGGCGAAGGACTTCGTCGCGCGCACCGGCGTCGATGCGCTCGCGATCGCCATCGGCACCAGCCATGGCGCCTACAAGTTCACGCGCCGGCCCACCGGCGACATCCTGGCCACGGACCGCATCGCCGCCATCCATGCAGCCGTGCCGGACACGCACCTGGTGATGCACGGATCGTCCAGCGTGCCGCAGGAGTGGCTGGCGATCATCCGGGAGCACGGTGGCGACATCAAGGAGACATACGGCGTGCCGGTCGAGGAGATCCAGCGCGGCATCGCGAGCGGCGTGCGCAAGGTCAACATCGACACCGACATCCGTCTGGCGATGACCGGCGCGATGCGGCAGAACCTGTCGAGCGACAGGCGCGAGTTCGATCCGCGCAAGGCGCTGGCGGCGGCACGCAAGGCGGCTCGCGGCGTCTGCAGGGAACGCTTCGAGGCCTTCGGCTGCGCGGGGCATGCCGATCGCATCAAGCCGCTCGCGCTGGACAGCATGGTGGCGCGCTACGCGTGAGGCGGCGGTGTTCAAGGCGCTGCTGTGGGATGTGGACGGCACCTTGGCCGAGACGGAGCGCGACGGACACCGCGTCGCCTTCAACCTAGCCTTCGAGGCCTTCGGCCTGCCGTGGCGCTGGGACGAAGACGGCTACGGCGTCCTGCTGAACGTGACCGGCGGCCGCGAGCGCCTGCTGCACGACATGGCACGCCGGCCCGACGCGCCGGCGACAGCCGGGGAACGCGAGCGGCTGGCCCGCGCGCTGCACCAGCGCAAGAACGCGATCTACGGCGAGCTGGTGCGCGATGGCGGCATCCCGCTGCGCGAAGGCGTGATGCCGCTGCTGCGCGAATGCCGCGAGCAGGACGTGCGGCTCGCCATCACCACGACGACCAGCCGCGCCAACGTCGAGGCGCTGCTGCAGGCGCATGAAGGCACGCGATGGCGCGACCGATTCGACGCCGTGGTCTGCGGCGAGGACACGCCGCGCAAGAAGCCCGATCCGCAGGCGCACCTGCAGACCTTGAAGGCGCTCGCGATGAATCCCCGCGATGCCCTCGCGATCGAGGACTCGCCACCGGGCGCGGCAGCGGCACGCGGCGCCGGCATCGACGTCGTCGTGACGCGCAGCCATTACTTCGATGCCGCGCGCATCGAAGGCGCGCTCGCCATCGGCCCGGGACTGCACCAGCGCCGCGGATGGCAGCCGGCGGCGCAGGACCTTCCCGGCGACACCCCCATCGACCTGGCGCAGCTGCGCAGCTGGTTCGAGGCCGCGCGCGCCCATCCCTAACAGGCGACCACGGGCTAGGGGCCCATCGCGGTTGATGCACACGGAGGCGACTTCTAGAGTGAATCGACTCACTCGGGAGGTTCTCCGACATGCTGACTTCGATCCTCGATCTCTGCCGCCGCTGCGTCGTGTTCGCGGCGGCCACCACTCTTTCGCTCGCCTGCCTGGCCGCACCGGCGGTGCCGGTGTCCGACGATGCGGCCGTCGAGCCGCCCACCGACGCCGAAGCGACGGCCGCGACGAGCCTGCCCGGCACGCTGGCCCTGGACACGGCGTCGGCGACCACCGACCTGTCGACGAACACGCCGACCGGCTGGTGGTTCTACACCGGCATCAGCGCCGCACAGGTCAGCAGCTACCTCAGCGCGCACGGCGCGCGCCTCACCGACATCGAGGTGCAATCGGTGAGCGCCGGCGTGCCCACCTTCACCGTGCGCATGGTGCGCAACACCGGAGCCTATGCCGCCACGGGCGGCTGGTGGTGGTACTACGGCCTCACCTTCGCGGACATCTCCGCCAAGATCAACGCGAACAGCGCGCGCCTGATCGACCTGGAGCCCTACGACATCGGCGGCGGACAGATCCGCTACGCCGCGGTCATGGTGTCCAACACCGGCACGGCGCAGCGGGCCTGGTGGTGGTACGCCGGGGTGACCTCGGCGCAGATCGCCTCCGTGCTGCCGGGGCGCCGCCTCATCGATCTCGACAGCTACGGCAGCGGCACGGGCAAGCGCTACACGGCCATCATGATTGCCAACAGCGGCGGCGACGCCGAGGCCTGGGAGTGGTGGCTGAACCAGACGCCCGCGAGCATCGCGACCAAGGTCGATGCATTCGACGGTCGGGTGATCAAGCTCGATCGCCAGGCCGACGGCACCTACAACTTCATCCAGGTCCGCAACACCGGCAGCGAGGGCACCGCCTGGTGGTACTGGTTTGGCTTCACGTCGCCGACGGCGCTGCTCAACTACGCCAACCAGCTCGCGGTGCGGCCGATCGACATCGTCACCTACCTCAACGGCGCCGGCCAGCGCCGCTGGGACGCGGTCTTCATCGACAACGCCAACGGCAGCACGCGCCGCATGCGCAGCGAGTTCGCCAAGACCTTTCTCGATGCCAACGGCAACCCGACCCGCGGCATCTTCGCGGCCTATCTCAAGCAGGTGGGCGGCAGCGTGAAGGTGGACCTGAACTCGACGCGGCGCTCGGAAACGGCAAGCTCGTTCAAGTCGGTGCACCTGCTGCACTCGATGCGCCGCGTGGCCGCCGGCACGGACTTCCTGAACACGGGGTTCACGTATTACGAGTACGACCCGGTCAAGGGCAAGGATGCCTGCCCCGACCCCAGCCTGGAGACGCTGGCCAACCGGCGGACCAACTACATCTTCGAGACCGGCCTCGACCAGATGATGTCGATCTCTGACAACCGCACGACGCGCGGCGTGGTGTTGCGCTACGGCGGGTTCGCGCCGATCAACACCACCGCGAGCGCCGCGGGCCTCACGGGCACGACGCTGCGCCACAACATCGGATGCGCGTACCGCAACCTGACCACCGGCAAGTTCGAGCCTGCCACGCGGCGCAACGACACCACGGCCGCCGACCTGTCGCGCATCTATGAAGGCGTGTGGAGCTCCACCCTGCTGACCAACACGCATTCGGCGCGCGACGAGTTCCTCGAGTCCGCCAACCCGGGCAACGGCGTCAGCGCCGCGCTGCAGACCATCATCAACCAGGAAGCGGCCAAGCTCGGAAAGTCGTCGGCGATCGCCGCCAGCTTCGGCAGCCTGGTGCGCAGCTGGGGCAAGGGCGGCAGCTACGGCACCTGCCTGCCGGATGCGAACGGCAACTGCGGCCAGAAGGTCATCGTGCGCTCCGGCACGGGGCTGATCCGCCTGCCGATCAAGGTGTCCGGCGTCACGCAGTACCGCACCTACTCGTACGCGCGCTTCATCTCCGACACGCCGGTCACCGACTGGAGCGCGCCGATCGCCACGACCTACGCCAACGCCTATGCGGCGGCGTCCAACGAGCTGTACCGCGACGAGATCCGCGCGGCGCTGCAGACGTGGTGATGCGATGGCTGCAGCGATGAGTCGCGGGAGAACCGAGCGGGCCGCCGATCCGGTGGTCGCCCACCTGGCGGCTGCCCAGGCGGAGGCCGAGCGCCTGCTCGGGAACGGGCCGGTGACGCTGTGGCGTCCGTCGTCGCGGTGGAGGATGCGGGCCGCGACGGCGGCGATCGGCGCAGCGATGCTGATCGGCGGGGCGTGGTGGTGGCACGCCGAAGCGCCGCCGCAAAGAGTGGCCGCAGCAGCGCAACCCGTGCCGGCGAACCCGTCGATGGACGACAGGACCTTCTTCCAGGCCGCGGCGCCGGTTCAGGCTCCTGCCACGCTCGCGCTCGCCGACCGCTCCCGCTGCGACGACGAGGCGTCGTGCGGCCGCCCCGCAATGTCCGGCCCAATCGCACCCGAATGGGCGGCGGCACTCGAGGATCCGGACGCCTGGGCCTTGCACCCGCAACCCTGGCAAGCGGTCGAAGCGCCCGCGGTGGCGCGCAGGGTGAACATTCCGCCGATCCCGGACGAGAACGACGCCACGCCGGGCGAGGAGACGGGACCGGAGGTGGATGCGGGGGCCGGGGCGGACGAATAGAGGTGCGGGGCAGGCGATAGCCTCGGTGTCCGTATCGCGGCAGGCTCGCCTGCGCGCCACCATCCACTCGACCTCCGCCTCGCTCAGGGCACCAGCGCATCGAGCTCCGGCATCAGCTGCACGCTCTCCTGCGCGGTGGCTTCGTTGCGCGCGCCCAGGAACACGGCGGGCGTGCGGCCGCGGTTCACCGCCACGTGGGGCAGGCCGGCCGGAATGAACAGATAGTCGCCGGGTCGCGCCACCGCCCGATGCTCCAGCCGCGGACCGGTCCACAGCTCGATCTCTTCGCCGCTGAGCATGTAGTGCGCCGACTCGTGCGCATGCACATGCGCCTTGGTGCGCTCGCCCGCCGGCAGCGTCACCTTGCCGAGAAACAGCGAGCTGGCGCCCGTGCTTTCCGCGCTCACGCCTGGCGCGTAGCGCGAGCCCTGCATGCTGCGGTAGGCGTCGGACTCGTGGACGACGAATCGCCCGAGCGGTGTGGCGGCTGCTGGCATGTCGTGCCTCCATCGGCGTTTGCGGGCAAGCGGCCCGCGGCATGACAATGGAACGGCGCGACCGGCTTGTCACTGAAGCCGGGATGAAATTCCGCTAAATCCCCTGAACCGACGTCCATGGCGAAGCGCTACGCGTTCGGCGATTTCGTGCTCGACACCGCGCGCGGCACCTTGACCCGCGACGGCGCTGCCCTCGCGGTGGGCCAGCGCGGGCTGAGCCTGCTGCAGGCGCTGCTCGAAGCAGGCGGCGAGCCGGTCGCCAAGGCGGAGCTGATGCGCCGTGCCTGGCCGGGCCTGGTGGTGGAAGACAGCAACCTCCCCGTGCAGATCACCGCCTTGCGCAAGCTGCTGGGCCCGTCGCTTCCCGATGGCACCGAATGGATCGTCACCGTGCCGCGCCTGGGCTACCGGCTGACCGGCCCGGCCGCGGTCGAGGACACGCAGCTTGCCCCGCTCGAGCACGGCGAACCCGACCATGGCGGCCGGCCCGCCATCGCGGTGCTGCCTTTCACGCTCCTCGGCGACGACCCGGCACACGAATACCTCGCCGACGGCGTCACCGAGGCGCTCATCACCACCCTCACGCGCTTTCGCTGGTTCTCGGTCACCGGCCGCAACGCGAGCCAGGTCTACAAGCTCAGGAAGGTCGACAGCCGCACGGCGGGTGCCGAGCTGGGCGTGCGCTACCTGCTCGAGGGATCGGTGCGCCGCTCGGCCGAGCGTGTGCGGATCTCGGCGCAGCTGGTGGAAGCGGCGAGCGGGCAGTGCCTGTGGGCCGAACAGCACGACTTTTCCGGCACCGACGTGTTCGAGGTGCAGGACGCCATCGCGATGCAGGTGGCCGGGGCGATCGAGCCGGAGCTGCTCAAGAGCGCGGGCAGCCAGGCGCGGCGGCGCGGCGGCAGCATGAGCGCGTGGGACCTCGTCGCCCAGGGCGCGTGGCTGTTCCACCATGTCAGCCGGCCCACGCACCTGAAGGCCCGGGAGCTGTTTCGGCAGGCCGGCCGGATCGATGCCGAGATGACCGAGGCGCGCTGGTGGCTCGGCCGCGTCGACGCCGGCCTGGCTGCGTACGGATGGAGCGAGGATGCCGTCGTCGACCTGCGCGAAGGCCACGCTGCCGCCCTCGAGGCGGTGCAGCTGGACGAGAAACATCCGTACGCGCATTACGCGCTGGCCATCGTCAGCAACTACCTCGACGAGTTCCCGCTCGCCCTGCGCAGCGCCGAGAAGGCCGTCGAGCTCAGCCCCAGCTTCGCGCTCGGCCACCTCGTGCACGGCATGGCCGGCCTGTACTCGGGCGACGCGCGCGGCGCGGTGCAATCGCTGGAACGCGGCCTGCAGCTCAACCGCTACGACCCGCAGAACTTCGTCTGGTACAACGTGCTCGCCCTGGCTTACCTCTTCGAGAGCCGGGCCGACCATGCGCTGCAACGCGCCGTTGCCGCACTCAAGGTGCGGCCGGCATGGCGCCCCGCGATGCGCACCGCCGCCGCGGCGAACGCCGCACTGGGTCGCCACGAAGCAGCGGCGCAGTGGTTGCGCCGCTGGACCGAAACACCGGCAACGTCGGCCGACGCCTTGCAGCCGCTGTGGCGGTGCAATCCACGCTGGGAAGGGGAGATGCGCCGGCTGCTGGAGGATGGCCGAGGGCCGTTCACCTGAACCACGGAGCCACGGACTCAGTCACGCACTGAGCTGGCGACCCACGGGCAGCCGCTCGTAGACGGTCGCTGCGGACGCCTGCGCGTCCGCGAGGTGCGCGAACGCCGCGGCCAGCAGCCAATGGCCCTCCACATCGCCTGCCTGCCCCGCGCCCACCCACGGCAGCGGACTTGCACTGTCGAGCCGTTCGGCCAGCAGTCTGCCCGCGGCGCCGTGCAGCCCGAGCAGGGCACCGCGCCCATCGGCCTCTCGCGGCAGGGTGCGCACCGCAAGAAAGGCGCCGGCATCGGCCCCTTCGTCGTGATGCAGCGTGCACACCCAGCGCGACAGGTTGCGCAGCGCGGGGCGCATCTCGCGGCTCATCGGCGTCGGCTCGCGCAGCAGTTGGCGATAGGGCTCGCTCTCCAGGACCTCGGGATCGCGAAGCCCGTACAGCGTGAGGTAGCGCGGCGCCGCGTTGTCATGTCCGCAACGTCCATAGCGACGCGCCCACACCATGCCGGGGACGGTCAGGCGCTGCGGCACGTGCTCGCGTGCATGCCAATCGTTGTAGGGACCGTCGAGTTCGGGCGCGACGTCGTTCCACAGCGCGAGCAGCGCGGCGGCAGCCTCAGCCATGGCCGCCATCCGGTCGCAGCAGCACCTTGCTCGCCTGCTTGCCATGCGCGAGCGCGAAGCCTTCGTGGGCGCGCGACAGCGGCAGCACGTGGCTCACCATCTGTGCCATGTCCTCGCCGAGCTCGTTCATCAGCGCCAGCGCCTGCGGCCAGTCGGACTCGGGCGGCCTGAACGATCCGCGCAATTGCTGCTGCTTGCGCACCAGCGTGGTCAGGTCCAGCTGCAATGGCCGCGCGTGGATGCCGGTGACGACGACGATGCCGTTGCGCCTGAGCAGCGGCAGCGCCTCGGCGATGGTCTCCGGCACGCCGGTCGCCTCGAACACCAGGTCGAACGATTCGCCGCCCAGCCACGGGCTGCAGGCATCGGCAAGCGGCGTCTTCTCCACGTCCACCAATGCGTCGAACCCCATGCGGCGCAATGCCGCCAGTCGCGCCTCGTCGTCGCGCCCGCTCACGACCACCTGCCGCGCGCCGGCCCGGCGGGCGAGCAGCGCGATGCCCTGGCCGATGGTGCCGGGCCCCATGACGAGCACGCGCTGTCCGCGCACGTCGCCGGCCACGCGCAGCGCCTGCATCGAGATCGACAGCGGCTCGGCGAGGGCCGCAAGCTCGTCGCTCAGCCCATCGGGCACCGGAACGCAGTTGCGCTGCGGCACGCGCACCCACTCGGCGAACGCACCGTCGCGCGTCATGCCGATGCCGGTGCGGCGCTCGCAGGCGTCGTGCCGACCGGCCAGGCAGGCGGCACAGGCGCCGCAGGTGACCGAAGGCCGCACGACGACGCGCCGGCCGCGCCAGGGACCGGACTCGGCAACGCCGACGAACTCGTGCCCCAGCGTCACCGGCAGTGCCGGCGTGATGAAGGCATAGCTCGGCGTCCAGTCGTCGACATGCAGGTCGCTGCCGCAGATGCCGGTGGCGATGACGCGCACCAGCACATCGTCGGCCGCCGCGGCCTGCGGCGCCGGCACCTCGACGAGCTCGACGCCGGCCGCCGCGTGGGTCTTTCTGAGGGCTTGCATGATGTGCCTCAATCGATCTTGATGCCGGCCTTGGCGATGATCGCGCCCCACTTCCGGCTCTCGCTGTCGATGAAGGCCTGGAACTCCGACGGCGTGCCCCCGCCGGCGATGAGGCCCTGCTTGGCGAGGCTGTCGCGCACCGACGGGTCCTTCAGCGCGGCGTTCACGTCGGCGTTGATGTGGTTGACGATCTCCGCCGGCGTGCCGGCCGCGGTGAACAGTCCGTTCCACGCGATCGCCTCGAAGCCGGGATAGCCGGATTCCGCGACGGTCGGCAGCTGCTTCAGCGACTCGTGGCGGGTGGCGCTGGTGGCGGCGATCAGCTTGATGCGCCCTGCCTGGATCAAGGGCTTCAACGCCGGCTCGACGGTGAACAGCAGCTGGGTCTCACCGGCGCCCAGCGAGGTGGCCGCGGGCGGCGAGCCGGCGTAGGGCACGTGCACCGCCTCGAACCCCGCGACCGACTTGAACAGCTCCATCGTCAGATGCGAGGAGCTGCCGTTGCCGACCGAGCCGTAGCTGAGCTTGCTGCCCTGCGCCTTCGCCCACGCGACGAGCTCGGGCAGGGTCTTGGCCGGGTTGTCGGCCGCGACCGCGAGCACATTGGGCTGCGAGGTCGTGAGCACGATCGGCAGCAGGTCCTTGGCCGGGTCGTAGGGCATCTTCTTGTACATGAAGGGACCGAAGGCGACCGGCCCGTTGAAGCCGATGGCGAGCGTGTGCCCGTCCGGGGCGGCCTTGGCGGCCACGTCCATGCCGAGCATGCCGCCGGCCCCGGCCTTGTTGTCGACGACGACCGGCTGCTTCCACTGCCGCGTCAGCTTCTCGCCCAGCGTGCGCGCGATGACGTCCAGCGAGCTGCCGGCCGGCGCCGGCACGACGATGCGAACCGGCTTGCTCGGCCAACTGGCGGGAGCGCTCTGTGCGCCGGCTGCGGCGGCGAAGGTGCAGGCGATGGCGAAGGCGGTCAGTCGTTTCACGGTGTCTCCTTGCTTTGGGAATGCGTGATTGTTGGCCGCGGCGGCCGATACTTCAACGATTGATTCGATATAGCATCCATACGTTCAACATAGAGCAGTCCCAGTATGGAGCTCAGGCACCTGCGCTACTTCGTCAGCGTGGCGGAAACCGGCAGCCTCAGCCAGGCGGCGGAGAAGCTGTTCATCGCCCAGCCACCGCTGTCGGTGCAGATCCGCCAGCTCGAGGAGGAGCTGGGCGTCGCGCTGTTCGTCCGCCATCCCAAGGGTGTGCGCCTGACGGCGGCCGGCGCGGCCCTCGTGCCGGAAGCGCGCTTCCTGCTCGAGCGCGCCGGGCGGCTGCGCGAGCTCGTGCAGGAGCAAGGCACCAGCGGCAGCTTCACGCTGGGGTTCGTGCCCTCGGCCGGCAGCACGGTGCTGCCGGAGCTCGTGCGCCAGCTGCGCAAGCGGCATGCGCACATCCAGCTCGAAGTGCGCGAGCTCATCAGCAGCGAGCAGGTCGAGGCGCTGATCGCCGGGCACATCGACGCCGGCCTCGCGCGCACGCCGGCACGCCATCCGCGGCTCGCGCTGGCGGGTCGGATGCCGGATCCCTTCTGCCTGGCGCTTCCCGTCGGCGACGCCGGTCCCAGGTTCTCGCCCATGGACCTGCGCGAGTTCGCCGGACACAGCTTCGTCGGCTTCACACGGCACCGCGGACCGGCGTACTTCGACCAGTCGATCCACCTGTGCGCCCAGGCCGGCTTCAGTCCGCGCATCCGCTACGAGGCGAGCACGGTGCACGGCGTGCTCGATCTCGTCGGCGCAGGCCTGGGCATCGCGCTGGTGCCCGCGTCGACGGCCTTGCTGCGCGTCAAGGGAGTCGCGCTGCGCCACCTGCAGCGGCGCGGCAACGAGGTCCTCGCGCTGCTGCGCCGAAAGGCGGACGCTCACCTCACGCTGCCGCTCGTCGAGCAGGCGGTGGAGGAGATCTTCGCGACCATGCGCCAGCGCGTCGCCCGGCTGATCGGGGAGTGATCGCGCCGCGATGCCCTCACCCCGACCCTCTCCCGCGAGCGGGAGAGGGAGAGCATCCGGTTGCGGGGCAACCAGTCAGTGAGGAGCAGGCATCAGCCGCCTACGACGACTCCACATAGGTGCGCAGCTTGTCGGTGCGGCTGGGGTGCTTGAGCTTGCGCAGCGCCTTGGCCTCGATCTGGCGGATGCGCTCTCGCGTCACGTCGAATTGACGTCCCACTTCCTCGAGGGTGTGGTCGCTGCTCATGCCGATGCCGAAACGCATGCGCAAGACCTTCGCTTCCCGAGGCGACAGGCCCTCCAGCACCTCGTCGACGACGGCGCGCAGGCCGGACTGCAGCGCGGAGTCCATGGGCGCCACGTTCTGGCCGTCCTCGATGAAATCGCCCAGCGTCGTGTCGCCCTCGTCGCCGACGGGCAGCTCCATGGACACCGGCTCCTTCGCAATCTTCATGATCTGGCGCACCTTCGCCTCGGGCAGATCGAGCTTGCGCGCCAAGGTCGCCACATCGGCCTGGACCCCGAACTGATGCAGGTGAGCGCGGCCCACCCGATTCATCTTGTTGAGGGCCTCGATCATGTGCACCGGAACGCGGATCGTCCGGCCCTGATCGGCGATGCTTCGCGTGATCGCCTGGCGAATCCACCAGGTGGCATAGGTGGAAAACTTGAAGCCTCGGCGGTACTCGAACTTTTCCACCGCCTTCATCAGCCCCACGTTGCCCTCCTGGATGAGGTCGAGGAACTGCATGCCGCGGTTGGCGTACTTCTTGGCAACGGAGATCACCAGGCGCAGGTTCGCCTCGATCATCTCGCGCTTGCCCTCCAGCGACGCACGTTCGCCCTCGTTCATCCGGTCGTGGATGGCCTTCAGCTCGTCGAGCGGTATGCCGACCCGCTCCCGCAGGTGGGCCAGCTTGGCCTGGAGCTCCTGGACCGCCGGCAGGTGCCGGCCCAGCGCGCTGCTGTAGGGCCTGCCGGCAGCCGCCTCGAGCTCGCCCCACCGGCGATCCAGCGGGTCGGGCACGAAGCGGGCGACGAAGTGCTCCTGCGGCATGCCGCAGCGGTCCACCGCAATGCGGCGGATGTCTCTTTCATGGCGGCGCACCTCGTCGACATGGGCGCGCAGCATGCCGCACAGCCGGTCGATCGTCTTGACGGTGAAACGGACCCTGCTCATCTCCTCGCTCAGCGCGCGCTGGGCCTTGCGGTGCGCGGGCGTGCCGTATCCGCTCCTCGCGATGGCCTTGGTGAGGGTGTCCAGGCGCGTGCGCATGCAGGCGAAGCGCTCGAGCGCGGCGACGCGCCGCTCCTCGAGCCGCTGGGTGGCGGCCTTGCCGCCACCGTCGTCGTCGCCCTCGGCCTCGTCGAAGGAGTCGAAATCCTCTTCGGCCACGTAGTCGTCGGCCTCGCCGTCGACGACAAAGCCGTCGA
This sequence comes from Piscinibacter sp. XHJ-5, assembly GCF_029855045.1. GTDB lineage: Bacteria > Pseudomonadota > Gammaproteobacteria > Burkholderiales > Burkholderiaceae_C > Albitalea. Next base: position 4,565,232 of record NZ_CP123228.1, read on the forward strand.
CGACCTCCGCGATGTCCATCCGACCCGCCGCGATGAGGTCGCCGTACGAGAGGACCTCGGCGACGATGGCCGGCGAGGCCGAGATGGCCAGCATCATGGCCTGCAGGCCGCCTTCGATCCGCTTGGCGATCTGGATCTCGCCTTCGCGCGTCAGCAGCTCGAACGAACCCATCTCGCGCATGTACATGCGCACCGGATCCGTCGTGCGGCCGAAGTCCGAGTCGAGGGTGGACACCGCCGCTTCGGCCGCCTCCTCGGCTTCGTCCTCGGTGGCCGCGGCCGCGGAGCCGCCCTCGACCAGGAGCGTCGCGGCATCGGGGGCGTGCTCGTAGACCGCGATGCCCATGTCGCCGAGCATCTTCACGGTGGCTTCCAGGACATCGGAGCCCGCCAGCTTCTGCGGCAGATGGTCATGGATCTCCTGCTGCGTCAGGAAGCCGCGCGTCTTGCCCATGCGGACCAGCGCCTTCAGATCGCTGCGGCGCTCATGCACCTCTTCGTCGGTGAGTGCGGCCAGCTCCAGATCGAACTCGCGCACCAGCGCGCGCTGCTTGGACTTCGGCACCTTCACGCGCAAGGGCTTGGCGTCGTCCTGCGCCGGGGAAGGAGAGACTTTCTTGGCGGTCATGCGATTCCTGACGGATGAGGCGGCTGAGCGAAAGTGGGCCGGCGACAGCGCCGCGCGGAGGGTCTCGAGTCAGGCGCTGCGCTCGAGCCGCGCCCAGGGCGAACAAGAAAAGCCCGCAACCAGAAATCACTGGTGGCGGGCTTCGGTCTTCCGGACGTGCTCCCGGTGCATGGCGTTTGCGGCGGGGCAGCGACGGTTCTCTCGCGCTGGGTGACGGGTTCCCGGGGGTCCGCCCAATGGTGCGGTCGGTTATGCGCTGGAAAGCTGTAATTATATCCAGTTCCTGGCGCCTGTCGAGGAAATTTCGGCCAAAGCCGCCGATGGGGGCGATGCGCCCGAAGCGACCCGCAGGATGGATGTGCCGGTATCCTCCCAGCGCCACCCCGTGCGGCGCGCCGATTTCCTGCTTGTCGTACCCATGTCCAGCGACTCCCCCACCGTTTCACTCGTCCTCGGCAGCGGTGGCGCGCGAGGCCTGGCCCATATCGGCGTGATCCAGTGGCTGTGCGAGAACGGCTACACGATCCGCTCGATCTCCGGCTGCTCCATCGGTGCGCTGGTCGGCGGCATCTATGCCGCCAGCAAGCTCGAGATCTATGCGGAATGGGTCCTGGCGCTGGAGCGCATGCATGTGCTGCGCCTGCTCGATCCCACCGTCGGAAGCTCGGGGTTGTTCAAGGGCGAGCGGGTCATTGGGGTGCTGCGCGAGCTGGTCGGGGATTGCGACATCGAGGCCCTGCCGGTGACGTTCACGGCGGTGGCGACCGATCTCGACTCGGGCCAGGAGGTCTGGCTGCGCAGCGGCAAGCTCTTCGACGCGATCCGCGCCTCGATGGCCACCCCGCTGGTCTTCACGCCGGTTCGGCGCGGCGACCGAACATTGCTCGATGGTGCAGTGGTCAATCCGGTGCCGATCGCACCGACCCTCGACGACGCCACCGACCTGACCATCGCCGTCGACCTGAGCGGCCCGGCGGAGGCTCGCCCGCTGCCGCCGACGAGCGCTTCGCTGATCAACGACAACAGCTACCGCAAGCGCATCCGCGCCTTCGTCGACGGGATTCGCCCGGCGCGTGCGCCCACGCCGCCTTCGCGCGGCCTCATCGATGTCGCGTTCATCTCGATGCAGGCGATGCAGGACACCATCGCACGCCTGAGGCTGTCGGCCTACTCGCCCGATGTGCTGATCGAGGTGCCCCGCAACGCCTGCGGCTTCTTCGAGTTCTGGCGCGCTGAGGAGCTGATCGCCCTCGGTCGCGAGCGCGCGGCCCAGGCCTTTGCGAAGGCCGGGCGATGAGACGCCGCGGCGTCAAGCCCGCTGCTGCGAGATCCAGCGCTGGCGCAGCTCGCGCTTGAGCACCTTGCCGATGGCGCTGCGCGGCAGCTCGTCGAGACAGCGCAGGTCGGCGATGCGCTGGGTCTTGCCGACGCGCGCATTGAGCCAATCGCGCAATGCCTCGGCCGGCGTCGCATCGCCGGCCCGGCGAACCACGAAGGCCACGGGCGTCTCGCCCCACAGCTCGCTGGGCACGCCGACCACCGACACGTCGGCCACCGCGGGATGCGCGCGCAGCTGCGCCTCGAGGTCGCTGGGGTAGATGTTGAAGCCGCCCGAGATGATCATGTCCTTCTTGCGGTCGATCAGCGTCAGGAAGCCTTCGGCGTCGAAGCTGCCGATGTCGCCCGTGCGGATGAAGCGCTTGCCGTCGGGGGCGTACCACTCGGCCTCGCGCGTCAGCTCGGGACGGCCGTGGTAGCCGCTCATCATGCCCGCCGAATGGCCGACCACTTCGCCGGTCTGGCCCGGGGCCACCTCGCGGCCGTCGTCGCCGATCAGGCGGATGTCGCTGCCCTCCGCGGGGCATCCGACGGTGTGCAGCTTGTCGGGATGCAGGTGCGCCTCGAGGATGCAGGTACCGCCGCCTTCGGTGAGGCCGTAGAACTCCACCAGACCCCCCGGCCAGCGCGCCAGCACGTCGGCCTTCAGCGCCGGCGAAAACGGCGCGCTGGTGCAGAACTTGACTTGGAAGGACGACAGGTCGTGCGCGGCGAAATCGGGACGCGCCATGATGCGCTGGTACTGCACGGGCACCAGCATCGTGTGCGTGACGCGATGATGCTGCGCCAGCTCCAGGTAGCGGGCCGCGTCGAACTTCGACATGAGCACGACGGTTCCGCCGAACGCGAGCGTCGGAAAGAAGACCACCAGCGTGGTGTTCGAGTACAGCGGCGTGGCCAGCAGCGTCACGGTGTCCGGGCCGTAGCCGTACTTCGCTCCGCGCTGCACATGCGCCCAGCGCATTCGGTGCGGCTGCACGATGCCCTTGGGCGTGCCCGTCGTGCCCGACGAATAGATGATGTTGAACGGCGCATCCGGCGAGATCTGCACCGGGTGCGGCGCATCGCCTTCGGCCGGCAGCCACCCCTCGAAGTGCCGTCCCTGTGCAGCCGGGTCGAGGGCGACGCAGCGCTCGAACGCGCCGTCGGGCACCAGCCCGGCTGCCGCTGAATCGACGAACAGCAGCCGGGCCTGCGCGTCCTCCAGCATGGAGGCGAAGTCCTGCGCCGTCACCGAGGGGGCCAATGGCGCGACGGCCACGCCGGCGCGCAGGGCGCCGAGAAAGAGTGCCGCCTGCAGCGGCGAAGGCGTTGCGGCCAGCGCAATGGCCTGCCCGGGCCGCACGCCGTCGCGCTGCAGACCCGCGGCGATGCGATCCATCAGCGCGTCGAGCTCGCCCCAGCTCAGGCCGCCCGCCTCCTGCACCAGCGCCGGTCGGGCGGGCCGTGCGCGGGCATGCTCGCGCACGAGTTGATCGATCGCCCGGAAGTCGGCGGGCTGCATGAGTGCTCTCTCCTCGTCGAGCGGTCCCTGGAGGGGCCGACTGGCGCATCGTAGACCCGACCGGATGACATCAGGCATGGAGAAGGCCCGACCATGGTGCTCAGTCCGCCGCGGTGACCGCCCGGAACGCGGCCACGAAGTCCGTCACCTGCCGGGGCGAGCGCAGCCCGAGCGCCTGCAGCGCGCGCACTTCCACCGGCACTTCCGGCAGCAGCGTGCGCACCTGCAGGCGCTGGTCGGCGCTGGCCTGGGCGGTGAAGGAGTCGATGATGGCCGGCCCGAAGCCCTGCTCGGCCATCACCATCGCGATGTGATGCGTGTGCAGGCCTTCCGTAGACGATGCCCACGTCGCCTTCCTGCAGCGCCATCGCGCGAACGATCTCGTTGGAGTGCAGCGTGCGCACCGAGACGGGCATGTCCGGATAGCGGCGGCGTCGCGACGACCGGCTCTCTCTTCCTCTCGCGGGAAGAGATTGATGTGGCGCGCGCGTCACCGACTTGTTGCCCCGCAACCGGATGCTCTCCCTCTCCCGCTCGCGGGAGAGGGAGTCTGATATCGCCGTGCGTCATGACTTGCACCGCGTGCATGCGGTACTCATTTCTGCGGCCCAGCATGCTCGGCCGCAAGACGGGGCGCCTTTCTCGCCTGCACCAGGAACGACGCCACCTGCCACGCCACGAAGATGCCGATCAGGCTGAGCAGCGTGCCGCTGATGGGCCGTGTCATGAAGGACATGAAGCTGCCGCGGCTGAGCAGCATCGCGCGGCGGAAGTTCTCCTCCAGCATCGGCCCGAGGATGAAGCCCAGCATCAGCGGCGCGGCATCCATCTCCAGGCGCATGAACACGTAGCCGAGCAGGCCGAAGACGGCTGTGATGAAGATGTCGTCGAGGTTGTTGTTGACGCTGTAGGTGCCGATGCAGCAGAAGAAGAGGATCGCCGGGAAGAGCACGTTGTACGGAATCTTGAACACCGACAGCCAGTAGCGCACCAGCGGGACGTTCAGCACGATGAGGAAGCAGTTGCCGACCCACATGCTGGCCACCAGGCCCCAGAACAGGTCGGGGTGGCCGGAGATCATGTTCGGCCCCGGCTGGATGCCCTTGATGATGAAGGCAGCCATCATCAGGGCCATCACCGCGTTCTCGGGAATGCCGATGCTCATCAGCGGGATGAAGCTGGTGCGCGCGGCCGCTTCGTCGGCGGCGGCCTGCCCTGCCACGCCTTCGATGGCGCCGCTGCCGATCTCGTCCCTGTAGCGGCTGACCTTCTTGTCGAGCGCGTAGGCGGCGAACTGGGCGATCACCGGACCGCCGCCCGGCAGGATGCCCAGGAAGGAGCCGATCGCGCTGCCCCGCAAGGCGCTGGGGATGATGCGCTTGAACTCCGCCCAGGTCGGAATCAGGTGGATCTTGCCGTTGAACGGCGAGCGCTCCTCGCGGTTGTCGAGGTTCTTCGTGATCTCCGCGATGCCGAAGCAGCCGAGCGCGATGCTCACGATGCCCACGCCGTCGGCCAGGAAGGGCAGGTCCATGGTGAAGCGCGGCGTGCCGCTGTTGACGTCGGTGCCGATCTGCCCCAGCAGCACCCCCACCAGGCACATCGCCATGCCGTTGAGCAGGCTGCCGGTGGTGACGAAGCTGACGCACACCAGCCCGACGAGCATCAGCGCGCAGTAGTCGGCGGGCCCGAACAGAAAGGCCACCTCGCCCAGGCTGGGGGCGAGGAACGACAGCACCACGATGGCCACCGTGCCGCCGATGAAGCTGGACACGCCCGCCGTGAACAACGCCAGGCCGGTCTTGCCCTTGAGCGTCATCTGATAGCCGTCGATGCACGCCACGATGCTGCTGGCATGGGGGATCTTCATCGTGATGGCGCTCACGCTGTCGCCGTACTGCGCCCCGTAGTAGATGCCCGCCAGCATGATGAGCGCCCCGCCCGTGGGGATCGAGTAGGTCAGCGGCAGCAACAGGCTGATGGTCGCCAGAGGACCGAGGCCCGGCAGCAGGCCGACCAGCGTGCCCACCGTGCAGCCGATGGCGCAGAACATCAGGTTCTGCAGGGTCAGTGCATGTTCGAAGCCGAACGCGAGGTTGTGCAGGACGTCCATCAGTAGAGGGGCAGGTTGAGGCCGAGCAGCTTCTGGAAGGCGAAGGCGACGGCGACCAGTGCCGCCGCGATCCTGAGGTTGCGCTTCACCGAATACGACGTGCCGGCGAAGGAGGCGCAGAACACCATGAACACGATGCCCGCGGTCATGTCGAGCAGCCGCGAGACCAGCGCGAAGCCGCACAGGCTGGCCAGGATGATGGCGATGTTCTTCGCCTTGATGTCGAGGCGGACCGGCTCCACGAAGCGCGAACGCAGCACCGTGAACACGCCGATCAGCAGCAGCAGTGCGCTGACCATGAAGGGGAACAGCCCGGGTCCCGCATGGCTGAGCTGGCCGATCGGGTAGCGCAGCGACTGCAGGCCGAACGCGAGGGAGATCGCCATGAGGACCAGGCCCCTGACGAGATTTCGGTCGTTCATGTGGTGTCGGTCGGGTGGGTGGATCGGGTGCGCCGCTGCGGGCTGCTGTCGTATCCTGATGCGCCGGTTATCCCATGCAGCACCTGACCGGATGCTGACCAGCCCCATTCGTGATACCGCGTAGCCATGCGCATCCTCCTGGTCGAAGACGACGCCGTGCTGAGCCGCACCATGACGCGCCATCTCGAGCGGGCGGGCCACCGCGTGGAGCTCGCGCGCTCGGTCGACGAGGCGCATCACTGGTGGCGCGTTCAGGCCTTCGATGCGGTCCTGCTCGACCTGAACCTGCCGCAGTCCACCCACGAGCGCAGCGGCCTCGGCAGTGGCCTGAGCGTGCTGCGCGCCGCGCGCGCCCGCGGCGACCGCACGCCGGTGCTGGTGCTGACGGCGCGCGACCGCACCGAGGAGCGCATCGCCGGCCTCGATGCCGGCGCCGACGACTACCTCGGCAAGCCGTTCGACCTGGGCGAAGTCGAAGCCCGCCTGCGCGCGCTGGCCCGGCGCGCGAGCGGCACCGGCGACCGCGTCATGGTCGGCCGGCTGGTGCTCGATCGCCCGGCTCGGCGGTTCTTCGTGTCCGGTCAGCCGCTCGAACTGCCGGCACGCGAGTTCGAGGTGCTGTGCGAGCTGATGACACCGCCGGGCCGCGTGCTCAGCAAGCGCGAGCTGTCGCGCAGGCTGTCCGACGCCGACGGCCTTCTCGGGGACAACGCCTTCGAGGCCTTCATCTCCCGCCTGCGCCGCAAGCTGAACGGCAGCGGCGCGGCCATCCGCACCTTGCGCGGCCTCGGCTACGTGCTGGAGGAGGATTGCTGATCGCGCGCGACCGGGTTCGTGCCCGGCCCAGCCTTCGCTCGCGGCTGGCGCGGCACGTGCTGGCACCGCTCGCGCTGACCTGGGGACTGGGCAGCATCGTCGTGCTCGCGGTCGGCAACCACTTCGCGGCACAGGCATTCGACCGCGCGCTGCTCGACGATGCCTACGCGCTGGCCGCCTACGTGCGTCACGACGGCCAGCGGCTCGCGCTCGAACTGACGCCGCCGCAGATCAGCACCCTGCTGTTCGATCACAGCGAATCGGTGTACTTCGCGGTCTTCGGCCCCGGAGGGACGCAGCTCGCAGGCGACTCGCGGCTGTCGCCTGCGCGCATCCCGGCGGGTGCAGCACACGAATTCGCGGAGCTCGCGTTCGCCGGCCAGCGCGTGCGCAGCGTGAGCCTGCGGCGCGACGAGCCGGCGGAGTTCGTCGTCGTCATGGCGCAGACCACTGCCGGCCGAACGCAGCTGCTGCAGCGACTGCTCGCGGTTTCGGCGCTCGTGCAGGTGGTGCTGCTGGGCCTGCTGGCATGGTGGCTGAGCCGCACCATCGAGCGGGACCTGCGTCCGCTCACCGACCTGCAGCACGCCGTGGACCGGCGCGACGCAGGCGATCTGGCCCCGCTGCCGGCATCGCTGACCGACGACGCGACGACGCGCGACATGCAGCGCCTCGGCCAGGCGGTGAACTCGCTGCTGTCGCGGCTGCAGGAGAGCCTGAAGGCGCAGCGCGAGTTCGCCGGCAGCGTCGCGCACGAACTGCGAACGCCGCTGGCCGGCATCCGCGCTCAGGCGGGCTATGCACTGGCGCAGGACGATGCCGCTTCGTGGCGCAGCGAGCTGCAAGGCATCGCACAGGCCGAGCAGCGCGCGAGCCGGCTCGTCGACCAGCTGCTGGCGCTCGCGCGCGCCGATGAAGCCAGCGCCGGGCTGACGCTCGAGACGCTCGCGCTGGACGAGCTGGTGCGCGACATCCTGATGCGCTTCATGCCCCGGGCGGACGCCGCCGGCGTCGACCTGGGGGCGGAGGGCCTGGACGAACCGGTCGAGGTGCGCGGCGACAAGGCGCTGATCGAAGGCATGCTGAACAACCTGCTGGACAACGCGCTGCGCTACGGCAGCGCCGGCACGCCCCGCGTGACGGTGGCCGTGCATCGCGAGCACGGTGCGGCCGTGCTGTCGGTCACCGACAACGGACCCGGGCTGGGTGCTGCCGACATGGAGACCTTGACGCAGCGCTGGGCGCAGGGCGCACAGGGCCGCACGCTCGGCCAGGGCGCGGGGCTGGGCCTGGCCATCGTGCGTCGCTATGCCGAGCTGCTGGGTGCGCAGCTGCGCCTCGGCAGCGGGCCGCAGGGCGAAGGCCTGTGCGCGAGCGTGCGCTTCGAGCACACGCGGCATCCACGTTCGACCACCTGAAGGGCACCAGGCATTCCGTCTACCGCAGGGAGCGATGCGCGGCTTGCGTCCCTGACCTACGCGTCTCGGCCGTCTTCGAGCGCATCGGCCACGGCGCGCACGGCGAGCAGGTACCCGATCGGCCCCAGCCCGCAAATCACCCCGGTTGCCGCCTGCGACATGAGCGAACGGCAGTACGGCTCGGGGCGCCGGTGGATGTTGGTCAGGTGGACCTCGACCAGCGGCTTGCGGATCAGCTTCAGCGCATCGAGCACCGGCACGCAGCCGAACGAGAAGCCCGCGGGATTGATCACGACCGCGGCGTCGCATTCGAAGGCCTCCTGGATCCAGTCGACCATCACGCCCTCGTGATTGGTCTGGCGGAAGTCGCAGCCCAGACCCAGCTCGTGCGCGAGCTGCTCGGTGCGCTGGCGGATTTCCGGCAGGGTGGTCGTGCCATAGAGATGCGGCTCGCGGCGGCCCAGCAGGTTGAGGTTGGAGCCGTTCAGCACGAAGAGCGGATGGGGCATGGGAAGCTTTCGAGGTGGAGCGAACAGTCGGCGTGCGCCCCGTCCTACTTGCGGATGCGCACCAGCTCGTCCTGGTACAGCTTGACGATCGCCGGGTCGTAGGTGGCGGAGAGCCGCTCGGTCACCGGCCTGGCCACCTGCACCATGCGCTGCTGCTCAGCGGCGCTCAGCTCGTTGAACTGCATGCCCTTGGCCTGCAGCTCGCCCACCGCCTTCTGCGCCGCGGCACGGCTGGCCTGCCGCTGATAGTCGCGTGACTCGTTGGCCGCATCGACCATCATCTTCTGCTCGGCGGGCGAGAGCTTGTCCCAGAAGCGCTTGCTGACGAGGATGATGTTGGCCGCGTAGACGTGGTTCGTCGCGCTGACGTACTTCTGCACCTCGTAGAACTTGTTCGAGAGGATCACCGCGAACGGGTTTTCCTGCCCGTCCACGGCGCGGGTCTCCAGGGCGCCATACAGCTCGGCGAACGGCATGGGCACCGGGTTGGCCTTGAACGCCTTGAAGGTGTCCAGGAACACCGGGTTCGGGATCACGCGCAGCTTCAGGCCATCCAGGTCCTCGGGCTTGGTGATGGGGCGCTTGCTGTTGGTGACGTTGCGAAAGCCCAGGTCCCAGTAGCCCAGCGAGACCAGCCCCTTCTCCGGCAGCCTGGCGATCAGCGCCTGGCCGAACGGACCGTCGAGCAGCGCATCGGCCTGGGCGAAGTTGGCCACCGAGAACGGGAAGTCGACGAGCCCGAACTCCTTGACGATGCCGGCCAGCGAGGTGGTCGCGGGCGCCGACATCTCCTGCACGCCGCCCTGCAGCGCCGACTGCTGCTGCATCTCGTTGCCCAGCGTGGAGGACGGGAATTCCTGCACCTTCAGCTTGCCGCCGCTCTTGGCCGACAGCAGCTCGGCGAAGCGCTTCACGCCCATGCTCACCGGGTGATCGGTGTTGTTGAGATGGCCGAACTTGATGGTGCGCTCCTGCACCTCCTGTGCTCGGGCCGGCACGACGAGCGCGGCAGAAGCCAGGAGCAGGAGCGCGGTGGTCGTTGCGCGTACGTTCATGGGGTTGTCTCCGTGGTAGGAACAGCTGGGATGACGCAGATTCTGGAAACCTGGCGCACGGGCGTTCCAGGCTGGAAACCGGTTGCACATGACGAAAGGAGTCACGCGTGACGACGGCGTTGGACCGAGGCTTGTCGCTCATCGAGCGGCTGGCGGGTCAGCCCGAGGGCATGTCGCTGAGCGCGCTGGCCGACGAGTTGCTGATCCCGCGCAGCGCCTGCCATCGCCTGCTCGTCGAGCTGCAGCAGCGCGGCTACGTGCGCCAGGTCGCCAGCTACGGCGACTACATCCTCACGACCAAGGTGGCCTCGCTCGGCCTGGGCTTCCTGAGCAGCGCCGGCATCGTCGACATCGCCGAGCCGCTGCTGGAGCGCCTGGCGAAGGAGTCGGGGGAGCTGGTGCGCCTGTCCATCGTCGATGGCGACCGTCTCACCTGGATCACCAAGTGCCAGGGCACGCGCAAGGGCGTGCGCTACGACCCCGACATGGGCATGGACGCACGGCTGTCGTGCACCGCCTCAGGCCATGCCTGGCTGCTGACGCTCAGCGACGAGCGCGCGCTCGAGCTCGTCACGCGGCAGGGCTTCGGCGAGCCGAAGGACTACGGACCGAAGGCACCGACCACGGTGAAGGCCCTGCTCGGCTTCCTTCACGCGGCGCGCACGCGCGGCTACGCCATGATCGACGAGGTCTTCGCGCCGGGCATGACCGCCATGGCCGCGCCGGTCCTGCGGCGCAGCGAGGCCATCGGCGTCATCAGCATCGCCGGACCGCGTCTGCGGCTGACCCCCGATCGCATGCACGCCCTGGCGCCGTCGCTGCTCGCCGCGGCCGCGGAACTGGGGCCGATGAGCCGAGCGTCCACGCTGTTCGGGCGGCCGCCGCTGGGGAAAGCGTGAGGGGGAGGCCCTCACCGGGGCGTACCCAGGTGCAAGTCATGACGCACGGCGCTACCAAACTCCCTCTCCCGCTCGCGGGAGACGGAGAGCATCCGGTTGCGCGCCACGTCACATCGCCTGCACCGGCACCGCAAAGATGTAGCCCGCCCCCCGCTCGGTCACGATGAACCGCGGCTGCGACGGATTGGGCTCGATCTTGCGGCGCAGGCGAAGGATCTGCACGTCGATCGAGCGGTCGTAGATCTCGTCGTCGTAGAGATGCGACTGCTCGATGAGCTGCCCGCGCGACAACACGCGCTGGGGAGAGGCGAGCAGCGCCGTCAGCAGGCTGAACTCGCCGTTGGGCAGCACCTGCACGCGGCCGTCGGGGCTCTTCAGGCGGCGCAGGCGCAGGTTCAGCTCCCAGCCTTCGAAGCGGTACGCGCGCAGCTTGCCCACCTCGTCGGCGATCGTCGAGTGCAGCTTCACGCGGCGAAGCAGCGCCCGCAGGCGGGCGAGCAGCTCGCGTTGCGAGAACGGCTTGGTGAGGTAGTCGTCGGCGCCCAGCTCGAGCCCCATCACCCGATCGGCCTCGTCGCTGCGGCCGGTGAGCATCAGGATCGGAATGCTGCCCTGTTCACGCAGGCGGCGGGCGATCGCCAGGCCGTCCTCGCCGGGCAGCTTGAGGTCGAGCACGATGCAGTCGACCACTTCGCGCTGCAGCACGTCGTCCATCTCGGCGCCGCCGCTCACCGCGGTGACGCGCATGTCGTTCTTCGCGAGGTACTGCGTCAGGACGTCACGCAGGTCGGGGTCGTCATCGACGGCAAGCACATGCGGCAGGGAATCACTCATCGTCGGCATCGCGTCGTCGGCATTGGCTGGGCATGACCGTAGCACGGGCAGGCGAGGTCTTCAAACCCGGGCACGGCAGCCGGCGTTACGTCGGTAATACGTTGCCGGCCCCTGCCCGCGCTGCGCGCGTTACCGACGCAACCGCACGCGCCGGCCCGGCAACGCGGCATCAACCAACGCTGCCGAAGCTGGTGCTGCAGGCCGCACAAGGCGATGGCCGCCACGCGCCGAGCCTGCGACGATTTCCTCCCGCCCGCACCATGAACATGTCCGCGACCCCCGAGCGCACGGCGATCGCCGTCGACATCGACCCGCCGTTCCAGCACGTGCTCGCCGCGTGGCTGGGGGCGCGCTCGTACCGCGTGAGCTTCCTGCCGATGTCGGCCGCGTTCGACGTCCCCGAGCCGATCGACCTCGTCGTCTGCGAGCTCGCGGTCCCCAAGCAGGGCGGCGGGCAGGCGCTGCGCCAGCTCGCACGCGCGCACGCGAGCGCGCCGCTGATCGCGATCTCGTCGCGCTTCGTCGCCGACGCGCGCCGCGATGCGCTCGCGCGGCAGCTGGGCGTCCAGGCGGCCGTGGCCAAGCCGTGCTCGCGCTACGATTTCGACAACGCGCTCGACGCCGCCGTCGCGATGCCCTCGAACTCCCGCCATTCCCACGACCACCATCCCGCGCCGCAGCGTCCGCGGCAGGCCCGATGACCGCACACGGTGCCGACAGGCAGGGCGAGGTGCGCCGCCGCTGGATCATCGGCGCGATGGCGCTGTTCATCACGGCGATGATCGTCAGCGCTGCGCACGACCTGTGGACCTCGCGCCGCGAGGCCGAGCGGCAGGCCGAACAGGAGATCGTGGTCCTGGCCCGCGTGCTCGCCGAGCAGACGCGCCGCTCGCTGCAGACGGTCGACGTGATGCTGCGCGAGATCGCCGACGCGCACCGCGCCGATCAGCTGCCCGCGGTCGGCAGCCGGCCGATGGACGACTATCTCGAGGTCCAGCGCAGCCAGGAGCGCGACGTCCTGTCGGTGTTCCTCGCCGGACCTGACGGCCGTCGGCTGGCGGGCAGCGGCGACGCCGCGGACACGCCGGACAGCCTGGCGCGCTGGCCCGGCTTCGACCGGCTGAAGACCGATGCGGCGCTGACCACGCTGGTCGAGCCGGTCGCCCGGTCGTCGCCCGAGGGGCGCTGGAGCCTGCCGATGCTGCGGCGGATGGCGGCACGCAACGGGCGCTTCGACGGCTGCGTCGGTGCAATGCTGGACACGAGCTACTTCGAGCGCTTCTATGCGGAGACGGGCCTCGGCGAAGGCCATGTGCTCGCGCTCGTCGGCGGCGACGGCAGCCTCGTCGCGCGTCATCCGCGTCGCGACGGCGCGGTCGGGCAGCCGGTCGGCGGGTGGGCGCAGGGGCGGCGCGCGTCGGACTCGATGGCCGCGCCCCGGCGCTTCTTCAGCCGCCAGGACCGCGTCGAGCGGCTCGGGGTGTCGCAGCCGGTGCCAGGCTACCCGCTGCACGTGCTGGTGGCGCGCGACACCGATCTCGTGTTCGCCTCGTGGCGCGAGGCGGCCTGGGGCAGCGTGCTGCGCACCGCGCTGCTGTGCGCGGCGGCGCTGGGACTGCTCGCGGTGGTGCTGCGCCAGTTGAAGCGGCTGGAGACGGCGCGTGCCTCGCTGACCGAATCGGCTCAGCAGCTGCGGGTCTCGGAGGAGCGCTATGCGCTGGCCGTCGCGGGCGCGAACGAAGGGCTGTGGGACTGGGACCTCGCGACCGACCGGGTGTTCTTCTCGGCGCGTGCGCAGCAGGCCTGCGGCATCCCGCCCGGCGAATCGATGCGCGCGCGGCGCGATTGGATCGCCCTGCTGCCCTATCACCCGGACGACCGGCCGCGCGTGCGCGACGCGCTGGTCGCCCACTTGCGGGGCCGCTCGCCCCACTACGACGTGGAAATGCGCATCGCGGTCGGCGAAGGAACGCCCGACCCCGACGCGCCGGATCGCTGGAACTGGGTGCGGCAACGCGGCCTGCTGGTGCGCGACGAGAGCGGACGGCCGCGCCGCATGGCCGGCTCCATCGAGGACATCACCGGCCGCAAGCGCGCCGAAGTGCAGCAGCAGCAGCTCGAAGTGCGTCTGCGCACGGCGCAGAAGCTCGAGGCGATGGGCACGCTGGCCGGCGGCATCGCGCATGACTTCAACAACATCCTCGGCGCGATCCTCGGCTATGCGGAGCTGGCCCATGGCGAGGTCGAGCCGGGCAGCGCGCTGCAGCACCAGCTCGAAGGCGTGATGAACGCCGGGCTGCGCGCGAAGTCGCTGGTGCAGCGCATCCTGGCGTTCAGCCGCAGCGGCATGGGCGAAAAGCTGCCCGTGCACGTGCAGGCGGTCGTCGAGGAGGCGCTGGACCTGCTGGCAGCCTCGCTGCCGGCCGGCGTCACCCTGCAGCGAGACTTGCGTGCGGGCGACGCAGCGCTGGTCGGCGATCCGGCGCAGATCCACCAGGTGGTGATGAACCTCGGCGCCAACGCGCTGCAGGCCAGCCGCTCGCCCGGGGTGGTGTCGGTGACGCTGGCACCGCTCACGCTCGACGCGCCGCGGCATGCCACCAGCGGCGACCTGCCGGCCGGCGAGTACCTGGAGCTGGTGGTGTGCGACCAGGGCACCGGCATCGAGGCCTCGCAGATCGAGCGCATCTTCGATCCCTTCTACACCACGAAGGCCGTCGGTGTCGGCACCGGGCTGGGCCTGTCGCTGGTGCACGGCATCGTCGCCGAGCTGCGGGGGGCGATCGACGTGCGCAGCGAGCCGGGCCGGGGCAGCACCTTCACCGTGCTGCTGCCGTGGCACGGCGCAGTCACCTCCGATCCGCGGCTCAGCAGCCCGCAAGAGCAGCTGCCCCGCGGCAACGGCGAGCGCGTGCTGCTGGTCGACGATGAAGCCGCGCTGGTCGCCCTGGGCGAGGAGACGCTGGCCGCGCTCGGCTACGAGCCGGTGGGCTACACCTCCAGCGTCGAGGCGCTGCAGGCCTTCGAGCAGGATCCGCTGCACTTCGATGCCGTGCTCAGCGACGAGACCATGCCTCAGCTCACCGGCTCGCAGCTCGCGGCCGCGGTGCGCCGCGCCCGGCCCGACCTGCCGGTGCTGCTGATGACCGGCTATGTCAGCCCCGCGCTCGCCGCACGCGCGCGCGAGCTCGGGGTGCGGGAGGTGCTCGCCAAGCCGCTCGTCGCGCGCGACATCGCACGGGCGCTGGCGGGGGTGTTGCAGGCGGGGTGAGGGGCCGCCAATCGCGGCGGCCGCGCGCGTTACCGCAGAAACCTTCTCGCGCCGCGCCGCGAACCGATCGGTAACGCACCCCACCCACAGTGCCTTTCGTCCGGGCCGTCCCGTGGCCGGGAGGAGGAGCTGATGAAGCACGCCGTCAAGCTGGTGAGCGCCGCCGTCGCGCTGACCCTGTGCGCTGTCGGCGGCTGGCTGCACGATCGCGCCGCCGCCGCCACCGCGACCACCGCCGCCGCGAGCAGCCCGAAGGCGCGCCGCGACGCCGGTGCATCCACGCGCGGGCCGCGCGCGCAGCCGGTGTCCGTCGGCGTGGTGCAGCAGCGGGACATGCCAGTCACGCTCGACGCCGTCGGCACCATCACCGCCTCCAACACGGCCGTCGTGCATGCCAAGGTGAGCGGCGAGCTCAAGGCCCTCTACTTCGCCGAGGGCCGTCCCGTGCGGGCGGGCCAGGTGCTGGCGCTGATCGACCCCCAGCCCTTCGCCATCGCGCTGGAGCAGGCGCAGGGCCAGCTCTCGCGTGACCAGGCGCAGCTGCGCAATGCCCAGCTGGACCTGGAGCGCTACCGCGCCCTGATCGACAAGGACGCCGCGCCCAAGCAGCAGCTCGACACGCAGCAGGCGCTGGTCCAGCAGCTTCAGGGCACCCTGCTGGCGGACCAGGCGGCCGTGGACAACGCCCGGCTGCAACTGTCGTATACGCGCGTGCTGGCGCCGATCTCCGGGCTCGCCGGCCTGAAGCAGGCCGACCTGGGCAACGTGGTCAACCCGGCCGACGCGAACGGGCTTCTGAGCATTGCGCAGACGCAGCCGGCGGCCGTGGTGTTCGCCGTGCCCGATGCGGTGCTGCCGCGCATCCGCGAACGGCTGCGCGCGGGCGCGCCGTTGCCCGTCGAGGCGCGTGACCGCGACGGCAAGACGGTGCTTGCGCAAGGCCGCGTGGCGAGCAACGACAACGCCATCGACACCGCCACCGGAACGCTCAAGCTCAAGGCCCTGTTCGCCAACGCCGACAACCAGCTGTTCGCCAACCAGTCGGTTCATGTGCGGCTGCAGCTCGACAGCCTGCCCGCGGCGCTGACCGTGCCCGCTGCGGCGGTGCAGCGCGGTGCGCCCGGCACCTACGTGTATGCGCTGAACGGAGACGGCACCGCCCGGCTCGAGCGCATCACCGTGAGCGCCACCGACGGCGAGACCACCGCGGTGCAGGGCAGCCTGCACGCGGGCGACAAGGTGGTCATCGACGGGGCAGACCGCCTGCGCGACGGCGCCCGGGTCGACGTCGCCCCCACGCGATGAATCCGTCGCGGCTGTTCATCGAACGTCCGGTGGCGACATCGCTGCTGATGCTGGCCATCCTGCTCGCGGGCGCGCTGGCCTGGCGCCTGCTCCCGGTCGCCGCGCTGCCCGAGGTCGACTACCCCACCATCGAAGTCACCACGCTGTATCCCGGCGCCAGCCCGGACGTGATGACCTCGTCGGTGACCGCGCCGCTGGAGCGCCAGTTCGGTCAGATGCCGGGCCTGGCGCAGATGTCCTCGAGCAGCTCGGGCGGTGCGTCGGTGATCACGCTGCGCTTCGACCTCAACCTGTCGCTGGACATCGCCGAGCAGGAGGTGCAGGCCGCCATCAACGCCGGCGCGAACCTGCTGCCCACCGACCTGCCGATGCCGCCGGTGTACAGCAAGGTCAATCCGGCGGATGCGCCCATCATGACCATCGCCGTGACCTCGCCGGCGCTGCCGGTGGTCCGCGTGCACGACCTGGTGGAGAGCCGCCTGGCGCAGAAGCTTTCCGAGCTGCCGGGCGTGGGCCTGGTCAGCATCGCCGGCGGCCGCCGGCCCGCCGTGCGCATCCAGGCCAATCCCGAGGCGCTGGCCGCGCTCGGGCTGTCGCTCGAGGACCTGCGCAACACGGTGGGAACGGCCAACGTCAGCCAGGCCAAGGGCAGCTTCGACGGGCCGCTGCGCGCCTCGACGATAGACGCCAACGACCAGATGAAGAGTGCGGCCGAGTACGCCGACATGGTGCTCGCGTACAAGAACGGCAGCCCGGTGCGGCTGCGCGACGTGGCGACGCTGGTGGACGACGCGGAGAACCTGCGCCTGGCCGCATGGGCCGACGACACGCCGGCGGTCATCCTCAACGTGCAGCGCCAGCCCGGGGCCAACGTGATCGAGACGGTGGACCGCGTGAAGGCGGTGCTGCCGCGGCTGCAGGCCGCGCTCCCGGGCTCGGTGGACGTGCGCGTGCTCGGCGACCGCACGACCACCATCCGCGCCTCGGTGCGCGACGTGCAGATCGAGCTGGCGTTCGCGATCGCGCTGGTGGTGGCCGTCATCTTCGTCTTCCTGCGCAGCGTGCCGGCGACCGTCATCCCCGCGGTGGCCGTGCCGCTGTCGCTCGTCGGCACCTTCGGCGTCATGTATCTCGCCGGCTTCTCGATCAACAACCTCACGCTGATGGCGCTGGTGATCTCCACCGGCTTCGTCGTCGACGACGCCATCGTCATGATCGAGAACATTGCGCGCCACCTCGAAGAGGGCGCGAGCAATGTCTTCGCCGCCGCCGTCGAAGGCGCGCGCCAGATCGGCTTCACGATCATCTCGCTCACCGTGTCGCTGATCGCGGTGCTGATCCCGCTGCTGTTCATGGGCGACGTGGTGGGGCGGCTTTTCCATGAATTCGCGATCACGCTGGCGGCCTCCATCCTGATCTCCGCGTTCGTGTCGCTGACGCTCACCCCGATGATGTGCGCGCGACTGCTGCACCCGGTGCGCGAGCAGCGCCACAGCCGCCTGGGGCACGCCGCGGACCGTGCCTTCGAGCGGATCGTCGGCGGCTACAGCCGCCTGCTGAACCGCGTGCTCGACCACCGCGCGGCGACCCTCGCGGTGTTCGTGCTGACCGCCGCGCTCACCGCCGCGCTCTACGTCGTCGTACCCAAGGGCTTCTTCCCGGTGCAGGACACCGGTCAGATCCAGGGCATCACCGAAGCGGCGCAGTCCACGTCGTTCGCGGCGATGGCCGAGCACCAGCGCACGCTCGCCGCCCGCCTCCTCAAAGATCCCGCGGTGCAGAGCGTGGCCTCCTTCATCGGCGTGGACGGTGCGAACACCACGCTCAACGCGGGCCGGCTGCAGATCACGCTGCGGCCGCGAGAGGATCGCCTCGGCAGCGCCGCCGACATCGCGCAGCGGCTGACCGACGCCGCGCGCGACGTGCCCGGCATCGCGCTGTTCCTGCAGCCGGTGCAGGACCTCACGCTGGAGGACCGCGCCGCGAAGACGCAGTACCAGTTCACCTTGAGCTCGCCCGACAGCGCGCAGCTGTCGCGCTGGACGGCCACGCTGCTCGACAGCCTGCGCCACCTGCCGCAGCTCACCGGCGTGGCCAGCGACCAGCAGGAGCAGGGCCTGCAGGCGTGGATCGACATCGACCGTGAGGCCGCCGGACGCCTGGGCGTCAGCGTCGCCGCCATCGACAGCGCGCTGTACGACGCCTTCGGCCAGCGCCTCGTGTCGACCATCTTCACGCAGAGCAACCAGTACCGCGTGGTGCTGGAGGTGGCGCCGCAGTACCGTCTCGGACCGGACTCGCTCGCGGCCCTGCACGTGCCGGGCACGAACAACGTGCAGGTGCCGCTTTCGTCGGTGGCGCGCGTGGTCGAGCGCACGGCGCCGCTCGCCGTCAACCACGTGGCGCAGTTCCCGTCGGTGACGATCTCGTTCAATCCTGCGCCGGGTGTGGCCCTGGGCGACGCCGTCAAGGCCATCCGGGCCGAGGAGGCGCGGCTGCAGATGCCGGCCAGCATCGAGACCGGCTTCCAGGGCGCGGCGCTGGCCTTCCAGGCCTCGCTCGGAAGCACGCTGCTGCTCATCCTGGCGGCGGTGGTGACGATGTACATCGTGCTGGGCGTGCTCTACGAGAGCACCATCCACCCGCTGACCATCCTGTCAACGCTGCCGTCGGCCGGCCTCGGCGCGCTGCTGGCGCTGCTCGCCTTCCGCCTGGACCTGGGAATCATCGCCGTCATCGGCATCGTGCTGCTGATCGGCATCGTGAAGAAGAACGCCATCATGATGGTCGACTTCGCGCTGGCGGCCCAACGAGCGGACGGCCTGTCGCCGCGCGACGCCATCCACCGGGCCTGCCTGCTGCGCCTGCGTCCCATCCTGATGACCACGATGGCGGCATTGCTCGGTGCACTGCCGCTGATGCTGGGCACCGGCGTCGGCA
This sequence comes from Piscinibacter sp. XHJ-5, assembly GCF_029855045.1. GTDB lineage: Bacteria > Pseudomonadota > Gammaproteobacteria > Burkholderiales > Burkholderiaceae_C > Albitalea. Next base: position 4,584,284 of record NZ_CP123228.1, read on the forward strand.
GCGAGCTGCGCCACCCGCTCGGCGTGGTGATGGTCGGCGGCCTCATCGTGAGCCAGCTGCTCACGCTGTTCACGACCCCCGTGATCTACCTCGGCTTCGCGGGGCTGGCGAGAAGCCGATGAACCTCTCGCGCGTCTTCGTCGACCGCCCGGTGGGCACCGCGCTGGTGACCCTCGGCGTGGCGCTGGCGGGGCTCATCGCCGGCTCGCTGCTGCCGGTGGCGGCGCTGCCGCAGGTGGAGTTCCCGACCCTCTCGGTCACCGCCTCGCTGCCCGGGGCCAGCCCCGACACGATGGCCGCCACCGTGGCGACGCCGCTGGAGCGCACGCTGGGCACCATCGCCGGCGTCAGCGAGATGACCTCGACCTCGTCGCTGGGCAGCACGCGCATCACGCTGCAGTTCGACCTCGACCGCGACATCGACGGCGCCGCGCGCGACGTGCAGGCGGGCATCAACGCCGCGCGCTCGCTGCTGCCGAGCGGGCTGCCGAGCAATCCCACGTACCGCAAGGTGAATCCAGCCGATGCGCCGATCATGGTCATCGCGCTCACCTCCGATACGTTGACGCGCGGCCAGATGTACGACGCGGCCTCCACCGTGCTGGCACAGCGGCTGGCGCAGGTCGACGGCGTGGGCCAGGTGACGATAGGCGGAGGCGCGCTGCCCGCGGTGCGCATCGAGCTCGACCCGGTGGCGCTGGCCGCCAAGGGCATCGCGCTGGAGAACGTGCGGGCGACGGTGGTCGCCAGCAACGCCAATCGGCCGAAGGGGGTGCTGGAGGACGCGGTGCGCGGCTGGCAGATCGGCGCCAACGACCAGGCGCGCAGCGCGGCCGACTATGCACCGCTGGTGATCAGCTACCGCAACGGCGCGGCGCTGCGGCTGCGCGACGTGGCCGACGTGGTCGACTCGGTGCAGGACGTGCGCAACGACGGCATCGCCAACGGCAAGTCCGCCGTCCTGCTGATCCTGAACAAGGCCCCCGGCGCCAACATCATCAAGACCGTCGACGCGATTCGCGGCCTGCTGCCGCAGCTTCGCTCGGCGATCCCCGCGGCCATCGCCGTCAACGTGGTGCAGGACCGCACGCCGACGATCCGCGCGTCGGTGCACGAGGTGCAGCGCACGCTGGCCATCGCCTTCGGCCTGGTGATCGTCGTCGTGTATGCCTTCCTGCGCAGCGCGCGGGCCGCACTGCTGCCGGCGGTCGCGGTGCCGGTGTCGCTGGCGGGCACCTGCGGCGCGATGTTCCTGCTCGGCTACAGCGTGGACAACCTGTCGCTGATGGCGATGACGGTGGCCACGGGCTTCGTGGTGGACGACGCCATCGTGGTGCTGGAGAACATCGCGCGGCATGTCGAGCGCGGCATGCCGCCGCGCGAAGCCGCGCTCAAAGGCGCCCGCGAGATCGGCTTCACGGTGGTCAGCATCAGCCTCTCGCTGGTTGCCGTGTTCATCCCGCTGTTGGCGATGGGCGGGATCGTGGGTCGGCTGTTCCGCGAGTTCGCGGTGGTGCTGTCGGTGTCCATCCTGATCTCGATGGCGGTGTCGCTGAGCACCACGCCGATGATGGCGGCGCAGCTGCTGCGACCGCCCGGCCGCTCGCGTCCACCGCCGCGGCTGGCGCGCGCGCTGGCGCGCGGGTATCGGCGGTCGTTGCGCTGGACGCTACGCCATCAGCCGCTCGCGCTGGCGGTGCTGGCCGGCGCGATCGCCCTCAACGTCGCGCTGTGGATCAGCATCCCCAAGGGCTTCTTCCCGCAGCAGGACACCGGGCTGATGGTGGGCAGCGTGCAGGCCGACCAGAGCAGCTCGTTCCAGGCCATGCAGGCCAAGCTGCGCGCGTTCAGCGACGTCGTGCGGGCGGACCCCGCGGTGGCCACCGCCACCGGGTTCACCGGCGGCGGGCAGCGCAACACCGCGAACATGTTCATCACGCTGAAGCCGCGCGGCGAGCGCGACGGCGTCGACGCCGTGATGACGCGGCTTCGCGCGCGGCTGGCGCACCTGGCCGGCGCCAACCTGTTCCTCGCACCGGTTCAGGACGTGCGCGTCGGAGGGCGCCAGGCCAACGCCTCGTGGCAGTTCACGCTGCAGGCCGACGACCTCGCCGAGCTGCGCCGCTGGGAGCCGCGCGTGCGCCAGGCATTGGCGCGGCTGCCGCAGATCACCGACGTCAACAGCGACCAGCAGGACCACGGCCTGCAGACGTCGCTGGTCGTCGACCGCGACGCCGCCGCACGCGTGGGCCTGACGATGAGCGCGATCGACGGCGCACTCGACGACGCCTTCGGCCAGCGCCAGATCGGCGTGATCTACAACCCGCTCAACCAGTACCGCGTCGTCATGGAGCTGGCGCCGCGCTGGCTGCAGAGCCCGCAGACGCTGCAGCGCTTCGACGTCACGACGCCCGCCGGCAGCCGCGTGCCGCTGTCGGAAGTGGCGCGGGTGGAGACCACCAGCACGCCGCTGTCGGTGAACCATCAGGGCGGCGCGCCGGCCAGCACCGTCAGCTTCAACCTGGCGCCGGGGGTGTCGCTGTCGCAGGCGGTGGACGCCGTCGATGCCGCCGTCGCGCAGCTCGGCCTGCCGGTGACGGTGCGCGGCGGCTTCCAGGGCACGGCGCAGGCCTTCCAGTCGTCGCTGGCGTCGCAGCCCCTGCTGATCGGCGCGGCCATCGTCACGATCTACCTGGTGCTGGGCATGCTGTACGAGAGCCTGATCCACCCGGTGACCATCCTGTCGACGCTGCCGTCGGCAGGCCTGGGTGCGCTGCTGGCGCTGCGGCTCGCCGGCATCGACTTCAGCGTCATCGCGCTCATCGGCGTGGTGCTGCTGATCGGCATCGTGAAGAAGAACGCGATCATGATGATCGACTTCGCGCTTTCGGTGCAGCGCGCGGGGACGACGGGCGCCGGCGCCGCCATCTACCGCGCCGCGTCGCTGCGCCTGCGGCCCATCCTGATGACCACGCTGGCCGCGGTGTTCGGCGCCCTTCCGCTCGCGCTGGGACGCGGCGACGGCGCGGAGCTGCGCGTGCCGTTGGGCATCGCGATCGTCGGCGGCCTGCTGCTGAGCCAGCTGCTCACGCTCTACACCACGCCGGTGGTGTTCGCCTGCATGGACCGCCTGCGCGCGCCGCGCAGCTGAAGGATCCCGAATGCCTGCCCTGCCACGCCCCACCTCCCCCATCGCCATCACGCTCGCCGCGGCCTTGCTGCTGGCTTCCTGCGCCACCGCCCCGGTGCCCCCGCCACCTGTCGCGGCGCCGGCGCGTTTCAAGGAAGACGCGGTGTGGAAGCACGCGGTCGGCGCCGCCGCCGAGCCGGTGCCGCCGGACTGGTGGCGCCTGTTCGACGACCCGGTGCTGGACGGACTGCAGCGCCAGCTCGCCATCGGCAACGAGAACCTCAAGGCGGCGGTGGCGCAGGTCGCCGGCGCACGCGCCGCCCTGCAGGCCAGCCAGGCCGCCTTGCTGCCCACCCTGTCGGTCAACGGGGCGGCCAGCCGCAGCGGCGGCCCCCAAGCCGCGGCCGGGACGCGCGGCACGACCGCGTCGCTCGGCCTGGATGCCAGCTGGGAGGTCGACCTGTGGGGCCGGCTGTCGCAAGGCGTCACCGCCGCGGGCGCGAGCTACCAGGCCAGCCGGGACGACCTCGCCGCGGCGCGCCTGTCCGCCCAGGCCACGCTGGTGCAGAGCTACCTCGCCTTGCGCGCGGCCGAAGCGCAGCAGGCCCTGCTGGAGCGCACCGCCGCGGCGGATCGGCGGTCGCTCGAGCTCACGCAGGCACGCCATGCCGCCGGCGTGGCCGACGGCAGCGACGTGCTGCAGGCGCAGACCCAGCTGCTGGGCGTGCAGGCGCAGATCGAGGACGCGGGCCTGCAGCGGGCGCAGCTCGAGCACGCCATTGCCGTCCTGATCGGACAGGCGCCCTCGGCCTTCACGCTCGCGCGCAGCGCGAGCCTGCCCCTGCTGCCCACGGTGCCCGAGTTCCTGCCCTCCACGCTGCTGGAGCAGCGGCCCGACATCGCGGCCGCCGAACGCCGCGTCGCCGCGGCCTATGCCCAGATCGGCGTTGCCGACGCCGCCTTCTTTCCCAGCGTGACGCTCTCGGCCAGCGCAGGGTTTCGGGGCACCGCGCTCGCCGGTCTGCTGTCGGCGCCGCACTCGCTGTGGTCGCTGGGCCCGGCACTTGCGGCAGCGATCCTCGACGGGGGCGCGCGGCGCCAGGCCAGCGAGCAGGCACGCGCCGCGGCCGAGCAGGCCGGATCCAGCTACCGGCAGACCGTGCTCACGGCGCTGCAGGAAGTCGAAGACAACCTGGCTGCACTGGAGCGCATCGGTGCCGAGCTGACGCTGCAGCAGGCCGCGCTGCAGGCGGCGCAGCGCAACCAGCAGATCGTGCAGGACCAGTACCAGGCCGGTACGGTGAGCTACCTCAACGTGGCGAGCGCGCAGACCGCGACGCTGACGGCGGAGGCCAGCGTGCTGTCGCTGCGCAATCGCCGGCTGGCGGCGGCGAACGTGCTGTTGAAGAACATCGGGGGGAAGGGCCCGCCATTCCATCCGTAACACACCCGCCCGCATCCCGGCAACGCGAGAGCAACCCGCGACGGCGAAGGTCGCAGCCCATGCCCACCACCATCGCCTGCGCGGCAGCGCTGCTTCTGCTCACCACCCTCATCCACTACGAGGCGCTGCGCGCGCTCGACCGCATCGTGCCTTTGCTGCGATGGCCGGGGCGCTCGCACATCGTGCTGGTGATCGTGGCGCTGTTCTGCGCCCACGTCGTCGAGATCGTGCTCTACGCCGCGACGTACTTCCTGCTTCTGCGTCACGCAGCCCTCGGATCGATCGGCCGGTCGGCGACGCTGTCGATCAACCACGCGCTGTATTTCTCCTTCGAGACCTTCTCCACCCTCGGCTACGGCGACATCGCGCCGGCCGGCGCGATCCGGCTCCTGGCCGGGACCGAATCGCTCAACGGCTTGCTGCTGATCGGCTGGTCGTCTTCCTATGCTCACATTGCCATGCAACGTGCCGCGGGCGAGCGTTGAGCGCCCCGTGAACCCGGACCGCGCCGGCCTTCGCGAGGCTTGGGCCCTGGCCGTTCCCTTCTGGCGCGACCGCGGCGAGCGAAGCGCCTGGGCGCTGCTCGCCGCGGTGGTGTCGCTGACGCTCGCCGGCGTGGGGCTCAACGTCCAATTCAGCGACTGGAACAACCGCTTCTACGACACGCTGCAGAACCACGACCTGGCCGGCTTCTGGAGGCAGCTCGGCGTGTTCGCGCTGCTCGCCGCCTGCTTCATCGTGGCGGCGGTGTACCGCCAGTACCTGCAGCAGCGGCTGCTGATGCGCTGGCGCACGCGCCTGACGCAGGACCTGCTGCGGCGCTGGCTGCAGCCGGGTGGGCCGTACCGCCTCGCACACGAGGCGGCGCCGGCGCTCGACAACCCCGACCAGCGCATCGCCGAGGACGCGGGCCGCTTCGTCGGCGCCAGCCTGGACCTTTCGCTCGGCCTGCTGAATGCGGGTGTGACGCTGGTGTCCTTCGTCGGCATCCTGTGGCGCCTTTCCGGCTCGCTGGCGCTGCCGGCGGGGCACGGCGGCATCACCATGCCGGGCTACATGGTGTGGGTGGCGATCGCCTATGCCGGCCTGGGCAGCTGGATCACGCAGCGGCTGGGCCTGCCGCTGGTGCGCCTGAACGTGCAGCAGCAACGCGTGGAGGCCGACTTCCGCTACGCGCTGGTGCAGCTGCGCGACCATGCCGAAGCGGTGGCGCTGGCCGCCGGCGAAGTGCGGGAGCGTCATCGCATGGCCCACGTGTTCGAGGCCGTGCGAACCAACTGGGACCTGCTCATCCGGACCACCAAGCGGCTCACCTGGTTCTCCGCCGGCTATGGCCAGCTCGCCAACGTCTTTCCCTTGCTGGCCGCCGCGCCGCGCTACTTCGCGGGCTCGCTGCAGCTGGGCGGCCTGATGCAGACGGCGCAGGCCTTCGGCCAGGTGCAGGGGTCGCTGAGCTGGTTCATCGATGCCTACGCCACGCTCGCCGATTGGCGCGCGACGGTGGAGCGCCTGTCGCGGTTCTCCGTCCACGCCGAGGCGGCGGGCGCAGCGCCGCCCTCCGACGGCATCGTGCGCCGCGAGGAGCCGGGCGCGGCCATCGAGCTCACGGCACTGCGCATCGACACGCCGGATGGGCGCCGGCGCATCGATGTCCCGGCGCGGCGATTGGCGCCCGGCGAGCATCTGCTGATCCGCGGTCCCTCGGGTCGCGGCAAGACCTCCCTGCTGCGCGCGATCGCCGGCGTGTGGCGCCGCGGCGACGGGCGCATCGCCTTGCCGCGGGGCGCCTGGCTGATGTTCGTGCCGCAGCGGCCCTATCTGCCGAGCGGCACGCTGGCCGAAGCGCTCGCGTGGCCGCAGCCCGGCGAGGACTTCGATGCCTTGGCGATGATTCAGGCCCTGGCCACGGTCGGCCTCGGCGACCGACGCCTCGACCTGAACGAGCGGCGCGAGTGGGGCAGCGTGCTGTCGCCCGGCGAGCAGCAGCGGCTGCAATTCGCGCGCGTGCTGCTGCACCGGCCCGACTGGGTGTTCCTGGACGAATCGACGTCCGCGCTGGACGAGCCCTCGCAGGTGCTGCTGTACCGGCGCCTGCGCGCCGCGCTGCCCTCGACGACCGTCGTCAGCATCGGGCACCGGGAGAGCCTGCAAGCGCTGCACGACGCGCAGTGGTCGTTGGGGGAGATGCCAGCGGTCGACAGCCCTGGAAGTCCGTATGCTTGCCCGGCCAGGACTGAAGACGGGTGCACGGCATGCCTACCCAGCGTATCGAAACCATCGTGATCGGCGCCGGGCAAGCCGGCCTGGCGATCAGCCATCACCTGAGCCGGCTGGGTGCCGAGCACCTCGTGCTAGAGCGCGGGCAGGTCGCCGAGCGTTGGCGCACCGAGCGCTGGGATTCGCTGTGCTTCCAGTCGCCGAACTGGAACATGAACCTCCCGGGCTGGAGTCGCACGACCGCCGACCCGCACGTCGATCCCGATGCGTTCTCGCCGCTGCGCGAGGTCACCGACTACATCGAGCGCTACGCGGCCGTCGTCCGTGCACCGCTGCGGACCGGCTGCACGGCACGGTCCATCGGACCAGGGCAGCGGCCCGGGCGGTTGCAGGTGCAAACCGACGACATCCTCTACGAGGCGCACAACGTCGTCGTCGCCACGGGCCCCTACCACGTGCCGCGTCCGTCGATCCCGCTGGGCAGTCCGGTGCTGGAGTTGAACTCGACCCAGTACCGCAACCCGGCGCAGCTGCCCCCCGGCGCCGTGCTGGTCGTCGGCGCGGGAAACTCGGGCGTGCAGATCGCCGAGGAGCTGTGCCGCGCCGCGCGCCGGGTGTTCCTGTCCGTGGGCTCGCACGAACGGATCCAGCGTCGCTACCGGGGGAAGGATTGCATCTGGTGGCTGATCGCGACCGGCTCCGCCGATGCGAGGCTTCACGAGTGGAAAGGCGCGCGCCTCTCGCGCTTGATGACGGGCGTGGACGGGGGGCACGACATCGATCTGCGCCGGCTGGCTGCCGAAGGGGTGGTGCTGCTCGGGCGCATGACAGGTGCCGACAACGGCAGGCTCGCCATCGCGGATGACCTGCGTTCCACCATTGCGCACGGCGACGACTCGCTGAAGGCGTTCAATCGTCGCTGCGACGACGTGGCTCGCGATCGGCAACTGGACCTCCCCCCGGCCGAACCTGCGGGGGATCCATGGCCCGATCCACCGCAGCTGCTCACGCCGATTCGCACCCTGGACCTCCCCCGCGAGGGAATCCACTCGGTGATCTGGGCCAACGGCGCGCTCACGGACTTCAGCTGGATCGATCTCCCGGTCTTCGGCCCATCCGGATCCCGGCGGACGCCCTTGCACGAGCGCGGCGTGACCTCCGAGCCGGGCCTGTACTTCCTGGGCCTGCCGTGGCTGCACAAGTGGAAGTCGGCCTTCCTGTTCGGGGCCGACGAGGACGCGGCCTACCTGGCGCAGCACATCGCCTCTCGCGCGAGCCACTGACGCGTTCTGCGCATCGCGTGCAAGCGGCGTCATGGCCCAGCCTTCGCCCGCAGCAACTCGATCAATTCATCGATCTTCCGCTCCGCGCGCAGATTGGTCTCGTAGTCGCGCGCCGCGGCAATGCGGTCGCGTGCCGCCTGCCGGTTCTGCGACATCATGATGATCGGCGCCTGGATCGCGGCCAGCATCGACAGCAGCAGGTTCAGGAACACGTAGGGATACGGGTCGAACGCCGATGCGCCGAGCACGTCGGTGTTCAGCAGCGCCCAGCCGACCAGCACGGCCATGAACAGGACGATGAAGGTCCAGGAGCCGCCGAACTCGGCGACGCGGTCGGCGAGGCGTTCACCGAGCGTGGGAACGAGGGTCTCGTCGGGCCGGTCGCGGCGCCGGTCGCCCAGTCGCACCAGCAGCCGCTCCAGCGTCTGCCGGTCGCGCCGGTTCAGGCTGCCCACGCCGGTGAGCATCAGGTGTTCGGCGAGGTAGCGGATGTCTTGTTCTTTCATGGGCAGCTCCTGGCAACAGTGGCCGCAGCATGGGCAGCCTCGATGACCGGGCTCTGACCGGCCCGGTTACGTCGGTAGCCTGGGTTGCCACCCGCGACAACGCATCGGCAACCGAACGGGAGGAGTCTGCATGCAGCGCTTGCCAATGAAGCGCAGGAGCCTCGCATGAAGACCTTCCGTTCCCTCGCCCTTTCGCATGAACACGGTGCGGGCAACCGCCTGGCCGGACGCATCGGCGCCCAAGTCGCCGCGGTGCTGCTGGCCGTGCTGGTCACGCCGTCGACGCTTCCCACGCGCGACACCCATCCCGACACCGCGGCCCTCGAGCGCGGCACGACACCCCGCGCACGCGGCTGACGGTGAGGACCAGGCCGATGAGACATCTCCTTCGTTCACCGCGGACCCATGCGATCGGCGTCGCCACGGTCGCCTCTGTGCTCGCCCTGGCCGGATGCACGCACCGGATGGTCAGCGCGGCCCCGGTCGCCGCCGCCGCCACGAGCGCACCTTCGCCCGCGCCCGCCGGGCTGCCGGACTTCGCCACCATCACCGAGCGGGCCGGACCTGCGGTCGTCAACGTGCGGGTCAGTGGCGTGCGCGAAGTGACCGCCGATGACGACGACGAGGGTTCCGCGCAGGCGCTGCTCGATCTGCTGCGCAGGCGCTTCGGCAGCGCGGTGCCGCCCATCCGGGTGCCGGTGCGCGGCGAGGGGTCCGGCTTCATCGTCTCGCACGACGGCATCGTGCTCACCAACGCGCACGTGGTGCAGGGTGCGAAGGAAGTCGTGGTTCGCCTGACCGACCGGCGCGAATTCAATGCACGCGTGCTGGGCAGCGATGCCAGGACCGATATCGCAGTGCTGAAGATCGACGCGCACCAGCTGCCCGTGCTGCCGCTGGGCGACGCCAGCCGCCTGCGCGCAGGCGACTGGGTGCTGGCCATCGGCTCGCCCTTCGGCTTCGAGAACACCGTCACCGCGGGCGTGGTGAGCGCGCTGGGCCGCTCGCTGCCCGACGACGGCGCGGTGCGCTTCATCCAGACCGACGTGGCGATCAATCCGGGCAACTCGGGCGGGCCGCTGTTCAATGCGCGCGGCGAAGTGGTGGGCATCAATTCGCAGATCTACAGCCGCTCCGGCGGCTACGAGGGCGTGTCCTTCGCGATTCCGATCGACGTCGCCAGGCGCGTCGAGCAGCAGATCGTCGCCACGGGCCATGCCTCGCACGCCCGCCTCGGCACGACGGTGCAGGACGTCGACGCACGGCTGGCCGCCTCGTTCAAGCTCGCCAAGCCGCAGGGCGCGCTGGTCGCCGAGGTGCAGCCGGGCAGCCCGGCCGCCGGCGCCGGCCTCGAAGCGGGCGACGTGGTGCTGCGCATCGACGGCGAGCCCATCGTCGCTTCGGGCGATCTGTCGGCCACCGTGGCCATGCACGCGCCGGGCGACAAGGTCGCGCTGGAGGTGTGGCGCGCCGGCGCACCGCGTGAGATCCGGGTCGCCCTCGGCGACGCCAAGGAGGGTGCCGCCGCGCCGCAGACTGCGGCCCATGCAGCGCCCGTCGCCGCCGGCTCTCTGGGCCTGGCACTGCGCCCGCTGGAGCCTGAGGAGCAGCGTCAGGCCGGCGCGCACGGCGGGCTGCTGATCGAGGACGTGAGCGGGCGCGCGGCGATGGCAGGCCTGCAGCCCGGCGACCTGCTGCTCGGCATCAACGGCAAGCCGGTGGAGTCGATGGGCGCACTGCGCGACGCGCTCGCCGGCGCAGGACACGCCATCGCGCTGCTCGTGCAGCGCGGACAGGAAAGGCTCTATGTCCCGCTCTGATGACAAGAGAGTTCCCCACTTGCACGGTTGCGTCGGTCATCTTCCATGGCACAGCGGGTAGCCCGACCGAAACGCCCCGATCCAACGATGCCTTCACTGCACTGGTCGTGCAGCACCTTCATCCAAGGAGTGATCCATGAAATTGTCGAAACCCCTGCTCGCCGTGCTGCTGGCGGCCGGCGCGGCGGCCGCTCATGCCGAAGGGCTCTATGCGGGCGCCAGCCTCGGCGCCCCCTTCTGGAACAGCACCGTCGACGGCGTCGACGGCAACGGCCGCGGCGTCGCCGGCAAGCTCTACGGCGGCTACGGCTTCAGCCCGAACTTCGCGCTCGAGGCCGGCGCCATGCACCTGGGCGAGTCGCGCGACATCAGCGGCAAGGTCAAGGCCGATGGCGCCTATCTGGACGCGGTCGGAACGCTGCCGCTGAGCAAGGACTGGTCGCTGCTCGGCCGCATCGGAGCGGCCCACGCCCGCTTCAACGGACCGGGCGGCGACAGTTCGGACACCGGCCTCAAGCTCGGTGCCGGCGCGCAGTACCAGCTGAGTTCCACCATGGCGTTGCGCGCCGAATACGAGCAGTACCGGTTCCACGACGTATTCGACGCCAAGGCGAACGTCGGGCAGGTCACCGGTGGCCTGGTGGTGAACTTCTGAAGCATGCGGGTCGGGTTGCGTGGTGCCCTGTTGCTCGGCCACTCGGCAAGCGCAGGGCGATCGCGGGCAGACATCCACGGTTCGGGCTGAGGTATCGAAGCGTGCTGCGCGTGTGGCGGGACTTCGATGCCTGAGTCCCCATGCCTGCCCAGGCATCCGTTCACCCGATGCGCACGAGCACCCGCGAGCCTTCGACCTTCACCGGGTAGCTGCGCAGCGGCTCGCTGGCCGGCTCGCAGGTCGGCTTGCCGTCGCGCACGTCGAACCTCCCCTGATGCAGCGGGCATTCGATTTCGTGGCCGTCGAGGAAACCGTCGCACAGGCGCGCGTGGCCGTGGGTGCACACGTTGTCGGTGGCGAAGACCTCGCCACCGACGGTGTACAGCGCGATGTCGTGGCCGTCGATCGCGACGCCGAGGACGTCGTCGGTCGGCAGCTCGTCGGCGGCAAGCGCGTCGATCCAGGTCTGCTCGCTCATATGGGGTAGATGATGGAGTTGGGGATCATCTCGCTGTCGTAGATGCACTGGCGTGACGCGAACTTGAGGCCCTCGCCGGTGCGCACGACCACGTCGATGTAGCGACCGACGTTGAACACCGTGGACGTGTCCGACAGCTTGGTGCGGAACACCGCGTAGTTCGCCTCGCACTCGAAGCGGCCGGCCTCGCAGCGGCGCACCACCGGGCTGCCGACGACGTGCCGCTGGTAGTACGGGTCGTGGAACAGCGTCTCGCGGATGCCGTACACGCGGTCCTTCAGCATGCCCTTGCTGGTGAACGACAGGGTCGCCAGCGGGAAGCCGCGCTCGAAGTTCTCGCGCGGCTGCAGCCGGTACACGCAGTCGTCGGTGAAGAACTCGGGCCACAGGTCCCACTGGCCGGAGTCCACCGCGATCGCATAGTCGGCATAAAGCTGGCTCAGGGCCAGGTAGTCCTCGAAGTTCATGCGGTCATGCCTCCATCACGTCGCGCCAGTAGCGGTACATGCCGCGGATCAGCGTTTCGGTGACCATGTGCTCGGTGTCTTCGACCCCGCGCCCGCCCAGCTCCGCCAGCGTGCGATGGAACGGCTTGCTCTCGAAGGCCTGCTGCGAGAACTCGATCACCTCGCCGTCGTCGGCCGACACGAAGCCGGCAGGGCCGAAGAGATTGGCCTGGCGCAGGCGGCGTTGCGCCATCGCCTCGTCGTCGTCCTCGAAGCCGAAGTGCGTCCAGACGAAATCGAACTGGCCATGGCCGGTGGGCTGGATGTGCCGCGTGGAGACGCTGTTGACCTGCTGCTGCAGGATCACGCTGGGGAAGATGGTGGTCATCACCGCCGTGGGGCCTTCCCACCACGGCTCGGGCACGATGTCGAGAAAGCTCGGGTCGTGCAGCTTCATGCTCTCCTTGAAGCTGGCCACCTGCGTCACCTGCTCCGACTTGCCCGCCGCGCCGCGGGTGGAGATCATGGCCGCGTGGCGGTGCCTGTCGTCCATGCGCAGCTGCGACTTGTTGTCGGCACGCCAGAGGCCGAAGGTCACGAACCAGGTGTGCAGCAGGCCCGGGTGGTACGGGTCCTTGATGTTCTCCTGCATCAGCTTCCAGTTGCCCGGGATGCGCTGGCGGTTGTAGCCGAGCACCTTCAGCTTGCGGCCGTTGAACAGCCGGTCGAAGTAGCGCAGGATCGTCGGGCCGAGGTAGTCTTCGAAGGGCTCCACCTCGGCGTCGAAGGAGGCGAACACCACCCCGCCGCGCGTGGCGACCTTCAGCTTCGTCAGGCCGTTCTCCTCCAGCTTGAAGTCGGCCGGCATGCCCCCCAGCATCTCGCCCTCCTGGCGCACGCCACGCCGGAACGGCACGCCGCGCAGGTCACCCTCGATGCTGTAGTTCCACTGGTGATACGGGCACGTGAAGCCGGTCTTGCGCACGTTGCCGTGGCGCTCGCGGCAGAAGCGCATGCCGCGGTGCGCGCACACGTTCTCGACGACGTGGATGCGGCCGTCGAGTCCGCGCGTGAGGATCACCGAGCGCTCGCCGATCACCGTGCGCTTGAAGTCGCCCGGCTCGGGGATCTCGGCCTCCAGGCCCACGTAGCACCAGTGGCCCTTGTAGAAGAAGCGCTCGAGCTCGCGCTGGTAGAGCTCGTCGCTGGTGTAGGCGAGGAACGGAATCTGGTGAGTGCTCTCGCCCTGCCATTGCGGCTCGCGCGGGAACACGGTGATGGGCTGGCTGCTCATGCGGGTCTCCTGGGTTCTTCGACGTGGCCCTGGCTCACCACGACCCGGATTCCATCCAGGCCGTCGATGGCGCCCTGCATCACGTCGCCCGGCAGCACCGCATTCACGCCTTCGGGCGTGCCGGTCATGATCAAGTCTCCGGGCTCGAGCTCTTCGTATGCCGACAGGTACGCGATGCACTCGGAAACCGACCAGATCAGCTTGGAGATGTCCGACGATTGCCGCGCCTGTCCGTTCACCGTCAGCGTGATCGCGCCGTTGGCGGGATGACCGATATCGCAAGCGCGCCGCAGCGGGCCGATCGGCGCCGAATGCGCGAACGACTTGCCGAACTCCCATGGCCGGCCCTTGTCGCGCGCCTCCAGTTGCAGGTCGCGCCGCGTCATGTCGAGCCCCACCGCGTAGCCGTACACGTGCTCCAGCGCATCGGCCACCGCGATGTCGCGGCCTCCGTCTGCGATGGCGACCACCAGCTCGATCTCGTGGTGGTAATTGGCCGTCTTGCGCGGATACGGCACCGCGGGATCGCGCGACGCGTCGATCACCGCGCCGGACGGCTTCATGAAGAAGAACGGCGGCTCGCGGTCCGGGTCCTTGCCCATCTCTCGCGCATGTGCGGCGTAGTTGCGGCCGACGCAGAAGACGCGGTTGACGGGAAAGCGCTCGTGGCGTCCGGCGACAGTGAGCGTGTGCAGCGGTGGAACCGCAACGGCATGGTCCATGGCAAGTCGTGTCCGGTTGAAGGAGAAGCGGTCAGAGCCTTTGCTCGCGCCACAGGCCGAGCGCCTGCTGCACGGGGCGGTCGGAATAGCTGAAGAGCAGCGTGTCGCGTCCGGCATGCAGGCGCAGCGTGTGCCACGAAGGGACGACGAGCACATCGTTCTCGGCGAAGCGCAGCACCTGTTCGCCGACGATGGCCTCGCCTTCGCCTTCGAGGCAGACGTAGACGGTGCCGTCGGTGCTGCGGTACGGCTGCGTGTCGAAGCCCGAGGGAAGCCACTGTGCAAAGGCGCCCATGGTAGGCATGGGCGACGCGCCGGTGGCGGGGTTGACGAAGCGCTGCTTGAAGCCGAGGTGCGGATCCGGCGTGCCGCCGGCGATGGCCCTCAGCGCGGCCCGCGTGCGCTCGTACGGATACACGAACACCCGCGTGGGCTCTTGCGGCGCGGGATGGAAATCCACCGGCACCATGTTCGAGCCATAGCGCGCCAGTGCATCGCCTTCGGGGCGCAGCGGCTGCTGCACCGCCTGCTCGGTCTTCTCGGCGAAGCCCGCGTCGAGGAAGCGCACCAGCGGAATGTCCAGCCCGTCCAGCCACACCACCGGCTGCTCGCCCGGATTGCCGTGGTCGTGCCAGGTCCATGCCGGCGTGATGATGAAGTCGCCGCGGCGCATCGTCGTGCGCTCGCCATCGACGGCGGTGTAGGCGCCTTCGCCGTCGAGCACCAGCCGCAGCGCGGATTGCGCGTGGCGGTGCGCCGGCGCCACCTCGCCGGGCAGGATGAGCTGCAGCCCGGCATACAGCGACTGCGTGATGCAGGACTGGCCGCGCAGCGCCGGGTTCTCCAGGACGAGCACGCGGCGCTCGGCCTCCTCGGCACTGATCAGGCGTCCCGCCTCCATCACCTGGTCGCGCACTTCGGCATAACGCCACAGCGCCGGTGCAGCCGGAGAGCGCGGCGCCGGAGGCACCAGCGCGCCCAGAACCTCCCACAGCGGCGTCATGCTGTGGCGGCCTATGCGGTCGTAGTAGTCGCGGCGCTCGCGCGCGGCGTCCGGCGAAAGAACGGCAGCGGCCATGGCTTCAGGTTCCCTGGGTGTAGAAGGCGTCGGCATGGATGCGCTCGGGCGCGATCCCCTTTCGCTTGGCAAGCAGCGTGGCGGCTTCGACCATGGGCGGCGAGCCGCAGAGGTAGGCGCGCCAGCCGTCGAGCGCGGGCAGGTCGGCATCGATCGCGTCGGTGACCAGTCCGGTGCGATGCCCGCCCGCGTCGCCGCCGGCGGTCACCACCACATGCAGGTGCAGGCAGGGATGGCGATGCTGCAGCTCATGCAGCCAGGACAGCCCGTAGATGTCGCGCGGCGAGCGCACGCCGAAGTACAGATGGATCGGGTTGGCCATTCCCTCGACCAGCGCGCCGCGAAGGATGGACAGGATGGGCGCGAGCCCGGTGCCGCCGGCCACGCACAGCATGGGACCATCGTGCTGCCGCCTCAGGTAGGCCGAGCCCAGGGGTCCGCTGACGCGCACCGCGTCCCCGGGCTTCAACGTCTCGGCGATGTAGCCGCTGACCCGCCCGCCTGGCACCCGCCGCACGTGGAACTCGAGCGTGCCGTCGCCCGCGAGCCCGGCCATCGAATAGGGCCGCACATGCTCGGGCGTCAACTGCAGCTGCGCGTACTGCCCCGGCGAGAACGCCAGCGGCTTCGCCGGCTCGAGCACCAGCCGCCGGATGTCGTGCGTCATGTCTTCCAGGCGGGCCACCCTCGCCTTCACGATGCGCGCCGGGTGCACGACGATCTCGTCGGGCTCGGGAATCTCGATCGCGCACGGCTCGGTGAGATAGGTCTGGCACGCGAGCACGAAGCGCGCCTCGGCGTCCAGCGGACGCTGCAGCTCCTGGCCGCCGTCGAGCACGTCGCCTGCGATCACCTTGCAGCGGCAAGTGCCGCAGCGGCCGGCCATGCAGCTGTACGACATCGGCACTTGGTGCTCGCGCAGCGCCTCCAGCAGGTTCACGCCGGGCTGCACGTGAAGCACGCGCTGCAGGGGATGGATGGTGACTTCCATGGAGAGTCATCATCGGCATCGGCGCCCGATCAGCCAATAGAATCAGTTGAATACAGCACATCACCAAATGAAATGGAGGCGTCGGTGCAGCTGCAGGACATCGACCTCAACCTGCTGGTGCTGTTCAACCAGCTGCTCGTCGAGCGGCGCGTCTCCAAGGTCGCCGAGAACCTGGGCCTCACGCAGCCGGCGGTCAGCAACTCATTGGCGCGCCTGCGCAAGCTGCTCGGCGACGAGCTGTTCCTGCGCACGCCCACGGGCATGCAACCCACGCCCTTTGCCGAGCAGCTGGCCGAGCCGGTCGCCTACGCGCTAGGCATGATCCACAGCGCGCTCAACCAGCGCAGCACCTTCGATCCGGCGAGCAGCACCCGCTCGTTCACCATCGGCATGACCGACATCGGCGAGATCTACTTCCTGCCCGCGCTGATGGACAGCCTGCGCCGGCAGGCGCCAGGCGTCTCGCTGAGCACCGTGCGCAACACGGCGGTGAACCTGAAGGACGAGATGGAGGCCGGCAAGGTCGACCTGGCGATCGGGCTGCTGCCGCAGCTCAAGGCCGGCTTCTTCCAGCGGCGGCTGTTCCGCCAGCGCTACGTGTGCCTGTTCCGCCAGGGACACCGGCTCGACAGGAAGAAGATGTCGCTGGCCGAGTTCTCGGCGGCGGAGCACCTGGTGGTCGTGTCCCCGGGAACCGGTCACGGCAAGGTCGACGAGCTGCTCGAGCGCAGCGGCATCGAGCGCCGCGTGCGCCTGACGGTGCCGCACTTCGTCGCCATCGGCCACATCCTGCAGGCCACCGACCTGGTGGCGACGGTGCCCGAACGCCTCGCGCAGCGAATGACCGCGCCCTTCGGCCTGACCTACGTGGCGCACCCGGCCAAGCTGCCGGAGGTGGCGATCAACGTGTTCTGGCACGCCAAGTTCCACCGCACGCCGGACAGCCAGTGGCTGCGCACGCTGGTATTCGACACCTTCGTCGACGACGCGCGGTGAAGCGCGTCCGCGGCATCACCGCGGCATGCGAGTCCGCGCCCGCTTGGCGAGCTCGATCTTCGCGATCGCGTTGCGATGCACCTCGTCGGGGCCGTCGACGATGCGCACGGTGCGCTGGTGGGCGTAGGCCTCGGCAAGCCAGAAGTCCTGGCTGACGCCCGCGGCGCCGTGAGCCTGGATCGCCCAGTCGACCACCTTGCACGACACGTTGGGCGCGACGACCTTGATCATCGCGATCTCCGCCTTCGCGGCCTTGTTGCCCACGGTGTCCATCATGTGCGCGGCATTGAGCGTGAGAAGCCGCGCCTGGTCGATCAGGCAGCGAGACTCGGCGATGCGCTCGTGCCAGATGGACTGCTCGGCCAGCGGCCGGCCGAAGGCGATGCGCTGCTGCAGGCGGTCGACCATCATCTCGAGCGCGCGCTCGGCCGCGCCGATGGAGCGCATGCAGTGGTGGATGCGTCCCGGCCCCAGCCGTCCCTGCGCGATCTCGAAACCGCGGCCCTCGCCGAGCAGGATGTTCGAGAGCGGCACGCGCACGTTGTCGAGCACTACTTCCATGTGGCCGTGCGGCGCGTCGTCGTAGTTGAACACCGTCAGCGGCCGCACCACGGTCACGCCCGGCGTGTCGCGCGGCACCAGCACCATCGACTGCTGCTGGTGCCGCGGCGCATCCGGCTCGGTCTTGCCCATCACGATGAAGATGGCGCAGCGCGGGTTGCCGGCGCCGGAGCTGAACCACTTGCGGCCGTTGATGACGTACTCGTCGCCGTCACGGCGGATGCTGCACTGGATGTTGGTGGCGTCCGACGATGCGACCGCCGGCTCGGTCATCAGGAAGGCGGATCGGATCTCGCCGGCCAGCAGCGGTTCGAGCCACCGCTGCTTCTGCGCGTCGGTGGCGTAGCGCTCCAGCGTCTCCATGTTGCCGGTGTCGGGCGCCGAGCAGTTGAACACCTCGCTGGACCAGGTGACGCGCCCCATCAGCTCGCACAGCGGGGCGTAGTCGAGGTTGGAGATGCCGCCGTGGCCCTTGTACGGATGCGGCAGGAACATGTTCCACAGCCCGGCGCCCCGTGCGACGACCTTCAGCTCGTCGACCACCGGCACCGGCTGCCACGGGTTCCCGGCGCGCCGCAGCGCGTCCATCTCGCGCGCGTGGCGCTCTTCATTGGGATAGATGTGCTGCTCGAAGAACGCGTTCAGGCGGTCGAGCAGCTCGCGGGTCTTGCTGGAGTGTTCGGTCAGCATCGTGTCTCTCCGTCGGGTGAGGCACGATTGAACCACCGCGAGCCGCGTTGCGCGGTCGCCTAGGCGACGATGCCTTCTCAGGAGCGCGCGACGAAACCCTCACCCCGACCCTCTCCCGCGAGCGGGAGAGGGAGAGCATCAGTTCCGGGGCAACACGTCGGATCTCTCCCGCGGGCGGGAGAGGGAACGCAAGCCTTGCCTCACTGCCGGGACTTCCCCGGCGGTGACGGGTCTTGCTCGCGCGCGCTGTCGCGCGGCTCGGTGCCCGCGCCCTCGGTCCCGATGTCTTCTTCCGCGGCGGGGGATCCTCCGGTGACGCCCGCGGACGAGCGGTCGGGCGGCACTTGCTTGGTCGAATCGTCGTTGCGCCTTTCGGCGTCGTCGCGAGGCTGGGTCGGATTCATGATGCGCTCCGGTTGCGACAGTGGTGCAGCAAACGACGCGCCCGATCCCGTGGCACCTTGAGGGCCCGCCTCGGCCAGGCGCCGGCGCAGCGTCGGCAGCCCGACACCCGTCGCCTCGAAGCCGCCGTCGACCGCCACCACCTGGCCGTTGATGAAGCTGGCGGCGTCGCTGCACAGGAAGCCGACGGTTTCGGCCATTTCTTCCACCGTGCCGTAGCGGCCCTGGGGAATCGCGTCGTGGTAGTCGGAACGGATGGCCACGCTGTGCACGAGCTTGGCCATCTCGGTCTCGACGGGTCCCGGCGCGACGACATTGACGCGCACCCCGACGTTGCCGAGCTCCACGGCGTACTGCTTCGACATCTGGATGAGCGCGGCCTTGCTGGTGCCGTACGCGACCCGCAGCGTGCTGGCCCGCAAGCCGGAGATCGACGCGATGTTGACGATCGCTCCGCCCCGGCCGGCCATCAAGGCGCCGAACGCTTGCGTGCACAGGAACGCCCCGTCGAGGTTGGTGGCCATGACCTCGCGCCATTCCGCGAAAGAGGTCTCCAGCGCCGGCTTGAAGACCGCCACGCCGGCGTTGTTGACCAGCGCATCGACGCGGCCGAACCTCGCCATCACTTCCGAGGCGGCCCTCGCGACCTGCGTCGGGTCGGACACATCGCCATGCACGCCGATGAGGTCATCGGGCCTGGCCAGCTCGCGGACCGCACGGTCGAGCGTGGGCTGATCCCTGTCCAGCAGCACGACCCGGTGGCCATGGCGCAGGAACCACTCGCCGATCGCCCGGCCGATGCCGCGGGCGCCTCCCGTCACGACGGCGACTCGACCAGGGGAAGCAGTGTTCGTGGTCATCCGATGAAGTCCTCCGAGCCGCGAGCCCATTCCGGCGGGCTCCTGTCGCGCAGGCCGATGCTCACAGCGACATCGACGGACGCTGCGCCATCAGCGCACGCCAGCGCAGCACATGCGGGTGCTGCTCGCCCGGCTTGACCCTCACCACGCGCGCGAAGTCGACCGCCACCACCGCGGTGATGTCCGCCACGCTGAAACCATCGGCGGCGACGAAGTCGCGGCCGGCAAGACGCTCGTTCAGCGTGATGAAGAACTGCTGCAGCCTCGCGAGGCCGCGCTGCGCCAGCTCGGGGATCTGCCGGTAGTCGTCGGGCCCCGGCAAGGCCCGGTTCGCCATGGCCGGAGAGCTGTTGCGCATCGCCTCGGCAATGGCCATCAGCCCTTCGAATTCGATGCGCCAGTTCCAGCTCGCGATCTCCGCCTTCTGCTGCGGCGTGTCCCCCAGCAGCGTCGGCTGCGGATAGCGTGCCTCGAGGTACGCCGTGATGGCCGCGTTGTCGGTCAGCAGCAGGCCTTCGTCCGTGCGCAGCGCCGGCACCGTGCATTGCGGGTTCACCTGGCGATAGGCGTCGCCCAGCTGCTCGCCGCTTCTCAGGTCGACCTGGATCGTCTCGTGGACGACGCCCTTCTCGGCCAGCAGGATGCGGGCACGCCGCGGGCTCGGCGCGGTGGCGCAGTCGTAGAGGGTGATCATGGCCGCGGATCCAGCTTGTCCTGGGTCCGCGTCTCGAAGTCGCCCGCGTCGTGACGCTCGTGCAGCTGACTGCCAGGCTGACCCCAGGTGCGATTGACCATGCGGCCGCGCTTGACGGCCGGGCGTCGGGCAATCTCGTCGGTCCAGCGCAGGACATTGGCATACGCCTGCACCTGCAGGAACTCGCCCGCGTCGTAGAGCTGGCCCTTGACCAGCGTGCCGTACCAGGGCCACACCGCCATGTCGGCGATGGTGTAGTCGTCGCCCGCCAGGAACGGACTTTCGGCCAGGCGGCGGTCGAGCACGTCGAGCTGCCGCTTGACTTCCATCGCGTAGCGGTCGATCGCGTATTCGATCCTGGCCGGCGCGTACGCATAGAAGTGGCCGAACCCACCGCCGAGAAAAGGCGCACTGCCCATCTGCCAGAACAGCCACGACAGGCACTCCGCGCGCTGCTCGGGACCGGTCGGGACAAAGGCGCCGAACTTCTCGGCCAGGTACAGCAGGATCGCCCCGGACTCGAACACCCTCACCGGCGTCGGCCCGCTGCGGTCCAGCAGCGCCGGAATCTTGGAGTTCGGGTTGACGGCGACGAAGCCGCTGGCGAACTGCTCGCCTTCGTTGATGCGGACGAGCCAGGCGTCGTACTCGGCGCCGGCGTGGCCCAGCGCCAGCAGTTCCTCCAGCATCACCGTGACCTTGACGCCATTGGGCGTGGCCAGCGAGTAGAGCTGCAGCGGATGGCGGCCCACCGGCAGCGCCTTCTCGTGCGTCGCACCGGCGGTCGGGCGGTTGATGTTGGAGAAGCGGCCGCCGTTGTCCTTGTTCCAGGTCCAGATGGCCGGCGGCGTGTAGCCGGATGAATCGTCCATGCAGCGATCTCCAAGCGGGGACGGGTCTGCACAGCACCTGTGCGACCGCTTGGCGGCCACTGTACGGCAGGAGCCTCAGCGGGTCCGCGTCCCGCTCACCACTGCACGCGCAGGGCCTCGCTCTTGGCCGCCTTGGCCATGTCGGCGTCGGGCACCAGCAGCGAGGTGACGACCGTCGAGGGCAGGCGCTTCATGTCGGCGGCTTCCACCTTGCCCGCGAACTTCCAGCCCGCAGGCAGCTTGACGAACACGAATCCGGTCGGCGGATCGACGAACACGGTGTAGTCGGCGGCCGGCAGCGCACGAGCTTCGGTCTCGGCGTGCGCGGGCGCGGCGGTGATGACGAGGGTGGCGGCGAGCGCGGCGATCAGCGCGGCGGCGGTCAGCGTGGGACGCATGGTTTCACTCCTGGGGTTGACGGGTTTCGGAATCGGAGGCGGGCAGGCGGCTCAACATCTCCTCGAGCCGGCGCTGCAGCTCGAGCAGGTTGGCGAACTCCGCACGCCAGCCGCTGATCAGATGCTCGACGCTGCCGCACAGGCCGCGCCCGGGCTGCTGGCTGTCCTGGTGCAGCCGCAGCACGAAGGCCAGCTTCAGCGGCATGGGCAGGTGGTCTTGCAGGGGTCGGTTCATCGGTGTGGGTGGGTTCGGCCTGGCATGGGTGCTACTCTAGAAACGGCCGGCACGGATGTCGTCTCGGAACGGTGTTGTTTCGGTGGCGATTCGGGTCGTGCCTTCGATGGGAAGGTCGATGACCCACGAGATCCGGACCGCGGCGCCGGCCGCATTGCGCTTCGGGCCCTACCAGCTGGAGCCGGCCAACGCCCTGCTGCTGCGCGGCCAGGCGCGCCTCGACCTGCCGCCGAAGGCGTTCGCGGTGTTGTGCCACCTGGCCGCCCGGCCCGGACAGCTGGTGTCCAAGGAAGAGCTTCTCGACGCGGTGTGGGGTCGCCGCTTCGTCAGCGAATCGGTGATCAAGAGCGCCGTGAACACCATCCGCGACGTGCTGGGCGACGACCCGCGCGCGCCGCGCTACGTGGAGACCGTGGCGCGCCGCGGCTACCGCTTCGTCGTGCCCGCGTCAGCCGCGCCGGCGATCGCCACTGCTGCCGCTGCACCCGCTGCCCCCGAGCCGGCGGCCCAGGCGGGCACGCTGGTCGGTCGCGACGCGCCGCTCGCCCAGCTGGTCGCCGCGCTCGCGGGTGTCCAGGCCGGTGCGTCGACGCTGGTGTGGGTGGGCGGCGAGGCCGGCGTCGGCAAGACCGCGCTCATCGAGCGCTTTCGCGGGCTGGCGCGGCAATCCGGCGCCTGGCTGGCGAGCGGACAGTGCATCGAGCAGTCCGGCGGCGGCGAGCCGCTGCTGCCCTTGCTCGATGCGCTGGCCGAGCTGACCCGCGGGCCCGACGGCTCCGCCTGGGTCGCCGCGCTGCGCCAGCGTGCGCCCAGCTGGCTGGCGGCGCTGCCATGGCTGGCCGGCGCGACGCCCGAATCCGCCGGCTCGGCCGCCGAGTCGTCGGGCGCGGCGCCGGAACGCATGCTGCGCGAGCTCGGCATCCTGCTCGATGCCATGACGGCGGCCCGGCCGCTGGTGCTCGTCGTCGAGGACCTGCACTGGAGCGACCACGCGACGGTGAGCCTGCTCGGCTACCTCGCGCGCCGCCGCGGTCCGGCCCGCTGGCTGGCCGTGGCGACCTTCCGCCACACCGAGGCCGCGCTCGGCGAGCATCCGCTGCAGGCGCTGCGGCTGGAGCTGCGCGCCCAGCGCCTGTGCCAGGAGCTTGCGCTCGACAGCTTCAGCGAGGTCGAGGTCGACCGCTACCTCGGGCACCGCTTCGCGCCCGCCGCGGTCCAGGAGCGCAGCGACCTGGCGCAGGCGCTGCATGCGCACACCGAGGGCCTGCCGCTGTTCGTCGTCAGCGTCGTCGACGAGCTGGTCGCCAACCGGCAGCTCCAGCCGGGCGACCACGGCTGGCGGCTGTCCGCGCACGCCTGGTCGACGCTGCAGGTGCCCGACACCATCACCGGCGTCGTCGAGCGTCAGATCGCCAAGCTGCCCGGGCCGCTGCGCGCGCTGCTCGAAGCGGCGAGCGTGCTCGGCTTCGAGTTTGCGCACGACCTCCTGGCCGCGCTGACCGGCGAGGCGCCGGAGGCACTGCGTGCCCGCTGCGACGGCCTCGCCCGGCGCGGCGAATGGCTGGTGTCCGCCGGCATGGTCGAGCGCGGCGACGGCGCGCTCGCATTCCGCTATGCCTTTCGCCATGTGCTCTACCAGCGCGTGCTGTACGAGCGCGCCGCGCCGGCGCAACGGCTGCAGCAGCACCTCGCCGCGGCGCAGGCCCTGGCGTCGGGCACGCTGCCGGAGCGGCATGCGGCCGAGCTCGCCCATCACCACGAGAGGGCCTGCGACATCGCGCTGGCGGGCGGCGCGAGACCGGCAGGCATGGTGGAAGAGGCGCGGCGCTGGCGGCTGGCGGCGGCGCGGGCGGCCCGGGCGCTGCACGCACTGGACGACGCGATCGCGCACTACACCCGGGCGCTGGAGCTCGACCCGCCGCCGCAGGAGCAGGCGCGCGTGCTCGGCGAGCGCAGCGAACTGCTGCGCCTGGCCGGCGACGGTCCGGCGGCGCTGCGCGACAGCGCACGGGCCTGGCAGCTCGCGCGCGGCGCCGGCGACGCCGCGCTGTGCGACACGCTGCAGCTCACGCATGCACGCGTGTGCATGTTCTGCGATGAGGTGAAGACGGCGATCGAGCTGGCCGACGAGCTGCTCGCACGGCGGCTGCCGGACGCGCAGCGCATCGACGCCCTGCTGGTCAAGGCCCGCAGCCACCGGCTGCTGGGGCAGCCGGAACCGGCCGGCGCCACCCTGGACACTGCGCTCGCGGCGGCGCCGCAGGACCACATCGCGCAGCGCGCCGCGATCGCGGAGGAGATGGTGCACACGCTGTTCGAGCGGGGCGCGCACACCGAGGGCCTGCGGGTCGCCGAGCAGGCCCAGGCCCTGTTCGAGCGATGCGGCGACCGGGCGGGCGCTGCGCGCGCGCTCATTCGCATCGGGGTGCTCTCGCTGAATCTGCATCGGCGCGCGCAGGCCCAGGCGGCGCTCGAGGAGGCGCGGCAGCGCCTGGGCGCCCTCGGCGACGTCGACGGGCAGCGCTCGGCGCTGCTCAACCTCGTCAAGCTGCATTCCGACCATGGCGACGCCGACACCGCGCTGGCGCTTCTCGAGGAAGGTTGGAACCTCTCGCCGCAGTTCGAGAGCCCGGTGGCCGAATGCGCCTTCCTCAACGGCTTCTACTACTGCAATTACCTGCGCGGCGACCTCGGAGCGGCCTGCCGGGATGCGGAGCGCGTGCTGGCCCTCGCCGCGCAGCTCAGCTCGATCTACTGGCGCGTCGGCTCCGCCGTGCTGGTGACCGACCTGTTCATCTTCCTCGGCGACTGGACGCAGGCCCGCCGGCTCACCGACGAGGCGCTCGCGCTGCTGGAGACGCGCGGCGAGCAGGCGCTGCGCGCGCGCGTGGCGGCCCGCAGCGCCTGGCTGGACACGCTGCAGGGTCGATCCGAAGCGGCACTGGACCGGCTGGATGCATTGGGGACCGTCGAGACGGCCGAAGACCGGGCCGTGATGGACCGGGTGCGCGCACAGGCTCGATTCGACCTCGGCGATGCGTCCGGCGCGCTCGATGTGCTCGCGGCCTACGACCATGCGCCGACGCTGGAGGCCTGGACACAGATGCTGGCGCTGCGACTGCAGGCGCAGGTGACGCTGGATCGCATCGACGAACGCGACCTTCAGCGCGCCGAGGCGGACCTGAAGGATCCCTGCCTGCCGGCACTCGAGGGCCTGTGGCTGCGGCGCGTCTTCGCGCACGCACTGGCCGTCGCCGGTCGCGCCGATGCGGCCCGCGACCACGGCGAACGCTACGGCCGCGAGCGCGCGCGGTTGGCGGAGTCGCTGCGCGACTGGCCGGCTCTGCGGGCGTCGTTCCTCGCGCGATCGGCACCGCTGTAGACGCACGGATATCCGACTACCTCTCCCGCGAGCGGGAGTGGGAGAGGACGTCGCGGCCTCGACGCCGCCCGCTCAGGCCGCCAGCCGGAAGGACCCCATGGCGCCGCTGAGCCGACCCGCCTGCCCCTTCAGCGACAGGGCCGCTGCGGCCACCTGCTCGACGAGGGCTGCGTTCTGATGCGTCACGGTGTCCATCTGCGCGATCGCCTGGTGCATGCGGCCGATGCCTTCGCTCTGCGCCTGGCCCGCACGCGCGATCTCGTCCATCAGCGCGGACACGCGCTTGACGCTGTCCAGGATGTCGCCCATGGTGCTGCCGGCCTGGTCGACCAGCTTGGAGCCCGCGCTGACCTTGTCGGTCGAATCCACGATCAGCGCCTTGATCTCGCGCGCGGCCATGGAGCTGCGCTGGGCCAGCGCCCGCACCTCCGACGCCACCACCGCGAAACCGCGGCCGTGCTCGCCGGCGCGGGCCGACTCCACCGCCGCATTGAGCGCGAGGATGTTGGTCTGGAACGCAATGCCGTCGATCACGCCGATGATCTCGGAGATGCGGCCCGCGCTCTGGTTGATCTGCTCCATGCGCTCGATCACGTCCTGCATGATGCGGGCGCCTCGCTGGGCCACTTCGCTGGACACGGACACCACGTCGCGCGCCTCGCCGGTGTTCTTCGCATTGCTGCGAACGGTCTCGGCCAGCTGGTGCATCGAGCTGCTGGTCTGCTCGAGCGCGCTGGCCTGGCTCTCGGTGCGGCGCGACAGGTCGGTGTTGCCTCGCGCGATCTCCTCGGACGCGCTGTTGACCGCGTCGACCGTCGTGCGCACCTCGAGCACGGCGGTGCGCAGCTTCTTGCGCATCGAGTTCAGCTCGTGGCGCAGCCACGAGATCTCGTCCTTCCCGGGCGATTCGATCCTGGTCTCCAGATCGCCGCCGGCGACGCGGATCACTGCCTGCACCGTGTCTTCGACAGGCGCCTTGATGCTGTGCGAGATGGCCCACCCGGACACGAGCGCGAACACGCAGGCCGAGGCGCCCGCGACGCCCATCGCCCAGGCGGCTGATTGAAGGCCGGCTTGCGCCTGCAGCAGCCACGCGGCCGAGCCGCCGAGCGCGGCCGTGATGATGGCCATCAGCGCGAAGCCGATCCTGACCCGATTGCACTGACTGACGCGACGAATCCAGTTCACAGCCACTCTCCACTGCCGCCACGGCGCCCCACCGCGGATGTGAGTGGATATCGGACGGCGGCGGCCGGCACTGAAGCGTGAAAATGCAACAGCTTCCCGGGTCGCACGCCGACGAAGAGGCCCGCATGGGGGCCACCCCGGTTCGAGACGGGACATTGCGCCGCATGGCAAGCTCGCTGCCGTCTCGTCCGTGGAGCTGGCGCATGGGAATCGACGAACGACTGGCCGAATGGCGCACGCTGGCGCTGCGCGTGGAGGACGAAGTCGCCAAGGCGGTGATCGGCCAGCCCGAGACGATCCGCCTGATCAACGTGGCGCTGTTCGCACGCGGCCATGTGCTGCTCGAGGGCGACGTGGGCGTCGGCAAGACCACCGTGCTTCGGGCCTTCGCGCGCGCGATCGGCGGGGACTTCGAGCGCGTCGAGGGCACGATCGACCTGATGCCCGGCGACCTGATCTATCACACCCATGTCGACGCCGAAGGCAGGCCGCGCATCGACCCGGGACCGCTGCTGCGCCACGGCGAGCGCCTGACCACGTTCTTCTTCAACGAGATCAACCGTGCGCGACCGCAGGTGCAGTCGCTGCTGCTGCGCGCGATGGCCGAGCGCTCGGTGTCGGCGTTCAACCGCGACTACCGCTTTCCGCAGATGACGGTGTTCGCCGACCGCAACAAGGTCGAGAAGGAAGAGACCTTCGAGCTTGCATCGGCCGCACGCGACCGCTTCATGTTGGAGCTCAACATGGGCAGGCCCACCGATCGCGCCATACGCCGCTCGCTGGTGTTCGACACCGCGTTCCACGACACCGAAGCGCTGCTCGAACGGGTCGCGCCGGGGCTGCTGCCATGGGACCAGCTGAACAGCATCGGCGCACTCGTGCAGAGCAGCGTGCGCAGCAGCGAGACGATAGAGCGCTACGTGCTCGACCTGTGGGAGGCGAGCGAGGCGCCGCAGCGCCTGGGCATCCGGCTCGAGGGCGTCGACATGGACCGGCTGGTCCTGGCCGGCGCCAGCCCGCGAGGCATGAGCGCCCTTCTGCGGGCGGCGCGTGTGGTCGCCTGGCTCGCGGGGCGTCCCCATGTGACACCCGAGGACGTGCGGGCGGTCCTGCCGCCGGTGCTCGGGCATCGCATCTTCTTCACGCCGGTCTACGAGCTGCGACGCGCCGAGATCGCGAGCGCGCTGATCGATCGCATCATGGACAGCGTGAGCGTGCCGTGATGAGCCCTTCCCTCGCCGAGGTGCAGGAGTTTCACTACCGGCTGCGCGCCCGCGTGCCCGGTCTGCGGCCGGGCGGGCACCATGGCGCCAGCCTGGGCAACGGCCAGCAGTTCGCCGCGCATCGGCGATTGTTCGACCAGCCGGACCCGCGCCGGCTCGATCTGCGCGCCAGCCTGCGCGACCCGCGAGGCGACTGGCTGGTGCGTATCCAGCGCCAGCGCACCGCGGTGCCGGTGCATGCAGTGGTCGACGTGTCGGCCTCCATGCACTTTGGCTCGTCGCGCACCAAGCTGGAAGTCGCGGCGGATTTCGTCGAAGCCCTGGGCCGCAGCGTCTCCCGCGCCGGCGACGCGCTCGGGCTGCTGGCCTTCGACGCGGTCGAGCGGGACGATCTCTGCATGCCGCCGCGCCAGAGCCGCGGCCTTGGCGGCGTGATGGCCGGGATGCTGCGCGCATGCCGGCCGCAGGAGGCCGGGGCGAGCTCCATCGACGGACTGCGGCGCTGCCTCGCACGGCTCGCCGGACGGCCGGGGCTGGTGTTCATCGTCTCCGATTTCCACTGGCCGACGGACACGCTGGGCACCGTGCTCGACATGCTGGCGCCGGCCTGCGTCGTGCCGATGATCGCCTGGGATCCCGGCGAGACCGAGCCGCCGGCGGCGACGGCCATGCTGGCGGTGAGCGATGCCGAGAGCGGGATGCGCCGCACGCTGTGGCTGCGCGAAGCCGTGCGCGTGCGCTGGCGAGAGGCCGTCGCGGCGCGCCGCGCCGAGCTGCACGCGCTGTTCGAGGCGCACGGCATGGCGGCCTTCCACCTGCACGGCCGCTTCGACGCCGAGGCGCTGTCGCGCCACTTCCTGGAATCGGTGGCATGACGGCGCGCCGCTGCCTCGCGACGCTGCTGCTGGCGCTGGCCGCGGGGGCGGCCCCGGCCGCGACGGTGGAGCAGCCTCGGCCTTTCGGGCACGTCATCGGCGACGTGCTGACGCAGCGCGTGCTGCTGCACGACGATGGCCACGAGGTCACGGCGACCGCGCCGCCGGCCGGACGCGTGGGCCCGTGGCTGGAGCGGCGGCCGGCCCGCGTGGAGCGCGACAGCGCGGGCCGGCGCTGGCTGGTCCTCGACTACCAGGTCATCAACGCCCCGCGCGACGTGAGCGTGGTGTCGCTGCCGGCACTGACGATCGCCACGCAGGCCGGTGCGCCCCTGTCGCTGCCCGCCTGGCCCGTCAGCATCGGACCGCTGACGCGCCCCGGCGCGCTGGACCCCATGCGGCCCGACCGTCCGCCGGCGCCGCGTCCGACCGAGACCCTGGAGCGGCAGCTGGCGCTGGCCATCGGGGCCCTGGCGTTCGTGCTGCTCGCATGGCTCGGCTGGTGGGCTGCGCGGCAGTGGCGTGACGCCCGGGCCTTGCCGTTTGCGCGCGCCTGGCGGGCGCTGCGCCGCCTCGATCCGGCCGGCGGCGAGGCGTGGCTCGTGCTGCACCGGGCGATCGATGCCAGCGCCGGACGCGTGGTGCAGAGCGCCACGCTGTCGCGCCTGTTCGTCGATGCACCGCAGCTCGCCGCGCTGCGGACACGGATCGAGGACTTCTATCGGCGCTCGGACCAGCGCTTCTTCGCGGATGAGCGCGCCGGGCCGCCGTATCCCCTGCTGGACCTGTGTCGCGCCCTGCGCGAGGTCGAGAAGCGCCATCACGGCTGACGACATGCCCATCGACTTCACCCAACCGTCGCTGCTGCTGCTGCTGCCGCTTGCCCTGCTGCCGCTGCTGCGCCGGCGCTCCGACACGCTCGTCTTCCCGTTCGTCGCCTGGCTGCCGGCCGACCCGGTCGGACGGCTGCTGGGTGTGCTGTGGCGCGCGCTCGCGGTGGCGGCGATGGCATGCATCGTCGTCGGAGTCGCCGGGCCGGGGCAATCGGGAGCCCAGGTGCTGCACATCGGCCGCGGCGCCGAGGTGCTGATCCTCATGGACCGCAGCAGCAGCATGGACAACGTCGCGCACCTCAACGGCATCGACGACGGTGGTCGCTTCTCGGTGCGGGAGTCGAAGAACCAGATCGTGCGCGAGCTGCTGAGCCGCTTCGTCGCTCAACGCCCGCACGACCGCTTCGCGTTCATGACCTTCAGCACCAGCACGCAGCGCATCGTTCCCTTCACCGAGCGCGGCGACATGGTGCAGGCCGCGCTCGCCGCCACGGCGATTGGTCGCGGGCTGCCCGAGACGCGCATGGGCGGGGCGCTGCTCGCCGCGATCGGCGAGTTCACGGGCCGCCGCTACGCCGGCAGCCGCGTGATCCTCGTCGTGTCGGACGGCGGCGCGCAGCTCGACGAGACCACACGCGAACGCATCCGCGCGGGCCTGGCGCGCGAGAAGCTCGCGCTGTACTGGGTGTACATCCGCAGCGGGCCGAATTCACCCGACCTGACGGCCGAGACGAGCACGGCGTACGGGTCGGCCGAAGAGCGTGCGCTGCACGATTTCTTCCGCACGCTGGAGACGCCGTACCGCCTGTACCAGACCGACAACTCCAAGGCCATGGCCGCGGCCATGGCGGAGATCGACCGGCAGCAGACCCTTCCCCTGTCGTTTCACGAGCGCGTGCCGCGCCGCGACTTCTCCCCGGCGTTCCACCTCGCCGCGCTGCTGTGCTGCGCCGGCCTGCTCGCGTGCCGTGCGCTGCAGCTGCGGAGCTGGACATGAGGCGGCGAACCTGCCACCTGCTGTTCGGTGCGGCCGCGCTGGCCTGTGGCCTCGCGGTGCTGGTGAACGGCTTGCGGCTTCAGCAGGCGAGGCAGACCAATCGCGCGATCGCCGCCGCGGCGCGGCAGCCCGTGGGGCAGGACCCTGCTCCCGCACCGAGCGCGGCGCCGCGCGAGGTCCGCCTCGCACGAGCCATCGCGCTGGCCGAGGCCGGTGCCTACGACGCCGCCTTCAAGGCCTATGGCGGACTCATCCAGCAAGGCCCGCCCGACGCTGTCGCGCGGCAGGCGCTGTTCAACCTCGGCAACATGCACCTGCGGCAAGGCGCTGCGCCCGATGCGTCCGTCCCGGCCATGACCATGGTCGAGCTGGCCAAGCAGCGCTATCGCGACCTGCTGCGCATCGACCCCGGCGACTGGGATGCGCGCTACAACCTCGAGCGGGCCCTGCGCCTGGCGCCCGAAGAGCAGGCGCCGCAGGCCGAACAGGACATCGAGCCGGTCGAGCGCCGGCGCGTGCGCGCGCACGACTTCCCCGCCGGCGACCTGCCATGACGCTGCGTGCGGACCTTGCCATCGCCGGGGCGCTGCTGCTGCTCGCCGCCGCGGTGTGGATGCCGCCGGTGACCTTGCAGCGCCCCGTGTTCAGCTACATGGTCACCTTCGACATCACGCAGAGCATGGACGTCGAGGATGTGGAGCATGCGGGCGCGCCGGTCAGCCGGCTGGCGCTCGCCCGCCTCGCGATGCGCGACGCCCTGCGCCGGCTGCCGTGCGGCTCGCGGATCGGCTGGAGCATCTTCGCCGACTATCGCGCGCTGCCGCTGATGATGCCGGTGGAGGTCTGCGGCCACTACGAGGAGCTGCTGGCCTCGCTGGACGCCATCGACGGACGCATGCGCTGGGCCAACGCCAGCAACGTCGGCAAGGGCGTGACCTGGACGGTTCGCAGCGCCAAGCTCATCGGGTCCGGCGTCAGCGTGGTCTTCATCACCGACGGGCACGAGTCGCCGCCGCTGCGCGGCGATGCCGCGCCGCCCATGGCCGGCATCACGCCGGGCGACGTCGGCGGCTGGCTGATCGGCGTCGGCGGCGCGCTGCCGGCGCCCATTCCCAAGACCGATCGCGACGGCAACCGCGCCGGCTTCTGGCAGGCCGGTGATGTCGTGCAGCGCGACGACATGCCGAGCCATGAGCACCTGTCGGAGCTGCGAGAGGCTCACCTGCAATCGCTGGCGCGCGTCATGGGCTTGGGCTACCGGCGCCTCGTGGAGGCGGACGCGCTCGCGAAGGCGCTGCTCGATGCGCGGCTCGCGCGAAGCGCTCCGGTGCAGACCGACGTCTCGCAGGTGCCGGCGCTGCTGGCCCTGCTGCTGCTGGCGTGGCGATTCAGGCCGGGCCTCAGCCTGACCCGCTCCCGCCGGCGGGACAGGGAATCCCCTTAGGGCCTGTTAACGCTATGGGAGGCCTCGCGTGACTCAGCAAAGCGGCGCCCGCAAGGCGCGAAGCGCAGCCGTAGCGGTGTCTACGGCGAGCATTCGCAACGCGGCGGGCGCCGCTTTGCTGAGATCACCCGCAGGGCCGGTGCCTGGCCTCCCATAGCGTTAACAGGCCCTTAGTCGCGGAAGCAGCACATCCCCTCTTCCGCATGCGGGAGAGGGGCAGGGGTGAGGGCCCGGTGCAATACTTCATCTTCGACGTGGACCGGCAGCGATGCCGTCCGGGAGTCGCCCGATGCAACGGCGAACGCTCTTGCGCACATGCGTCCAGGCAGGTGTCCTGGCGGTGGGCCGGCCGTTGCGAGCGCAGCCGCGCCCGGCCCGCGTGGTCTTCCTCAATCCGGGCGAGAGTGTCGAGCGCGGCACCGGTCCGCTGTGGCGCTCGCTCGGCCGCTTCATGACGCTTGCGGCGCGTGCCCTCGACCTGGAGCTCGAGGTGGTGTATGCCGAACGCGATCACCTGCTGATGCTGCGCCAGGCCGAAGAGGTGGCGCGACGCGCCGCCGCACCCGACTACGTGGTGATCGTCAACGAGAAGATGGCCGCGCGGCAGATGCTGGAATCGCTGTCGCGCTCCCCCGCCAAGGTGCTGGTAATCCACAACGACCTCACCGCCGAGCAGCGGCGACAGATCGGCAACGAGCGGCAGCAGTTCGGGCGTTGGATCGGCACGGCGGTGGCGGACAACGCGCGCGGCGGCTGGCGCCTGATGGAGGAGCTGTACCGACAGGTGGGGCAAAGCGAGCCGCGCATCATCGGCATCACCGGCGACCCGAACACGCCGGTGTCGATCGAGCGGGCGCAAGGGGTGCAGCAATACGTCGACCGGGCGGGCCGCGGCCGGATCCTCCAGCTCGCCCATGGCGACTGGAGCTACGCCGACGGCGAGCAGAAGGGCCGGGTGCTGCTCGCGCGCTATCCGGACGCCAACATCATCTGGGCCGCCAACGATTCGATGGCGCTGGGCGCGTTGCGCGCCGTCAGGGAGCACGCC
Organism: Piscinibacter sp. XHJ-5; assembly: GCF_029855045.1. Classification (GTDB taxonomy): domain Bacteria; phylum Pseudomonadota; class Gammaproteobacteria; order Burkholderiales; family Burkholderiaceae_C; genus Albitalea. The sequence goes on from NZ_CP123228.1 coordinate 4,617,046, forward strand.
AGCGGCGTGCGCGTGGGCGGCATGGGAGGCTGGCCGGACGCGCTGGAGAGCATCGCCGCCGGTGGACAGGCGGCCACCGCCGCCGGCCACAACCTCATCGGCGCCTGGGCGATGGTGCTGCTGCACGACTATCACCACGGCCACGACTTCGCCGAGCACGGCGGCCCGGCGCAGAAGCTGGACTACCTGTTCGTGGTCCATCGCGGCAACGTCGCCCGCTACGAGGAGCTCCTGTTCCGCCAGGCCGAGACCCTGGACTTCAGGCGCTATTCCAAGGTGGCCCAGGCCGGGCGCTCGCGTTCGGGGCGCTACGACTTCACGATCGAGCGACTCGTCTCCAAGGCCCGCGGCTCGTGACGGCGGCTTGCGAATGACTGCCCTGCGCCCCATCGCGAGCCTGCACACCAAGCTGATGGTGGCCATGGCCCTGATGGGCGCGCTGCTCGCGGCCGGCTCCTCTTTCGTGCTGATCGAGCGCGACCGCGAGCGCCGCATGGTCGAGCTCGACGGACGCGCCACGCGCATTGCCGACCTGTTCGGGCACTCGCTGGCGCAACCGCTGTGGAACGTGGATCGCCCCTCCATCGACAACCAGCTGGCCGCGCTGGCGCCCAACCCCGAGGTCGCGCAGTTCACGGTCACGGCGGTCAACTACGGCGTCGTGTCCGAAGTCACCAAGGTGCGAGGGCCGGACCTGGCCAATGGCGTGGTGCGGGTGCGGGCCATCCAGCACGAGCCGCTGGCCGGCGGCGGAATGCAGCAGATCGGCGAAGTGCGGGTCGTGCTGACGCGCGCCGTCGCGGAGAAGGCCATCGCGGACGCGCGACGCGCCATCCTCGTGCTGGTGGGGTCGGTCGTCGCCTTGCTGTACGGGATGACCTACCTGCTGCTGCGTCGCCTGGTCAGCGGGCCCATCAAGCGCCTGGAAGCGACCGTCGACCGCATCTCCGGCGGTGACTTCGACGCGCGCTGCGAGATCCGTTCGCGTGACGAGCTGGGCCGCCTGGGCGCGCGCGTCAACACCATGGGCGACCGCCTGCGAGACTCGACACAACGCCTGCGTGAAAGCGAAGCCAAGTACCGCGGCATCTTCGAGAACGCGCTAGAGGGCATCTTCGGCCTGGACCGCGACGGACGCCTGCACGACGCCAACCCGGCGATGGCGCGGCTGCTCGGCCATGCCAGTGCGAGCGACCTGATGGCAGCGATGAACGCTGACCCGCAGGGCGTGTTCGGGCGCGAGCAGGTCGATGCCGTCTTCGCCGCGCTGGACCGCGATGGCGAGATCGGCGGCATGGAGCTGCAGCTGGCGCGTGCGGACGGAAGCCCGATCTGGGTTCATCTGAGCGCGCGGCCGTCCGGCGGCTCCCCTCCCCGGTCGGGCCACGCGCTGTCGCTCGTGGGCCTGATCACCGACATCACGGCGCGCAAGCTCGCGCTGGAGGAGCTGCATCGGCATCGCGAACGGCTCGAGCAGGCGGTGCAGGAACGAACCGCTCAGCTCGTGAAGGCCAAGGAGCAGGCCGAAGTGGCCAACGACGCGAAGACGGCCTTCCTCACCCAGATGAGCCATGAGCTGCGCACGCCGCTCAACGGCATCCTCGGCTTCGCGCAGATCCTGCAGCGCGACAAGCCGCTGACCGAGCGACAGGCCCACGGGCTGCGCATCATCGAGGAGAGCGGCCAGCATCTGCTGACGCTGATCAACGACATCCTCGACTGGGCGCGCATGGATGTCGGCAGGATGGAGCTGTTCCCGGGCGACACCCCTCTCGCGGACTTCCTCGGCGTCGTGTCGGAGATCGTGCAGGTCAAGGCCGACGAGAAGAACCTGCTCTTCGTACAGGACTTCGCGCCCGATCTTCCGGCGACGGTGCAGGTCGACGAGAAGCGCCTGCGCCAGGTGCTGCTGAACCTGCTGTCGAATGCCGTCAGGTTCACCGACGCCGGCCAGGTCACGCTGCGGGTGCGGCGCCTCGCCTTGCCGCGCTGGCAGAACCGGGCGCAGCCGCAGGACAACACGGTGCGGTTGCGCTTCGAGGTGGAAGACACCGGCATCGGGATGACGCAGGCGCAGGCGGACAAGCTGTTCCAGCCGTTCGAGCAGGTCGCGGAGAAGCCGCGTCGCGAGGGCGGCACCGGACTGGGCCTGGCCATCAGCAGGCAGCTGGTCCACCTGATGGGCGGCGACATCGGCCTGAGAACGCAGCCCGACCATGGCAGCTGTTTCTGGTTCGAGCTGGTGCTCCCGGCGAGCGACCTGCTGGTGCCGTCGCCGCCGCGCCAGAGCCTGCCCACCGGCTACGAGGGGCCGCGCAAGCGGGTGATGGTGGTCGACGACTCGCCGCAGAACCGAGCGATGCTGGTCGACAGCCTCGGCATGCTGGGCTTCGACGTGGTCGAGGCGGGCGATGGCCGGCAGGCGCTCGACATGCTGCAGGAGGTGCAGCCGGATCTCGTCGTGATGGACATCATGATGCCGGTGCTCGACGGGCTGGAGGCCACGCGGTGCATCCGCAGCCTCCAGCGCTTCGCAGCCCTGCCCATCGTCGCCGCCTCGGCCAGCGCGACCCGGCAGGTCGAAGACGCCGCGCGGCAGGCGGGCGCGACCGAGTTCGTCGTCAAGCCGATCGCGCAGGACGTTCTGCTCGACAAGATCGGCCGCCTGCTGAACCTGCGCTGGGTCTGCGAGGACGAGTCCGGTGCCGAGGCGGCCGCGCAGGCAGGCGGATCGGACGGGCTGCCCCTGCCCCTCGAATACGCCGAAGCGCTCTACCGGCTGGCGCGCGTCGGCAACATGCGCCGCATCCAGGAGTACGCGGACGAGCTGCAGGACCTGGATCCGCGCTTTGCGCCGCTCGCCCAGCACTTGCGGGCGCTGGCCGGGGCCTGCCAGTCGACGGCGATCCGCCAGGTGGCCGAGAAATGCTGCAGGGCGTCGAGCGACCAGACGACCGTGTGAGGTCGGCGGCGAGCCGATCCTGAGGTCCCGTGCTCACCGAACGATCTTGTCCACGTTCTCCGCGCGATCCAGCCCCTTCGCTTCCGCGAAGCCCTTGACACCCCGGAAGATCGTTCCGCTCAGGTCGGCCTCGGTGAAGTCCGTGCCGGTGATGTCGGCATCGCTCAGGTCGGCGCCGGCGAGCTTGACCCGAAAGAAGCTGGCGCCACGCAGGTTGCTTCCCCGGAGATCGCAGAAGGCCATCATCGAACGGCTGAAGTCGGCGTCCGCCAGGGTGGCGCCCGCCAGCCTGGCGCCGGAGAGGTCGGTGCGCATCTGCCCCATGCCCTGGTTCTTGATGTCGACGCCCACCTTGGCGCGGCTGAAATCCGCGCCGGCAAGGTCCGCGCCCGGCAGGTCGGCGATCATCCGCACGCCGGTCATGCTCGCGCCCTTGAAGACGGGCATCTTCTTCACCTCGCCCCCCAGCACCACCACCGACAGCAGGCTGGCGCGATCCAGCCGGGCACCGGTGAAGTCGGTGCCCATCAACCACGCGCCGTTCAGATTGGCGCCTTGCAGGTTGGCATCGCGGAAGTCGGCCTGCACCAGCTTGCTGCCGAACAGGTTCGCGCCGCGCAGGTTGGCCCCGCGAAAGTCGAGCTTCGAGAGGTCCAGGTCCGACAGATCCTTGCCGGCAAGATCGGCCGGCCTGGTGGGAGATGCGTCTCGCAGCGCGGCGCGGACCTGATCCAGCGACAGGTCGCTCGCCATGACGGTCCGGCCCAGGCAGAGCAGCAGTGCCGCCACCGCGAGGATGGCGACACCGGGGGCGCGCGCCATCACGCTCACTCGAGGTGGATCTCGCCGTCGAACTCGACCTCGAGACGCAGTGCGCCGATGCGCAGCGTCATCGACGCCGCCAGGGTGTCGGCACCGGCGATCGTTCCGGCCGCGACCGCCTTGGCCACGGCCTGCTCGATCTCGCGCTGCGAATTCACGCCGACCATCTTCAGGAACTTGCGGATGCTGAGGTTGAAGGTCTCTTCATTCATGAACGTCTCTCCACGCGGGCAAAGGGGCGAAGGCAGATCGAAGTCTGCGCCCCGGCGAGCCGCGGCGCCATAGCGGCGCCTCATTGCCGGCGCCTCCATTCATTGATGGATTGCGCCAACCGGCCAATTCGGTCATCGTGGCGGTGCAACCCGACAAGGTCAGGGGGAACACCATGGCGATGCACGGCAAAGAGGTCGCGCTGGTGGCGGTCCACGGGGTCGCCGACCAGGGCCCGGGAGAGACGGCCAAGTCGATTGTCGACTTGCTGGTGTCGTCCGCTCCCGACGGAGTTCAATACCGGGCAACCGACTCCACCCGGCTGACGCTGTCCGTGGATCCGCTCCAGCCGCGTCCGCCTGCGCAGCGCCGGCCATCGGCCTCGCCCTCGTCGAGCGAGCGGGGCATGTGGAAATCCCTGCGGCAGTCGATGCTGTCGGACATCCACCGTCCCGCCCAGGCGTGCGGCGACGACGCGGTGTCGCTGCCGGCCCTGGCGAGCGACGCCCTGAGGATCCGGCCGCTTCCCGCGGACCACGACGTGGGCATCGCCGTGACCGACTACCTGATGCGCAAGCACATCGACAACGGCGCCGAGCCGGAGGCGTACGAGACCGAGCAGTCGACGCTGGAATGGAAGGACGAAGCCTCGGGGACCACCGGCCGGGTGGACGTGTTCGAGCTGTACTGGGCCGACCTCTCGCGGCTGTCGGGACAGCTGCCGCGCATCCTGACCGAGGCCGCGACGTTGATGTTCCGGCTGTGCCGGCTCGGGCGCGACACCGTCGACCTGGCCGCGGCACAGCTGGCGGAGCGCGAAGGTCGCGCCAGACGCCACGTGGTCGCGTGGTGGATCACCGCCACGTTCCAGCGGCTGCTGGACTGGGTCTTCGTCCACGTGATGGTCCTGCTCATGGCGCAACTGGCCATGCTGGGCATCCTCGTGCTCCTGCTGGGACTGATGCGCGCCTACCCTGGCCTGGCCCTGGTCGCCGAAAGAGGCCTGGTCGGGGTGGCCGCGCTGGGGCTGCTTCTGTACGGCTGGTACCTCCTGCCGACGAGGAAGCGACGAGCGGCGGCGCTCGTCGCGGCCGCCGTCCTGACCGGCCTGGCCCTGTCCTCCTGGGTCGCGACGGCCTGGCTCGCGATGTGCATCCTCGGCGCGCTGCTCACCCTCGCCTACGACCGCGGCCTTGCCATCGCCGACGATCGCTTCCCGCTGGTCCAGGCGGTGGGGCGGCTGATGTGGGGCGTCGTTCTCTGCAGCATCGCCGTCTGGACCGTCGCGCTGATCCCGCGCCAGGGCGTCGCGGCCGATGCGAGTCCGCTGCTGATGGGCGTGCTGACACCGCGCGCCTGGGTAGAGCCCGAGTGGAACCTGCTGATCCGCGGTGCGCTGGCCAGCACCGAGCTCGTGCTGGCGGCGGTGAAGTACACCTGGGTCGTGATGGGCTTCATGCTGGTGCCGTGGCTGCTCGCCGGCTTCGTCGCCGCTCGCGAATCCCAGTCCCTGTCGCGCGCCAGCGTCGCCACCGGGCGGCTCGGCTTCGGCGTTTCGGCGGGTGGCTTCTTCGCGCTGGTGATGACCCTCTGGGCCTTCTTCCATGTGCCGCTCGCGGCGGCGGTGGGTGACCTGCGCTACGACCCGTGGCTGTTCGACATCGAATTCGTCACCCGCGCCAGCGAACTTCTGGAACGTCGCTACCAGGCCAGCACCGCAGCCTTTTCCGCGGTCGTGGTGGTGCTGGTGGTCTTCGCGGTGTATGTCGTGCTGGCCGTGGTGCCGAGCCTGCTCGCAGAGCTCAAGGTGCTGGTGAACCGCCGCCTGGATCGCTTCCGGCGCAACGTTCCGGCGGCACGGGAGAAGGCGGCCCGCGCCGCGCAGAACCGCACCACCGAACTGGGCAGCTGGCTCACGTGGTGGTACCGCCACCTGGACCGTTGGATGTCGGTCGTGGTGACGATCGGCGTGATCGCCGGCGTGGTGGTCGCGCTGACCTACATCTTCGAGGCCTGGCCCGGCCCGCTGCTCGGGTTGCAGCGCGACATGGAAGATGCCGCCCGTGCGTTCTCGCAGAAAGGGCTGCGCCCGCTGGCATTCGGGGCCACCGGCATCACCGCCTCGCTGGTGGTGTTCGGCAACCTGCTGTCGCGCGCGTTGCCGGCGCTGCGTGCACCGCTGGACGTGGCGCTCGATGTCGACAACCACTTCCGCGAGTTCCCCCGCACCGCGATTCCGCGGGCCCGCATCTTCTCGCGCTACGCGGCACTGCTCGAGCACCTGCAGCGCGAGGGATACCGGCACATCGTCATCGTCGCGCACAGCCAGGGGACGGTGATCACCGCTGACCTGCTGCGCTTCCTGCGCACGGACAGGAACGGCAAGTTGGCCGAAAGTCCATCCAGGCCGTGGATCTCGGAGGTGTCCGAGCCGCTGCCGGACCTCCAGCTCCTCACGGTGGGCTCGCCGCTGCGTCAGCTGTACGCCGCGCGGTTTCCCTTCCTCTACCGATGGAGCATCGCGAAACCGAAGCACAGGAGCGGCCCTGCGCCCGCGGACATCGGCGTGAGGCGATGGCTCAATGCCTTCTGCAGCGGCGACTATGTCGGCCGCTGGCTGTGGGCCGATCACGCGCCCGACGTCACCGGCGATGTCGGTGAACCGATGGACGGCACCGTGGCCGAACCTCAGCTGGGCCGGTGCTCGACCTACGAAAGCTTCAGTCCGCTGCCGCCGGATTTCGCGAAGCTCGGCGAGTTGACGCAGGTGGAAGCCTGCCTCGGGCTGGGGGCGCACACGCACTACTTCGAACCAGGCGAACGGCTGGTGGCAGCGCTCGTGCATCACCTCGTCGCCGAGGCTTCCGTTCCCCGCAAGGACGCCCGTTCCTCCATGGATCGGCGTCCGGCGGATGTCGAATGGCAGGCAAGCGGCGAAGAGGCTTGCGCGGAAGATGGAGGGTGAGCCCGCCCGGCTGACGCACGTCGGGCTGCATGGCCATGACAGTGCCGGCTATGACCTGGGCGGCATCCTGTCGAACTTCGGCAAGGCGGGATCGAGATGATCCCAGGCGTGTCCGCGCACGGCATAGGTCACCACCTGGGGCTTGTACCGGCCCGGGTCATCGAGGCTCGCGGCGTGCACGGTGAAGACGTCGGGCGCGTCGGAGAAGGTCATGTAGACCGGCGACCCGCAGGTGGGGCAGAAGGCGCGTGTCTTCACGTTGCCGCTGTCGCTGACGATGTCCCAGTGGGTCGCTTCGCCGGTCTGTTCGACGCCCTGGCGCGGGAAGGACAGGTACGACCCGTGCCCCGTGCCGCTCTTGCGCTGACAGTCGCGACACTGGCAGTCGTTCTGGAACAGGGGTTCGGCGGCGATGTGAAAGCGGATGGCGCCGCAGGCGCATCCGCCGGTGTAGGCCGGACTCATGACGGTTCTCCTGAAGAGTGACTGCGTGGGGCGCGATCGAGTCAGTGCGGCTCGCCGGCCACCGTGCCGAGCGTGCGGACGACCTTGGTCCAGCCGACGCTCATGGTCTTGAAGGCGGTGTCGTTCGTCGGCGTGATGAAGCCGGCATGAACGAGGCGAAGCCGCGTGCCGCCTGCGACGCGGGACAGGGTCCACGTGACGACGGTGTCGAGTGGCGCGCCGTACCCGACATTCGCCTCGTGCCCGCCCTTCCAGGCATAGGCGAGGCGCTCGTTCGCAATCACCTCCAGCACCTGGCAGTGGATGACGCCGTCCCAGGCGCCCGCGGGCGTCGTCTGGAAGGTGAAGCGCGTGCCTTCGACCGGCTCGAACCCGGTCGGCACCATGATCCAGCGGCCGATCAGCTCGCCGTTCGTCAGCGCCTTCCAGATCTTCTCGGGCGCATGCGGGAAGACTTCGTCCACCACGATCTGTTGCGTATCGGTCTTCAAGGCGGCGTCGTTCACGGATCGATTTCCTTCAGCAGGTTTCGCAGCTGGGCGAAGCGGTCACGCCAGAAGACGCCGTAGTGGCTCATCCAGTCGACCAGCGGCGCGAGCCCCTTCTTCTCGGGGCGGTAGAAGACGTTGCGGCCCTGCGCGCGATCGGCCACCAGGCCGGCCTGCTTCAGCGAGCGCAGGTGCTGGGAGATGGCCGACTGCGTCACGCCGCTGCCGTGCGTGAGCTCGGCGACGCTGATTTCGCCGGACCGGATGATCCGCTCGAAGACGGCCCGCCGGGTGGGGTCGGCGAGCGTGCGCATGACGGCGTCGAGGGGTGCGGCTCGGGGCATGGGTTTCATATTAGCGACCACTAATTCATTAGTCAACACTAATTTGTCATGCGCCTGGCAAGTAACATCGACCGCTACGGTTTGGCAAGGCGTGCAGGCACGCCAGCGAGGACGTGGACATGCTCAATGGTTCTTGCAACTGCGGGTCCGTTCGTTGGACGTTCGACGGATTGCCGGAGTCCGCGACCGCCTGCAACTGCACGGCGTGCCGCCGGTACGGCGTGCTGTGGGCGTATGGCCACGAGGGCGAAGGCGTCGATGTCTCGGGCACGACCAAGGCCTACGTTCGCGGCGGCTCCCTTGGCTTTCACTTCTGCCCGGAGTGCGGCTGTGTCGCGTACTGGCGCGCACTGGAGCCGGATCGACAGGGTCGCCGCCGAATCGCGGTCAACTTGCGCCTGACGGAGCCCGACCCCATCGCCCACATCCCCATCGACCACTTCGACGGACTCGACAAGTGGGAAGACCTGCCGCGCGACGGTCGGTGCATACGAGACCTATGGTTCTAGTGGAGCGGAGCACCCGTGCTTTCACACATCTTCATCGGGGTCAGCGACTTCGACCGCGCGCTCGCCTTCTACAACCCGCTGATGTCGGCCCTGGGAATCACGGCCCGCTTCTGTGAGCGAGAGCGTCCCTGGGCAGGCTGGCAGTCGACCCCTGGGCCACGCCCGCTGTTGCTCATCGGCACGCCTTACGACGGACAGCCCCACGAGCGCGGCAACGGTCAGATGGTGGCCTTCCTCGCGGCCAGCAGGCCGCTGGTCGACAAGGCTTACGCCGTGGCACTGGCCAACGGCGGCACGTGCGAGGGGGCGCCTGGCATGAGGCCCGAGTACCACGAGAACTACTATGGCGCGTACTTCCGGGATCCGGACGGAAACAAGCTCTGTGTGGCATGTCACTCCGCCGAGGGCGCGCCCTGATGATCGCCCCCGGGTTCATTCCTGCGCATCGGGGCGGAAGTGCCGTGAGCCGGGTGATTCGCGTGGGTGGCATGGCCAAGGCGGAGCTGCTGGAGAAGCTCCGGGACGCCGGGGTCCAGCTCAACGAGGCTGCCCGAACGCTGTTCGCGGATGAGCGGTTCACGACCTCCGAGGTCTCTGCGCTCATCGAGACGGTAGAGCTCTCCGTCGCGGATCTCGGCTGCGGCAGCGGGGCCACCTTGCCGCAGATCATCGAGCGGGCAGCCGGCGCTGGCCTTTCACTTTGCCCGCTCGAACTGGCCCCGCATCTGCGGCTCCAGTTCATGGACCAACCGGAAGGATTCCTCGGTCACCCGCCGTCGCAGAACCGCGCGCCGCCCGGCGCCATCACCGTGGCATCCGAGCCAGTGGCACAAGACGATGAGACGCCGAAGGGCTTCTACCTGCGGCGCATCGAAGGCGTGCTCTGGCTGAGAGGCTACCGGTCGTGGCCGGGGCACGTGTGGAGCCCCGAAGACCGCTTCGTCTTCGCTCAACTTCTTCCGCGAGCGGCACGCGGCTCGCGCGCCTGTCCTACGGCGTGACCCTGTACAAGACGCGGGCGGTGGATGGAGCGCTGCGCGCGACGGTGACGGATGAGCGAGCTGCGCCGCCTCACAGCGACATCCTCTCGAACACGCGCAGCCACAACACCGCGGAGACCATGCCCAGCGGAATGCCGACGCCGAGCATGACGGACACGAGCGGCGCATCGAGCCTGGCCTGTGCGGCCACGACGCCGGCGCCGATCATGGGCGGCATGGCGGCCTCGATGACGCTCACGCGGCTCACCATCGCCGGTGCGGCGTCCTGCAGCCACAGCACGACCACCACGATGGCGGGGCAGACCATCAGCTTGTAGCCCAGCCCCAGGCCGAGCAGGCGCAGGTTCTGCCGCAGCGCATCGAAGCGCAGCTGCAGGCCGACCGAGATCAGCGCCAGCGGCGCCACCGTCTCGCCCAGGCGCGCAAGCGCGGCGTCCACCGCCGGCGGAAAGTGAACCGGCGCCAGCAGCAAGGCCGCCACCATCGCGATGAACGGCGGAAAAGTGGCGACCTTGTGCAGCATGGTCGACGGCGAGACGCGGCGCTCGCTGGCATAGAACGCCGCCGCGAGAACACCCAGCGTGCTCAACACCAGGTAGGAGCCGAGCTGGTCGATGAGCAGCCCGAGACCGAGCCCGTCGCGCCCGTGGAGCGTCTCGATCATCGGCAGTCCGATGAACGAGGTATTGCCCAATCCGCCCACCAGGGTCAACGCCCCCACGCTCGCGCGCGGCAGCCGCATCGCGCGCCCTGCGGCGTGAAACAGCAAGGCGCCGAAGGCGAAGAACGCCCACGGCATGACCACCGGCAGCAGATGGCTCGCACCGATGTCGAAGCCATGCAGGTAGCGCAGCGTCACGGCCGGCAACGACACGTGGATGATCACCGCGTTGAGGGCAAGATGGCCGTTGTCGGGCGCCCGGTTCCAAAGGCGCAGCGCCATGCCCGCAAGCAGGCAGGCCAGGAGCAGGAGGAGGTTCGACATGGTGCAGGTCCTCGGTTCGGCGGCTCGGAAAAGCGCGCCTGCCCCAGGTACGTGGGCGTCGCGAAAAACCGGACACGCTGGAACCGGATGCTTTCCCCCGACGCCCGCTTCGAGGTGTTCCGCCGAAGGGATTCGTGCCGCAGACGCCGTGCCGCCCAGGGTCATCGGGCGCTACCATTTCCGCGACCCGCTGAACCGGCGGGACGCGGAGGGGCCGATGGGCGACATCACGCAGCTGCTGGCGCGTGCCCGCGAGGGCGACCGGCAGGCCTTCGACGCCTTGTTCCAGGCGCTCTACCCCGACCTGCGCCGCATCGCCCGCGCGCGACTCGCGCCGCATGTGCGCGGCACGCTGCTCGACACTTCCGCCCTGGTGCACGAGGCCTACCTCAAGTTCGAGCAGGGGCAGCGCCTGACACCCGAGGACCGCACGCACTTCCTTGCATACGCCTCGCATGTGATGCGCTCGATCATCGTCGACGCCGCGCGCGCCAGCCGGCGGGAGCGGCGCGGCGGCGATGCCGTCCATGTGCCGCTGGATACCGGCGTCGCCGATGCGGTGGCCGCGGGCGAGGAGGAGATCCTCGACGTGCACGAGGCGCTCGAGCGGCTGGGCGCGGCGGACGCCCGCCTCGCGCGAGTGGTGGAGATGCGCTATTTCGGCGGCATGAAGGAGTCGGAGATCGGGGAAGCGCTGGGCATCACCGAGCGCACCGTGCGACGCGATTGGGAGAAGGCCCGGCTGCTGCTGGCCGACCATCTGCGAGCCTGATCCGCCGTGAACGACGCACTCCGCCTCATCGCCGCCGAGCAATGGCCGGAAATCGACCAACTGCTCGACGACGCCCTCGACCTCGACGCCACCGAGCGCGCTGCCTGGCTCGCGTCGCTGCCCGACACGCCGGCCAAGGCCGTCCTGGCACGGCTGCTGGCCCAGCAGGCCCGCGTCGAGTCGGCGAACTTCCTCGGCACGCTGCCGCGCCTGTCGGCCGAAGCCTTGGCGCATCTGGATGACGTGACCGCGGCGCTCGCCCCCCAGCCCGGTGACCTGGTCGGCCCCTGGCGCCTGCTCGGCGAGCTGGGCCAGGGCGGCATGGGCGCGGTGTGGCTCGCCGAACGTGCCGACGGCAGCCTGAAGCGCCAGGTGGCGCTGAAGCTGCCCAACCGCAGCTGGGATGCGGCACTGGCCGAGCGCATGCTGCGCGAGCGGGACATCCTCGCGACGCTCACGCATCCGCACATCGCCCGCCTGTACGACGCCGGCTTCGACGAACAGGGGCGGCCCTTCCTGGCGCTGGAGTATGTCGACGGCCGTCCGATCGACGAGCATGTGCGGGGGCAGCAGCTTCCCGTGAAGGCCATCATCGGCCTGCTGCTGCAGGTGGCCGCGGCGGTGGCGCACGCGCACAGCCGGCTCGTCATCCACCGCGACCTCAAGCCAAGCAACATCCTGGTCGACGCACAGGGGGAGGTGCGACTGCTCGACTTCGGCATCGCCAAGCTGATGGAGGGCGAGCGCACCGAGGACACGGCGCTCACGCGTGCGGCCGGACGTGCGCTGACGCTGGAATACGCGAGCCCGGAGCAGGTGCGCGGGGAGCCGCTGTCGACCGCCAGCGATGTCTACAGCCTCGGCGTCGTGGCCTACGAGCTCCTGGCCGGATGCCGGCCGTATCGACTGCGGCGCGGCACGCCGGCCGAGCTGGAAGACGCGATCGCGAGCGTCGACCCGCCGCGCGCGAGCGAAGCCGCCACCGATCGAGTCGTGCGCAGGGCGCTGCGCGGCGACCTCGACGCGATCCTGAACAAGGCGCTCAAGAAGCGGGCCGATGCGCGCTACGCCACGGTCACGGCGCTGGCCGAGGACCTGCAGCGCCACCTCGACGGGCACGCCGTGCTGGCGCGCCCCGACAGCCGCTGGTACGTCGCCCGCAAGTTCGTGGCCCGGCACCGGGTGCCCGTCGCGGCGGTGGCGGGCATGTTCGCCGCGCTGGCCATCGGCATGACCGTGGCGTTGTGGCAAACCGCCACCGCGCGCGAGAACCTGCGTCGCGCGACCATGGCGCTGGAGCGCGAGGACGGCGTGCGCACCCTGCTGGTGGAGACGCTGGCGGGGGTCGCGGCCTGGGACGCGAAGACGTTCGCCGAACCCGGATCGGTCTCGCGCATGCTTCAGCGCAAGCTCGTCGAGCTCGAGGAGCGCTACCGCGACCAGCCGTACCAGCGGCTGTCGCTGTTGAACACGATCGGGACGCAGCTGCCCTACTTCGGCGACTACGAGGGCTCGCTCGCCGTCTGGCAGCGCTACCTGCCGCTGGTGAAGGCCCAGCGCGGCGACGCGCAGCAGCTGCTCGAGGGCCACATCGGCGCCGCCAAGGCGCTCGTCGGACTGCGGCGCTGGCCCGAGCTGGAGGCCACGGCGCGCGAAGGACTGGCAGTGTCGGCCTCGGCGGCCGACGTGACCGGCACCCGCGCCGAGCTCGCCTACCACCTGGTCCTCGCGCTGCTGCAGCGCGGCGCACGGTCCGAAGCGCGGGCGCTGCTCCAGGAGCACGCACGCGCGGTCGCCGCCGGCGAGCAACCAGGGCACAAGGTGCGCTGGGACATCCTGATGGCACTGGCGCGCATGGACCTCGGTTACGACGATGTCGCGGCGCTGCAGTCCGCCCAGCAGGCGCACGCGGGCTATGCGGCGCACCCCGACGCATCGGTGTCGCAGCTCGGCCTCAGCGCCATGTACGCCGGGATGGCGCATCTCGCAGTGGGCCAGCGGGAACAGGCCGAGACCGCGCTGAGGACCTGCCTGCAGCACTACGACAAGGTGTTCGGCCGCGAAGACAGCGATGCGGTGCTCGCGCTGGCCCGGCTTTCGCATGTCGTCGCCGCGCAGGGACGCTACGACGAGGCCCGCCGGCTCCTCGAGGAGCGGCGCCGCGATGTCGAGGCCCGGTCCTCGCAACCCGGACCCGATGCCGCGCTGGCCCGGCGTGCGCTGCTCACGCGCCAGCTCGAGCTGGCGGTGATGCACGGCGATCTCGAGGCCGCCGCACGCCTGGTCGAGCCGGTGCGGGCCACCTATGCGGCGGCTCTCGACGACCGCGACAGCAGCCTGGGCATCGTCAGCGAAGCGCGCTGGCTCATGCTGTCGGGTCGCGCCGAGGAGGCCAGGCGGGCCGTCGATGCATGGCTCGAGAAGCTTCCTTCCGCGCGCTCGGCCCTGCCGCAGGCGCTGCGCGCACGCTTGATGGCCGCCGAGGCCGAGGTGGCGCTGGGCCGCCCCGAGCGGGCCGGCCCGCTGGTGGACGACGTGCTGCGCGACCTGCGCCGCATCGGAGCCACACGCAACTGGACCTTCAGGCAGGCGGCGGAGCTGGCCGCCGTCGTGCGCGCCGCGCAGGGCGGCGCCGACGAGGCGTGGGCCACGCTGGAACAGGCCGATCGCGAACCCGATGCGGTCGCAGCGCCCACGCAGGTCGATCTCGCCGAATCGCTGATGCGGCGCGCCGCCGTGCTGCGCGCGGCCGGCCGAAGTGCAGACGCCGCCGCGCTGCAGGCGCGCCTGCGCGACGCACTCGGCGGTCAGCACGCGGCGAGCCCGCGACTCGCCTGGGCCGCGGACAAGGCGTGACATGCCGCGGGCCACGCGGTCCGCGCATCCCCCCAGAACGAGGTCCCGGCCGCCGACGGCATGTCCGCTCGTGGCGAGCCGCGTCGTAAAGAGGCAGACGCACCGCCTCGGTTCGTCGTCACCCTGCCCGGAGACTTCCATGCAACCTTCGACCGCCCGGCGCCACGCCGCGCCGCTTGCCTCGGCCCTGATCCCGTCCCGCGTCTGGCGGGTCGTGCCGTGAAGGCCGCTGCGTGTGCAGCACCTGCGCCAGACGCCGTGACCCACGCGACGCCGACAGCGAGCCGGCAGCCTTCGCCCTACGTGCGGCTGCTGGCATGGTCGTTCGCCATCTTCAATGCGGTGCGCGTGCTGACCTATCTGCCGACCATATGGGCCATCCACGAGAGCGCCCGCTCGGACCAGCATTCGCTGCTCACGTGGATCTCGTGGACCGGCGCCAACCTGACTATGGCGCTGTGGCTGCACGAGCAATCGCAGCGCCGGCTGAATCGCGTGACGGCGGTCAACTTCGGCAATGCGGCGATGTGCCTGCTGACGTGCGGCGTGATCGTGTGGTATCGGATCGGCGGCTGAGCCCACCGCGCCTGCGCAAACGCGATATCGATCCTCGATCTTGTTCGTTTGCCCGCGTGCGCTTGCTGCCTATCGTGCGGTCGTTGCCCCCAGGACCTCACCGATGCACATCGTCAGCATTTCAGGCAGTCCGGCGTTCCGCTCGCGATCGGCGTGGCTGCTGCAGTTCGTGCAGACGCGGCTCGCGCCCGCGGCGCAGAGCCATCACACCATCGTCGTGCGCGAGCTTCCGGCCGACGCGCTCATCGCCGCCGACGCGAAGAACGCGGCAGTGCGCGACGCGGTGGAGCGCGCCGCGGCGGCCCAGCTGCTCGTCGTGGCCACACCCATCTACAAGGCCGCCTACAGCGGGCTGCTCAAGCTCTTCCTCGACCTGCTGCCGCAGGACGCGCTGCGCGGCAAGGCGGTCCTGGCGATCGCCACCGGCGGCAGCCTCGGTCATCTGCTGGCAGTCGACTATGCGCTGAAGCCGGTGCTCTCGGCGCTGGGCGCGCGCGACATCCTGGACAGCGTGTTCGCCACCGACGCGCAGCTCACGCCGGGCGCTGCCGGCGGCTTCGTGCCCGACGACGCACTCGTCGAGCGGGTCGACCGCGTGCTGCGGCCGCTGCTGCGCGACGTGCAGGCCGAAGCGCGATGTTGAGACGCTGACGCGCGACGCGCCGCGAGATCTCCTGTCTCCTCGTCCCACCCGGGGCGATTTGCACCTCGGCCCCCGGGCCGGGGTGCCTCTTTCCGCTCATCTCGAAGGACTCACGATGACACCGAACCCCCTCCACCCCCGCAGCTGGCTGTCGCGCAGCGTTGCGGCGCTGTCCCTGATCGGCGCGCTGCTTGCCGCCGGCGGTGCGCAGGCGCAGGCGCAGCCGAAGGAGCTGCGCATCGGCTTTCAGAAGTACGGCACTCTCACGCTGCTGAAGGCGCGCGGCGATCTCGAGCAGCGCCTCGCGCCACAGGGCATCGCCGTCAAGTGGACCGAGTTTCCGGCCGGCCCGCAATTGCTCGAAGGGCTGAACGTCGGATCGATCGATTTCGGCACCGTCGGCGAGGCGCCGCCGATCTTCGCGCAAGCCGCCGGCGCCGACCTCGTGTACGTGGCGAACCAGCCTCCCGGCCCTGCCGGCGAGGCCATCGTCGTGCTCAAGGACTCGCCGCTGAAGTCGGTGGCCGACCTCAAGGGCAGGAAAGTCGCGCTGAACAAGGGCTCCAACGTGCACTACCTGCTCGTGAAGGCGCTCGAGAAGGCCGGCCTGCGCTACGCCGACGTCCAGCCGGTGTTCCTGCCGCCGGCCGACGCGCGGGCAGCCTTCGAGCGCGGTTCGGTCGATGCGTGGGTCATCTGGGATCCCTTCCTCGCGGCGGCCGAGCGCCAGATCGGCGCCCGCCAGCTGACCGACGGACGAGGGCTGGTGGCCAACCACCAGTTCTATCTGGCGGCGCGGCCGTACGCCGAGAAGCACCCGCAGGTCATCCAGGCGATCGTCGACGAGCTGGCCAAGCTCGATCGCTGGGCCGCGGCCGACCCGAAGGCGGTGGCCACGCTGCTCGCGCCGCAGATCGGGCTGGACGCGCCGATCACGGAGCTCGCGGCCAGCCGCTTCGCCTACGGCATCCAGCCGATCACGCCGCAGGTCGCCGCGGAGCAGCAAAAGATCGCCGACACCTTCCACGAGCTGAAGCTGATCCCCAAGCCGGTCCGCATCCACGATGCGCTGCCGCGGCCGGCGGCCACCACCGCGGCACGTTGAAGGGAGTGCCCATGTCATCGCCAACGACAGACACCCGGCGCACGGCGCTGAAGATCCTGGCCGCCACGGCCGCCAGCTGGTGGTACGGCGCCCGCGCCGCCGAGCCGCTGCGCATCGGCTTCCAGAAGGGCTCGCTCAACCTCGCCTTGCTCAAGAGCCTGGGCCTGCTGGAGAAGCGGCTCGCGAGTTCGACCGTGAGCTGGGTGGAGTTCCCCGCCGGCCCGCAACTGCTCGAAGCACTGGCGGTGGGCAGCGTCGACTTCGGCGCGACGGGCGACTCGCCGCCGGTCTTCGCGCAGGCGGCAGGCAAGGAGCTGTTCTACGTCGGCGCCGAGCCGTCGAAGCCCGACGGCTCGGCCGTGCTCGTCAAGCCCGAGGCGCCGCTGAAGGCGCTGACCGACCTCAAGGGGCGGCGCATCGCGCTGCAGAAGGGCTCGAGCGCGCACTTCCTGCTGGTGCAGGCGCTGCGGCAGGCGCGGCTGCAATGGACCGACATCCAGCCGGTGTACCTGCCGCCCGCCGACGCGCGCGCCGCGTTCGAGCGCGGGGCAGTGGATGCCTGGGTCATCTGGGACCCGTACTACGCGGCCGCGGAAGTCGACGGCCAGGTGCGCGTGCTCGCGACCAGCCGCGGGCTCACCGGCAACAACACCTTCTACCTCGCGTCGCGCCGCCTGGCGCACGACGCAGCGACGCTGCGGGTGCTGTTCGGCGCGCTCACCGACACCGACGCGTGGGTGCAGGCGCATCGCAAGGAGACGGCCCAGCGCTTCGCCGAGTTCTCGGGGCTCGGCCTGGCCACGGTGCACCGCTTCCTCGAGCGGCGCCAGCCGTCGCCGGTGGCCCCGCTGACGCCGGCACTCGTGGCCGAGCAGCAGAAGGTGGCCGATGCGTTCGCGCAGCTCGGCCTCATCCCGAAGCCCATTCGCGTGGCCGACATCGTTCGGCATCCCGAGCAGGCGCTCGCACAGAACGAAAGCAAGCGATGAAGATCCTCTGGTTCATTCCCACCCACGGCGATGCGCGCTATCTCGGCACGGCCAAGGGCGCTCGCGCGGCGAGCTTCGGCTACTTCAAGCAGGTGGCGATCGCCGCCGACAGCCTCGGCTACGAAGGCGTGCTGATCCCGACCGGCCGCTCGTGCGAGGACTCGTGGGTGCTCGCGGCCAGCCTGATCGACGCGACGCGCGACCTCAAGTTCCTGGTCGCGCTGCGGCCCGGACTGGTGCAGCCCTCGCAGTCGGCCCGCATGGCGGCCACGCTCGACCGGCTCTCCGGCGGCCGGCTGCTGGTCAACCTGGTCACCGGCGGCGATGCCGAAGAGCTGGCCGGCGATGGCCAGTTCCTCGACCATGCGCAGCGCTATGCGCAGTCGGCCGAGTTCATCCGCATCTGGCGCGAGGTGCTCGCGCGCAGCCACGACGGCGGCGCCTTCGACCACGACGGCCGGCACCTGCAGGTGCAGGGCGCCAAGCTGCTCTACCCGCCGGTGAGCCGGCCCTATCCGCCGGTGTTCTTCGGCGGCTCGTCCGACGCCGCGCACGCACTGGCCGCCGAGCAGGTCGATACCTACCTGACCTGGGGCGAGCCGCCGGCGGACGTGGCGGCCAAGGTGGCCGACGTGCGCGAGCGCGCGGCGCGACACGGGCGCACGCTGCAGTTCGGCATCCGCCTGCACGTGATCGTGCGCGAGACCGAGGACGAGGCCTGGCACGCCGCGCGCGAGCTCGTCTCGCAGCTCGACCCCGACACCGTCGCCGCCGCGCAGGCCAGGTTCGCGCGCATGGATTCGGTCGGCCAGCGCCGCATGGCCGAGCTGCACGGCGGTCGCTTCGACAAGGCCAACGTGCGCGAAGGCCTGGAGATCGCGCCCAACCTGTGGGCCGGCGTGGGCCTGGTGCGCGGCGGCGCCGGCACGGCGCTGGTGGGAAGCCCCGAGCAGGTGGCCGCGCGCATCCTCGAGTACGCAGAGCTGGGCCTGGAGTACTTCATCCTGTCGGGCTATCCGCACCTGGAGGAGGCGCACCGCTTCGCCGAGCTGGTGTTCCCGCTGTTGCCGCTGCGCTTGCGCGAGCGCCTGGGCGGGTCCACGTTGACGGGCCCGTTCGGGGAGATCGTTGCCAATGCCATCGTGCCGCAGGCGGCGCGGAGCTGACGCCATGGCCCGCAACCGACACCCCGAGCCGGTGCCGTGGCGGCAGCGCGCGCTGCCGTGGCTGGTGCCGGTGCTCGTCCTCGCCGGCTGGGAGCTCGCGTCGCGCAGCGGCTGGCTGTCGACGCGCGTGCTGCCCGAGCCTGCGTCCGTGCTGACGGCATTCTGGTCGCTGCTCGCCTCGGGCGAGCTGTGGCACCACGTCGCGGTGAGCAGCGGCCGCGCGCTCGCCGGGCTCGCCGTCGGAGGCGGCCTCGGCTTGCTGCTCGGCCTCGTGACCGGCACCTTCCGCATCGCCGAGACGCTGCTGGACACCACGCTGCAGATGGTGCGCAACATCCCGGCGCTGGCGCTCATTCCGCTCGTCATCCTCTGGTTCGGCATCGACGAGAGCGCCAAGCTGTTTCTCGTCTCGGTGGGCGTCTTCTTCCCGATCTACCTCAACACCTTCCATGGCATCCGCTCGGTGGATGCGGGGCTGATCGAGATGGCGCGCAGCTACGGCCTCGACGGCTGGGCGCTGTACCGCCACGTCGTGCTGCCCGGCGCGCTGCCGTCCATCCTCGTCGGGCTGCGTTTCTCGCTGGGGCTGATGTGGGTGCTGCTGATCGTCGCCGAGACGATCTCCGCGCAGGCCGGGATCGGCTACCTGACGATGAACGCACGCGAGTTCCTGCAGACCGACGTCGTGCTGGTCGGCATCGGCCTGTATGCGCTGCTCGGCAAGCTGGCCGACGTGCTGGCCAAGGGCCTGGAGCAGTGGTGGCTGCGCTGGCACCCGGGGTACCGGGTCAAGGAGGC
The DNA here is from genome assembly GCF_029855045.1 of Piscinibacter sp. XHJ-5. Lineage (GTDB taxonomy): Bacteria > Pseudomonadota > Gammaproteobacteria > Burkholderiales > Burkholderiaceae_C > Albitalea. Next base: position 4,636,702 of record NZ_CP123228.1, read on the forward strand.
GTGATGTTCGTGAGCGAGATCGAGAGCGCCGCGCTGGCGGCTTTGGAAGGAACGGCGGCGCGGCAGAGGCTTCGCCCGCGCGACGAGGGCGCGGTTCGCCGGACGACGGTGCCGGCGCACGGCCTGGGCGTCAGCGTGCGCGACGTGCGCAAGGCCTATGGCGAGCGCCAGGTGCTCGAGGGAGTCGACCTCGCGCTCGCGCCCGGCGAGTTCGTCGCCATCGTCGGCCGCAGCGGCTGCGGCAAGAGCACGCTGTTGCGCCTGGTGGCGGGGCTCGAAACCGCGCAGGCCGGCACGCTCGCGCTGGACGGCGAGTCGCAGTCCGCCCACCGCGAGGACGTGCGCATCATGTTCCAGGACGCGCGGCTGCTGCCCTGGAAGCGCGTCCTCGACAACGTCGCGCTCGGGCTGCCGGGCCGCGATGCGCACGCGCGAGCCCTCGAAGCGCTGGCGCAGGTGGGTCTGGCGGACCGCGCGCGCGAATGGCCCGCCGTGCTGTCCGGCGGGCAGCGGCAGCGCGTGGCGTTGGCACGCGCACTGGTGAACCGGCCGCGCCTGCTGCTGCTGGACGAGCCGCTCGGCGCGCTGGACGCGCTCACCCGCATCGAGATGCAGGCACTGATCGAGCGGCTGTGGAAGGCGCACGGCTTCACCGCGCTGCTCGTGACGCACGACATCGCCGAGGCCGTCGCGTTGGCCGACCGCGTGGTGCTGATCGAGGACCATCGCATCGCGCTCGACGAGCGCATCGCGCTGCCGCGCCCGCGCTCGCGAGGCCACCCGCAATTCGCGGCCAGCGAGGACAGGCTGCTGCAGCGCGTGCTGCAGCGGCCGGGTGTGGAGGACGTCGCCGCGGATTCAGCGGCGCAGGGCGTGGGATTCACGGCCTGGCGTTTCGCGCTTTGAGGGCGCATGTCGCGCCTCCCTCGGCGGGTGCCCGATGATTCGCTTGAACGCGCGGCTGAACGATGCCTCCGAGTCGTACCCGAGCCGATCGGCCGCCACCGAGATGCGCATGCCGTGGGCCGAGATCCAGCGCCTGGCCTGGAACATCTTGATCTTTCCCACGTACCGGGCGGGCGTCTCGCCCACCGTGCGGGTGAACGCTTCGGCGAAGTTCGATCGCGAGACGCCCATCAGCTCCGCCAGGGCCGGCACGCTCCAGTTGCGCTCGGGCTCGGCATGGATCGCCGCGAGCACCTTGCCGATCTTCGGGCAGCGCATCGCCGCGATCCAGCCGGTCGCGTCGCTGCAGGCGCACTCGACCCACGCGCGGATGATGCTGGCGGCGACCACGTCGGCCAGCCGCGCAAGAATGCCGCACCCGCCGATCCGGTCGAGGGCGACCTCGCGTTCCATGGCCTCGAGCAGTGCCGGCACGGTGGGATCGCGCTGAGCGAGTCCGTCGGCCCGCATGACGTCCGGCATCATCGCGATGAGCGGATGCAGCGGGTCGAGGTTGAAGCGCAGCGCCCCGCAGAACATCACGTCGCTCGCGCCCTGCCCGAGGTGCCCCGGACCGTTGCCGTGTACCTGGTAGATGTTGTCGGACACGGCGACCCGCTCGAGCGAGTCGATGTCCACCACCGGAACGTCCGGCGCGCTCGCCAGCACGTGATGGACCCCGCGCGGCAGGAGCACCGCATCGCCGGGATTCAGGCGAACCCAGTCCGCGTTGTTCGTGCGCAGCCAGCAGCCTCCATGCGAGACGAAGTGAAAGCGCGCGGAAGCTTGCGCGGGGAACGCGACCGCCCACGGCCTGTCGAGCGTGCAGCGGCCGTACTCCACGCCGTCCAGGCGCAGGCCCAGCAGGATCTCGGTGAGCGAGTCGCGCGACGATGCGTCGGGACCCGGCGGGCGAGCCGGATTGGACAAACGGTCAAGCAATTTGGCTTTCCTGGCATGGAAAGGCCGGGAGCTTATTTCTAAGCTCGGCGCCTCGACCTCATCGATCCGAATTCCCACAATGGCCATCAGCCCCTGCGCCGATCCCTGCTGCGAAATCACGGCCGCCAAGGCCGCGTCCGCGCCGTGCGCCCCTCGAGCCGTGAGCGAGCCACCCCGTTGGGCCGCGATCGGCTCGCTCTCGCTGGGCGTCTTCGCCCTCGTGACGGCGGAGTTCCTGCCCGCGAGCCTGCTGACGGCGATGGCTGCGGACCTCGGCGTCTCCGACGGCGCCGCCGGTCAGGCCGTCACCGCCACCGCGCTGGTCGGCGCCATGGCCGCCCCTTCGATTCCGCTGCTCACCCGGCGCCTGGATCGCAAGGCGGTGATGCTCGCGCTGACGACGCTGCTGGTGCTGTCCAACGCCATCGCCGCGACAGCGGGCAGCCTGGCGATGCTGCTCGTCGCGCGCGTGATGCTCGGCATTGCGCTGGGCGGCTTCTGGTCGATGGCCGCCGCCCTCTCGATGCGACTGGTTCCCGACAGCCTCTTCGCCCGCGCGATGTCGGTGATCCTGACCGGCGTGTCGATCGCCACCGTCTGCGCGGCGCCGATCGGCGCATGGATGGGCGAGCTGTGGGGGTGGCGCAGCGCCTTCGTCGCCGCCGGCGCCATCAGCGCGCTGGCGTTCGCCGCGCAGCTCGCGACCCTGCCCGCGCTGCCGCCGCGCGACAGCCCCGACCTGCGCGTGCTGGGCGAGCTGCTGCGCCGCCCGAGCGTCCGTGTCGCGCTGGTCGCCGTGCTGCTCGTGATCTCGGGCCATTTCGCGGGCTTCACCTACATCCGTCCGCTGATGGAAGACGTGACCCGGCTGCCGGTCGGTGCGATTTCGGCCATCCTGCTCGGCTACGGCATCGGCGGCTTCTTCGGCAACTTCGCGGGCGGCCTGCTGGCCGAGCGCAGCGAGCGTCGCGCCATCGTGCTCGGCGGCGCACTGATCGCCGCACTGGCGACGACGCTGCTGATCGCCGGCAGCTCGGCTGCCGTCACCGCGGTCGCGGTCTCGCTGTGGGGCTTCGCGTTCGGCGCGTTCCCGGTGGGCTTCCAGACCTGGATCGTGCGCGCCGCACCGGACCAGGCCGAAGGCGCCGGCGGCCTGCTCGTCGCCGCGTTCCAGATCGCGATCGCGAGCGGGGCCATCGGCGGCGGCGTGCTGGTCGACCACGTCGGCGCCCTGGGCGGCCCCTTGTTCGCGGTGGTCACCCTCACGTTCGGCACGCTGCTGACGCTGCGCCACGGCCCGCGGCCCAGCGCGACCGGGAGCCGCCCATGACCGTCAATCGCCGCATCGTGCTTGCCGAACGCCCGCATGGCCTGCCCACCGTGGGGCATTTCCGCCTCGAGGAGGTCGCCGTCCCGCAACCCGCCGACGGGCAGGTGCTGCTGCGCACGCTGTACCTCTCGCTCGACCCGTACATGCGCCAGCTGATGGACGAGATTCCTCCGGCATACGCACCGTCGGTCCCGCTCGGGGAACCGATGGCCGGCGGCACGGTGAGCCGTGTCGTGGCCAGCCGCCACCCGGGCTTTCGCGTCGGCGACGTCGTGCTCGCCCGTGCCGGCTGGCAGGAGTACGCGGTGTCCGACGGCGACGACTTGAGCCCCGTCCCCGAGACGGAGCGGCCGTCGCTGGCGCTCGGCGGACTCGGGATGACGGCGTTCACCGCGTACGTCGGCCTGCTCGACATCGGCCAGCCGACACCCGGCGAGACCGTCGTCGTCGCCGCCGCGACCGGTGGGGTCGGCGCCATGGTGGGACAGATCGCCAGGCTCAAGGGCGCGCGGGTGGTCGGCATCGCCGGTGGCGCCGCGAAGTGCCGCTTCGCCGTCGAGGAGCTCGGCTTCGACATCTGCCTCGATCGCCACGACACCCGGCTCGCCGAACGCCTCGCCGCCGCATGCCCCCACGGCATCGACGTGTATGTCGAGAACGTCGGCGGACCGGTGTTCGACGCGGTGTTCCCGCTGCTGAACCTGGGTGCGCGCATCCCGGTGATCGGCACCATCGCGCACTACAACGACGCCGCGCCGCCCACAGGGCCCGACCGCCTGCCGCACGTGATGACGATGGTGCTGCAGAAGCGCCTGCGAATGCAGGGCCTCGTGATCCTCGACCACTACGAAGACCGCTTCGAGGCGTTCCGCAGCGACATGCAGGCGTGGATCGCCCAGGGTCGCGTCAAGCCGATCGAGCACGTCGTCGATGGACTGCAGAACGCGCCGAGCGCGTTCATCGGGCTGCTGGAGGGACGCAACCTCGGCAAGGTGGTCGTGCGCTTCTAGTGTCGTGAGTTGGAAATACGTGGCGTTTCGATTCGACCAGATGGTGATGATCGGGCGGCTGCGCGAAGGGGCCAATACTGGACGTATTGGCCCCTTCGCGCAGGCGACCGAGGGCGCCATCTGGTCGAACCGAAGGCGGGCCCAAACGGGGCGATCGCCGCGTTGCAGAGTCGGGTCCATACCCCCGGTATGGACCCGACTCCGCGCCTTGCGCTCATCCCCGTTTGGGCCCGTCGAAACGCCACGTATTTCCAACTCACGACACTAGCCGTGTCACCTGCGAAGCGAGAGGATCAGCACGAGCGTCGCCAGGCACATGACCGCGTTGCATGCATTGACCGCCACCGCGCGTGTCAGGCGTCGCGAGTTCTGTTCGTACAGCCACGCGGCCATCGTCGCGTTGGCGCCGGTCCAGGTCAGCCAGGTGAGCCAGGAATGCTGCTGCGACTCGCCGCTGGCATGGATCGCCCAGATCGTCGGCAGGTAGGCCAGCACGCGCACCGAGTTGAAGAACGCGAACGACCACGTCAGGACGTGGACGTAGAGGCTGGGCTGCGGCATCTGGGGCGGTGGGCGGGTCGCGTCTTGGCTGGCGACCAGGGCGTCGGGGTTCATCATCTGTGCGGGCTCCTGGGAAGGTCTCCGGACCGGCCATCGATCCGGTGGCTCCACTTTCGGTGCCCGCCGCCGCGGCGTCATGAAGCCGCGCTCAAACGTTCTCAAACCGTCACGGCGCGGCGTCGCGCTCGGCGAACCCGAGCGTGGGGATGTCCGAATCGCGCAGGGCGGCTCCTTCGGCGCTCAGGCGCTCGAACTCGGCCGCCGGCAGGGATTGGCGGGCCAGCTGCTCGGCGCGCTGCACCGTGATGCCTTCGGCGACCTGGCGCGTGTTCTGCGTGGCTGCATACCGGGCGTCGGCATAGCCTCGCAGCAGCGCGCTGGCGCGCGGCCGCTGCTCCATCGCCGCCAGCAGGGCCAGGCTGTCGGCCCACGAGGCCTGGCGCGCATAGGCCGCCGCCTCGGGCCAGCCGATGAGCGCCAGCGCGCGCGCCTGCGCCGGCTCGTCGTTGGCCAGCCAGGCTTCGACCAGGTTGACCCGCGCCATGTTCAGCCGCCCGCGGTGCCGCGTGCCCTCGAGCCGCCTCACGAGCTCCAGCCCGGTGCGCAAGGCCTCGGCCGCGTGCTCCAGCTCCAGCTCGATGTCGACGACGCACAGCAGGCCGTGCAGGGTGCTCGAGCCCGCCTCGCGCTCCAGCGCGATCAGGCGGTACGAAAACGCCAGGCCACGCTGTGGGTCGAGGAACCACGACGCGCACGCCTGCTCCGCACCGGCGCCGCAGAGCAGCCGGGCAGCGGGCCAGCTGGCCAGCTCCAGCGTGCGCATCTCCGCCAGTGCCCGCTCGGCCGCCGGCGCGTCTTCGGGCGCCGCCAAACGGGCCAGCCGCGCCAGCGCGCGATAGAGCATGAAGCGGTCCCCCGACGCACGAAACCGCTCCACCGCCTCCGAGGCATGCTGCCTCGCCTGCCGGTGCCGCACGCCGGCGAACCTGTCGGCCGCTTCCATCAGGACATGTGCGTGCAGGTCCGAGGGAATGTCCCGGGCGAGCAGCGGCTCGGTGGCCTCCCAGAGGGCCTGGCGCTCGCTCTGCTGCGACTCGGGCAGCACGGCGAGGAGGCCGGCACACAGCGCGACGGCGCAGGCGGGATCGTGTTCGCGCGCCCACGCGAACGCCTCACGGGCGTTGTCGACGTCCGCCTGCGCGTCCTCCAACCAGGCGTCCTGGCCGACCCGCCCGCTCCAGCGCTCCTCTCGTGCAAGGTCGAACCGCTCGCGCACCGCTGCGGCATGGCGTGCACGCACCGCGTCCCTCTCGCCGGAGGCGTCCAGGTGTTCGAGCGCGAGAGCTCGCGGCGAGTCGAGCAGTCGGTAACGCGGCGAGTCCTCCGCATCGGCGCTGACCGCCAGGAGCGACCGATCGACCAGCCCGCCCATGGCGTCGAGCACGCCCCAGGCATCGAGGGACGCGTCGGTCGCCACCTGCTGGGCCATCTGGAGCGAGGCGCCGCCGACGAACACGGCGAGCCGCCGCAGCACGGCCTGCTCGTCCGGCGTGAGCAGGCCGTGGCTCCATTCGAGCGCGGCGCGCAAGGTCCTCTGGCGCGCCGGCGCGCCCGCCGCGCCGACGGTGAGCAGCCGCAGCCGCTGGTCCAGCGCGGCCGCCAGCGCCGGCAGTCCGAGCAGGGGCAGCCGCGTCGCGGCGAGCTCGATGGCGAGCGGCAAGCCGTCGAGTGCGCGGCACAGCGACACGACCGTGTGGACGTTCGCGTCGTCCAGCGTGAAGCGCCGATCGAGCGCTCGGGCCCGGTTGACGAAGAGCGCCACTGCGCCATGCGCCATCGCGCTGGCGGCATCGACCTGCCCCTCGGGCCATCCGAGCGAGCCCAGCCGGTAAAGGTGCTCGCCGCGCGCGCGCAACGGTGTCTGGCTGGTGACCAGCAGGCGCACGCGAGGCGCTGCCTCGCGCAAGGCCTCGACGACCGTCGCCACCGCGGCCGGCAGATGCTCTGCGTTGTCGAGCGCCAGGATCATGTCCAGCGACGCCACCGCGGCGGCCAGGGCGGCGAGCGTGTCGCCACCGGCCAGGCGCACACCCAGCGCGGTCGCGATCGTGGCCGGAAGCATGGTGGGCAACGCGTCCGCGGCCGACAGCGGCGCCAGCTCGACCCAGCACACGCCATGGGCACGCCGGACGCGCTGCTCCTGCAGCAGGGCGCGCACCAGTGACGACTTGCCGATGCCGCCGGCGCCCACGACCGTCACCAGACCGTGATGCTGGAGCAGTTCACGCAGTGCGCTCAGGTCGTCGTCGCGGCCGATGAGCTCGGCGGGCTCGTCGCCCAAGTTGCTGCGCAGGGCGGGCGGCCCTGTGACCGGCGCCGCCGTCGGGGCCGGCTCCAGCAGCGCGGCCGTGAAGCGATAGCCCCGCCCGGGAATCGTGGCGATGATCTCCCCGCCCAGCACCTTGCGCAGGTTGCTCACCTGGGTGGCGAGGTTGTTCTCCTCGACCACCAGCCCGGGCCAGACGAGGTCGAGCAAGTCGTGCTTGCTCACCAGCTGGCCGGCACGCCCGGCGAGCGCCAGCAGCACGTCGAAGGCACGCGCGCCGAGCGGCACGGGCTCTCCAGCCGCGAGCAGCCGCCGCTCCTGCGGCTGCAGCTCGAAGTGGGCGAAACGCATGCTGGAGGCCGGCTGCATCACAGACGGGACCCCGAATTCGAACCCTTGGCGATGACGAGAGCGTCCATGGTGTCTTTCCTGATCGGTCAAGGCGTGCCAGCCCCGATCTTGCACTCGATGCGCGGATTTGCGCGGACTCCCGGGACGCCGCCTCGCGCTCTTCGCGCGGCGCGGGCTAGGGCCTGTCAACGCCATGGGAGGCCTCGCGTGATTCAGCAAAGCGGCGCCCGCAAGGCGCGAAGCGCAGCCGTAGCGGTGTCTACGGCGAGCATTCGCAACGCGGCGGGCACCGCTTTGCTGAGATCACCCGCAGGGCCGGTGCCTGGCAGGCTCTAGCGGTCCAGGCGCAGCCCGCTGCGTCGGGCCGAGGCGACGAAGCGACCGTACTGCCGGCGAAAGAAGTCGTCGAAATCCTCCGGCGGCAGCGCATGGGGCTCGAACCGCTGCGTTGCAAGACTTCGCCGCAGCACGGGGTCGTGCAGGCTCGTCGACACCGCCTGCGCGATCGCGGCGCGGCTGGTCAGCGACAGTCCCGCCGGGCCGAAAAGACCGAGCCAGGGCGTCACGTCGACGTCGAGCCCGCCGCCCGCCGCGGTGGTGCCGAGCCGGCGAAGGCGCCCGTCGGCGACGTAGGGGTCCGCGGCAGCGCCGGTGGCGAACATGAGCTGCACGCGCCCGGCGACCAGGTCGAGCAGCGCCGGTGCGTCGCCGCGGTAGGGCACGCCGAGCACGCGCCGCCGGCCGACGAGCTGGGCCATCGCGAGCTCGGCGGTGCTGTTGCTCGAGGCGGCCGCGAGCTGGCCAGGCCGGCGTTCGATCAGCTGCAGGAGCTCCGCGACGCTGCGCACGGGCAATGCCGCATGCACCAGCAGCTGCATCGAGAACCATCCCAGTCCGCTGACGGGGGAAAACGCGGTGAACGGGTCGTAGGGCGCGGACTCGCGCAGTGCCGGCACGGCGACCAGCGCGGTGTTCGATCCGAGCAGCAGCGTCGCAGCGTCGGGCGCCGCGGAAGCGACCGCCTGTGCCGCGACGACGCCGTCGGCACCGGGCCGCTGCTCGACGAACACCGGGCGGCCCAGCGGCTCCTGCATCGCCGTGGCGAAGGAGCGCGCGACCGCGTCGGACGCACCGCCGGGCGCGAAGCCCACCACGATGCGCAGCGGCGCCGCCGCCGCGCGAGCGGGCGCCGCGATCATCGCGATCACGGCTGCCATCCAGGCACGGCGATGGGGGCGCAGCGGCAAGGGGATCACCTTCGACCGGCATTGTCGACCACGCTTCGTCCAGTGGCCATCCCGGTCGGCTTGCCCTTCCTGCCGCCGGGCAGGGCTGTCAGCTTCGCTTCGCGCTGCGCGCCGGGGAACGCGCGACGCAGGCTTCGACCCCGGCGGCGATGGTCTCGACAGCGCACGCCCGCAGCGCGTCAAAGTCGCTCCACGGGTAGCGGGTGTTGACGATGCGCGCATGCAGGTAGCCCACCATCAGCGACATGCGCAGGTCGCGCGCGACCAGCGCACGGTCTTTCCGGCCGCCGATCTCCGCGACGAGCTCGTCGATCAGCGGTCCGGCCAGGTCGACGGCGCTGACGTAAGCCTCGCTGCCCGTCAACGGCGCGCCCTGCGCCCGGTCCTCCATGGTCTCGGGGGTCATGTAGACGAGCCGGAAGTGCGCCGGATGCGATTCCCAGTACCGCAGGAAGGACTCGATGCTCGCCCGCAGGCGAGCACGCGCCGTCTTCTGCGTCGCGACCGCGGCCTTCACGCTGGCCTGCGCGTCGCTCAGCACCACTTCCCACATCGCGCGCAGCAGGTCCGCCTTGCTCGGGTAGTAGCGGTACAGCGCCATGGGCGAGACGCCCATCTCGGCGGCCAGCGCGCGCATCGACAGTGCCGAAACGCCTTCGCGCTCGTGGATCGCGAAGGCAGCCGCGACGATCTGCTGGCGCAGCTGGTCGTGGTCTTCGGCAGATCCGCGGCGGACGCGCCGGTGCGTCGGGACAGACGTTTCACTTGCCATGTTTACGGTGTACGCGTATAGTGTACATATACGTTGTCAACGAATTGCGATTGTGCACGCTTTTCGGCGCCCTGCCGGAGCTTGTCGCATCGATGGCCGTGTTCGCAGCGCCCGCGCCGGGCGCACAAACCGCAACGACCGGGGACGGAAATGTTGGTGAACTTGAAGATCGGCCAGCGCTTGGCCGTGGTGCTGGCCTGCGTGCTGGTGATCTCGGCGGCGATCGCCGGTGCAGGTTGGTGGGGCGTCGATTCGCTGCACACGGCGGCGAGTCGCGCGCTGGTCCACGACGTGAAGCTGGCGCAGGAGGCCAGCGACATCCAGATGCTGGTGCTGCTCGAACGCCGCTACGAAAAGGACGCATTGATCAACCTGGGCGACGCCGAAAAGCTCACCGAGTACACGGGCAAGTGGCAGGACGTCCGCACGCGCCTCACGAAGGCCATCGAGCACACACGGGCGCTCGAGCTGGGCCCCGAGGACGCCCAGGCGATTGCCCAGCTGGGCGATCACTTCGGCCACTACGCCCGGGGTTTCGAATCGACGCTCTCGGCCATCGCGGCCGGGCAGATCAAGACCACGGCCGACGCGAACGCCGACCTGGGCAAGGTGAAGGCGGCGGTGCGCGGCATGGAAGCCATCAGCGACGCGGTCGCCGACCGCGCGATGCAACGCGCCGGCAAGGTGCAGGCGACGATGGACGCGGTGCGCGCGCGCGCCGTCACGCTGCTGCTCGTGCTGTCGGCGCTCGGCCTGGCCGCGGCGGCGCTGCTGAGCTGGCTGCTCGCGCGCTCGATCACGCTGCCGATCCGCGAGGCGGTGCGCATCGCCGAGACCGTCGCCGCCGGCGACCTGAGCTCGCGCATCCACGTCGGGAGCCGCGACGAGGTCGGCCAGCTGCTCGCGGCGCTGGGGTGCATGAACGAGAACCTGACGAAGCTCGTCGGCAAGGTACGCGACGGGTCGGACTCGATCGCGACCGGGACGGCCCAGATCGCCACCGGCAATGCCGACCTCAGTCAGCGCACCGAGGAGCAGGCGAGCAACCTCCAGCAGACCGCCGCGTCGATGGAGCAGCTCACCGCGACGGTGAGGCAGAACGCCGAGGCGGCCCGCGAAGCCACCCGCCTGGCGGGCAGCGCCACCGCGGTGGCGACCCGCGGCGGCGAGGTCGTCGGCCAGGTCGTCGCGACGATGGGCGACATCGCGGCGTCGTCGCATCGCATCGCCGAGATCATCGGCGTGGTCGACGGCATCGCCTTCCAGACCAACATCCTCGCGCTGAACGCCGCCGTCGAGGCGGCGCGCGCCGGCGAGCAGGGACGCGGCTTCGCCGTCGTCGCCGGCGAGGTGCGCAGTCTCGCGCAGCGCAGTGCGCATGCCGCCCGGGAGATCAAGACCCTGATCGGCGAGAGCGTGCAGCGCGTCGAGTCCGGCGGCCAGCTGGTGCACGAGGCCGGCGAGACCATGAACGAGATCGTGGTGCAGGTGCGTCGCGTCAACGATCTCATCGCCGAGATCGGCTCGGCGAGCGCCCAGCAGAGCAGCGGCATCGAGCAGATCGGAGAAGCCGTCTCGCAGCTCGATCAGGTGACGCAGCAGAACGCCGCGCTCGTCGAGGAGAGCGCGGCCGCGGCGGAGAGCCTGAAAGCGCAGGCGGTTCAACTCGCCGAGATCGTGGCGGTGTTCAAGCTCGCGGTCGAGCCCGCAGCCGCCGCGGCGACATCCGTCGCGGACACGCCGGTCATGGCCGCGGCAGCGCAGCCGGCCCGGGACACGTCATGCACAACGGCCTGAGGCGCTGGCTGAGGAACGGCTGCGGCATTCCCGGCGGGCGTCCGAACGACCGCCGCGACGCGTGGCCGAGCGCCGCCGAGCTCGAACGGACGACGCAGCGCCGCTACCTCGCCCTGCTGCTGGCCTTCGCACTCACGTTCACCAGCGGCTTCGCGATCGCGTTCACGGTCCAGCAAGCCTGGGAAGAGGCGATCGCCAACGCCGCGATGGCTGCCGTCAGCCTGGCCTGCGCCGCCTGGGCCTGGCGCACGAGCCGCCCCGAGTGGCCGATGCGCGTGCTGTCGGCGGCGCTGATCGCCATGCTGGCCTGGAAGACCGTCGAGCAAGGCGCGCCGCTGCCCGCCGCCGGCTGGTGGCTGTCCATCATGCCTTTCATCCTCGCCGGGGCCGGGCTCTACGCGATGGCAGTCGGCGGGGTCACGCTCTTCGTCACGGTCGTCACCTGGCTCTACTTCGGTCCTCACGCAGGCACCGCAGCCCTCGGTGAATACGCCGGGATCGGACCGACGCGGCAGTACATCGCCATCGTCGGCTCGGAAGCGATCGCCCTCGTGATGATCCTCGCGGCCATCCGCGGCCGGCGAGAGACGGCACGGGCGATCGAAGCGACCCGTGGCGCGGCCATCGAGGCAATGGGCGTCAAGGCGCGCTTCCTTGCCAACATGAGCCACGAGATCCGCACACCGCTGAACGGCGTCATCGGAACGGCCGAGCTGCTGCGCGCAAAGCACATCGACGAGGCACAGCGCGCGCGGCTGACCGGGCTGCTCGAGCAGAGCGCGGGCACGCTGCTGGCCATCGTCAACGACGTGCTGGACTGGACCAAGCTCGATGCCGGCAAGGTGGTCCTCGAGGCGCGGCCGGTGCACCTGCGGCGCCTCGTCTTCGAAGCCAACGAGCTGTTCGCGGTTCAGGCGTACAACAAGGGCATCGAGCTGACGTCGAGCTGCAACCCGGACGTGCCGCGCGTCTTCATCGGCGACCCGACCCGGCTTCGCCAGATCATCGACAACCTCGTCGGCAACGCCGTCAAGTTCACGTCCAGCGGCGGCGTGCACATGCACCTCTCGCTCGAGGCCGAAGCGACGTCCGCGGCAAGCTCCGCGCAGCCGCGCCATTGCGTGCGCATCGAGGTCGCCGACTCGGGCATCGGCATCGACCAGCAGCGCCTGTCCTCGCTGTTCAAGGCGTTCACGCAGGCGGACGAGTCGGTGACGCGGCGCTTCGGCGGCACGGGCCTCGGGCTGGCGATCAGCCTGGAGCTCGCGCGGCTGATGGGCGGCCGCATCGACGTCGTGAGCGCCCTGGGCCGCGGCAGCACCTTCGCGCTGACGGTGCCGCTGGAGCCCTGGACGCAGCCGGGCGCGCTGCCTGCCGCCAAGCCGCGCAGCGACCTGCTTCTCGCCTCGGCCAGCCGTGGCGTCCAGCGCCACGTGAAGACCATCCTGCACGACCTCGGCATCGAGCCGCGGATCGTGCGCGAGCTGCCGATGGACGACTGCGGCGAGGGCTACCGCCTGTTGCTGGTCGACGCGCCATTGCTCGCCTCGCTGCCCGATTCGCGCGCATGGCTGCAGCGCCAGGCCCAGGCGCGGCGGCGCATCGCCGTCATCGCGCCGCTGGGCGCCGATTTCGCCGGCCTGCTCCCCGATGACGTGCTGCTGCTGTACAAGCCGATACGCCGCGGCTCGCTGAAGGCCGTGCTGGCCGCGCTCGAGCGCACGACTGCCGACGAGGCCGTTTCACGCGAATCCCTTCCGTCGCCGCCGCCGCTCGGCCCGCACGTGCTGGTGGCCGAAGACGACACGGTCAACCAGCTGGTCGTCCAGGCCATGCTGACCGATCTGGGCGCCACCTGCGTCCTCGCGGCGAATGGCCGCGAGGCGCTCGAGTGCCTGGCCGCCGAAAGCTTCGACCTCGTGCTGATGGACATGCAGATGCCCGAGCTCGACGGCGTCTGCGCGACGCGTGCGCTGCGGGCCATCGAATCCGGCAGCGCCGCGCGCCGCGTGCCGGTCGTCGCGATGACGGCAAGCGCCGCAGGTGAGGACCTCAGCGCCTGCCGGCAGGCCGGCATGGACGACGTCCTCCCCAAGCCCTTCGGCATTGCCGGCATTCGTTCGGTGCTGCGCACGCATTGCCCCGCGCCCACGGCACGCGAAGCGGGAGATGCGTCGCCTTCCTCCACGGACGTCGGGATGGCAGCTCAACCCTGGTCAGGCACCGCGCGGGGCGCCGGACCGTCGTAGGTCCAGGTGTTCTCGAACGTCGAGATCATTCCGCGCCCGGCGATCTGCGGATGAGAGCTCGGGTGAGGGACTTGCCTCGCGAGAAACTGAGCCCGCCATCCGGGACTTTTCGCCGCTATCGAAGAGCGCTGTGTATCCGAGTGTGTCGATTGACCCCTTCAGGTGGTTGGAGACACATGCGGGGCGGCACACTTCGCGACCTCGCATCCGAAACAGCCCTCAACCTGCATGGAGCAAAGACCAAATGGCGAATTCATCGAAGCTGCGTGAAGTAGTTTCCGTCGACACCGCTGCCGCGGCAACGCCGGTGGTGCGGGCCATCGACGTGGGCTTCGGTCTCGTCAAGTGCAGCCTGCCCGGCAGCGGCTTCATGAGCTTTCCCTCGATGGCCATCCCGGCGGACGGGAGCGCGGTGCGCACCCTCAGCACGCGCCGCCGCGACACCTTCGACGTGCCGGTCAACGGCGCGACGTACGAAGTCGGTCGCGATGTCGGTCTCGCCCAGGCCGGCGGCAGCTTCGGCCGCGACGTGACCGACGAGTTCTACCGCGGCAGCATCTACGAGGCGCTTGCCAAGGGCGCGTTGCGCTACATGGCCGAGGCCGGCGATGCGGAGATCGACCTGCTGGTGCTGGGCCTGCCGGTGAACCAGTACAACGACGCCAAGCGCCGCGACTATCTGCGCGAAGTCTACGAAGGGGCCATCGACCTCGGCGACGGCAAGACCATGAGCGTGCGCAAGGTGGTGGTGCAGGCGCAGCCCATGGGAGGCTATGCGGCGCTCGACAGCCACCTGGAAGACCTGAACCAGACCATCGTCGCCACCGGCGGCGCGCTGCAGCCGCTTTCCAGCGGCGAAGAACTGGACGACCTGTCGGTGCTGATGGTCGACGCCGGAGAGCACACGCTCGACTGGCTGCTCATCCAGCAAGGCGCGATCAACCCGCGTGCAAGCGGCGCCGCCTCCGACGCCGGGCGGCACCGCGTGGTGCGCGCGGTGCTCGACTCGCTGGCCTCGGACATCGGCCGCCCGCTGGGCCCGGCGGTGCTGCCGCGCATCAACGAGGCCCTGCGCTTGAAGAAGGAGGTCAAGCTCTCGGGCGTGGCCTACGACCTGACGCGCTATGAGCCGGTCATCATGAGCGTGGTGGAGGATTCCATCAACCGCATGGTCGACGGCTTGCGCGACGCGCACGAGATCATCGATCTCATGGTGCTGGTGGGCGGGCAGCCCGAGCGCTACCGCGACGTGCTGGCGCGGCGCTTCCCGGCGATTCCGGTCTTCATCATGCCCGAGCCGCTGTCCGCGAACGTGCGCGGCTTCCAGCTGATCGGCGAGGCCCTGGCCGAGGAAGGCTGAGCGCCTCGCCGGGCGTCGCCGCACCATGGCCAATCTCCGGCTCGAGCTGGACATCGACAGCGACGTCTATCCGGAGCTGTACGCCAAGCTGTTGACCATCGTCACGCCGGGCGGGCGCAGCGAACGCGTGCGCCAGCTCGCGGCCAGCGGGCTCGTGTGGGAAATGCTGCGCATCGAGGGCCATGCGCCGCCCATCGCTCGCCGCCCTGCCGGCACGCAGCCATCCGCCCGGCCGGCGGTGCCGGGCTTCGTCGATCTCGCCATCGATGCGCCTGCGCCGGCGGCGGATGCCGCGCAGGCCCGGCTTCCGGTGCTCACCGACGTCCTGGAGCCCATGGCGGTGACGCCGGCACGCGAAGGCGCCGAGGAATCCGACGATCCCCCCCTGCCCGAGACGCGCCACACGCAGCCCCTGTGGCCGCACGGCAGCAAGCGCCCGCCCAGCACGCGCTCGCGCCTCATGCGCATGAAGGAACGCGGGCTGTTCAAGAACGGCTGAGGCTGCGTCTTGCTCCCGCTCGCGGGAGCCCCTGGCACAGGTATTTCGGATGCATGCACTCGTAGAGCCCATGCACCGTGCCCTCGCGTCCATAGCCTCGACGTCACCGGCCCCGCGCCGCAGCCGCCCGACCACGAACCTGGGCGCACCCGCGGCATCATCTGCCGAAGCGGACTCCACAACGACATCAAGCGCGGCGCCAGGCCCTCAAAGCAGCACCACGCTGCGCGGGCTCGCTCCTAAGCTTTGCGGCACTCCAGTCCTTTCGAGACGAATGCCGATGAGCTCCTCCCGCCCCGACGTTGACACCCTCGCCGCGCTCGACCGCGCGCACCTCGTCCACCCGGTCTCCGCCTGGCGCCAGCACGAGGAGCGCGGGCCGATGGTGCTTTCCACCGGCCGCGGCGCATGGCTCACCGACGCGCGGGGCAACGAACTGCTCGACGCCTTTGCAGGCCTGTGGTGCGTGAACGTCGGCTACGGACAGGAGAGCGTCGTGCAGGCCGCGACGGCCCAGCTGCGCACCCTGCCCTACGCGACCGGCTATTTCGGCTTCGCCAGCGAGCCCGCGATCCGGCTGGCGGCCAAGCTCGTGGAGATCACGCCGCCCTCGCTGACACGGGCGTACCTGACCCTCGGCGGCTCCGAAGCCGTCGATGCCGCGGTGCGTTTCATCGTGCAGTACTGGAACGCGCGCGGCCGGTCCACGAAGAAGCACTTCATCTCGCTCGATCGCGGCTACCACGGCTCGTCGTCGACCGGCGCCGGCCTGACCGCGCTGCCGGCGTTCCATCGCGGCTTCGACCTGCCCCTGCCGACGCAGCACTACATCCCCTCGCCCAATCCCTACCGCCACCCGCAGGGCAGCGATGCGCCGTCGCTGATCGCCGCTTCGGTGGCCGCGCTGCGCGCGAAGGTCGCCGAGCTCGGCGCGGACAACGTCGCGGCGTTCTTCTGCGAGCCCATCCAGGGCTCGGGCGGCGTGATCGTGCCGCCGGTCGGCTGGCTCAAGGCAATGCGCGAGGCCGCGCGCGAGCTCGACATCCTGTTCGTCGTCGACGAGGTCATCACCGGCTTCGGGCGCACCGGCCCGATGTTCGCGAGCGAAGCCGAAGGCGTGGACCCCGACCTGATGACCCTCGCGAAGGGGCTGACCGCCGGATACGTGCCCATGGGCGCGACGATGCTGTCCGAAGAGGTCTACGCGGCCATCGCCGATGCCGCACCGGCCGGCGCGCCGATCGGCCACGGCGCGACCTACTCGGCGCACCCGGTGGGCGCCGCGGTCGCGCTCGAGGTGCTGCGGCTGTACGACGAGGGCGGCATCCTCGCCAACGGCCAGCACGTGGCGCGTCACTTCGCGGCCGGGCTCGACGCCTTGCGCGCCCACCCGCTGGTCGGCGACGCACGCCACCGCGGCCTGCTCGGCGCGCTGGAGCTGGTGAGCGACAAGGCGAGCAGGCGCGGCTTCGATGCAGCGCTCGGGTTGCCCGACCGCCTGTTCGCCGCGGCGTACCGCAATGGCGTCATCTTCCGCTGCTTCGGCGACTCGATCCTCGGGTTCGCACCCGCGCTCACGTACACGCAGGCCGAGTTCGAGCAGCTGTTCCTGCGCCTGCGCCGAACGCTCGACGACGTGCTCGCCGCTGCGGAGGTGCGCGCCGCCCTCGCCTGAGTCGCAGAATCACGTTCCACCGTGACCGCCCATCACCGCCATGCCTGAAGCCTTCAAGGTCGACCGACTCGACCTGCGCATCCTCGCGCAACTGCAGAAGAACGGCCGCATGACCAACGTCGACCTCGCCGACGCGGTCGGACTCTCGCCGAGCCCGTGCCTAATCCGCGTCAAGCGGCTGGAGCAGGCCGGCTACATCTGCGGCTACGGCGCGCACCTGCGGCTGGAGAAGCTCGGCGACACGCTGACGGTGTTCACCGAAGTGACCCTCACCGACCATCATCGCGAGGACTTCATCCGTTTCGAGGCGGCGATCCGCGAGGTCGACGAGATCATGGAATGCCACCTCGTCAGCGGCGGCTACGACTACCTGCTGCGCTTCCTCACGCGCGGCGTGAACCACTACCAGCAGGTCATCGAAGGACTGCTCGAGCGCAACATCGGCATCGAGAAGTACTTCAGCTACATCGTCATCAAGTCGCCGTTCATCAAGACCCACTGCGCGATCGAGCGGCTGTTTCCGGAGCGGGCCGAGTGAACCCGCCGTGCACGCGGGCGCCGGCTGCTACAGCCTCGGCGCGGCGCAGATCGCGCTGAAGGCGCAAGCCAATGTTCGGCGACAGGCTTCGGCTCAGGTGCCGATCACGCCGCCGTCGGTCCTGCGGACCACGACCGTGGCCGAGCGTGGCCGCCCCGGCGCGGCATTCGGCCACTTGGAGAACTTGCTCGGCTCGGCGGGATCGCTGCGGTCGCTCGGCGTCTCACCCGGGTGCTGGATGTTGACGAACATCGTGGTGCCGTCCGGGGTCCATGTGACGCCCGTGACCTCGCAGTTCACCGGCCCGGTGAGGAAGCGCCGCATCTCGCCGGTGGCCACGTCGCAGGCCAGCATCTGGTTGTTGCCCACGTTGACGAATTCGCCCTTGTACATCTGGGTCGCATGGGCATCGGTCTGCACCCACAGCACGCCGCGCGCATCGAAGGCCAGGCCGTCCGGACAGGCGAAGATGTCGCCCTTGATGTTGCCTCGGGCCTCCGCGCGTGTGTTGGCCGGGTCGCCGGCGAGCACGAGGTGGTTCCAGCGAAAGCCGGTGGCGTCGAAGTCGCCGCCTTCCTGCCAGCGGATGATGGAGCCCATGACGTTGTTGGCGCGCGGGTTGGCCGCATCCGGTGCCGGCATGTTGGGGGCGCCGCGCGAGCTGTTGTTGGTCAGGGTGCAGTAGATCTCGCCGCTTCTCGCGTCGATGGCAAGCCACTCGGGCCGGTCCATCTTGGTGGCACCGAGCGCATCGCTCGCCTGCCGGCTCTTGATGACCACCTCGCCCTGGTCGGCGAAGCCGCCGGCCGCGGTGAGAGGGCCCTGCCCGTGCACCAGCGGCAGCCAGCGTCCCGATCCGTCCGCGTCGAAGCGGGCCACGTACAAGGTGCCGTGGTCCAGCAGTTCGCGGTTCGCGCGCCCCCCGCCCGGCTGCATCTTGTCGCGACTCACGAACTTGTAGATGTATTCGAAGCGCGCGTCTTCGCCGGAGTAGACGACCGCGCGCCCGTCCTTGGTCAGCGCCACCCAGGCGCCCTCGTGCGCGGCGCGGCCGATGGCGGTGCGCTTGACCGGCGTGCTGGACGGGTCGAGCGGGTCGATCTCGACCACCCAGCCGAAGCGGTTCGGCTCGTTCGGGTGCTTCACCGCGTCGAAGCGCTCGTCATGCTCGCCCCAGCGGTAGGTGCCGGTCTTGCGCAGGCCCCAGCGCTGCTGGTGCGCATCGAGCTTGTCGCCGCCGTCGAAATAGAAGGCGAAGTTCTCTTCGCCGGTGAGGTAGGTGCCCCACGGTGTCTTGCCGCTGGCGCAGTTGTTCAAGGTGCCGAGCACGGTGCGCCCCGCGGGATCCGCCGCCGTGCGCATCAGCGCATGGCCTGCGGCCGGACCGCCCACCGTCATCGGCGTATAGGCGGTGAAGCGCCGCGCATGGCGGCTGGGGCGAACCATCTGCCAACGGCCGTCCTTGAGTTCGACCTCGATGACGGACACGCCGTGCGCGGCCTGCGCCTTCTTCACCTTGTCGGCACTCCAGGTCTTCATGCCGTCGGTGTGCAGCAGGCCGTCGTCGGTGTACTCGTGGTTCATCACCAGCAGGCCGCGCGCGGAGCTTCCCTCGAGGGCATAGAAGTGAATGCCGTCGTGGTGCATGCCCATCTGCGCTTCCTGGTCGGCGGCCGAGTTGGAACCATCGGGGCGCCACGCGGGCATGTTGCCCGCCACGCCGATGGGCTCGCCCCACGCCGCCAGCACGCTCGCCACATAACCCTCGGGCACCACCAGGGTGTCGTCGCTGGTGGCCGGCACCGCCTTGAAGCCGAGCTTGGGGCCGGAAGAGCCCGCTGCCATCCCGGCGCACCCGGAGGTCAGCGGCGCGAACAGCGCGCCGAGCGCTGCGCCGAGCGACAGCTGCAGCACGCTGCGTCGCGCCGGATCGGACACGCTGTGGATGTCAGGGTTGGACGAGCGATTGCTGTCCTCCATCGAATCGAAATCCTTGGCCATCTGCGGTCTCCTCGAAGGTTGGGGTTTTTACACCCTCTCCCCGCCTGCGGGGAGAGGGCCGGGCTGAGGTGGCGGCCGGCTCACAAGTGACGCTCGACGACCGGCCGGGCCCCGGCGTTGCCGGTGACGCTCATGTTATGGCCCTCTCGATGCTTTCGCGGGCGGCCCCAGGCCGCGAATCGGCACGGGGATGCGTCATCCTTGCCTGGGCGATGTAGCAATGGCGCGTCCGGCCGACTCCCGGCACGGCGCCCTGCCCCTCACACCGGCACTGGGCGCACATGACCGGCACATCGCTTGCCCTAACGAACGACACCGTGCGCCGCGCGGCCTCACTTGCAAGGACTTTCATATGGCCACCAGAAACACCACCCCGCGCGTCGAGAAGCGCGCCGACGGCACCGACGCCGTCTCCCTGCTCATCGCGGATCACAAGGAAGTCAAGCAGCTGTTCAAGTCGTACGACGCCCTGG
Organism: Piscinibacter sp. XHJ-5; assembly: GCF_029855045.1. Classification (GTDB taxonomy): domain Bacteria; phylum Pseudomonadota; class Gammaproteobacteria; order Burkholderiales; family Burkholderiaceae_C; genus Albitalea. Next base: position 4,656,778 of record NZ_CP123228.1, read on the forward strand.
TCGACGCCGACGGCGGCGCCGAGGAGAAGGAGGCGCTTGCCGAGGAGATCTGCGCGATGCTGACGGTCCACGCATCGGTCGAAGAGGAAATCTTCTATCCGGCCGCACGCGAGAGCATCGAAGAACAGGACCTGATCGACGAAGCGGAAGTCGAACACGCCAGCGCCAAGGACCTGATTGCGCAGATCCAGGACATGCAGCCCGAAGAGGACCTCTTCGATGCCAAGGTCAAGGTGCTCGGCGAGTACATCGCCCACCACGTGAAGGAGGAAGAGGAAGAGCTCTTCCCGAAGGTCAAGCGGTCGAAGCTCGATCTGAAGTCCCTGGGCGAGGAAATGTCCGTCAGGAAGCAGCAGCTGATGGCCGAGCTCGGCGCCGAGCAGGACGCCTGATCCCAGCTGCACTCCACCAGCGCTGCGCGACACACGTGTCGCCGCGCGTCTCCATCACCATGAAGGAACACCCATGAAAGACGCCATCACCATGCAGACACCCATGCAGCCCTACATCAAGCTCGTGCAGGGCAACATGGCGCTGCTCACTCAGTTCTCGATGTCGCCCGAGGTGGTCTCGCAGGCCATGTCGAACGCTCAGTCCATGTTCCAGCGAGAGGCGGGGGCAACGGGCAATCTCGCGCAGTCCACTGCCTTCGCCCAGTTGGTGCAAGGCATGCTCAAGAACTACACCGAGTTCATTGCCGAACTGGGCCAAAGCGGGATGAGCCTGCTGGCGCAAGGTCAGGCCGCGATGCTGCGGTCGGCCGAGGACGCGTCCGAGAGCGCCACATCGGGGTCGGACGCACGCGCGCGACGCTCACGCTAGCCGGCGGCGGGACGGTCGGCGAGGCTGCGACCGTCCCGCCCGCGGTGCCTTAGCAAGAATCAATCGGGAAGCGGTGCCTGCGTCCGGCACTTCCTATACGCGCTCCGTGACGAAAATCGGCACAAAGCGCGCTGGTCTCATCACGGACCCGCAACGCTTGCCGATCTGCCACGTTCGGTGCACCTTTTGATGCCGATTGAAGGAATCCTGCCCGCTGGACGGCGATGGCCACAGGTGTGAAATGTCGAAGCGAGGTGCTAAGGTGCCCCCAAAAGGAGCTTCGCCATCAACACCTCAAGTCTTTCCGCCAGCGCTTCCGCGGCCAAGCCGCGTTCCGCTGTCAGGCCCTCGACCTCCCCCCGGCGCGACCACCTTCGCGCGACCTTGTTGTCCGCCGTTGACCTGCTGTACCGGCGTCGTGCCGACCTCATCGGCGACGGCACCATCGGCGACTATGTCGCCCTGCATTGGTTCGAATGGAACGGTGGCGCGCTGCGCCTCACCGTGACCGGGCAGAACATCTGCGAACAGCTCAAGGCCGAAAGCCGGGAGTCGCAAGGGCAGTGATCGAGCAGGGCGGCACGCGCGCAAGCGCCGGTGCCCCCAACGCGCGCGCTTCGCCCGATGGCGCTCTTCGACCGCAGGCATGAAGCCTGCCTCTCACATCGATCCTTCTCCCGCGCCGCTGCGAATCGCGGCCGCGCGCAACCCATTGGAAAACCGTGACCAGTACCACTCTCTCTTCGTTTGTCGATGCGCCCGCCTGGCGCCTGCTTGGCGTCGAACCGGCCCGCGCAATCATCGAATACGCCGGCATGCGGCTCATGAACAAGTCGGCGCTGCCCCGCGGCGACGGACACCCGGTCGTCATCTTCCCCGGCCTGGCCGCAGACCGCCATTCCATCGAGCCGCTGAAGGGCTTCTGTGATGACCTGGGCTACGCCGCATACGACTGGGGGCGCGGCTTCAACACCGGGCCGCAAGGCGAGCTGGACGCGTGGCTGGATGAACTCGCACGGCACGTCGTCGAACTCACCGCCGCCCACGAGGAGCCGATCAGCCTGATCGGCTGGAGCCTGGGCGGCATCTACGCGCGCGAGGTCGCGAAGAAGCTCACCCGACGCGTGCGGCAGGTGATCACCATCGGAACGCCCTTCGCCGGTTCGGCCCAGCAGACCCATGCGGCTGGCGTGTACCGCCTGCTCAGCGGGCAGGAGCCCGCCCTGTCACCCGCCACCACGGATCGCCTGCGCACCGCGCCGGACGCCCCCACCACGTCGATCTTCAGCCGCAGCGACGGCGTCGTGGCGTGGCAGGCCTGCATCCAGGACGGGGACGCCGATCACACCGAGAACATCGAAGTCGACGGCAGTCACTGTGGACTCGGCTGGAACTCGGAGGTACTGTCCATCATCGCGGACAGGCTGCGACAACCCCAGGGCGCCTGGCAACGTCATCGCCGAGCGATTTCCTTCGAGCAGGCGATGCTGGCCACCGAAGAAGGCGTCTTCGGCTGAACTGCACCTTGAACACCCGGGACATGATCGAACCGCTTCTCCTGACCACCACGCGAGTCTCGACATTCAACGAGGCGGGTCTGCTCACGGGGGCCACGGGCTTCTTCTTCGAGCGCGACGATCGGCTCTTCGTCGTCACCAGCAGGCACGTCGTGTTCGACAAGCCGACCAGCCACTTCCCGAGCCGCATCGAGATCGAGCTGCATACCGACGCGTCCAATCTGACGCGCTCCATCGGCCTGTCGATCCTGCTCTACGAGGATGGCAAGAGCGTCTGGCGGCAGGGCAAGGACGACGCAGGAGAGATCGACGTCGCGGTGATCGAGCTCGACCGGTCCGCACTCCCCGCCGACGTCGAGATGGAAGCGTTCACGCCGGCGCATCTCCAACGTTCGCTCGACGAGGTGGAGGTGGGCAGCTCGCTGCTGGTGGTCGGCTTTCCGCTCGGCTTCCATGACACGCTGCACCACCTGCCGGTGGTTCGCCAGGCTGCCATTGCGTCCTCCTTCGGGCTGCGCTTCCAGGGGCAGGGCTATTTCCTCACCGACGCACGGACTCACCGGGGCACCAGCGGCGCGCCGGTGGTCATGCGCAGCAGCGAGGCCGACAAGCTGCCCTGGAAACTGCTCGGCGTTCATTCGTCACGCATGGACATGGGCAGCCGCGACCAGCAACAGGATGAGTCGCTCGGGCTCAACTGCGCCTGGTACGCCGACATCCTGCTCACCCTCACCGACCCCGAGGCCAGCGTCGAAGCCGTTGCTCCGCCGGCGCCGTGAGCGCCGACGTGCCGATCGGCGCTGCCGGCGGCATCTGCGTCAGAGCTGACTGCCGAACAAGGACGCCGCGCGCTCCAGTGCCTTCTCCTGCCACGGTCGTGCGCGCCATGCCTCGAGGGTCATCGGCCTGGAGCGCCGCAGATCCTCCTCGAAGATCTCGATCTGCTGCCTCGCGAAGGCGGCACTCACGACGTTCAGATTGGCTTCATCGTTGAGCCGGAAGGATCGGTTGTCGAAGTTGGTGGAACCGGCCGACACCATCAACCCGTCGATGACCATCACCTTGCAATGGAACATCGTCGGCTCGTATTCGGCGATCCGCACGCCGGCTTCCAGAAGTTCGCCCCATCGGGCGCGAGAGGCGCGGCGCACGATTTCGGTGTCGATGTCCGGCCCCGGCGTGACGATGGTGACCTTGACGCCGCGGCGGGCAGCCGCCGCCAGCGCCTTGACTGCCAGCTCGTCCGGGACGAAGTACGAGTTCGACAAGTGAATGCTGCGCGTCGCGGCCGTGATCGCCAGGAGGTACATGAGATACATGCTCTCGCTGCCCCCGGTGGGCGAGCTGCTGAACACCTGCGCGGCCTCGTCGCCACGCGGCTTCAGTGCCGGGAAGTAGGCCTCGCCATGCAGGACGCGCCCGGTGGCCTTGATCCAGTTGTCCATGAAGACGGCCTGCATCTGCGCCACGACCGGGCCCTCCACACGAAAGTGCGTGTCGCGCCAATGGTCCTTGTCCTGTGCGTTGCCGCGCCACTTGTCCGCAATGCCGACGCCGCCGGTGAACCCGATCTCACCGTCGACCACCAGGATCTTGCGGTGCGTGCGGTTGTTCATGCGGTGGAGGTTCGACCAATGCGGCTCGTGATAGCGCTCGACCTCGATGCCCGCGGCCTTCATCTCCTCCAGGTAGCGCTCCTCCATCTTTGCGCTGCCCACCCAGTCAAGCAGCACATGGACCTTGACGCCCGAGCGAGCCCGTTCGATGAGCGCATCGGCGAATTCCCGCCCGATGGTCTCCGACCAATAGATGTAGGTCTCGAAGGTGATGGTGCGTCTGGCCTGCTTGATGGCAGCGAGCATCGCGGCAAAGATTCTGTCGCCATTGAGGAGCACTTCCGTCTTGTTGCCCTCGACGATCGCGGGGCCCAGCAAGTGGCCCATGGCGCGCCGAAACTGCGGGTCGTCGGTGGCGTACAGCCGCTCGAGCCGCTGTTCGATCCTCTTCTCGCCGGTGGCGAAATTGAGGACCACGAACACCGCGCACAGGGTCAGCAGACCGCTTGCAATCGCGATCCAGACCACCGACCGTGCTTTCATGGCCGCGGCAATCAGCGCCCCTGACCGGCGCAGCGCAGACGGATCCCCGGCAAAGAAACCTCCCGCCCGAAGCGGCCAGCAGCCATCGCATGGGAATGCAATGGCAGGGCCAGGATTGAACAGGAGCCGCAGGGCGCGGCCCCGGCACGAGATGCTGGGCAATCGGCGCGCCCGCCTCCGCAGATCGGCATGAACGGCCCGGCGGCGCCATGCCCCGGATCGGGTCGGCGCGATAGGCAGCTCGCCCATCCGTCTCGGAAATTGACCGATTCTCCGCGCTTCGCATGCTCCCTACGCTTGCCTGACATCAACTCATGTGCAAGGGCGGTCGCATGGAACGTGCAGACGGGAAGGGGAAGCCTTCGCTGCAGCGCACGAAGCAAGCGAAGAAGGCCGGACTGCAACCGCAGCAGCCGTCCCACCCGGTCATCGCCGGCCTGCCCAAGTCCGTGCCGCCCGGCAAGGTGGCTGGCGCCTTCGCGAACATGTCCAGCAGCGCGGAGGCGGCATTCACCCTCTGGCAGACCACCACCACCAAGCCGCTGGACGCGCTGGCCAAGGCGATCGCCTTGTCGGGTCCGCAGGACATCGCGTCGATCATGGATGCCGTCGCGCAAAGCAACCGGACGAGCGAACACATCGCCGATGCGATCGACCATCTTTCCACGCGCCTCAGAAGGGATCTGGAGGGGAATCCACTCATCCCTCAGTGGACCTTCGCCACGCTGACCAGCATGATCAGCGCGTACGGCAAGACGGCCTGGATGGCGGTGTCGGTGCGCGGGATGGAGGTGGCGCTGCGCGTGCTGTGCAACTCGCTGCAGGTTGACGAGGCGACGACGGCGGAGCTGGAATCGCCAGCCGTGCTGAGCAAGGTCGAGCTGGCCCTGGACCCGCCGTCCCTGGCCCTGCTGCTCAACCGCACCAGCAAGTTCGCCAAGCCGCTGTTCGCCTCAGCGGGACTCCACGAGGACCTCGAGTTCGCGGTGCTGCATCTGGCGCAGCATGCCGCCAGCCTGCTGCAGCAGAACGCCGGCGGCTTCACGTTCAAGCACCTGTCGCAGATCGCCAACGCGCTCGGCAAGTTTCGCCACCTCCCGGCGTGCCGCGAGGCCATGGCTGCGGTGGCCGCGGCGGCAGTCCCGCACCTCGCCGGAGACTTTTCCAAGGGTCTGCCGACGGATCCCAACAGCGACAAGGTCACGGTCGTCAATCTCTGCAGTTTCGTGAACGGACTCGCCGCGTTCCACGCCGCGCGCGACGGGGACCTGGCCGCTGCGACGGCCGCGGGGGCTGCCTACGAGAAGGCAGCCCGGCGCGTCGCCGTGATCGTGGAATCGCTCAAGGACACCAGCAGGATCGACCTGTGGGGCCTGGCCCAGATCGTCTCGGCGCTGGCCCACTTGCGAAACCTGCGCGAATGCACACTCGCCGTCTTGGCGCTCGCCCAGCCGGTGTGCGCGCGGCTCACGGCCGCATTCCCGAAGGACCCGTGCGGCACGGAGGACGTGAAGTCGTTGTGCATGTTCGTCGGCGGCTTCGCCTCCATGCGTCCCGATCTGACCGGACGAGATCTGCGCACGATCGATGACGCGCTGACGCACGTGATCTCCAGGCTGCCCGAGACGCGAGAGACCTACGCCGACATCGACTTCGAGACCTGTGCCTACCTGATCCACGGGATGAGCCGCGCCCCTGGCCAGCACACCGACAAGGCGCATGCCGTCGGCCTCGTCATCGAGAAGAGGCTGGGCAGCCTGGCGCAGTCGTCCACCGACGCGCGCGACTGGTCCGAGATCGATCTGCACTCGCTCGTGCTGTGCGCCGACAGCGTTCGGCAGCTGTGGAGCGGCAGGCAGTTCCTGCCGCTGCACCGCCAGCTTGCGACAGCGGTGCTCATGAAGCTGAAGCTGCTGGCGAACGCCGGCACGGTGCCCGAGTACGAGGCGCTGACACCCGTGCGTTGGGGTCTGCTCGTCCGCAGCTTCGGGCGCATCCTGGCCGGCACCCGCGTCATGCGCCAGGACATCCTGTCGGTCATGGAAGTGCTCATGCAGCCCCAGTGCATGCCGAAGGCATTGACCGTGGGCGCCTGCGCACACTCGCTGCGCGGGTTGTGCAGCGGCCCCGACCGCGAACAGTGGCTGCCGACGATGCAGCAGCTGCTGGCGAACATCGAGCATTGCAGCACCAGCCCGGCCAACAGCGCCGCACGCAAGTCGGCGCTGCTCGATGGCGCGGCCGCAGGGCCCGCGCTGGCCGAGTGCCACGCCCGCGCCCGCGGCGCACTGAAGTCGCAGATCGTGCGGACGGCCCAGGCCTTCTGCATCCTGGTGATCGCCGAGGCCGCCGGCCTTGCCACGCGGCAAGGCGTGCCGGCCACGGTCGACCTGCTCTCCAGCATCGCGTGTCTTCCGTTCGCCCCCGACGCCGCCAAGGCCGCCGCCGCCCTCGCGACCGAACTCTCGAACGCCGTGCCGAGGATGACGCCGTCGACACGCCGGCAGTTCGCGACAGCGCTCTCGAAGACCCGGAGTGCAAAGGGCCCGGGCGGCGCGCAGCACGCCTCGCTGCCCGAAGCGTTCGCGCAGCTCGGCAGCGACATCTCGAAGCAGCAGTTGTCTGTCGAAGAGGTGTTGGGCGTCTTCACCTCCATCTGGGCCAGCACCGCGGGCGACGTCGACAAGTTCGCGGAGATGTTCAAGGCGGCGATCACCACGATCTCCTCGGCCGACATGAAGGACTGGTCGCTCGACGACATCGGGCAGCTGCTGGTGGCGCTTCACGATGCCGCGACGGCAGATGGGCTGGATGACGCGAACCGCAGCCACGTGGAGGAGCTGTGGCGAAAGTGCCTGGGCATTCTCGAGGAGCGGCTGTCGTCCGCGCTCTCGCGCGACGAGCTCGACCGGGTCGCTGCGCTCCTGGGCACCTGCGCCCAGCACCCGCGATCGCGGGGAACCTTCACCGGTCTGTCGCGCGATCTGGTGAAGCTGTGCTCGATGTTGCTGATCGCAAGTCCGGACGCATGGGCGCTCGACGGCGGCATCGACGCCCTCGCGTTTGCGCTGTCCGGGCTGGCGCGCTGCGAGGCGACAGAGGAGCTGGCGGAACTGCTGCAGGCCGGCGCGAAGGAGCGGCTCGAGACGAAGAACCTCAAGTCCGACATGGCGGACGCCGACGCCGGGACCGTCATCGAGCTCGGCGCCGCGCTGATCCGCATCATGGAGCAGCACGAGCTGTTCAAGTTTCACCGGACGGCGCACCAGGCGCTGCGCCTGCATGTGCTGGCGAGGGCCGTCGTGCTTCTGGAAGATGACAACGGCGAGTCGCTGTCCCATCCGGCCGGCGCTGCACGGTACGCCCGACTGGCCCATGTGACGATCCGGGCTTGCGAGGCGCTCGTCTTCCATTGCGACGACGCCATGCAGACCGCCAGCGTCGAGGAGCTCGCGGCGGTCAAGCAGCAGCTGCGCCAGCAAGCGGCAGCGGTGTCCGAGCGCCGCGATGCCGGGCTGGCGGCGGCCGACATCGACAAGACACTCTGGAACTTCATCGGCGAGCTGGACCTGGACTGCATCCGGTTCGCGACGCCGCTTCCAGCCCCGCAGCCTCGGCAGGTACAAGGTGCAGCGAAGTTCGACTGGAACGCCGTGTTCGACCAGTTGTGGAAGTGCCCGTCGCCGCGTGTACCGGCGGTTCCCAAGGACCTGCGACCGATTCAGCGCTATTCCCTCACCAACTACTGCGAACTGCCGGGCACGCAACCGCTTGGCATGTCCATCCTCGATCGGCTCACGTCAGGGCGGGTCCAGCCGGTGCGGGTCACCCTGCCCGAAGTGGTCGATCCCCATCAGCTCGCGGGCGCGCATGTCTTCGGCGACAAGCTCATCGCGGTGAATGTCGCACCCGGCACCAGCATGCGCTCCGACCGCGACACCATCGAGCAGATCTTTGCGAAGGCTGCGTCCGCCGGCGGCACCGACTACCTTCAGGCAAGCGACCGGCGGCCGGGGTGGGTGCTGGGCTTTCCGTACGCTGACGTCCAGCCCGGCGCGTCGCTGCACGAGCTGATGTCCAACCTGTTCCCGAATGTCTTCGACTCCTCCTACATCGCCCAGGCACTCACCAGCCAGGGACCGGACGTTCTGCATCCATACGGTGCGGCGTCGCACCTGCTGGAAGGCAGGTTCACGATCGGTGTGGTGCCCGCTCCCAGGGGAAGGGCACCGCCCATCACGCTGAAGAACGGCGTGAAGCTGCAGGTTCTCGACGGACTCGGCTTCATGACCGAGTCCTTCGCCAGGCGGTGGCCCTGGTTCGAGTCATTGCTGGCCCCGGATGCGAAACCCACGCCGCAAACGCCGCGGTCCAAGGCCAGCGATGCCGCCGCGTCTTCCAAGGCCTCGACGAAAGCCGGCACCACCGCCAAGTCCGCTCCCTCCATCCCGTTGTTCGGCGGCCCGAACGCCGATGCGAACCTCGCGCCGGATGTCCTGCAGCACTATCCGCCCGACGATGACGTTGCAGCCGAGATCGTCGGCACTCTGGACGCCAAGGAGTTTCAAGGCGCCAAGGGCTATCGGATGCTGACCCAGGGCAGCCGCGGCAAGGGCGTCATCTTCAAGGCGGTTCCGTCGGCCGACGACAAGGTGTACCTGCCCAACAGCAAGCGCGTGGGCAACAACGTGCTCGTCACCCGCTCGCCGTACGAGGTGCGCAAGCTCGTGCCGGTGGCGCAGGAGGACGTCGTTCGCAAGGGACCGACGTGCGACGTTCTGAACACCGCGCCCTGGATGCAGTACAGCCTCCTCGTACGCTTCGGGCCGGCGAAGTCATTGGTGACGTCGTACTTCAAGGGTGCCGTGTTGGTGATACCGGACCACCTCCTTCCCGATGCGCTGAGGAGCTGCGACTTCATCGTCGCGGCGGACGACCAGAAGACCTGCAGCAGCTGGCGCGGCAGGAGGGAGTGCTTCGTCAAGCTCATGACGATCACCGCCGCCGGGATATTCGCCATCCGGGAAATATTCGCGCGCGGGTCGTGCGTCGCGCTGCCTGCGGCGCTCCAGAAGGGCATGCTCAGAGGTGACTACGACGGCGACGACGCGCTCGTCGTGTCGGACTCGCCGAGGCTGCACGAGTGGGCCCGGAAGCATCCTGTGCCGCAGGCCGCCGGCAAGCAGAAGACGCACCAGGCGGCATTTCGGACGGATGGCAGCTACTACATGGAACGCGACGCGCAGATGGACGCCGTCAGTCGCAACGTGCTGGGCCTCTTCACCGGGATCCAGCGCAAGCTGCGATACCAGCCCGCCGAAGCCCTGCCGGCGCTGGCCGGCAGGATCATGGATTCGCTGTGCGGCGGGCTGACGGGCGAGATGGTGCAGTGGTTGCAGGACGTGGTCGAGGGCAACGGCCATGACGGCGCATCGCACAAACGGCTGCTGTCGGCGATCGACGAGCGATGCCGGGTCGTCTCGAACAAGTCTCAGGCGTTGCTGCGCGGACTGGCCGCCGACCTGGGATCCCCGGCAGCCGGCGGGTCGCGGTCGGGGCCCGATCCCTTGGCATCGATCGCTCCCGAATCGGCCCACGGCAATCGGCTGGCGCAGTGGATGCGCTACCTTCCGCGCTCGCCGGACGGCATTCCCGCGCCGGTGCAGGAGTGCTATGCAAAGGGGTCGGCGCTGGAAGCGCTGGAGCTGCTCGTGCTGAGCGGCATCCAGGCCGGCGAGGACGCATTCAAGGCCGACACGGACGTCCAGAGCCTGTATCCGATCGCGCGGCGTCTGCAGACGCAGTTCGCCTCGCTGCCCGCGCCGCCGTATGTTCGTCGCACGGCGCGATGGATGGCGTGCGGCCTGCTCGATGCCGAGCTTGCCGTCCGGCTGCGCAATGCGCTGCGTCCTCGTCCGAATCTCGCCGCGGCGGTCATGCACGAGGCGATCTCGCAATTGATGGACAAGGCCAAGGTGTGGCCGCTGGCCGCGCCCTATGTGCCACCCGCGCTGCCGGCAAAGGGCAAGGGCCCTGCGGGATTCGCCGAGGCGCTTCCCGATCGCGCCTTGAAACCCCTGCTCAGCCAGCTGCCTGCCAGGATGAACAACAAGGATGCGAGGTGGCTGCTTCAATCGGCTCGGGACTTGCGCTACCGAACGTGGACCGTGTCGGACGTCACCATCGAGATGGTGCGCGACGCGGTGAGCCTTTTGAGCGAGCACTCCGACAACGGCGCGACGCGTTTCGCCAAGGCACTGGCCGATCGGCTGGCCGCCTGCGTACTCGCGGGCGACTGGATCCAGCCGGGGCACGCGCCGAGTTGTGCCGTGCTCGCGGTCATGCTCAACACGCACTGGGGCAGTTTCGACCTGGAGCCGGACGAGGTCGGCAACAGAGGCATCGCCTACCTGCTGTGCTCGCTGATCGGCGTGCTCTCGCCCGACGCCAGGCGCGAGGCGATCTCGCTACGGCATGACCTCGCCGACGGGCTCTCGCACAAGCGCGAAGCGGTCCTGTTCGATCTCCTTGCGCCTTCCTGCCGGATCCCGTCGGCGCTGCGCCTGCCCAACGAGCAGGAAGTGCTAACCATGATCCTGGGCGGCGCAGCGGCCAGGCCGCCCGAAGGCACGCAGACGCTGTGCTACGACGCCGACCATCTGCTCCAGCTGGGCTTCGGCCCGGACGCCGACACGGCCAAGGAGCTGTCCGCAATCAAGGAAGCACACGTCTTCTACAAACTGGTCGACGTCAGGAAGGGAGCATGCGCACTCGTTCGCTTCCTGAACGGGGCGCGTCAGCGCCTGGCGTGGCACGAGTCCTGGCCGCTGACCTTGCAGGGCAAGTCGGTCGGACCGATCCAGAACGACATCGTGCGCAACATCTGCCGCGGCTGGCCGGCCGCTCTGAGCGTTCTGGAGAGGGCCCCGGCGTTGGGTATCACCACGCCCGACGCGGCACGCAAGCTCTACAAGGCGCTGACCTCGGGGGAGGATGTGGACATCCAGAACCTGCTGGCGGGCGTTGGCACCATGCGATTGACACCGCTGTGGCTGGCTGGCGTTTTCGAGCAGCTGCCGTGTCCCGAGGTCCTGGGCGAATGCAGCGAGATGACCGAGACGCTGTTCGCGGCGCTCTTGTCGGCGTACAGGACCGAGGAGTTCTACCTGCAGCAGTCGCCGACGACCTTCAGCAGCATCGTCAGGGCGATATGGGTCCTGCTCGGCGCCGGCTCCACCGGTCCCCATGCGCTGACCACATCGCAGACGAACTGGAGCAAGCACCTGCTCGAGGCGGCGCTCGCGACCGACGGTCCCGTCGTGCTGCTCAACGCGCCTGACTGGCCCGCCGTGGTGCTGCAGCTCGGTGCGCTGTCGATGCGGGTGGCGTGCCGGATGACCCGCAAGGGATGGCTCATCGATGCCGATCTGCTGCCGCGCGGCGCGCTCATGATCGTCGCGGCGCTGACACGACACGGCGGCTTCGGGCGCCGCGAGATCACCGTCTCGGGAAGCCAGGAGTCCAAGCAGGCGTTCGATGCCGCCTACAAGTCCGACGCCGGCCTTCCGCTTCTCCTGCAAGTCGCTCCGCAGGAGAAGACCCTGGCCCATTCGTAGCCCGCCGCGCTTCGGTTCGCAGGTCGTGCCCGCGCGCAAGGATGTACCGCGACGATCACTCGACGGAGATCTGCGACGCCGAAGCGACGACGACTTCCTCGACGGTTTTCGGGCGCGCACCGCCTGCGATGAAGCGGTCGTACTTCTCCTTGTCCGTCAGTTCGACCGTCTTGACGCGCACAAGCAGGCGGGTGGGGAGTTCGCCGCTGGCACGCGCCTTCTCGATCGCAGCGTCACGGTCCATGCCCTGGTACACGTAGTACTTGGCGATCGGCCCCGGTTCGATGCGCTCCTCGAGCCGCACCGGGCTCTGCGCCACCGGCGTCGGGCAGGCGTCCCGGTCGCCCAGCACGACGCAGCGATAGGTCTGCAAGCCGCTGCCCACGTTGTCCTGCGCCATCGCGGCATGCTGCGCCGAGACCAGCGAGATCGCGGCCAGAAGGCCACGTCCCCACAACTTGAGAGAAGGGTTGGTTCGGGAAGGAAGATGAAGATTCGAAGCGAGATTCATGGCAGGTTCCTGTGGATCAAGTGGTGTTCACAATCGGAACCTGCAGGCTATCGAAGGCGCCGCGCCGGATAAACCCTTCCCGGCGACACGCACTTGTTTGCCAATCGCAACAATGACAGGACGGCGGACGACTGGCCCGGCTTTGCGCTCGATCAGCCCCGGCGCGCTGTCGGCGGTTGGGTGCCTTCCCGACGAGCACCTGCACGCCGGCACACGGGGCGCTTTGCGTCCATCATCGAGCGTTGCCTCGCCCGCAACGAGAAAGGATGCCCGTGCTTCGATGTCTTCGAACCGTCCTTCTGGCCATCGGCGTCGTGGTCCCGGCACTGGCGAGCGCGCAGACGCACGAGGAGCTCAAACAGGACTTCGACACCGCGTGGCGTGCCGCGAGCGCGCGCTACGCGTACTTCGATGCCAAGGCAACGTCGTGGGCAGACGTGCCCAAGCTCTATGGCGACGACCTCCAGCGGCTGTCGACGCGAGACGATCTGGTTGCTCTGCTGGAGCGCGTGCTGGACGAGCTGTACGACACGCATGCGCAGCTCAACGTGAACCTGGCGAACTCGCCTCGGCTGGTCCCGTCAGGGACTGACCTTTGGGCGGAGTGGCGCCGCGGCGAGGCGACCATTACCGACGTGCGAGCCGACTCGGATGCGCGAAGAGCCGGCATCCGACCCGGCGACGTCGTCGTGAGCATGGACACCGTTCCCATCGCCCATGCCGTCGAGGCGAGGCTCGGTCGCTCGTACGCTCACTCAGTGTCGGCAGCGCGAGACTGGGCCTTGCGGGCGGTGCTGGCCGGACGTCACGGTGCCCCTCGCCAACTGCAAGTGCGGCAAGGCAACCAGGTCCGCACATTCGAGCTGAGCGCGCGCGATCCATCCGGCCAGCGGGATGCGGCCCCCGTCAGCCAGTCCCGCGTCGCTGCCGGCATCGGCTACGTGCGGTTCAACGACTCGCTCGGTGACGAGGCCACGATCCGGGCATTCGATCGCGCCCTCGACGACCTGGGCGACACCCGCGCCCTGATCCTCGACCTGCGCAACACGCCGAGCGGCGGCAACTCCGTCGTGGCGAGGGGCATTCTGGGTCGATTCGTCACCCGCGACCTGCCCTACCAACGGCATGTGTTGCCATCGGAGGAGCGCGACACCGGCATCCGGCGCAGCTGGCTGGAGCTTGTATCGCCGCGAGGTTCGTCGGCCTACCGGCGGCCCGTGGCGGTACTCGTCGGACATTGGACGGGGAGCATGGGCGAGGGCCTGGCGATCGGCTTCGACGCGACCCGGTCGGCAACGGTCGTGGGAACGGCGATGGCGGGTCTGCTGGGCGCCACCGACCCCATCGTGCTTCCACACACCGGAATCGCACTGAACCTGCCGACAGAGCGCCTCTATCACGTCAACGGAACGCCGCGCGAGACATTCCGCCCCGGCGTGCTGGTCGATGTCGCGCACTCGGATTCGCATGGGGATCCGTTCGTCGAGGCCGCACTTCGCGTCTTGCGACAGCCGGGCCATCGAGGGCCAGCGAAGCAGGCCCGGCACCCTCAGTAGCGCGCACGACCGCCCGACCCGGCGAGATCGCAGGTGTTGCTCATGGGGCGATGAGCTCCAGATAGCTTTGGAAAAGCCCGACGTGGACGAGCGCGTCGTCCGACGAGTCGGGCCACAGGTCCTGGCTGCGGAAGCGCACGTCATACGTGGCCTCGTCCTGGGCGTCGACGCCGTGCGCGTGCGCGTCGGGAAAGGGATAGGGCGGCGACACACCCACCACGACACCCGTCTTTCCGCGGACATAGCCCGGCATTCGCATGTGTCCTGGCGCGCTGTGCATCCGAACGCGGACGCGATCGCCGATCTTGAAGCGCTCGCCGGGCGCCACGTTCGTGCGTCCGGCCGCGCCAGTCCCCGCCAGCGGAACCAGCCCTTCGGCTCTGCGTTGAAGGTCGTCCCGCGTGAAGATGCCCTTCTCCACGCACAAGGTCGCCAAGCCGGTCAGCGACCGCTCGTAGTAGCTGGCCGCGAGGTAGTGACGCGGCTCCATGCGCTCGATGGCGTGGCGATATTCATCCATGTTGATGATGCCCTTGCGCACGGCAAAGACATAAAGCGAATTGGCCCGCACCTCCCAGGCAGCGTGGAACGCAGGCGCGTCGAACGTGTAGCGCACCCTGCCGAAACCCTGCCTGCCCCCGAGGTCGTGCATGCCATCCATGGATTGCTGCCTTGTTCGACGCCCTACAGGCGCGACACGCCAATCAACGAATCGCGCGTGACCAGCCCCGCCAGCCGCTCCTCGCTCCAGTTCTCGGTGCCGGGCGGCCGCATCGGCAGAACCATGTAGCGGGTGTCGGTCGTCGTATCCCACACGCGGACCTCGACCTCCGCCGGCAGGTCCAGGCCCATCTCCTTCAACACCGAACGTGCCTGTCGGACGATGCGTGAGCGGTACTCCAGGTCCTTGTACCAATCGGGCGGCAGGCCGATGAGCGTGAACGCCGTGCACGAACACAGCGTGCAGCAGATGACGTTGTGCACGCTCGGGGTGTTCTCGAGCACGACCAGGTGGCGATGATGGGCGGGCATCGGCAGCCCCAACGCCGTGACGGCAGCGTGGCCGTCGGTCAGCAGGCGTGCCCGGAACTGCGGATCGGTCCAGGCCTTGGCGACCACGCGGGCACCATTGCGCGGCACCCATTGCTCCTGAGCGAGCTCGTCCAGTTGCTCCAGGGCAGGCGTCGCCATGAACCCGGCATCATCGAATGCCGCCTGGATCGCCTCGACGCGCTTTGCCATCGATGCCGCCACGGGTTCATCATGCGGGGAAGACATGGCTCACCACCCTCCGACCGGCGCTCGCGCATGCGCGCCACGGCACAGTGTTTTTCAGACATGCGCCCGCGTCAAGCACGCCAGAGGAGACCCGAGCGGGCGGCGGCGTGTCGATCGCGGCCTGCGCCGCACACACGGTAGGACAAGACCGACACCCACGGGGGCCGTGCGCCGGCTCAAGGCCGGCCGGGGGCAATGCACCATGGCGGTCGACACTCTCTCGTCGCAGCGTCCCATGCCATCCACTCGCCCGCGCCGAACACCGAGCCAACCCGTGGCCGAACGCATCTTCAACGTCGACTGCAAGCTCTCGTACACCTTGCTGGACGACACCCATTTCCTTTTCCTGGTTCATGCGCTGGACGGCATGGACCAGGAAGTCATCGACGAGTCATTGCGCATCACGCCGTCGCTCAAGCATGAAGTGCATACCGATGCGGCGCTCTGCCATCGCACCTTGCGCGTGAAGGCCCCTGCCGGCCCGCTCACGCTGCGCTATCGCGCGAGCGTGCGCCTGCGCCGCCCGCCGCCGGACACGCAGGCCTTCGAGGTCGCCATCGAGGCATTGCCGCACGACGTGCTGTCGTACCTCATGCCCACCCGCTACTGCGAGTCCGATCGGCTCGCTTCCGCGGCCGGCAAGTTGTTCGGCGACGTGCCTGCGGGCTATGCACGCGTCCAGGCGGTGAGCGACTGGATCCGCGAGCAGGTCGAGTACCGCACGGGGTCGACGAACACCACCACCACCGCTTGCGACGTGTTCCTGCAGCGCGCGGGGGTCTGCCGCGACTTCGCCCATCTCGGCGTCGCGCTGTGCCGCTCGCTCAACATCCCCGCGCGCATGGCCGTCGGCTACGCGCGCTTCGACAGTCCGCCGCCCGACTTCCACGCCGTCTTCGAAGCCTTCGTCGGCCGTCGCTGGGAGCTCTTCGACCCGACAGGCATGACCGATCCGCAGGACCTGGTGCGCATCGCCGTGGGCCGCGATGCGGGGGACGTCGCATTCGCAACGCTGTTCGGCCCGGTGCGCACGCGCCTGATCCGGCCCGAGGTGGAGCAGGTGCGCGCACGCCGCGCCCGTCGGGCAGCGGGCCCGGCCGGACATTCATGACATCCATTCCGGTTTGAGGGACACGACATGTCGCTTCTCGGCAAGGCAGCGCTCGCAATGTGGTGGGATATCGCCCCCGAGGTCAAAGCCGACTTCGAGCACTGGCACGCCCACGAGCACTTCCCGGAGCGCCTGGGCATTCCGGGCTTCCGGCGTGCGACGCGCTGGAGCAGCGCCTCGGACGATGGAGGCATGTTCGTGATGTACGAGCTGGACGCGTTCGAGGTGCTCTCCTCGCCCCCCTACGTCGCGCGGCTGAATGCGCCTACGCCATGGTCCCAACGCCTGATGCCGCACCACAGGAACATGGTCCGCAGCCAGTGTCACGTGCTGGAGTCACATGGGGGTGGCGTGGCGCGCCATGCGCTGACGATGCGCTTCTCGCCGGCGGCCGGGCGGGAAGCCGAGCTGCGGGCGTTCTTCGCTGCGTTCAGCGGATCCATGGCGAACCAGCCCGGGTTCACCGGCGGACATCTGCTGAAGCACCAGGCGCCTGACATCGCGGCGACGACCGAGCAGAAGATCCGAAACAACGCCGACCAGGCGGCAGACTGGGTGTTCGTCGCGTGCGGCTACGAGCTCTCGGCCTTGGAACGGCTGACGAGGACGGACCTGAGCGAAGAGCGGCTGCACTCGCGCGGGGCCACGCCGGGCGGCGCAAACGGCTTGTACACCGTGTCCTGCTCCGCCACCGCGACAGACTGCACCTAGGGGCGCTGCAGCCGGGGCCAACGGCACAATGAGCCATGAGCCGACCTGGAATGAGCAACGCACGCCGTGAAAGGAATGGCCGCTGATGAGCCGCCCGCGCAGCGTCGCCGCCGCCGTCCTCGCCCTTGCGCTCGTCATCCTGGCGTGGCTGCCGCAGCCCCAGCACATCGCACTCGAGACGGCCGAGGCAGGATTGAAGCGCGCACTGGCCACCTATGCCGTGGCGCGCGGCCTGGATGCTCTCGTCTCGGCCGCGCAAGGCACGCAGGTGAGCGCGGCGCCGGCGGGCATGGGGGTGATCACCGCTCCCGGCCAGTTGCTCGACCCGGCCAACGACCTGCTCGAGCAGTTCTCGTCGCTGATGCTGACCGCCATCGTGGCCTTCGGGCTGCAGGTGCTCCTGCTTCAGGTCGGCGCGCACTGGGTGCTCTCGCTGTCGTTCACCGCCGCCGTGGTGCTCGCGGGTATGTCGTGGTGGCGGCGACGTCGTGTGCCGCCGGTCTGGACGCGCGTGCTGCTCGTGCTGGCCGTGGCGCGCTTCGCGGTGCTCGGCTGCACGTTCGCGAGCGACTGGCTTTATCGCGGCTATCTCGCCGAGCGGTACACCGTGGCGCAACAACAGATCGACAAGGCGTCCGACATGCTGCGGCGCAGGGACATCGACGTGCGGCAGCTGCCCGAGCAGCTGACCCAGGCCGCCGAGCTCATCGTGCGGCAGGTGGTCGACCTCATCGTCGTGTTCCTGGTGCACACCGTCATCTTCCCCGTGGTGACGCTCTGGTTCGTGGTCGCGATGGGCCGCGCCCTGGTGGCCGGCACGGTGCCGCGCGGCGCACCGGCAGCAGGCCCGCCCGACTGAGTCCACGTGCCCGACAAAGGCAAGAGCGGTCACGTCGTGCAAGCGCTTCGCCACCGGGGCAGCAAGCACAACCGATAGGGCGCGAGCAAGACGCTCACTTCGAGCCCACGGCCCGGCCCGCTCGTCCTAAGGAGTGAGGATGCGGTTGCACCGATCGCCGCCTACAAATGCAGCGCGCCTCGCATGTCAAGCAAGGCGCGCAGATCGGAGACATTGCCATGAGCCACGTCGTGAAGGTATTGATCGTTACCGATAACTCCGGAGGATTCCTCGCCGACGACTTCCACTTGGGCGAATTCGTCGGCGTCTTGCAGAACACTGCCTGGGAAGGCTTTGGTGTGGAGATCACCAAGGCACATCGCGAGAACGTGACTGCTGCATCGGTCGGTGCGGACCTCGTCAACTTCGATTTCGCGTCGCACGATCTATCGCAGTACGACGAAATACTGTTGTTCCCCATCCGGCGGGACGACCAGGTCATGCTCTCGCCCGGCGCAACGCCTCGGAACAGCAATGCGACGGACGCCGAGGTCGCCGCGATCGCGCGTTTCATGGATGCGGGCGGCGGCGTGTTTGCGACAGGCGACCACGAGGACCTCGGCGCCGGCTTGTGCGCACGCCTGCCGCGGGTGCGAAACATGCGCCGCTGGTACTGGCGCAACCCGGGGCCCAATGGCGAGCCACCGGCGCCATTTGGCACACCGGGCCTGGCGACTCAAGACGAACTTCGCGATCGCTACGACACGCTGCGTGCCGGACTCGACGCGGATCCGACCGACCCGAATGCCAACTACCAGTTCGACGACCAGTCGGACACCGTCGCACAGACGATCCGGCCGCGCATGTTCGAGGTGCGAAACACGCGCTACCTGCGCCAGCGCTGGCCACATCCGTTGCTCTGCAGCCCGGAGGGCATCGTGCGACAGTTGCCCGACCACGCCCACGAGGGACATTGCGAGGTTCCGGCGAACCTCGACTTGCGGGTGACGACGGGCGGCTACGACCAGGACGAGTACCCGCTCGTGGGAGGCAGCCGGCTTTCTCCTGTCGTGGTGGCACACGCGACCGTCATTGGGGGGCACGAGACCTTTGCTCCCTACAAGCCTGCGGTCAACGGCCGCATCTTCGGAGTCATCGGGGCCTTCGACGGGCACCGCGCCGAACGTGCTGGCCGCCGCATGGGACGTGTGGTGGTCGACGCGACCTGGCACCACTTCTTCAACATCAACCTGGTCGGCGATCCGCGAAGCGGCGAAGCGGCGAAGCGGCTCGGATTCCGGGCTCCTCTCAACCCCGGACAACCCGACCACTACCGGATGATCAAGCACTACTTCCGCAACATCATCTATTGGCTGATCCCTGCGCACCGCCGCCACTTCATGTTGTACGCAGCGTTGGCCACGATGCTGCAGTCGGGCCAGTTCTCCGAGCTGAATCCGCTGGTGCGTGAGCGTGACCTGGTGCGTCCCGGTCTGCCACAGCTACGTGCGCTTTCGCAGCTCGCCGATGCCTACTTCCGTCGTGCGCGGGGAGCATGCTGGACCCTGGAGTTCGTCTTGCCGCTGTTGGCGGAGTTCGACCCGTTGCGGCGCTTCTGGGAACGTGTCGAACAGTGGGTGGACCCCTGGACGCCGCAGCGCAAGGCACCGTCCACCGCGGCGCCATTCGATCCGGCACTGCTCACGGATGTGGCGGTTGGCGCGGCCGTGCTGGCCGCGATGCAGGCTCACGCGGACAGCGGCCTGCCATTCGGAATGAAGTCCGAGCCGAAACAACTCGCGGCGGCAGAAGAGCAGTTCCACACGCGCTTGCCGAACGCCCTCGAACTCGGCATGCGGCAGTTGGCACACCAACTGGAGGCCGATCGCGAGGAGCTGGCGGCACTGACTTCCGTGGCCGCGTCGTCTGCCGCCAGTCGTTGATCCCGAGGCCGACCTCCCCAGTCGGTGGGGCACCCGGACACAGGGGTCACTGGAAACAAGGCGGGCCGGGCGAGGTCACCCAGCGCACCACGCGCTCGGCGATCGCTTGCGGCGGCTGCAATGCGTCGACGCGAAGCACCCCGGGCTCGTGGAGTGGAGGCTCGAGCGCGTCGAATTGAGTCGCGACGAGCGCGGCCGGAAAGAAGTGCGATGGTCGCCGCGCCACGCGCGCCTGCGCGGCGGCCGCGTCGAGTTCGAGCCACACGAAGCGCAGGCCCGGTGCCGCGGCGCGCAGGCGGTCGCGGTACGCCGCCTTGAGTGCCGAGCAGGTCAGCACCGCGCCAGCGGGCCGGCACTGGAGCTGCGCACCCAGTGCGTCGAGCCATTCGGCACGGTTGGCGTCGGTCAGCGGCGTGCCGCTGCGCATTCGCGCGCGGTTGTCCTCGCTGTGGAATTCGTCGCCTTCGACCAGCGGCAGTCCCAGCCCCTCGGCGATGAGCGCCCCCACGTGCGACTTGCCGCAGCCGGAAACGCCCATGACAACGATCCAGGTCACTGCTTCGGTCACCTCAGTCGGCCTTGATGTTGTTGGCCTTGACCACCTCGCCCCAGGTCTTGAAGTGGTGGCGCGTGAGCTCGCCGAGCTGCTCCGGCGTGCCGCCGCCGGGCTCGTCGCCCCGCTCGAGGATGTTCTTGGTGATGGCCGGGTCCTTCAACGCCGTGTTCATGACGGCGTTGGCCTTCTTCACCACGTCGCTGGGAACATTGGGCGGACCGTACAGCCCGATGAACGAGACGATGTTGAAATCCTTGAGCCCGGCCTCGGCCGCCGTGGGCACGTCGGGAAATGCAGGAACTCGCTTCTCGCTCGTGACGAGCAGCGGTCGCAACTGGCCCGACTTGATGAAAGGGGCGATGACTGAAGTCGCATCGAACATCGCGTCGAGCCGGCCGGCGATCAGGTCGGTCATCGCGGGGCCGCTGCCCTTGTAGGGCACGTGGTTCATCGGCGGCTTGCCCAGCCGCTCGCGCAGCAGCTCCATCGTGACGTGCGGAAGCGCACCCACGCCGCCGGTGCCGTAGTCGATGCCCTTGCCGGCCTTGGTCCTGGCCTTCACGTGCTCGACGAAGTCGGCGTAGGTCTTGACCGGCGAGGAGGCCGGAACAGCAAGGACCAGCGCCGACTGCAGCATCACGCCGATGGGTGTCATCTGTCGCATGTCCGCGATGCCGACGGTCGGGTACACATGCGCCGCGATCGTCATCGAGCCGTTGCCCACGTACAGCTTGTAGCCGTCGGGTGCGGCCTTCATCACTTCGACGGCGCCGATGTTGCCGTTCACGCCGGCCTTGTTGTCGATGACGACCGCCTGACCCAGGCCGGTTTGCAGGCCGGCCATCAGCACGCGGGCCGCAAAGTCGGTCTGGCCGCCGGGCGGGAAGCCGACGACGAGGGTGACGGGCTTGGTCGGCCACGTGGCTTGCGCCCGCACGTCAGGCGCCGCGAGCAAGGTGACGCCCAGCGCCATTGCGGCAGCCAGGACGGAGCGGCGCGTGGCCGCGAGGCGAGTCGTCATCATGGAGTTTCCTGTGAGCGGTGTTGCGACTTTGGATAGCGCTATCCTAGGACAGCGCTATCCAGAATCCCATCAGGGTTTCCACGCATCGGTGTCACGATGAGTTTCAGAGGGAAAGGGGCACACGTGTCGGATGGGATGCGGCTTGGACAGCGCTGTCTGGCGCTGCCCTGGCCTCATCTCCGCAAGGACATGGTCAGGTCCACGCGCAGTGCGCCGCTCGCCGATCAGCGGCAAGCAGTTCGCGCTGGCCATGCAGCTCGTCGTCCTCTCGCCTCAGGACCAGACCGGCGCGCTCGAAGATCCGGCGCATCGGCAGATTGCGTACGGCGCACATGCCGACCAATGCTTGGGCGCCGCTCGCGCGGGCGCGCACTTCGAGCATCGCCATCAATCGCGACCCCAGGCCCCTGCCGCGAAACTCGCGGTCCACGCTGAAGGCCCCTTCGACGCGACGCTGACCACCGGCTTCGTAGACGCAGCCGTGCGCCAGACCCACCACGTCGCCACGAGGATCCTCGATGCCGAGCAGGATGTCGCTCTCATATCGCAGGCTGGCGCAATACGCGCGGATGGTCGCGTCGGTCACGAGGCCACCGCCGAACCGCAGCGAACGATCTCCGGTATCCAGCCGAAGCAGATGCGATTCGATCCGTGCGGCGTCCGCGGCACACAGGCGGTGAAGTGTCCAATTCATCCGGCTCTCCTTCAGGCGAGGTGTCCGCCTGTGCCGGGACGTACGCAAGCCCGGCGGGAATCCGGCCACCAGTCGGATCAGCGCGACGAATGCCGCAAGGGTGCGCGGCGGACCCTGTCGGTCAGTCGCTCAACGCACCGGCCAGGAGGAGGCGGGCCTTTTCCCATTGCCGTCGGACCGTTCGTTCGGAACTGCCCATGGCCTGCGCGATCTCCGGCTCCGTCATGCCGCCGAAGTAGCGCATCTCGACCACCTGCGCGAGCGCAGGGTCCGCCTGGGCGAGCACCTCGAGCGCTTCGTGGACGCGCACCACCTCGTCCTCGCCGCCCGGCGCCGCCACGGCGTTCGCTGCCTCGGTGTCCAGCGGAACGTGCCTGGCAGCACCACCCCGTCGTTCGGCGAGACGAGCGCGCGCAAGGTCGACGATCACCGAGCGCATGACGCGCGCGGCATAGGCGAAGAAGTAGTGCCGGTCCGTCACCGGCAGCCCTTGGGGCCCGATGAAGCGCAGATAGGACTCGTGGACCAGCGCGGTGGTGTCCAGCAGCGTGATCGGCTGATGCTGGCGCAACCTCGACCGCGCCAGACGCTTCAGTTCGTCGTAGAGAAGCGCGAAGACGCGCCCGGCCGCCTCCTGATCGCCCTGGCGCGCTGCGCCCAGCAATTCGGTCACCTCCGACATTCCGCGCTCCGCTGGTGTGGCGGATGCAGTTTATCGGCGCAAGCGCGTCGCAGGCCGGCAGTGGTCGCAACGAATGGCCGGATCGGCACGGGGTTCGCGTACGAGTGGACGAGCGGCCTTGTCGCTCGCCCTGCGGCGAACGCCTGCGGGCACCTCGAGGAGAACGCCATGATCCGCGCCCCGTATGACGCTCGTCCGTTCCGCCCTGCCACGCCGGTGTGGGCACTGCTTGCCTACTACCTGGTCGTCGTGTTGCTCGTCGTCGGCCTGGTGGCACTGCACTTCACCCGCTCGCCACCCGTGGTGGCGACGCCCGTCGAACGGGCGTCTGCAGCCTCGGCGTCGCCGACGCCGGACATGAGCTCGCCGCAGGGCGGCGATTCGTCCGACCGTGATCTCGCGGGGGCGTCGATCGGAGCGTACGAGCGATGAGGACGGTGGCGCTTGCCTGCACTGCCGGTCGCCCGCGTGGGAAGCGCCGTCGGCGCGCCCCCCGTGCGCGCTTGCAATGCGCCCATGGCTGACCGACGATTGCCCCGCCATGGATTTCCGCCATCTCCTGCCGCTGGTCGCGGGCATCGTCGGGTCCGCGGCAGTCTTGTCGGTGCATGCAGGCCCGATCGCCGCGTATGTGGTGGCGATCGAGGGGAGATGGTCCGCGCATGGCACGGGCACGCCGCTGGTGGTCGGCAGCCCCCTGCCGCCGATGGCCCGGCTGGCGCCGCTCGGCGCGACGCCGCGCCATCGCATCGCCGTTGTCGCCGCCCGCGGCGGCGCGCTGGTGCTGACCGTCGACTGCGCCAAACCCCGCGCTTGCGACCGACCGATCACCGTGCAGACGCCGGACGGAGCCGGGGACAGCGACTCCCAGGACTCGTGGCTGCAGCGCCTGATGGCGCGGATCGAAGGCAAGCCGGAGCGCTACGTGGCCACCTTGTCGCGCTCGGGCGGCGCGCCGATGGAATCCGTTCTCGCGGCGACCGGCGATGAGGTCGACATCGCTCCGGCGCTGAGGCCGGTTCCCCCGGGCCGCTACACGGTGTCGCTGCATCCGCTGGAGTGCCGACCGCCCTGTGCGCCGCTCGACGCCGACGCGCCGTTGAACTGGTCGCAGGGGGCCCGCGTGGCCCTCTCGCTGCCCGGGATGCGCCCCGGCCTCCACGACCTTGTCCTGGGTCGCCCTGGCGCCGCTGCCGTGCAGCCGACACGCAGCGCGCGCGTGCTCGTGCTGCCCAAGGACGAAGCGAGAGCCGCGGCATCGCGGCTCGATGAATGGACGGCCCGGGTGGACAGCTGGCGGCCTGCGCTGGACCCCGCGCAGCGCCAGTCGCTGATGCGCGCCGCCCTCGACGAACTCGCCGCTGTCCGGTGATGGCCGTGCGCCCCCCTTCACGTCATGGCACCGCGACCCCCAGACCCGCGCCGTTGGCGTCGCCGGTGGGCCGCCGCCATCACCGCCCCCATCAGCGCGGCGGGCAGCAGCGAGAGCACGGCATACGACCAGGGCACCGGCACGCCGGCGGCGGCCATCGCTCCCGAGCCGATGCCGATCACCACGCCGCTGGCGGCCAGCGCCAGGGCCGCGCCGCGCACGGCGCCCAGCCGGTCGATCGTGGCGACGGCGGCCAGCAGCGGCACCACGCCAAGCGCCAGCCGGGTGCCGAACCCGGGCCGACGATATCCCCGGCCCGCGATCTCGGTCTCGACGAGCTGCGCCAGGATGTCGATGCCGGCCTGCACGCCCAGCGGTGTCGCATGAACGTCGGTGCCGTCGTAGCGCCCGCCGAGCAGCACGATGCGGCCGCGCACGCGTCCGGCCCAATCGAAGCCCGGTGCCAGGACGACGCCCGCCGGAAGCTCGGTCCGGTCGGTGGCGACGAAGCGGATCGCGCGCACCGCGGTGTCGCTGCCATCGCTGCCCGCGACCAGCGGGCCGAAGGCGGGCAGCCGCCCGGCGGCGGTGTCGACCGCACGCGTGTACCAGCGCACACGACCGCCCTCGGCCAAGGTCAGCGCCAGTCCGCTGCGGGCCGCGTCGGCGTGATCCGCCCCGTGCACGCCGCGTGGCGACGGCACGGCAGCGCCTTCGCTCGGCGCCAGGTCTCGGGCCCAGATGACGTTCTGCGCCGCCGAAGGCGTCCCGCGCAGCGCGGCGAACGCCGGCGCCGACGTGTCGATGTCGACACCCAGTGTGGCCGGACCTCCGTCGAGGATGCGTTGCACCAGCTGCTGCAGCCTGCCGGCATCGAGCGGGCTGTGTCCGCCGAACAGTTGCCGGTGATCGGCGCTGCCGATGGTCACCAGCACCACGCGACGCTCCGCATCCAGCGGGGGTGTCAAGGCAGCGTCGATGCGCGCGGCCGCGTCATGCACCGCGGGCCAGACGGCCAGCAGCAGCCAGGCCGGCACCGCCACCCACAGCGCGGCTCGCTGCCGGTGCAGGACGCCGCCCAGCGTCCGCCATGCGCGGCGCGGCAGGCCGTGCAGCGGGCGCCGCCCACGTACGCGGGCCAGCGCGTCCGCCATGCAACGCGCATCAGCCGGACGCCGGGAGGGATCGGGATCGAGCGCCTGCACCACGATTTCATCGAGGTCGCCCGCCAGACGC
Source organism: Piscinibacter sp. XHJ-5 (assembly GCF_029855045.1). Lineage (GTDB taxonomy): Bacteria > Pseudomonadota > Gammaproteobacteria > Burkholderiales > Burkholderiaceae_C > Albitalea. The sequence continues at coordinate 4,682,344 of NZ_CP123228.1, forward strand.
CGCTGTGCCTCGCGGATGCCGCCTTCGACCTTCGCCACCGCGGCGCCGGGCGTGATGGCGCGGCTGGGCGGCACGGTCTCCTCCGCGTCGCGCCACGACGGCCGCGTGCCGGTGAGCAACTCGTACAGCACGACACCCACTGCGTAGAGGTCCGAGCGCACGGTCACGCCCTCGCCGAGCCTTTGCTCCGGACTGGCGTAGGCCGGTGTCATGGCGCGGCCCCAGCGCGCCGTGAGCTCGGTTTCGTGGGCCTGCCCGTCGACCAGGATCTTGGCGATGCCGAAGTCCAGCAGCCGCGCTTCGCCGCGCGCGGTGACCAGGATGTTGGCGGGCTTCAGGTCGCGGTGCAGCACACCGCGACCGTGCGCGTAATGCAGCGCATCGAGCACCTGCAGCACCAGCCCGATGCGGCCATCGAAGTCCAACCCCTTCGCATCGGCATGCTGGTCGAGCGGAAGGCCCTCGACATAGGCCAGGGCCAGGTAGTGCTGTCCGCGATCGGTGACACCGGCGTCGATCAGCCGCGCGATGCCGGGGTGGTCGAGCCGCTCGAGGATGGCGCGCTCCCGCTTCAGACGCTCGAGGAACTGCTGGCTCGCCAACGACACGGCCGGCAGCTTGAGCGCCACCTGGTGGCGATCATCGGCTTCGGCCAGCCACACCTCGCTCATGCCGCCGCGCCCCAGTTCCCGCACGAGACGGTAAGGGCCGACGCGATCGCCGGCGCGCAGCGCAAGCACCGCCGCCGGAGGAACGACCGTGGTGTCGCGGCCCAGCACTCCAATGCCAAGCGTGCGTGCCGCGAACAGCTGGCGCAGCCGCGGCGCCAGCGCGGCCTGCGCCGGAGGCAGTGCGTCGAGCCAACGCTGTCGCGCGGCATCGTCGGGCAGGTCGAGCGCCTCGTCGAGCAGCGGAAGCAACAGCTTCATCTCGGCCGGCCCGAGAGGGGAAAGACCGGCCGTGCGGTTCCCGTCTGGCAAGGCAACCCCTTCGTTGCGTGGGCGGAATTATCGGTGGGGATTGCCGGTGCGAGGGCATCCGGATGAGCACGACACCGCAACGGCTTCGAACGGGCTTGCGCCGCCACGTGCTGTGCATCTTGTTCGTCTGCGCAGCCGCCTGGCTGCCATCGCATGCGGCGCCATCGTGGTCGGGTGAAGGAGCGGACTGCGCGGGTCTGCTGAGTCCCGAACAGCGCTGGGCCTGGGTGCGGCATCCCCGGAACCCGCTCCGCGCGGTGCTGCTGATCGACGACGGGCGCCTGATGCCGCTGCGTGTCGACCGCGAGGCCGTCTCCCTCTCCGGGTCGTGGCCCCTGGCCGACTGCCGCATCGAGGCGGTGCCTCCGCCCACGCTGACACTGGCGCTGCCCGATGCGGCAGCGGCGGCACTGGTCGACGCGGTGACCGATGCGCCGAGTGCCGAGGAAGCCGCTGCCCGGCCCGGTGGGCTGGCGCAGCGAGAAGCACATTGGCGCCAGGCCGAAGAACGCCTGCGTCCCCTGCTGGACGACCAGCCCCAGACGCCGGTGTCGGCAGCGCTGCTGCAGCGCTTGCAGGCCCTGGTGTCGGAGGCGGCGATTGCAGCCGGCGGTGACAACGATGCACAGCCGCTTCAACGTCGCTGGCAGGCGCTGCGCGAGAGGCTGGGTCCGGATTCCGCTGCGACGCTGGAGGCATTGATCGAGCTGGCCGCGGCCTGCATCGAACTCGAGCGACCGGGCGACAGCTTCGCCGCGCTCGATCCCGACATGGCGGTCCTGCGCCAGGCGAAGACCCTTCCCCGGCGCCAGACGCTGCGCGCCGAGCTGCTCCACGTTCGCGCCTTGTCCAACCTGCACGGGGCCGCTCGCGCGCTGCCTGCCGCCTCGGCCTTGGTTGCCGCCGCACAAGCGGCATTGCCGCCGGGTGACCTGACGCGTTGGGACTGCGAATTCATGCTGGCGCGGGTGCTGATCGGCGCCGGGCGCCGGGAACAGGCGGCCGCCCTGCTCGAACGCTTGGCGACCGGGTTGACCGAGCCCGCCTCGCGACGCGCCGGGCTGCTGCATGACCGACTGGCCGTGGCCTATCTGTCCATCGGACGCCTGTCAGAAGGGCTGCTCGCCACGCAGCGCAGCTACCTGCTCACGATCGAGCTCGTCGGGGCCGACCACCCTGACGGACTGCGCGCCATCAACAACTACGCGAACAACCTGCGCCAGATCGGCGACCTCGAAGCGGCCGAACCGTTCGCCCGCCAGGCCTTCGAGGGCTATCGCCGTCGCTATGGCGACGGCCACAGCGTCGCACTCATCTCCGGGCGCAGCCTATCGCTGGTGCTGGGCGAGCTGCACCAGCCCATGCAGGCGCTGGCGGTGATCGAACCCCAGCTGGCCGCCGCGCAACGCCGGCTGCCTGCCGACGACCCACAGCTGCTCAACACGCGCATCCATCACGTCGAACTGCTCGACCTCGTCGATCGACATGCCGACGCGGTGGCGGTGGGCGAGGCCCTGCTGGCGCCGGTCGAGCGCCGTTTCGGCAGCGAGGGCGAGCTCACGATCGTCGCCTACACGCTGGTCGCCGGTGCCGCAGCCGGTGCCGGTGACCGGGAACGCGCGCGTCGGCTTCTGGATGACGCGGTCGAGCGCATCGCCCGCATCGACGATCAGCGTCGCGCCCTCGCGTTGCTCGACGTCGCCGCGCGCGCCGCCGAACGCGTGGGCGATCCGGTGCGACACGAGGCGCTGCTGGCCCGCTTCGTCGACCTCGCGGAACGTGCCGACCGCTCGGGACTCTCCGAGGACACTGCCTCCTGGGTCCAGCAGTTCCGGGCAGCGCCGCATTTGCGATGGGTCGTCATGCGCGCGGAGCGTGGCGAGACGGAAGCGGCATTCGACCTCAGCGAGCGCTTCAAGGGTCGCGTCCTGCTGGCCACCCTGGGCAGGGTGGCCGGCGACGCCAGCCCGGTCCTGCCCGAAAAGGTGCGGCGAGAACTGGCCGACGCCCGCCTGCGAATCCGCACGGCCGAGGCGGAAGCCGCGGCGGCAACCGAGCTCGGCGCGCGCATCGCGGCCGGTGCGCGCAGGGAAGCGGCGTCACAGGACTATCTCGCGCTGCGCAAGCGCGTTCAGCGCGAGAACCCGCGCTTTGCCGCGGTGTCCGATGCGCCGGTGCTGACGGCGGGCGATGTTCCGCGCCTGTTGACGCCTGGCGCCTGTCTGTTGAGCTTCGTCATGGCGGAAGCTCACGCCGGCGTGTTCGTGCTCGCGCCTGGGCAACCCATTCGCTGGCTGACCCTGCCGCCGCCGAAGTCCATCGACGCGTGGGTCCAACGGGCCCGCGATGCCTGGTCCACTCCTGCCGGCGCCAACGGCGAGGCCGCATTCGAGGAGCTGGCCCGAGTGCTCGAGCCCGCCGTGAAGGCCTGCCCGCGTCGAACCCGACGGCTGATCCTGTCGCCCGACGGAGCGCTGGCGCTCCTGCCCTTCGAACCGCTGGCGATCGGCGGTCGTCGACTCGTCGAGCGCTACGACATCAGCTACGTTCAGTCGTTCTCGGTGTTCGGTGTGCTGCAACGCCGGCAGCCCCCACCGGTCGGGCAGCGCGCGCTGCTGGGCGTCGGCGCACCCAGCTTCGCCGCCGATGCCGAGGCCGGATCGGTCCATCGGAACCTGCCGGCGGCGGCTGTCCGGTCGGCCGCGCAGAACGCCGCCGTGGCGACACTGGCACAGGATCCTCAAGCGGCGCGCAGAGCGTTCGACGCCATGGGCATGCGCTGGTCGCCGCTGCCCGGGGCCGAACGGGAGCTCAGGCAGGTTGCTCGGCTCTTCCCTGCCGCGGCGCTGTTGACGGGCGACGAGGCCTCGGAGGAGCGACTCGCGAAGCTCAACACAAGCGGAGCGCTGTCACGCTTCCGATACCTGCTCTTCGCCACGCACGGCTTCCTGTCGTACACGCATCCCTCGTTGTCGTCGATCGTGCTGCGCCAGCCGGGCACGCTCCAGCACGATGGCTACCTGACGGCCGCCGAGCTGCCGCTGTACCGCCTGGACAGCGAGCTTGCCGTGCTGTCGGCGTGCGAGACGGGTGTCGGCCCGGTGCGTGCAGGCAGCGGCGTGATGGGGTTGCCGCTGGCGCTGATGGCGGCTGGCAACCGCCACACGGTGGTCTCGTTGTGGAGCGTGCCGGACCGCAGCACGGCGGAGCTCATTCCCAGGATGTTCCGCCATCTGCGCCAGGGTGCGACGCCGGCCGTGGCACTGTCGCGCGCCAAGCGCGAGCTCGCGCGACAAGCCTCGTACGTCGACCCTCTGCACTGGGCGGGCTTCGTGCTCTACGGCGCGCAATAGCAATCAGCCGGACAGCGCGGCCGGCCCTTGCGGCGGCACACCGGCCCGGCCTGATGACGCCGGCATCGACGCGACGCGGATCGATCGCAGCGGGTCCTTCGCTGGCGCACGCCCCCTCGTTCTCGGGACGGCCCCGACGCGTCCCCGCCCGTGCCTGCTTCGTAGGTGACGGCTGGACCCTCTTGCCGCGACCCGCTCCATGTCCGTACCCCGCACCGACCCTCGCGCCTCCATGGCGCGGCGACTCCCGCGCGCCGTGCAGCCGCTCCTCACCTGGCTCACCGGCCGACCTGCGCCCGGCGAGCGGGCGCGCGCACGCGCCCCGTGGACCTTCCTGCTCGAGGCGCAGGCCTGGACCGTGCTCGGCCTGCTGGTCGGCGCCGTGGGCTTCGCGGTCCACGGCCTCGCCTCGGCCGCGCTGATCGCGCTCTCGCTGGTGATGACGACCGCCGGCGTGAGCCTGTTCCAGATCGCGGTGTTCCACCGGTGTGCGCACGGCCAGCTTTTCGCCGATCGCCATCGCAACCGGCTCGTCGGCCGGCTGGTCTCCGCGCTCCTGGTGTTCAGGCACTTCGACCGCTACCGGCACGAGCACATGCGTCACCACAACGTGCGCACCCTCCTCACCGAGGCGGACGAGTTCACCGACTTCGTGCTCGGCCTGTGCCGGCTGGAGCCGCAAATGCCCAAGCGGCAGCTCTGGCGCCGCGTGCTGACGAGCCTGGTGTCGCCGCGCTTCCACGCCCGCTTCCTGCTGCGCCGGGCGCAGATGTCGTGGATGTCGGGAGACGGCCTGCACGACACGGTGGGCGTGTCGCTCTGGGCGCTGACTGCGGCAGGATGCGCGGCGGCAGGGTGGCTGACACCGTTCCTCGTGCTCTGGGTGCTGCCGGTGACGCTGCTGCTGCAGCTGACCACCGTCGGACGCATCCTCATCGAGCACCGCTTTCCCGATGCGGCGCATGCCGGCGACCGGGACAAGGCGTTCCTGTGCCGCGCCACGCTCGGGGTGTTCCCCGGTTCCGCGCCGCCGGTTCACGACACCGCCACGCTGCGCGGCCTGCTCGCCTGGACCGGCTGGTGGGCCGACATGCTGACCGTGCAACTGCTGGTTCGCATGGTGGTGCTGGTCGCGGATGCGCCATGCCACGACTTCCATCACCGCCGGCCCTCTTCGCCACGCTGGACCGAGTACGCGCACGCGCGGCAGGACGACCCGGATGCCGGCTGCCCCGGCTATCCGATGAACTATGGCGAGACCTGGGGTCTGTTCCGCGCGATCGACGAGAACCTGGCGGCGTTGTCGCGCCTGCCGCGCGAGGCGATCCCTTCATCAGCGCGAGGTGTACGCTAGGCCTCGCCAAAGGCGGTACAACCCTGACCGCGCCGGGGCGAAATGCGGTGAAGGCCATGCGCCTCCTGCCAGCCCTGGACACATCGCGCAATGAATGGAGACCTGTCATGGCACCCAAGCGCATTGCCCTGCTTCTTGCCGGCCCCGCATTCCTGCTGGCCGCTTGCCAATCGATGTGGCAATCCTCTTCTGCGCCAGGCAGGAACGCCGGCGTGGAGCGGCTCTACATCCTGAACTGCGGCGAGGGCGTTGCCGGCGACATTTCACGTTGGTCGCCCGGGGTGAACGTCGGGAAGTCGATGGACTTCGTCGACAGCTGCTACCTGATCAAGCACCGCGAAGGCTGGCTGCTGTGGGACACCGGCGTGGCCGACGCGATCGCCGCCATGCCGGATGGCCAGCGTCCGGCCGATCCCCGCGCGACCCACTGGCGCCGTCCGAAGACGCTTGCGGCCCAACTCCAGCAACTGGGCGTGAAGCCCTCCGACATCAAGTACGTCGCGTTGTCGCACAGCCATCCCGATCACAGCGGCAACCTGGCGATGTTCCCGCGGTCGATGCTGCTGGTGCAAAAGGCCGAGTACGACTGGCCCACGACGAGCGGCCCGCGCTTCCAGCCGGGCCTGCCCGTGACCCCCATCGAGGGTGATCACGACGTGTTCGGCGACGGCAGCGTGACGCTCGTCGCCACTGCGGGTCACACACCGGGCCATCAATCGCTGCTGGTCAAGCTGCCGAAGACCGGCGCGGTGCTGCTCTCGGGCGATGCGGTCCACTTCAAGGACAACTGGGACAACCGCCGCGTACCGGACATCAACTTCAACAAGGAGCAGACCGCCGCCTCCATGCAGCGACTGGCCGACATCATGGCCAAGGAAAAGTCCCAGCTCTGGATCAATCACGACAAGGCGCAGCGGGATGGACAAAGGCTGTCGCCCGGCTTCTACGAGTGAACCGGCCGCTCGACCCGGGCCTCGTCGCGCACACGGCGCGGGTAACATGGTCGCTCCTTGTCCGAGGGCCCGGCCATGCCGCTGCGTGAAAGCCTTCTCGTCCGCAACAACGTGCGAGTCGCCGGCGTGCCCGACGGCCCGCCCATGGTGTTCGCCCACGGCTTCGGCTGCGACCAGAACATGTGGCGCTTCGTCGAGCCCGACTTTGCATCTCGCTACCGCACGGTGCTGTTCGACTACGTCGGCTGCGGCAACTCCGACCGCGGCGCGTTCCAGGCCTCGCGCTACGACCATCTCGAAGGCTATGCCCAGGACCTCCTCGAGGTCTGCGAGACGCTGGACCTGCACGACGCCGTGCTGGTCGCGCATTCGGTGAGTTGCATGATCGGCCTGCTGGCGGCGATCCGGCAGCCGTCGCGCTTTTCCAAGCTCGTGATGGTGGCGCCGTCGCCCCGCTACCTCAACGACGGCGCCTACGTCGGCGGCTTCGAGCGCAACGACATCGAGAGCCTGCTCGGCCTGATGGACCACAACTACATCGGATGGGCAGGCGCGCTGGCGCCGATGGTGATGGCCAACCCCGACCAACCCGAACTCGCCGCGGAACTGGAGCAGAGCTTCTGCTCCACCGATCCGGTGGCGGCCCGGGTCTTCGCGCGCGCCACCTTCTTCGCCGACAACCGCGACGACCTCCCGCGTGCGCCGGTGCCCTCGCTGATCCTGCAGGTGCGCGACGACGCGATCGCCCCGCTGGCGGTGGGCGAGTACCTCGCGCGGTACCTGCCGCAGTCTGAATTGGTGGTGCTGGACGCAACCGGTCACTGCCCGCACATGAGCCACCCCGCGCTGACCATCGCGGCGATGGAACGATCGCTGGGGCCCCCGCGTGCCGGTTGACCCCGTCGCCGCTTCGGCACGGTCCCTCGCCCACGTTCCGTGCGGCCTGCTGTCGTTCAGCGACGACGGGACAGTCCGCCACGCCAACGCCTGCCTGCATGGATGGCTCGACGCGCCGCCAGGCGAGCTCGTCGGCATGAACGTCGAGCGGCTGCTGACGCCTGCTTCGCGCATCTTCCACAGCACGCACTTCTTTCCGCTGCTCAAGCTCCACGGCCGAGCCGACGAGATCCACCTGGAGCTGCGCGGCATGGCCGGCAACGACCTGCCGGTACTGGCCAGCGCGGTGCGCGAGACCGCGGACGGCGAGGCGCTCAACCACTGCGCGCTGATCACGATGGTGCGGCGGCGAGAGTTCGAGGCGGCGCTGGTCCACGCGCGGCGCGCGGCCGAAGCCGCCACCGCCGCGAAGGACGAATTCCTCGCGGTCGTCTCGCACGAGCTGCGCACGCCGCTGAGCGCCATCGTCGGCTGGGTGCGGCTTGCGCGCTCGGGCAAGCTCGATGCAACGATGCTGCAGCGCGCGATGGACACCATCGACCGCAACGCGCAGATGCAGGCACAGCTGATCGAGGACCTGCTCGACGTGTCGCGCATCGTGAGCGGCAAGCTGCGCATCAGCCCGCGTGCGATCGACCTGCCGCCGGTGGTCGAAGCGGCGATCGACACCTCGCGGCCGGCAGCGCAGGCCAAGGGCGTGGAGCTGATCGTGCGCGTCGACCGCGACGCCGGCATCGTGCACGCCGACCCCGCGCGCATGCAGCAGATCGTCTGGAACCTGGTCGCCAACGCGATCAAGTTCACGCCCAAGGGCGGGCGGGTGCAGGTCGAGCTGGTGCGCGCCAGCTCGCGGGCGCGGGTGCGCGTGGCCGACACCGGCCGCGGCATCGAGCCGGCCCAGCTGCCCTACCTGTTCGACCGCTTCTGGCAGGCCGACGCCGCGCTGCAGCGCGAGCACGGCGGCCTGGGACTGGGGCTGTCGATCTGCAAGAGCCTGGTCGAGCTGCATGGCGGCTCGATCCGCGCCGAGAGCAACGGACTGGGGGCGGGGTCCGTGTTCACGGTGGACATCCCGCTCGCGGTGGCCACCGCCGGCGTCGCGGGCCTGCCGCCCGACCACGCGCAGGCCGAGGCCGAGTCGCCACTGGCCGGCTTGCGCGTGCTGGTCGTCGACGATGAGGCCGATGCGCGCGGGTTGATGAAGATGCTGCTGGCCGGCGCGGGCGCCGATTGCGAGACCGCGTCGACCGTCGACGAGGGCCTGGAGGCGGTGGTGCGGCAGCGGCCGCATGCCGTGGTGTCCGACATCGGCATGTCAGGCAAGGACGGCTTCGACTTCATCCGCGCGCTGCGCACCGACCCGCGTTATGCCGCGGTCGGGCCGACCGCGATCGCCGTCACCGGCATGGCGCGCGCCCAGGATCGCGTGAACCTGCTGCGCGCCGGCTTCCAGGCGCTGCTGGTCAAGCCGGTGGAGCCGGCGGAAGTCGTGGCGATGGTGGCAGCGCTGACGCGGCGGGGATAGGCCGCAGGGGCTGGGGCGCCGCTGCCGGGTCGCGAACGCGCGCGACACGACAATGCGCCCATGCCTTCCGGCTCGCCCACCGACACCGCAGTCCCCGGCCACTTCCGCCCTCGCCTGACGCTGCAGACGCTCACTCGCGGCGACGGGCTCCTGGGCCTGCGCGGCGTGCCCGGCTTCGGCCCGCGCAGCACGCAGGCGACAGTGGCGCAAGCGCACTGGACCTATGCGACCGCAAGCGGCCTGTCCTGGGACGCGCCCGCGCCCACGCGCGTGCTCAACACGCGGCCCAGGCCGACCGAGCTGCTGCGCGGTGCGTGGAATGAGCGGGTACTGCTGCTGCGCGACCTCGCTGCCGAAGCCGACGCCCGCGACGCACTGTGGGCCAGCGGCTTGCGGCCCTTGCCGGTGGAGGCGCTGCAGTGGCGCCACCCGGAAGCAGCCGATGGCCATGACGCGCTGTGGAGTCTGGCCGAGGAGTCGCACTTCGGCGATTTCTGGGCCGAGCAGGTGCCCCGGCTCCAGGCCGCTGGTTGGCAGATCGTCGTGCGGCCCGGCTTCGCGCACATGAGCGTGCCGGTGCAGAAGTGGCGCCTGGTGATCGACCCGGTCGGCGACGAGCCGGGGCGCGAACTGGCCGAGCTGGGCGAGCGAGCGCCCCTGATCTCCGCGCTGCGCCAGCCGCATCGCAGCGGCTCGTGGATGCTGAGCCTGGGCATCGAGGTCGACGGCGAAACGCTCGACCTGGTGCCGCTCCTGGCCGATCTGATCAGGCGCGACGCGCGCTGGCTCGACGCACGCGAGATCGCGGCCATGCCCGACAGCGCGATCGTGCACCTGCGCGCGCCCGGCGGGCGGCGCATCGAGGCGCGGGCCGCGCCGCTGAAGGCCATCGTCGGGGCCATGGTCGACCTGCTGACCGATCCGCACCGGGCACGGCACGAGGGACCGATCCGCCTCTCGACCTGGGAGGCGCATCGCCTCGAAGCGCTGCGCGACGGGCTGGCCGAAACGCAGGCCGCACGCGCGGGCGAGCACGGCACCTGGCAAGTGCAAGGCGAAGCCGGCATCGCGGCCCTGACCCGGCGCTTGCGCGAGGCGGGCACACCCCCGCCGGTGGAGGCGCCGGCGGGGCTGGGGCTCACGCTGCGCCCCTACCAGCTGCAGGGCCTGGCCTGGCTGCAATACCTGCGCGAGCACCACCTGGCCGGCATCCTCGCCGACGACATGGGCCTGGGCAAGACGGCGCAGGTGCTGGCCCATGTGCTGCTGGAGCAGCAGGCGGGGCGGCTGGACCGGCCCGCGCTCGTCGTGCTGCCCACGTCGCTCATCGCCAACTGGCGGGCCGAGGCCGCGCGCATCGCGCCCGCCTTGCGCACGCTGACGCTGCAGGGTGCGCGGCGGCACCGGCATGTTCAACACATCGGCGAGCACGACCTCGTGTTCACCACCTATCCGCTGTTGTGGCGCGACCTGGAGGCGCTGCAGCAGCAGCCGTGGCACCTGCTCATCCTCGACGAAGCGCAGATGGTCAAGAACGCCGACAGCCGCGCGGCCGGAGCATTGCGGCGCCTCGACGCGCGCCATCGCCTGTGCGTGACCGGCACCCCGCTCGAGAACCACCTGGGAGAGCTCTGGGCGCACTTCGACCTGCTGATGCCGGGCTTCCTCGGCGACGCTCGCACGTTCGCGCGCCAATGGCGCCGGCCCATCGAGACCCGCGGCGAGACGCTGCGCGCACAGCTGCTGGCCCAGCGCGTGCGGCCCTTCATCCTGCGACGTCGCAAGCAGGACGTGGCGGCCGAGCTGCCGCCGAAGACCGAAGTGATCCGCCGCGTGCAGCTTCACGGCGAGCAACGCGCCCTGTACGAGAGCGTGCGCCTGGCCGCCGACGAACAGGTGCGGCGCGTCCTGCAGCGCAGCAACTTCGCCGGCGCGCAGATCGCGATCCTCGATGCGCTGCTGAAGCTGCGCCAGGTGTGCTGCGACCCGCGGCTCGTGAAGGGCCGGGCGACATCGCCCACGATGGGCAGCGCGAAGATGGACCTGCTCACCGACATGCTGCCCGAACTGGTGGCCGAAGGCCGCCGCGTCCTGGTGTTCAGCCAGTTCACCGAGATGCTCGCGCTGGTCCAGCAGGCGTTGTCGGCGCTGGCACTTGCACACCTCACCCTGACCGGCGAGACGCCGCCGCGCGAACGCGGCGCCATCGTCGCGCGGTTCCAGGCCCGGCAGGACGAGTCGGTGCTGTTGCTGAGTCTGAAGGCCGGCGGCGTGGGCCTCAACCTCACTGCGGCCGACACGGTGATCCATCTCGACCCGTGGTGGAACCCGGCCGTCGAACGCCAGGCCACCGACCGCGCGCACCGCATCGGCCAGGACCAGCCCGTGTTCGTCTACAAATTGCTGGTCGAGGGCAGCATCGAGGAGCGGATGCTGGCGCTGCAGGAAAGAAAGACGGCCATGGCCGAGGGGGTGCTGGGCAGCGACGCAGATCGTGCCGTGAAGTTCAGCGAGACCGATCTGGCGGGCCTGCTCGCGCCGCTGGAAGCGGCGGGGCACACCGACTGAGACACACTGCGCAAATGTCCTTGCCCACCCCGACCATGCACACCGCTCGCCTGCTGTTGCGCCCTTTCACGGCAGCCGATGCGGACGCCCTCTTCGTGCTGCACAGCAGCCCGCGCGTGTTGCGCTACTGGGACGCACCACCGTGGACGGAGCGCGCGCGAGCGGATCGCTTCATCGCGGCTTGCCGGCAGATCGAGCAGGAAGGCACCGGTGCGCGGCTGGCCATCGAGCGCGCCGCCGACGGCAGGTTCATCGGCTGGTGCGGTCTGGTCCGCTGGAACCCGGACCATCGCAGCGCGAGGATGGGCTACTGCCTCGACGACGCGGCATGGGGCCAGGGCTTTGCCACCGAGGCCGCAGGCGCCTTGTTGCAGTGGGCTTTCGACACGCTGGACCTCAACCGCGTCCAGGCCGAGACCGACACGCGCAACACGGCCTCGGGCCGCGTGCTGGAGAAGCTGGGGTTCGTGCGCGAAGGCATGTTGCGACAAGACTGCATCGTGGACGGCGAGGTATCGGACTCCTGGGTGTACGGGCTTCTCAGGCGGGAATGGAAGCCGGTGCCGACACGGTCAGCGGCGAGCTGAACCGGTCATGCCTGCCGCCGAATGGCGGACCCATCAGGCGCTGGCGCAACCGCCGACCATGCCGGCTCCCTCTCGCGCCTTCGGCACAGGGTCGGGGTGTGGGTATGCGCCGTTCCCTCGAGCCTCTAAAATCGAGGGCTCGCCCATGGGCAGCCCTCGGCTTGCCGGCGCCACAACGATCCCAATCCCGATGTCGACGACTTCCAACCCCTTCCATGCCCTTCTCGACCCTCTCGGCGTCCTGAGCGCTTGCGCCGAGTCCGGCGCCCTGAATGCCCTGCCCGTCAGCGCCAAGCGCTGCGCTGATCGCGCGAGTCCGAACCTGGCCGGTGAGCTGGCCGCGCACGATGCGGCCGTCGACGAGATCTACGGGCACCTGATCGCAAAGGCCTCCAAGGCGCCACCTGCGAAGTCGAAGACCGTGCGCGCATAAGAAGGCTGCGCGCGGCGGCTCGCCGCCCCCTCGCCAGCGCACCTGGAGGCGTCAGGCCCGGTGCAGCCGATTCGGCGCGTCCGCAGGCGTATCGCACCGACTCATGCAGACATGCCCGACTGCCTGCGGCGCGGCGCTCGTTCCAGCCGCGGCCCCGTGCGCTGAACGAGCGCCAGCAGCCACGCAATGCCGGCGTCCATCAGTGCCACCTCCGGCACGGCGATGTTGAGCCTGAACCCGCTGAGCTGCAGCGGCGGGTCGATGGTGACGACGCCGAAGCGCGCCGCGTGCATCGCGGCGAATCGCCTGGGCAATGCGCAGACGAGGTCGGTTTGCGACACGGTCGTGAGCGCGAACATGAAGTTCGGGACGGTGAGGGCGACCCGGCGCGCTCTTCCGTGCCGGGCCAGCGCCTCGTCCACGAAGCCGTGGGGATCGCCGGTCATGGAGACGACCAGGTGCTGCGCTTCGCAGTAGCGGTCGAGGCTCGGGTTTCGCTTGAACGGATGCCGCGCGCGCATCGCAATGACGAAGTCCTCCTCGTAGAGCAGTTGCTTTCGGAACCGCAACGGAATCTCGTCCGAGGGAACGATCGCCATGTCGATCGAGCGGGCCTCGAGGTCGGCCCACGCAGACCGCCAGGCGCGCTCGGGGCCCTCGCCCGCCACGGGCAGCAGCTGCCTCAACGTGATGTCGATTCCAGGCGCGACCGGGCGCAGCGCGGCCAGCAGCGGCGGCAGGAACACGGCGGACGCGGCGTCGGGCGCGCCGATCGTGAAGCGTCGCGTGGACGCACCGGGATCGAACGGCGCGGCGCTGGACAGGACGCTGCGCACCCGGGCCAGCACATCGGCAATCGGCGGGGCCAGCCGTGCCGCCCGGTCGGTCGGCACGACGCCCTTGGGCGTCTTCAGGAACAGGGGATCGTTGAGCAGCCGTCGCAGCCGTCCGAGCCCGTGGCTGACGGCCGAGGGCGTGAGGTTGAGCCGCTCCGCGGCGCGGCCCACGTGGCGCTCTTCAAGGACGGTCTGGAACAGCACCAGCAGATTGAGGTCGGCACGCGCTAGATCAATCTGGTTCAGCACAGTGCTGAAATCGTATCACTTGATTCAGCACTTGGCGGAGCCGATCCTTGCAGCTCCCAACCTCATCACTGGAGCCGAACATGTCACACACTCGCCGTGCCATCCTCGTGGGCGCAGGTCCCGCGTTCGTTTCAGCCGCGGCCCCGACCGCTGCGCTGAGCGCGCCGCAGACGCGCCCTGCGACCTCCGCGGATCCGGAGGTCGATGCGCTCGCGGCGCGCGCCGAGCAGGCGCACGCCGCGCTGATGGTCGGCGACATCGGTCGATACCGGGCCCTGATCCGTCTGTCCGACGACTTCGTGCTGATGGCGCCCTTCGGTGGTCCATCGTCGCAAAGCGCCCGCTTGTCCGAGGAACGCTGGGCGTCGATCGGTCGCTTCTTCAGGAACGGCCGGGACTCCACGCTCGAGCTCGTGCAGGCGTACCGCGCAGCCGACATGGTGGTGCTCGCGGTGATCGAGCGCACGCACGTCGAAGTCGGCGGACTGAAGGGCCAGGACTGGGCGCTGCGCGTGACGCTGGTCTTCCGCAAGGAAAAGGACGACTGGCGACTGGTCCACCGGCATGCCGATCCGCTGGTGGAAAGCATCACCGTGGAGCAGGCCGCGGCGCTCGCACGGCCTCGGCCGGTGTCGTGACTCAATCGGCCGGGGACTTCTTATTCCGGCCTTTCATCGCACCGAACAGGTCGAACAGTTGTTGAGCCGCGGGCGACAGCGACCGCCCGCGACGTCGGATCAGCCCCACCTTGCGCGTGACCACCGGGTCGATCAGCGGCACGCTGACCAGCAGCGGGTGGTCGGGCCCGGGCATCGCCATCGACGGCACGGCGGCCACGCCGAGGCCGGCCTCCACCAAGCCCAACGTCGTCGTGACGTGCTGTGCCTCGTAGATGGCCTGGGGGCGACCGGCGACGCCGGCGAGCGCCTGGTCGAGCAACACGCGATTTCCCGAAGTGCGCCCCACCGAGATGAAATCGAATTCACCCAGCTGCGCCCAACTCACCCGGCGCATCCTCGCGACGGGATGGTCGCGCCGGCAGGCGGCGACGAAGCGTTCCTCGACCAGCGGCTTGAACTCCAGCTCGCCCTCCTGCGCGCCGATGAAGTTGAGGCCGAAGTCGGCCTCGCCGCGCGCCACCGAGGCCAGCACTTCGTTGGCGCCGGCGTCGAGCACCTTCACGCGCACCTTCGGACACCGCTCGTGGTAGCGGCGGACGACCTCCGAGAGGTAGTAGTAGACCGTTGACGGCACGCACGCGACCGTCACCTCGCCCATGCGCGTCGCCGCCACCCCGCGGATGCCGAGCAGCGTCGAGTCGAGCTCGTCGAGCAGCTCGCGGACCTTGCGCTCGAAGTCGCGGCCGACCGCGGTGAGGGTCACGCGCCGGGTGGTGCGCTCCAGCAGGCGCACGCCGAGCGCCTGCTCGAGCTTGTCGATGCGGCGACTGAACGCCGGCTGCGACAGGTGCACGGACTCGGCGGCGCGTCGGAAGTTGGTCAGCTCGGCCACCGCCCTGAACGCGAGCAGGTCGTTGAGGTCGAAGTTGATGGCCATGGCGCCTCCGCACAGTGATGTTCAGTGTGCATCAGTTGATCGTAAAGATGCAATTCACTTCTGCAGTGCCGCCGCCGAAGATGAATGCCATGAAACAAGCCATTCCCTGTGTCCTGATGCGTGCCGGCACCTCGCGCGGTCCGTTCTTCCTGCGCGACTGGCTCCCGCAGGACGAGGCGGTGCGCGACGAGGCGCTGATCGGCGCGATCGGCGCGTCCGACCTGCTGCAGGTCGACGGCGTGGGCGGCGGCAGCACGCTGACCAGCAAGGTGGCCATCGTGTCGCGGTCGACGCAGCCCGGCTGTGACGTCGACTACCTGTTCGCACAGGTCGGGGTGGGCCAGAAGTCGGTCGACACGCGCCCCAACTGCGGCAACATGCTTTCCGGCGTCGCGCCCTTCGCCATCGAGCAGGGGCTGGTGGCCGCCCGCGACGGCGAGACGACGGTGCGTGTGTTCAACGTCAACACGCGCTCGCGCATCGACGTGACGGTGCAGACGCCCGATGGGCGGGTCACCTACGACGGCGACACCGGCATCGACGGGGTGGCCGGCACCGCGGCGCCGATCCGCCTGAACTTCCTCGACGCCTGGGGCGCGGTCACCGGCTCGGTGTTCCCCACCGGACAGCGCATCGACACCATCGACGGACTCGAGGTGACGTGCATCGATGCCGCGATGCCGCTCGTCATCATGCGGGCCGGCGATCTGGGCCTGAACGGGCGCGAGACGCCTGCCGAACTGGATGCCGACCTCGCGCTGATGGCGCGCATCGAGACCCTTCGCCGCGCCGCCGGCGAGGCGATGGGCCTGGGCGATGTGTCGGCCAGCGTCATCCCGAAGCCGGTGATCGCCAGCGATGGCGACGACGCGGACAGCGTCACGTCGCGCTACTTCACCCCGCGCCGCTGCCATGCGTCGCATGCGGTGACGGGCGCCATCGGCGTTGCCACCGCGTTTGCGCTGCCAGGCACCGTGATCAGCGGCGGCGCGAGCCGAAGCGGCGTGCGTGCCATCTCGGTGCTCCACCCCCAGGGACGCATCGACGTCGAGGTTGCCGTCGAAGGCGACGGCGCCGGTGCCCGCATCCAGCGCGCCGCGCTCGTGCGCACCGCCCGAAAGATTCTGGAAGGCGAGATCCATATCCCGCCGTACGTGTTCTCGAAACCCACCGAAGGAGACAAACCCATGAAACGACTGATCGCCCCCGCCGTGGCCGTCGCACTCGCTGCGTCCGCGCCGCTGGCAATGGCCTGGCCCGACAAGGTCATCACCGTCGTCGTGCCCACCGCCGCCGGCGGCGGCAACGACGCGATGGCACGCACGATCGCGCAGAAGCTCGGACCGCTGCTGGGCCAGACCATCATCATCGACAACCGCGCCGGTGCCAACGGCGCCATCGCGAGCGAGTTCGTGGCCCGTGCACCGGCGGACGGCCACACGCTCATGTTCGGCTACATCGCCACGCATGCCATGAACCCGGCCCTGCAGAAGCTGCGCTACGACCCGGTGGCCGACTTCGCGCCGATCGGACTCGTCGGGTACTCGCCGACGCTGATGGTCGCCAGCAGCACCGTGCCGGTGAAGGATGTCAAGGACCTGGTGGCGCAGCTGAAGGCCAAGCCCGACAAGTACACCTACGCATCGGCCGGCAACGGGACCGCGCCCCACTTCGCGGCGGAGCTGTTCAAGCTCAACGCGGGCGTGGTGATGCTGGGCGTGCCCTACAAGGGTTCCGCGCCCGCCGTCGGCGACACGATCGGAGGACAGACGCAGTTCATGTTCCCCAGCCTGTTCACGGCGTTGCCGCACGTGAAGTCCGGCAAGCTCCGCGCGCTGGCGGTTGCCGGCCCCAAGCGCTCCGCCCTCATGCCCGACGTGCCGACGCTGAAGGAGGCCGGCGTGGACGGCGTCGACGTGCAGCAGTGGTACGGCTTCTTCGCGCCGGCCAAGACGCCCAAGCCCATCATCGAGCAGATCAACAAGGCGCTGAACCAGGTCCTGTCGGACAAGGAGATCATCAAGCGCATCGAGGACCACGGCGCCGACGTCGAGACCAGCACGCCGGAGCAGCTCGGCGAGCTGGTCAAGAGTGAACTGGCCAAGTGGAAGGGCGTCGTGCAGCGCGCGAAGCTCACCGCTGAATGACCCGAGGAGAGCGATCATGAGCAAGTCCTTGGATGACCTGAAGGCCTGGATCGGCCGCAGCGAGACCGTGAGAGACCAGCTCGGCGCAACGCCCGTGAAGGCGCTCAACGCCACGCTGGACCACCCGGCGACGCCGGTCGAGACCGGAACGCTCTTGCCGCCGCTGTGGCATTGGCTGTATTTCCTCCCGCTGCACCAGCAAAGCGAGATCGGTCCGGACGGGCACGCCAAGCGTGGCGGCTTCCTGCCGCCGGTGCCGCTGCCTCGGCGCATGTGGGCCGGGAGCCAGTTCGAGTTCCGCTCGCCGCTGCGCGTCGGCGACGCTGTCGAGCGCACGTCGACCATCGCCGATGTGACGGTCAAGGAAGGCCGCACCGGCAAGCTCGTGTTCGTGAAGGTGCGACACGAGCTGCGCAGCAACGGCTCGACGCAGCCCGCGGTCGTGGAGTTCCACGACATCGTGTATCGCGATGCCAAGCGGCCCGACGACGTCGAGCCTCCCCCGCAGCGCGCGGATGCCGACGCGCAATGGCAGCGCGTGATCGTGCCCGACGACGTGCTGCTGTTCCGCTACTCGGCGCTGACCTTCAACGGCCATCGCATCCACTACGACCGCAAGTACGTGACCGAGGTCGAGGGCTATCCGGGACTGATCGTGCACGGGCCGCTGATCGCGACGCTGCTCATGGATCTTGTGCGCCGCCATGCGCCGGACGCCGATGTCGCGACGTTCCGCTTCAAGGCCGTGAGGCCAACCTTCGACCTGAACCCGTTTCGCGTCAACGGCCAGCCGCAGCAGGACGGCAAGACCGTCAAGCTGTGGGCCCAGGACCACGAAGGCTGGCTGACGATGGACGCGGTCGCGACGCTGCGCTGAGGAGACGAACATGCAACCCCTGAAGGGATTGACCGTCGTCACGCTGGAGCACGCCATCGCGGCGCCCTTCGCGACGCGCCAGCTCGCCGACCTGGGCGCCCGGGTCATCAAGATCGAGCGCCCCGGCACCGGCGACTTCGCCCGCGGCTACGACTCCCGCGTGCGCGGGCTCGCCTCCCACTTCGTCTCGACGAACCGCTCCAAGGAGAGCCTCACGCTCGACGTGAAGCATCCGCAGGCCGCCAAGGTGCTCGAGCGCCTGGTTCTGGAGAAGGCCGACGTCGTCGTGCAGAACCTCGCGCCCGGCGCCGCCGCGCGGCTGGGACTGGGCTACGAGGTGCTGGCGGCGAAGAAGCCGTCGATCATCGTCTGCGACATCTCCGGCTACGGCGCGGACGGACCGTACCGCGACAAGAAGGCGTACGACCTGCTGATCCAGAGCGAGGCCGGCTTCGTCTCCGTCACCGGCACGGCCGACGAACCCTGCAAGGCGGGTCCGTCGATCGCGGACATCGCGGCCGGCATGTACGCCTACACCAACATCCTCGCCGCGCTGCTGCAGCGCGGGCAGACCGGGCGCGGCCAGCACATCGACATCTCGATGCTGGAGTCGCTGGCCGAATGGACCAGCTATCCGCTGTACTACGCTTTCGAGGGTGCGCCGCCCCCGCCTCGCACCGGCGCGGCACACGCCACCATCTACCCCTATGGCCCCTTCCCGACCGGTGCCGATGGCGGCAGCGTGATGCTGGGCCTGCAGAACGAGCGCGAGTGGGTCAACTTCTGCGAGAAGGTGTTGCAGCGTCCCGAGCTGGCGCGCGACCCGCGCTTCACCGGCAATGCCAAGCGCGTGGCCGAGCGCACGGCGCTGCGCCAGATCATCGTGGAGACGTTCGCCCCGCTGACGGCGCCGCAGGTGGTCGAGCGACTGGAGGCGGCGCAGATCGCCAACGCGCGGGTCAACACGATGCACGACGTGTGGGAGCACCCGCAGCTGAAGGCGCGCGACCGCTGGCGCGAGGTCGGCTCGCCGGCCGGCACCTTGCCTGCCATGCTGCCGCCCGGCACCTGGACGGAGGGCCCGCGCATGGACCCGGTGCCGGCACTCGGCGAGCACACCGAGGCCATCCTGGGGGAGTTGGGCATCGCCGCCGAAGGCGTGCGCGAGCTGCGCGCCGCGGAGGCGATCTGATGGACCCCCGCACACCGGGCGCCGCGCAGCTCGACCGCCGAATGATCGATCGCCCCGTCGTGCTGCAAGCGTAACTCGCCTTGCAGCGCGCCGGCGCCTGAACTCCAACCTTCAAGAGGAACCCACCATGCCCTCCACCATCATCGACTCCGCCATCTTCCAGGGCATCTTCTCCAGCGACGAGATGCGCCATGTGTGGTCCGACGAGAACCGCACGCAGAAGTACCTCGACATCGAGGCCGCACTGGCCAAGGTGCAAGGCCGTCTCGGCCTGATTCCCCAGGAAGCGGCCGACGAGATCGTGAGCCACTGCCGGCTCGACCAGATCGACATGGCCAAGCTGCGCCAGCAGACCGAGCGCATCGGCTACCCGATCCTCGGCGTGGTGTCGCAGCTCAACGCGCTGTGCCGCGACAAGCTGGGCGAGTACTGTCACTGGGGCGCCACGACGCAGGACATCACCGACACCGCCACCGTGCTGCAGATCCGCGAGGGGCTCGACATCGTGGATCGCGAGTTGACCGCCATCTCTGCCGCGCTGGCGGGTCACGCGAAGACTCACCGCCTCACGCCGATGATCGGCCGCAGCAACCTGCAGCAGGCCATCCCGATCACCTTCGGCTACAAGATGGCCGGGCTGCTGTCGGCCATCGAGCGCCATCGCGAGCGCCTGGCGCAGCTGAAGGAACGCGTGCTGGTGGGCGAGTTCGCCGGCGCGGCGGGCACGCTGGCCTCGCTGGAGACAGGCGCGATGGAAACCCAGGCCGGCCTGTGCGCCGAGCTGGGCCTGAAGCAGCCGGTCATCGCCTGGCACACGATCCGCGACAACATCGCCGAGGTGGGCGCCTTCCTCGGGCTCGTCGGGGGCACGCTCGGCAAGCTCAGCATGGACGTGAAGCTGATGATGCAGACCGAGGTCGGCGAAGTCTATGAACCGTACGCCCACGGCCGCGGCAGCAGCAGCACGATGCCGCAGAAGCGCAACCCGATTTCGAGCTGCTACATCCATGCGGCCATCTCGGTCGTGCGCCAGCATGCCGCCGCGCTGATGGATGCCATGGTTGCCGACCACGAGCGCTCGACCGGGCCGTGGGAGATCGAGTGGATCGTGCTGCCGGAAGCCTTCTGCCTGATGGCCGGCGCATTGAAGCAGTCGCGCTTCGTGCTCGAAGGACTGGAAGTCGATGCCGCGGCGATGCGCCGCAACATCGACCTGACGCACGGCCTCGTCATGAGCGAAGCCGTGATGATGGGCCTCGGGCCCTACATCGGTCGCGAGTACGCGCATGACCTGGTCTACGACATCTGCCGTGAGGCGGTCACGCAGCAGCGGCCGCTGCTCGACCTGCTGGCCGAGCACCCCGAGATCAACGAGCACCTTGATCGAGCAGGGCTTGCCCGCCTGTGCGATCCGGCGAACTACCTGGGTCAATCGGGGGTGATGGTCGACCGCGTGCTGGCAAGCCTGCGTTGAGACTCGACGCGTTCGCGACGAGCCAGGGACGCGGCGGCCCCTGACTCGTCGAGGCGCCGCGACCGGTGCGGGACCCGGGATCGCGGTTCCCTGCGCGACGCCCTGCCCCAGGGGTATTTGGTTTCCCCCACGTCGGCGGTTCGCTCGAACCTGTGAGAATCGCCGGAATGGCCCGCATGCGGATGACGGACGTTTCCGAAGTGGCAGCGCCGGGGCCTGGAGGCCTGACCTGGCCACCCGAGCCCGCGCCGGAGCCATTGCCCCCACCCGCAGGACGCGGGCAGCCGCCCAGCCCACACCCCAGTGATCAAGGCCGGGAATTGGCGATCGCGGTGCTGGTGTCCCTTCTGGTTCACGCGGCGCTGTTGAGCCTGACGTTCGGCGGCGAGGGCATCGGGCTTCCGCGCCTGTCGTTCCCCTGGCGGGACCGACGGATCGAGGCACCGAGTCTGCGCGTCCGGCTCGTTGCGGCGCATGTCGCACCGGCCGCCCCCGCGGGCAAGCCGCTCGCCAAGCCGCCGCCTCCGGCATCGATCCAGCCCCCTGCCGAAGGTGAGCGGCTTTCGATGCCATCCCCGTCGCCTGCCTCGCGTGCGAAAGGAGCAGCAGCGGTGAACGTGCCCGCGGCCGAGCCGACGGTGAAGGTCGAGGCAAGGCGAAACCCCGTGGCCAGCACCGCCGCGAAGAAGGCGCCCGCGCGCCCCAAGGAGGCGGATCGCGCGGCAGCGCCGCACATCGCGGGGCGGGCCGCTGTCGACCCTGCACCGTCCGAGGCGCCCAGGCCGGTCGTGCTCACCGCGCCCACCTCGCCCACGTCCGTCATCCCGGTCGCGCCGAGCGCTTCGAGCGCAGACGCCCTGAGCTCGGCGTCGGCGCATGCCAATGACGCAGCGCGGGAGATGCAGCGACTGGAGGCCGCTCGTCAGGAGGCAGCTCGCCTCGAGGCCGAGCGACTGGAAAGCGATCGACGGGCGAGCGCGGAGCTGGAGGCGCAGCGGCAGGAAGCGGCGCGGGTCGAGGCCGCACGCCTGGAGGCCGAACGTGAGTCCGAAGCCGCGCGGCTGGCGGCGGCGCAGCAGGAAGCGCAGCGGCAGGAAGCGGCCCGGCAGGAAGCGGCGCGGGTCGAGGCCGCACGCCTGGAGGCCGAACGCCAGGGCGAAGCCGCGCGGCTGGCGGTGGCGCAGCAGGAAGCGCAGCGGCAGGAAGCGGCCCGCCAGGAAGCAGCGCGGGTCGAGGCCGCACGGCTGGAGGCCGAACGCCAGGCCGAAGCCACGCGGCTGGCGGCTGCACAACTGGATGCGCAGCGGCAGGAGGTCGCCCGCCAGGAAGCGGCGCGGGTCGAGGCCGTACGCCTGGAGGCCGAACGCCAGGCCGAAGCCACGCGGCTGGCGGCTGCACAACTGGATGCGCAGCGGCAGGAGGTCGCCCGCCAGGAAGCGGCGCGGGTCGAGGCCGCACGCCTGGAGGCCGAACGCCAGGCCGAAGCCGCGCGGCTGGCGGCTGCACAACTGGATGCGCAGCGGCAGGAGGTCGCCCGGCAGGAAGCGGCGCGTGCCGAGGTGGCGCGACTGGAGGCCGGGCGGCAGGAGGCCGCGCGACAGGCTGCCGCACAGTTGGAGGCACAGCGACAGGAGATCGCGCGTCGGGAAGCGGCTCGCGTCGAGCTCGAGAGACTCGAAGCCGAACGGCTCACGGCCGCTCGACTCGAAGCCGAACGGCTGGAAGCCGCTCGACAGGAGGCCGAGCG
This sequence comes from Piscinibacter sp. XHJ-5, assembly GCF_029855045.1. Taxonomy (GTDB): domain Bacteria; phylum Pseudomonadota; class Gammaproteobacteria; order Burkholderiales; family Burkholderiaceae_C; genus Albitalea. The sequence goes on from NZ_CP123228.1 coordinate 4,705,073, forward strand.
TCTGAAGGCCCTGCAACAGGCGGCGGCACAGTTGGAGGCCCAGCGAGCAGAGGTCGCGCGCCGGGAAGCCGAACGCCCTGAAGCCGCACGGCTCGCAAGAGCACGGCAAGAGGGCTCGCCTGTCCCCGGGCCCGAACAAGAGGCGCAGAAGCGGGAAGCGCTGCTTCGGGCCATCGGACGTCAGCTCGATGAGGAGGCCGCGCAGCGTGAGGCAGCCTCGACTGCCGCCAGCTCGCCCTCCACGCTTCCTTATTCGTTGAGCACCGCACGTCGCGTCAGGCTCTTGGGACACACACACCCCAACGACGAACTCGTGCAGTACGCGCACGCGTGGGCGGCGAAGGTCCAACTCAATACTCCTGCCGAGACGGTCCGCGACGTGGCGAGGCGGCCCCACATGAACCCCCTGGTGACGGTGGCCATTCGAAGCGACGGATCGGTGGAATCGGTGACCTTCGTCGTCTCCAGCGGCGTGGCGGAAGTCGATGCGGCCATACGACGCATCGTGGAAAGCCAGAAGCCCTATCCGGCGTTCTCGCCAGCGCTGGCGCGCGAGGTCGATGTGATCGAGATCCGCCGAACCTGGTACTTCGACGCAGCGGTTCGGCTGCACTGAGGAGGCTCTGCTCCGCCTTCACGCTTCATGCCGCCGCCTCCGCGCCGTGCTGGCGAACCACCCGCGCCGGAACGCCGGCGACCGTGCAGTGCGGGGGCACCGGTGCCAGCACGACGCTGCCGGCGGCGACACGGCTGCCGCGCCCCACCTCCACGTTGCCCAGCACCTTCGCGCCGGCGCCGAGCAGCGCGCCGCGGCGCACTTTCGGGTGGCGATCGCCGCGCTGCTTGCCCGTCGCGCCGAGCGTCACGCCGTGGAAGATCGTGACGTCGTCTTCCACCACGGCGGTCTCCCCGATCACGACGCCGGTCGCGTGATCGATCACCACGCGGCGCCCGAAAGGCACTGCGGGGTGGATGTCGACCTGCAGCGCGAGCGCCGTCTGGTTCGCGACCCATGCCGCCGCGTCCTGCCGCCCGCGGCGCCACAGGCTGTGCGCGATCCGGTGCGCCTGCAGGGCATGGAATCCCTTGAAGTGCAGCAGCGCGTGCAGCGGCGAGCGACACGCCGGGTCGCGGGCGGACACCGCCTCGAGATCGGCTTCGACCGAAGGCAGGACCGCCGGGTCGTCGGCCAGGGTTTCCTCGACGAGCCAGCGCAGCGTCGCGACATCGTCGCGGTCGGAAACGAGGCGCCGCGCCAGCACGTCGCCGATGATGGCCGGCGGCGTCGCCGGCGTGAGCACCGTCCTCGCGAGCTGGCGCCGCAGCGACGGTTCGCGCGCCGCGGTCTCCAGCGCCGTGCGCTCGATGTCGAACCACAGGTCGCGCCGGGGCTGCGCCGGCTGACTCGCCGCCGTCGCCACGTCGTCGTACACCTCGAGCACGTCGAGCACGAGAGTGCCTTCATCCATGTCGAACACCTCCTGCTGGAGCGTTGCGCGCCCTGCCTCGAGCGAAGAGCGTGATCGAAGCGCCGGCCAGCGCGGCGGCCCACGCCCACCAGCCGGCGCCGGCAGCCCAGGCCCACGCGAGCGCGGCGAGAAAGGCGACCTTCGCCCACATCCCGTCGAGGTAGCCGCCGAGCACCTGCAAGGCGAGCGTTGCGCCGCCCTGGCGGTGAGCCGCGAATGTCGCGCAGCCGGCGAGCACCGGCAGCACGGCGACGAGTCCGCAGAAGTGGGGACTGCCGTGGCGCGACAACGCGGACACGAGCGCCGACATTGCGCCCGCCATCACCATCGACAGCAGCGCGGCGCGGCGACCGACGCGGCCATGCACGGCGGGTGCCGCTCGGCCGCCACGGCGCTGTCCGAGCACGAGCGCGAGCCACCCGAGCAGCAGCGTGAGCATGGTCCCCGCCAGCGAGCCCAGCGCCGCGGAGGCCGCGTATCGGCCACCGTGTTCGACGGAGAGCCAGAACAGCGCCGGCAATGAATTCACGGGCATCGCCGCGGCGAGTCCGCTGGCGCGCGGGCCGGCCTGCCTGAGCAGCCACAGCAGCACGCCGACGGCGGCCGCCGACATGGCGGGCCTGGCGAGCAGATCGATCGGCATCACGCTCACGGCCATCATGGGTCTCCTCCCCGGGACTGGCGCCGTGTGTCGGCGCGGTGCCAGACACTCTCGGCGACGCGCTGCGGCATTTCCTGAAGGGGCCGTGAAACGTTCTTCAATCCGATGAATCGGCGAGGGGCCGCGCTGCTAAGCTACGTCACCCCTCCACGCTTCGCCCATGACCCCGGTGGCCGAGACGATCCTGCGCTTCAGCGACTTCGAGTTGCGGACGCACGAGCGCCGTCTGCTGCGCCGCGGAGAACCGGTCGAGCTCGGCGGCCGCGCGTTCGATGTGCTGCAGGCCCTGACGCAACAGCCGGGACGGCTCGTCGGCAAGGCCACGCTGATGGACCTCGTCTGGCCGGGGCTCGTGGTGCAGGAAAACAACCTGGCGGCGCAGGTCAGCGCCTTGCGCAAGGTGCTCGGCGGAGACGTCATTGCCACCGTCCCGGGCCGCGGCTACCGCTTCGCCGCCCACATCGCCGCCACGGGCGAGGCCGAGCCCGCCGTCGCGCCCGTGCCGCCTGCCTTGAAGACGAACCTGCCGGCCGGGCTGCCGTCGCTGCTCGGCCGAGACGCCGAGCTGGCCCAGCTCGGCGCAGCGATCGACCGCGGACGCCTCGTCAGCGTGGTCGGCCCCGGCGGCATCGGCAAGTCGCTGCTCACGCAGCATGTCCTCGCGGCGCGGCGCGATGCCTACGAGCATGGCGTGTGCTGGATCGAGCTGGGTGGCTTCGACGATGCGGCGGCGCTGCCGGGGGCGGTGGCGGGCGCGCTCGGCGTGCACGGCGGCCACGGGGACGCGTTCGCCGGGCTGGTGTCCGCGGTGTCGGCGCTGAGGATGCTTCTCGCGTTCGACAATGCCGAGCACCTGCTCGACGACGTGGCGGCGCTGTGCCGTGCGCTGCACGACGCGGCGCCCGGCCTGCGACTCGTCGTCACCAGCCAGGCGCCGCTGCGCCTGCCGAGCGAGCAGGTGTTCCGCATCGGTCCCCTCGCGGTGCCGGATGTCGCGCTTCCACCGGCCGAGGCGCTTCGCTACGGGGCCGTCGCGCTGTTCGCCGAGCGCGCGCACGCGGTCGACCGTCGCTTCCATCTCTCCGATGCCAATGCGGCCGCGGTCATCGAGACGTGCCGCGCGCTCGATGGGCTGCCGCTGGCCATCGAGCTGGCGGCCGCGCGAGCGCCGCTGCTCGGCGTGGGGCGGCTGTTCGTGTCGATGCGCGACCGCTTCGCGCTGCTGACGCGCGGCCGCGACCGGGCGGCGCCCGGACGCCAGCGCACGCTGCGCGCAGCGCTCGAATGGAGCTGCGAGCTGCTGGCCGATCGCGAGCAGCAGATGTTCCGCCGCCTGGGTGTCATCGCCGGCAGCGGCTCCCTGGCGCTCATCCGGCAGGTGCTGGTCGAGCCCGGGCTCGACGCATGGGGTGTGGTCGACGCGCTCGACACGCTGGTCGACCGCTCCCTGGTGGCGTTGTCGGGCGATGACGACGAGCCGCGCTATCGCCTGCTGGAAACGCCGCGCGCGTACGCGCTCGAGTGCCTGGACGCCGCTGGCGAGCGCGACGCGCTGCAGCGCCGACACGCGCTCGCCGTGGCGTCGATGTTCGACGAGGCGTACGACGAGTACTTCAGCGGCCGCGTGGGCGTCGACGACTGGCTGCATCGGCGCGAGCCGGACCTCGACAACGCGCGCGCCGCCCTGCACTGGGCGAGCGAAGCCGGGGAAACCGAGCTGGCCCTGCGGATCGGCGCGACGATGCTGCGCGCCCTGCTGCCATCGCTGCACATCGAACGCATGGCGCTGGCCGACGCATGCGAGGCCGCGATCGCGCCCGAGCTGCCGCAGCCGCTGCAGCAGAAAGCCTGGCTCGAGCTGAGCTGCGTGCTCGCGGATACGCAGAAGGGGCGCGCTCGCCGCGCCGCCGAGCGCGCGCTCGCGCTCGCGCGCCGGCTCGATGCCCGGCAGCCCGACCGCTTCGGGCTCTATCACGCGTTGTGCCGCGCGGCGAGCGCCGCGGCGCAGACCGACGAACTGCCGTCGGCGCGCGCGCTGCTCGGGGAGCTGCAGCGCATCGAGGATCCGTCGTGGCCGGCGCAACGCCTGCTGTGGGGGTGCGAGGCCGCGCAGTGGGTGGCCCGCATGGAGGAGGACACCGCGCAGGCGCTGCGCCTCGGTCGCCGCCTGCTGGCGCTGGACCGCGAGCGCGGCGGCAATGCGTCCATCCCCACCGGCAACCTCATCGACGCCGAGCTGGCCGCCGGCGACGCCGGCGCCGCGGCACGGCTCGGCGGCGAGCTCGTGGAGACGCTGCGGGGCACGCGGCACGAGTACGGCCTGACCTTCGCCCGCATCAACCTGCTCGCCGCGCTCCTCGTACAGATGGACGTCGCGCAGGCGCGCCCTGTCGCGCAGGCGGCATGGTCGAAAGCGCCGGCGTTCGACCTGCAGCACGCGGCGGCCGCATACCTCGCGCTGTTCTGCGCACTCGACGGGCGGCCGCGCGCGGCGGTGATGCTGGCGGCGTACTCGGAGGCGATCTACGCCGCCCGGGAGGAAACGCGCGAACGCAACGAAACCGAGGCGACGAACCGCGCACTGTCGATCGGCCGCCTCGCGCTCGGCGACGCCGAGCTCGCACGAGCCCGGGCCGAAGGCGCGGTGCTGCGTGATGCCGACATCGCCGCGATCGCGTTCGGCGGCGTTGCCGCCGCGTGAGGCTCCCGACGGGCCGGGCGGCGAACCGGCCTCAGCGGCGCGCCAGGGGGCCGGGTTGCGGGTCTTCCGGCGTGGAGTCGATCACCGCGGCCTGCGCCGCCCGACGCATGCGCTCCAGTTCGTCGGGCGAAGCGGGCAGAAGGTAGAGGCGCGCGGGATGAGGGTAGAACCTCGAAGCGTAGTCGTAGCCGGCGGTGGCCTGCAGCCGCTGGACGACCACCGCCGGATGATCTCCGAGGCGGCCGGCTGCCGGTGCGGCAGGCACCTGGGCAAAAGTGGTGGGCGTGGCGATGGCCATCAGAAGCATCGAGGCGCAGCGCCGAGCGTGGTGTGTCATGGAGAAGTCCTTTCCCGGGTCGTCCGGTGGTGGCGGGTCTTCTCACTTTCGGCGGCGCAGACGAGCAAGTCCTGAAGGCTCGTCTGAAAAGTCCTCCAATGTCGTGAAGCGGATGCGGTCGCTGCCGCCCGTACGGCCTAAGCGCCTTCAGCGTACTGCCGCGGCAGCAGGATGCGGAACGTCGTTCCCACGTCGATCTTCGACTCCACTTCCAGCGTCGCGTCCAGCAGCTCGCAAAGACGCTTGACGATGGACAGTCCGATGCCCTCGCCCGCGTTCTGATGAACCTCGCGGGGGTCGTGGCGTTCGAGCTGGCGGGTCTCGGCGCGACTGCCGTCCGCATGCGTGATCTCGCCGTGAGTCGCGTCCGTCGAGATCTGCCTGGCCTGGTGCGTCGCCTCTTCCAGCGCGCCCGCCAGCTGCGACCCTGGGCCGGCATGGAATCCGGGCCCTGTGTCCTGCACCTGGATGAACCAGCGCTGCGTATCGCCATCGTCGCTGTCTCCCCAGCTCACCGTGACGCCGCCTTGCCGGGTGTACTTGATGGCGTTCAGCACCAGGTTCTGGGTGATGCGTCTCGTCTTGACCGGGTCGCCCTCGACCCACAGCACGGGAGGGCCGTTGAACCCGAGGAACAGGTTGCGCTCCTGCGCATACGCCTGCCAGCCCTCGCACACGTCGCGCAAGACGGCCGAGGCGTCCATGCCCTCGGCATTCCGATGCTCCTGCCCTCCTTGCAGGCGGGCCAGACCGGTCACGTCGTTCAGCAAGTGGCGCAATGCGCCCACGTTGCGATCGAGCAGGCGCAGGAAGTTGCTGCGGGCCAGCTCGGAAGCATTGGCGGACGCGAGGCCTGCGGTCGCGTTCGCGACCACGCCGAGATTGCCCCGCAAGTCGTGGGCGGCCTGCTGCCACAGCTGGGCGCGGTGCTGTTCCAGCTCGCGCAGCGACTCGAGGGCGTGCTCCAGATCCCTGATGTGGCTGTTGGCCTCGAGTTGCTGCAGCCGGAAGTACTGCGTGGTGCTCGCGCCAATGGCGGCACCGTACTGCTGCGCCCAGATCCTTCGGGCCGACGACATCACGGCGTGATCGAGCTGCGGGTGCGCAAGCGCGTAGGTGTCGAGTTCGACCACGACGCATTCGTTGAGCTGCGACAGCTCGCGCGTGACCTCTGCCAGGTCGAACCCTTGCTGCCATCGATGCAGGCCGTGGGCTGCGGCATCTCCCTTCTGTACCTTCCTGGCGTCCTTGACGTCTCCCGCCGCGGCATTGCCGCCGGCGCCCAGCCTTTGCTCGAAGTCGACGAGGAGCGCTGGAATGTGGTCGTGAAGCTGGGCGCGGGGAAGCGACGCGCCGGAGGTCAGCGCGGGATCGGATGTCACCGCTTTGCGCCATGCCTGCAGGATGGCTCCGCGTCGCTGCGCGATGTACGCGGCCAGGGCCGTGAACCCGGTCTCACCCGATGGCATTGCGGCGCGCTCCAGTTCACCAGCCAATACGGCTGCCATTCCATTGTCGTGTGCGCAACCGCAGGCAGGCCGCGCGGCCACCATGACGGCGGCAAGGGCAACGCCGGGTCACGCCGCGGACGTGCGCGGCCTCCGGCCAGGCGTGACCCCATATACTCCCTGGGAGTATCATCGTCCACGTATGCCGCACTCACCGACAGACAAGAAGAAGGCGCTGGCGCGGGTGCGGCGCATTCGTGGACAAGCCGAGGCCTTGGAGCGGGCACTGGAGTCCGGGGGCGATTGCGCTCCAGTGCTGCAGCAGCTTGCTGCCATCCGCGGTGCCATCAACGGGCTGATGTCGGAAGTCCTGGAGTCGCATATCCGGGAGCAGCTTGCAGCGTCCCGCAAGGCATCGACCGTGGCGCGGGACGTCACCACGCTCGTGCGCTCATACCTCAAGTGACTGCGCGGCCTCTCGATCAAGCCAGACAAGGAGACTCCCCATGAAATCCCGCGCCGCCGTTGCCTTCGAAACCGGCAAGCCGCTGCAGGTCGTCGAGATCGACGTCGAACCGCCCCGCCAGGGCGAAGTCCTGGTGCGGATCACCCATACCGGCGTGTGTCACACCGATGCCTTCACGCTCAGCGGCGATGACCCGGAAGGACTCTTCCCCGTCGTGCTGGGCCACGAAGGGGCCGGTGTCGTCGAGCAGGTGGGTCCAGGCGTCACCAGCGTGAAACCCGGCGACCACGTCATTCCGCTGTACACGGCCGAGTGCGGCGAGTGCCTGTTCTGCAAGTCCGGCAAGACCAACCTGTGCATCTCGGTGCGCGCGACGCAGGGCAAGGGCGTGATGCCCGACGGCACCAGTCGCTTCTCGTACAACGGCCAGCCGCTCCACCACTACATGGGTTGCTCGACCTTCAGCGAGTACACCGTGGTGGCGGAGGTGTCGCTGGCCAGGATCAGCCCCGACGCCGACCCCGAGCAGGTGTGCCTGCTGGGCTGCGGCGTCACCACGGGGCTGGGAGCGGTGAAGAACACGGCGAAGGTGCAGCCCGGCGACACGGTCGCCGTGTTCGGGCTGGGCGGCATCGGTCTGGCCGTGATCCACGGCGCGCAGCTGGCGCAGGCAGGTCGCATCATCGCCATCGACACCAACCCGTCGAAGTTCGATCTCGCGCGCACATTCGGCGCCACCGATTGCGTGAACCCGAAGGACCACGACAAGCCCATCCAGCAGGTGATCGTCGAGATGACCGGCTGGGGCGTCGATCATTCCTTCGAGTGCATCGGCAACGTGAGCGTGATGCGCGCCGCGCTCGAATGCGCGCACCGCGGCTGGGGCCAGTCCATCGTCATCGGCGTCGCCGGTGCGGGGCAGGAAGTCTCCACGCGCCCCTTCCAGCTGGTGACCGGGCGCACCTGGAAGGGCACTGCATTCGGCGGCGTGAAGGGTCGATCGGAACTGCCCGGCATGGTGCAGGACGCGATGCAGGGCAAGATCAAGCTGGCGCCGTTCGTCACGCACACGATGCCGCTGACCGACATCAACCAGGCCTTTGACCTCCTGCACGAAGGCAGGTCGATCCGCTCGGTGGTTCACTACTGATCGGCCATGGAACGCATCGAGCACCATGCCAGCTTCGGCGGCCGCCAGGAGGTGTGGCGGCACGCCAGCAGCACGCTGGGCTGCGAGATGAAGGTGGGCGTCTATCTGCCGCCGGCGGCGCTGCGCGGCGAGCGCTGCCCGGTGCTGTACTGGCTCTCCGGCCTCACCTGCACCGAGCAGAACTTCATCACCAAGGCCGGGGCGCAGGAGCATGCGGCGCAGCACGGGCTGATCGTGATCGCACCCGACACCAGTCCGCGCGGCAGCGCCGTGGCCGACGATCCGGCGTACGACCTGGGCCAGGGGGCGGGCTTCTACCTGAATGCCACGCAGGCACCGTGGGCCACGCACTTCCGCATGGAGGACTACGTGGTGCACGAGCTGCCCGCATGGGTCGAGCAACACTTTGCGGCCGGCGGACGTCGCGGCATCTTCGGTCACTCCATGGGCGGCCACGGCGCGCTGACACTAGCGCTGCGCCACCCTGGCCGCTATGCCAGCGTTTCGGCTTTCTCGCCGATCGTGGCGCCCGGCCAGGTGCCCTGGGGCCAGAAGGCTTTCGCCGCGTACCTGGGAGAGGACCGCAACGCCTGGGCGGCACACGACGCGGTGTCGCTGATGGCCGCGGCGCCCGAACGGCTGCCGCTGCTCGTGGACCAGGGCGAGGCGGACGAATTCCTTTCCACCCAGCTCAGGCCGGAGTTGCTCCAGGCCGCGTGCACGGCCGCCGGACATCCGCTGGCGCTGCGGATGCGTCCCGGGTACGACCACAGCTACTACTTCATCGCGAGCTTCATGGGCGAGCACGTGGCCTTCCACGCGAATGCACTCGTTCCCGCAAGGACGACCTGACCGCCCGTCGAAACGTCGAGGAAGACGGCTGGCAGCGGACCTGCATCCGCAATCCGGAGGATGCGCGTGCGCAGGCTCGACAACTACAACTGCGCCATCGCAGAGGAGAGACCGATGGTCATGCGGGGCTCGAGACGCGGCGCGCATTCGCGGCAGATCATCGCCCGGTGGAGCGTGGTCTTCGCATGAGCTCGCCTACACCGAAAGGACTGGTGATCGCGCTCGACCTCGTGGCTGCCCCGCCGGGCGATCCGCTGCCGCCCATTGGCTCGGCCCGCACGGCCGCATTGCGTCGCCTGCGCGCGCTGACCCACCAGCGCAACATCGTCGGTGTGGGGATCAGCGAGAAGACGACCGATGATGAAACGACCGGCGAGCTGAGTCTTTGCTTCTACGTGCGCAGGAAGACGCCCTTGAGCAAGGTGCGCGGGGACATGGTCGTTCCGCCCTTCGTCTGCGTGTGGGGCGACCGGAGCTACCTGACCGACGTCAAGGAGATCGGGCCGTGCCGACTCCACCATTCCGCGGTCACCGGACTGCGCAGCGGCGCGAGCGTGTCGCACGCCGCAACCGCAGCGGGCACCATCGGCGCCATCGTGCAGCGAAACGGCATGCCTTGCATCCTCAGCAACGCCCATGTGCTGGCGCGCAGCGGCAAGGCCAGGCTCGGCGACCCCATCCTCGCGCCCGGCACGACGGACGGCGGAAAACTGTCCACCGATCTTGTCGCCAGGCTGGTTGCGTTCGCGCCGCTCGACGGGTTCGGCGAGAACCTCGTGGATGCTGCCGTGGCGGAGATCCTGCCCGACAAGGCCCGAAGCATTCGATTCGATATCCCGGGCGTCTCGGCGCCCCGACGGATTGGCAAGGTGCGGCGTGGCATGCAGGTGATGAAGACCGGCAAGGCGACGCAGCAGACCGAGGCCCATGTGATCGACGAGCACTTTCGCACCCTGCTGCCCTACCCCGGACTGGGTCTGGTTCGCTTCGTCGACCAGATCCTCTGCACGTCGTTTGCCGATCCGGGCGACTCTGGTGCCCTCGTCGTCGATACAGCCTCCGGGCACGTGGTCGGCCTTCACTTTTCCGGCAACGACCAGGTCAGCATCTGCAATCCCATCGGCCCGGTGCTCCAGGCGCTGGGCATTTCATTCGCTCTTTGACTCGAACCACCAGGAGATCGCAATGAGGAGGATCATGTCGACCATGGCGCTGTGCGGCGCTGCCGCACTCGGTGGATGCGCAGCGGTGAACTCGACGCCCGGCGTGACGCGGTCCAGCGGCGGGCTGATGTACTTCATGCCCAAGCGTGACGTCCTGATCACCATCACGGCAGCGAGCGGAAGCATCACGTCGATCACGGCGGCGCCTTCCACGTCGTATGCAGATCGCAGCAAGGCCTACCAGCTGGACTACCAGCCCCACCTGCTTGCCAAGAACACGATGGACCTGGACGTGAGCGAGGCCGGCCTGCTGACCAGTTCCCAAGCCAACCAGACGGGCGACGCCGTGGCCGCGCTCGCCGGTCTGGGAACCCTCGCCGGCTACGTTCGCGGCAGCAACCTCGTCATCCAGTCCAGCCCCACGGGGGCCAAGTTGATGGCAGCCACGGATGAATGCCTGCAGGACGGCAGCTACAGCTACCTGTTGCCGGTCGACGGCCCGAACGTGCGCGATCTGTGCAGCGGCATCCGGGTCAGCATCGAACGGCATGGATGGAACCTCGACTCCAGGACGAACGATATCGGTCCGACGAGCAACCTGACCGACGGGAACACGTACGCGGGCGTGTTCTATCGCACCAACCTCCCGTACAAGGTGACGATCTCCTCCTCCGGCCTGAAGTCAGAGACCATCGTGCACTCGCCTTCCGAGTCGGCGACGCACTTCCTGCCGCTTGCGCGCACGGCCTTTGCCAACAACGATGCAAAGATCACCCTCGCGCATGGCGCTGGCGTGCCGTCCAAGTATGTGCAGGACACGGACGGGGAAGCTGCTGCGCTCCTGAAGCTGCCCGCTGCCATCGTCACCCCCTACTTCGCCGCCATAGGGCAGCTCTTCACGGCCTTCAGCAGCCGGCGCACCTCGCAGGCCGCCGACATGACCAGCAGCATTGCGCTGGAACTGGCCAAGCTGAAGTACCAGAGCTGCCTCAAGGCCATCGAGGCCAAGGACACCGACCTGATTGCCAGCTTGAAGTGCCAGGCGGACTGACGACGCGCGCGCTCGTCGAGGTGATGTGACCCTCGCTCAGACGTCCACGATGGGCTCGAAGCCGCCGTAGATCAGGCGCTGTCCGTCGAACGGCATCGGGTTGCTCTCGGGTTGCAGGCGCGGGTCGGCCATCACCTTCTTCATTCCCTCGTCGCGCACCGCGCGCGACGGCCAGACGACCCACGAAAACACCACCGTCTCGTCGTCCCTGCGCTTCACCGCCATCGGGAACGAGGTGACCTTGCCTTCCGGCACGTCGTCGCCCCAGCACTCCACCACGCGCTCGGCGCCGTGTTCCTTGAACACCACGGCCGCCCGCTCGGCGTGCTTGCGATACGCCTCGCGGTTGGCGGAAGGCACGGCAGCGACGAATCCATCCACGTACGACATGTCCATCTCCTTTTGTCGGGGCGCCCCTGCGCCCTCCCTGACACGACGGACCGCGGCTGCCGGCTTCGACATCGGAGGCCGACTGTTACACCTCCATGCAGGCGTGGCTGCCGACCGCAAACGTTCCCTAGTGTCGTGAGTCCAGTATTGGCCCCTTCGCGCAGCCGCCCGATCATCACCATCTGGTCGAATCGAAATGCCACGTATTTCCAACTCACGACACTAGCGCTTGCCGGATCGCTCGCGGGCCTCGGCCAGGGCCTGCCGCACCAACGCCTGCGCCGCCCAGCCGCTGGCGGCCAGCGCCTCGTCGAGACTGGCGCCGGCAACGTCGCGCAGCGACAGCGCCGCTTCCGTTCCCATCAGCATGGCCAGCGCATGGACGAGCCGTCGTCGCGCGCCGGCGGTCAGCTCGCTCTTCATGGCCTCGACGATGGGCGTCACGTACTGCATGCGCCGCGCAGGGCGCGGCGGCCGCGACTCCGGCGGGCTGTCCAGCCATGCCGACATGAACGAACGCTCCACCGCGTGCAAGCCCACCTCGTCGTCGAGCAGCAGCTTGTTCATGGTGCGCGCCGCGCGGGCGGCCGCTTCCGCGGGATCGTCGTGCCCGCGACGGAAGAAGCTTTCCAGTGGCGGCACTGCCCGTTCGAACATCGCGTCGCTGATCAGGTCCTCGACCGAGGCGTAGTAGCGATAGGCCGTGGCGCGCGACACCATCGCGCGCTCCGCCACTTCCGGGAAGCTTGGCTTGCGGCCGCCCTCGCACAGTGCGAGCGCGGCCTCGATGAGCGCGCGCCGCGTGCGCCGGCGTTGATTGACGCGGCCGTCGCCGGCCGTGGCGCCGCGCGAATCCCCGCTTGACGTGTCGGTTTTCATTGCTTCATAATGAGATTGCTGTCTCATGAAGAGAGACGGTCTCATTATACATCTTTGTCGCATGAGCGAGGAACACCATGGAAGCAATCCCCAAGGAACAGTTCGATCGCATGATCGATCGCCATTTCCGCTTCGAGGCGCATGACGATGTCGAGGGCGTCTTGAGCACGATGAGCCCCGACGTCGAGCACGAAGTGGTCGGCTCGCCCACCGGCCCGCTGCACGGTGTCCAGCAGGCGCGCGCCTTCTACGACGCGCTGTTCGCGGATCTGAGCGGCGAGAAGGTGACGTCGCTGCGCCGCTACTACGGGCCTGATTTCGTCGTCGACGAGAGCATGTGGGAGGGCACCGCGCCCGGAACGCCGTTCGGCATTTCCGGCGGAGGCCGGCGCCTGAGCTTTCGCCTGCTGCACGTGTTCGACATGGCGCCCGATGGCTTGATCCGGCGCGAGAACGTGTGGATCGATCTCGCCTCCATCATGCGGCAGCTGGGCGCTGCGCCGGTCGCATCGTGACGGTCCACCGAACATCAAGGAGCATCTCCATGACCGACAACGCTCGCAGCCGCGCCTGGTTCCGCGTGGGCATCGTCTACTTCGTCGTCGCGGTCGCGCTGGGCATCGCGATGGGAGCCTCCGGCGACCACTCGCTCACCGCGGTGCACGCACACCTCAATCTCCTCGGCTGGGTCAGCATGGCACTGTTCGCGCTGATCGGCATGGCCCATCCGGCCGTCACCGAAGGGCCGGTGGCGACAGCGCAGTTCTGGCTGCACAACACCGGCGTGCCCGTCATGCTGGCCGCACTGGCGCTGCGGCTCAAGGGCTACACGGCGGCCGAGCCGGTGATCGGCCTGGCCTCCGTCGTCGTCGGCATCGGTGTGGCGCTTTTCGCCTGGCTGGTGCTGACCCGCATCGGTGCGCAGTCCGCCACCAGCACAAAAGGCGGCGAGACGGCGCGACTGCACCTGTCGTGACGAGGCCATGGGGCGCGTCTCGGCCGACGACACGAGCCCCGGATGCAGCGCGAGGCATGCCGCGTCGTTGATCACGCGAAGGGCGCGCGCCGCACCTCGTCCATCAACCAGCGCTGGAAGGCAGCGACCTTCGCGTTGACCGGCTTGCCTTTGGGCCGCACGAAGTAGTACGCCGCTCCCGGATCCACGGTCACGTCGAGCAACTGCGCCAATTGGCCGGAGTGCAGGTCGTCCTGCAACAGGCCGCGAAAGAACAGGGCCACGCCGTGGCCGTCGACGGCTGCGCGACGCAAGGCATGCGAGTCGTCGATCAGCACCACGTCGAGCCGGCGGGACGACGTGTCGCCCGCACGCCTGAACCACTCTTCCCAGTGGCGCTTGTCGAACTCGCAAAGCAGCCGCTGCCGCGCGAGCGCGGCCAGCCCCTTGCGCGGTGCGAGCTCGCGCGCCAGCGCCGGGGTGCACACGGCGACGAACTCGCCGGTCAGCACCTTCCTGACCTCCGCATCCTCCCAGCGGCCATGGCCCCAGTTGATGCCGGCATCGACGTCGTCGTGCAGGAAGTCCGCCGGCTGATAAGCGTGGCGCAGCTGCAGATCGATGTTGGGGTGCCGTGCCCACCACCGGCCCAACCGCGGGGTGAGCCACTTCGCGGAGAAGTACGGCGCGATGCTGACGGTCAGCGCGTCTTGCGCATCGCTGATCAGCAACTGCCGAACCGCGCGTTCCAGTGACTCGAACCCGGCGCTGCATTCGGTGCACAGGCGGCGTCCGTCATCAGTGAGCTCGATGCGCCGGTGCAACCGCCGCAGCAGCGCGATGCCCAGGTGCTGCTCGAGGTGCCTCACGTGGTGACTGAGCGCCGACTGCGTCACGTGCAGTTCGTCGGCCGCGCGCTTGAAGCTGCCATGCCGGCCCACCGCCTCGAACGCGCGCAGCTGGTTGACGAGCATCGTCGACAAGGCCATGGCTCATCTTACGCTTGAGTCGTGCTCAAGTGAAAGCAAGCCAAAGCGTTTGAGCTTCCGGTTGTGAGGGACAAATATGTGTGCATTGCCACACGGACCTTTGAGCCCAGCTCACCACAATCATGACCAACACCTCTTCGACCAAGCTCGACAAGGCGGCCTTCGAGATCCGCAAGGGCGGCCTCCCGGTCCGCACCCTGAGCGAATCCGACGTCGAGCGCTGCCTGCCCCTGCCTCGACTGCTCGATGCCCTGGAAGAGGGGTTCGAGGCCCTCGAGCGCGGTGAGGTGCAGGCGCCGCCCCGACCGGAGATCGTGATTCCGGGCCGGGGATTCAGCCTGGCGATGCCCGCATGGCAACCGGGCTCGAAGATCGCGGTCAAGGTCGTCAATGTCTTCGACGGCAACCTGCGCGCGGGGTGGCCGAGCCATCTGTCGCTGATCACGCTGTACGAGGCAGACACGGGTGTCGCCTGCTGCGTGATGGACGGCACCTACATCACGGCGGTGCGCACGGCGGCGTCCGCTGCACTGTCGGTCCGGATGCTGGCGCGCCCCGACGCGCGGGTCGCCACCGTGATCGGCGCCGGCGTGCAGGCGCGCGAGCACTTGCGCCTGCTCCCGCTCGTGCGGCAGTTCGACCACATCAACGTCTGCTCACTGCATGACGACGAAGCCCGGCGGCTGGCCGCAAGTCATCCACTGGCACGCGCGCCGGGCGATGCGCGCGCCGCGGTCGCCGAGTCCGACGTGGTGTGCCTGGCCACCCACAGCGCGGAGCCGGTCATTGATCCGGACTGGCTTCGGCCCGGTACCCATGTCTCATCCGTCGGCTATCACCCTCCGGCCGGCGAGTTGCCGGTGCGCCTGCCGCGCGAGCACCGACTCTTCGTCGAAACCCTGGATGCGCTGCTGCCCCCGCCGGTCGGATGCGCCGAGCTGTCGACGATCGATCGTGCCCGGGCGACCACGCTGGGTGCTGTCGCGCTGGGCAAGGCGCCGGGCCGTTGCAACGACGAGGACATCACCGTCTACAAGGCAATGGGCATTGCCATGGAAGACCTGGTGGCCGCGAACCTCGCGTTGCGCTGCGCGGTCGAGCAGGGCGTCGGCGACTTCATGCGCTGGTGATGCGCACGCCGCGACATGAGCCCTGCGCTCCCGTTCTTGATCCGTTCACGTCAACCGAGGCCAGGCCGGCCTCACCAACCCAGGAGAGTCATGATGAAACCCAATGCCATCCTTGCCTGCATCGGCCTCGCACTGGGCGCCGCCTGCGTGACGACGACGACGTACGCTCACGGCGACCCCGAGCCCACTGATTTCAAGCTGCAGGAGCTGCTGCACGATGCCCGAAAGGCCACCAGGCCGTTCACGGACCTGCAGAGCGCACTGGCCGCCGGGTACACCAAGTTTCCCGACCTGAACGGCGACTGCGTCGACCAGCCCGGTCAAGGGGGCATGGGCATCCACTACGTCAACCCTGCGCTGGTGGGCGACGCCGAGCTCGACCCCATGCGTCCGGAGTTCCTGGTCTATCGCCAGGACCGCCATGGCAGGCACGAGCTGGTGGCGCTCGAGTACGTGGTGTTCGCGCCGTACTGGGACGCCGCGCATCCCCAGCCCCCCGTGCTCTTCGGCCATCCGATGCACCTGGTGCGCACGCCGAACCGCTACGGCACAGCCATGCCCTTCTACGAGCTGCATGTGTGGCTGTGGGAGCACAACCCGAACGGCCTGTTCAACGACTGGAACCCGAGGTTCAGCTGCCGCTAGAGATCTCGACGCGCGGTCGCGCCCGCTGCGCACCGCGACGGCGTGTCGTGGTTCCAGTGCGGACACAACCTTCCAAAAACGGTCATGACATGAAACGCGGCTTGAACGCCGAGTGCGGGGGACATGTCCCGAAGGGACCCACGGCCCTTCGGGACTCGCACCCTGACAACGACCGGTCCATTGCGGACCGGGACCCGAGCTCACGGTTCCAGCCAGAGCAGGTCCGGCGAACTCACCGGCACCAGGTCGCCTTCGGGCAGCAGTCTGAGAGCCTGCGCGGCTGAATTCCGCCTCGCGCAGGCTGAGAGACGCCTTGCCGCACGTCACCGGGATGTCCGACACGCCGGCGATTTGGAGTACAAGGAACAACAGCGCCGACAGCGCCTGCCTGGTGCGGATGCCGACGTGGGACCCCGACCAGAAAGGCTTCGACCATGAGAACTGCTGGAGCCCGGCGCGAACCATGGCGCACGCCGTGGATGGTGGTTGCGTTTTCCGTGGTCACCGCCGTGGCCGTGGCTCAGCAACACGAGAATCCGCCGGTGGTACGCGACGAGATCGTCGTACAGGTCAACAACGAGGTCATCACCCGCTCGCAGGTACTGCGCGAGAGCCATGAACTCGGGGCGACGCTCACGAAGCAACGTGGGATGACGACGGAGCAGGCCCGGGGCGAGGTCGAGAAGAGGCAGCCCGAGATCATCCTGAATCTCATCAACGAGGCGCTTCTTGTCCAGAGGGCCAACGAACTGGAGATGTCCGGGGACATCGACGCCGAGGTCAACCGCGAGGTGCTACGCATCGGCAGACAGGTGAACCTGCGCACCCCCGAAGAGCTCGAGGAGGCCATGCGCAGGGACGGCTTGGATCTTGCCGACGTCAAGAAGGCGATGCACCGCAGCTTCATGCGTGAAGCGGTGCTGCGGCGCGAGGTGGATGCGAAGATCTACTACGGCCTGACTGACAAGCAGCTTCGCGACTACTACAACGCGCACCGCGACCGCTTTGTCAGCGTCACGTTGTCCGAGCTGTTCCTGGGCCTTGCCGGCCGCAGCGAGAACGAGGTCAGGGCCAGCGCGGCCGACCTCGCCCGGCACGCCCGCGCGAGCACGACGAGCTTCGAGGAACTGGTGGAGAAGAACTCCGAGCGCGAGGCGACCCGCAAGACCCGGGGCGTGCTCTCGGACGGCGATGGCAAGCCGCGCTGGTTTCTTGTCTCCGAGCTGCGCCCGGACATCGCGGCGGGCGTCAAGGACCTGAAGGCAGGCGGCGTCGCCGACCCCATCAAGGGAGACGACGGCTACGTGGTGCTGCGCATCAACCAGCGCGACGACTCGTTCAGGGACAACCTCGTGCGTGGCGTGATGACCTCGGAGCGTGCCGACAAGGCACGGTCCGAGTATCTGAAGCAGCTGCGAGACGATGCACACCTGGCGGTGGCAGAGCCTTGGCGTGCCGTGCTCGAGCCCTACTTGATGAAACGTTGAGGACGGCCACGGGTTCGAGGGGACAGGGTCACGCTGACTTCCATGCCTGCGCGTCCGCCCTCGGCTCGCGCGCGTGAAGCGCGGTGGGTGCCCCCGTGGCGATGTCGGTCGCCCTCCCCCTACGCTTAGGGGCCTGTCTTTCCGGTCCGCGACCACAGGCACGCGGCCCGCCCGGTTCTCCATTCCATTGGGGATGCGGTTCCAGTCGAGAGGGCATACGTTGTCTCTCCAACGGGGAGATCGCGATGAAACGCAAGAGTGCCTCCGTGAGAAGGGCGATCGCCAGAAACTCGGCACTGCGGCTGGCGCTGCTGGCTGCCTTGTCGGCCGCTCCGGCGGGGGCTCGTGCCGGTGAGGTTTTCGGAACGATCAGCGAAAACAACAAGCCGGTGCCCAACGAATCCGTCTCGATCCGGTGCGACGCCGGCACCAGCGACACCAGATCCACGGACGAGTTCGGCTCGTTCCGGTTGTTCGTCGGCAGCGAAGGACCGTGCAAGCTGACGGTTCGCGGCCTGGAGGGCGTGACCGTCCAGTCCTACAGAAGTCCGCAGCGCTACAACCTCGAGATCAGGAAGTCCGGAAGCAATACCTCCCTGCAACGGAGGTGAGGCATGGCCTCATCGAAACCCAAGGACCGATGGGAGAAGGCCGATATCGTCCTGAAGGCGCTGCTGCCGGTGGCCGTCGCAGCTGTCGGCTACTTCGGAACCTCCTATCTCTCGGACAGGCAGCACGCCGAGTCGACGAAGCAGTTCTACACCGACCTGCTTGCCCGTCGAGAAGAGTCCGACAGCAACCTCCGCAAGGAGATGTTCCGCTACGTCATCGACAACTTCCTCGGCAACCCGCAGGCCGATCCCGTGAAGATGGTGGTCGGCCTCGAGATGCTCGCGCTGAACTTCCACGATTCCTTCGACCTGTCCCCGCTCTTCAAGGATGTCCACGCGGCGCTGCAGAAGATGCAGAACGCCGAGTCGACAAAGGCGTTGCGCACACGGCTGATCGACATCAGCAAGGAGATCGCGGATCGACAAGCCGCGTCGCTCGCCGATGTCGACCACCGCTGGGACACCGAGATCAGCGACTTCGCGGAGACGCTGGCACCCAACTTCGGCAGCAAGTTGCTGCTCAAGCGTGACCTGAAGCCATTGTCGGAACCAACGACAAGCGGCAGGCAGTCGACCGTCAACCTGACGCTGGAAGTGCTCGCCGTCGACACGATCCAGCAGACCGCGCAACTGCGGCTCGAGGTACGCCGTGCCGATGCGCCGCAACCCGTGGTGGAACGCGCGTTCTGGCTGTCGTACTTCGACTTTCCCGCACTCAACAACGTGCGACTGCCCAACCGCGAGCGTGTCGCCGTTGCGCTGCGGCGGTTTGACGGCAACAGCGCCCAGTTGCAAGTGCTGCACTTCCCGGAGACGCGCGCGAGCCTGAAGGAAAAACCTTATTTCGATGACCTGATCTTCGAAATGAAGCATCGGGCCGACTGAGAGGATGCAATGTCCGCATGCTTTCGCAACTCGTCGCACGGATGCCGTCTTCGGCTTGCCGCCGCATCGCTTGTCGTCCTGCTGAGCCCCCTTGCCGCAGGCGCGCAGCCCAAGCCCGCGGCACCGCCGGCGGCCAGCGGTCCCGCCTCCGCTGTGCCTGCTAAGACGATCACGCTCACGGTGGAGGTCGTGGGAGGCACGCCCAGCCAGCCTATCAGCGGGGCGCGGATCTTCGTCCGTACGGAGACGGGCACATTGCTCGTCGAGAGCCGTACCAACAAGCACGGTCTGGCGGTGATCCAGGACGTTCCCGCCGCAAAGGTGAAGCTGCAGGTCACCGCGACGAACGACTGGGCGCCACAAGGCGTCGTCGTCGACGTGGGCCGACTCAAGTCACCGCCCACGGTGACGTTCGTTCTGCTTGCCAACACGGCTGCGGAGCCCACCCGATGAGACCCTGCGCATGGGGCAGCGAAGAGCGGCCACCTGGCACTTGGCCCGCGAGCCGCTCGCTGTCATCATCCGCCTCGCGCGCCAGGCACCAGCTTCACACCCCATCGAAGGCAATATCCGGAGGGCACAGTGGCAAGACAGATCGTCTTCACTCCGAAGGCCGCCAAGCCGCCGACAACATACAGCCAAGCCGTCAAGGCGGGCGGCCTGGTGTTCGTCTCGGGCACGGCCCCGGCGGACCCGGTCACGGGCGCCATCGTGGGCACCACCATCCAGGAGCAGACACGGCAGTGCCTGACGAACATTCAGGCCATCCTGGAAGAAGCAGGCAGCTCGCTGGACAAGATCGTCAGCGTCACCGTCGTGCTGGCGGAGGAAGACGACTTTGCCGGAATGAACGAAGAGTGGCTGAAGTGGTTTCCCTCCGACCCACCGGCTCGCCAGGGCGCCAAGCTGCCTGCGCGCATTCCGGGCCTGAAGGTGTCCATTGCGGCCATCGCCGAGGGCTGATCGGCGTCGGCATCTCCCTTTGGCGCCCGCTTCCGTTTGACTGCAAGGCGATCAGCTCGTGTTGCATGGGATGCACGAGCCGCTCACTGCCGTGTCGGCATCGCGTCATCGTCGCCGGGAGGCGCAGCGACACCGCCGATCGAGTTAACCCTGAAAAAAGGCCTGCCGGCAATGTCGACGCGCTGCAATTTCACGTCCACTCTGGCGCCGCCGTAGCGCAGCTCGATCCAGCCATCCGGCATGTACTTGGCGTTGGAGCAATGCGCTTCCACAAGGAACGCCAGAGAACTCGGCTCCAGCATCTCTCCCACAGGAAGGAAGTCCCATGGGTCGCTGCTGCATCCGGACCGACTGGGAGACGGGGGGTGCGAAGCGCCTGCCGCGATCAAGAGTGCGCAAGCGATACCCAAGCACACGGCGAGTGCCTGAGCGGTGCGATCAGGAACGCTCTTGCCACGTTCCAGCCAGAGGACGCTGGGCGACGTCATGTCGCAACTCCCAGAAGCGCAGGGATCGATGCAGCATAGTCCGATCGCCCCCATGCCGCTACGGGGGAGCTGCAGGGCAGAAGCCTGCGGATCCGCCAGCTCAACCGAGCGCTAAAGTTTGCGAACCCGGCGAGCAAGTCGTACCTCGCCGCCACCACCCGAAGAACGCCCCTTCCTCGTTTTTCCAGCCGTCGGCACGGAACGGCAACAAGGCTGGATTCTTTCGGCCGGAATGGGCATCATTCGAGGTCTGCCGTCACAGCCAAGGAGATTCGCATGTCCTTGCTTCCCGCTACCTACGGTCAGGTCATCTCAGGGCTCAGCCACAACGGCCAGCCGGTGCAAGCGGCAGTGTTCAACGACAACCAGGTGCGCGCCGCGGCCGGCATGGCGCTGGTGCTCGCTGCCGTGGCCCTCGTCTACGGCCGCTTCGAGCAGTTCTACCTGCCGATGCAGGCCATCACGACATTCCTGTTCGTCGAGTTCCTGATCCGCGTGACGATCGGCATCCAGTACAGCCCGCTCGGTGTGCTGGCGGGCTGGATGGTGCAGCGCAAGGGGCCCGATTGGGCCTCGGCCAAGCCCAAGCGCTTCGCCTGGACGCTCAACCTCATCATGGCGGGCGCGATGATGGTCATCACCAACGCCGGCGTCACCGGCATCCTGCCGCTGACGATCTGCGTCATCTACATGCTGCTGCTCTGGATGGAGTCCGTGCTGGGCGTGTGCGTCGGCTGCGAGATCCACGGCTTCATGGTGAAGCAGGGCTGGGTGCAAAAGGACAGCGCCTTCGAGATCTGCGCCCACGGCGCCTGCGAAGTGCCCAAGCGCTGAGCCTTCCAGCTTCCTGCTTCCCCCGAGGAGACCGTCGTGCCAGATGCCATTCCCCTCGGCGCTGCCGCCGAGGTACCGAGGCCCATGCCGTTCGCGATCATGCGCAACGCCCACGAGGCCTTGCGTGCCAGCATCCAATTGCAGCGCGACGCGCTGGAAACCGGCGCCCGCACGGCCTTCGCCGAAGAGTGGAAACGCCTGCGGCGCGCACTTGCGGTGCACATGGCGATGGAGGACCGCAGCATGTTCGCCTTGCTCGATGCGGTGAGCGCGGGTGCTTGCACCGGCGCCGGCCTGCCCGCCGAGCACGCGGACGACGTGCGCCTCGCGGCCGCCGTGGACGCTGCGCTGGCCGACATCGACATCGCGGCCTTGCAGAAGGCCTGGGCCGCCTGGCGCGACGAGCACCTGCATCACCTCGAGCACGAGGAGGCGGTGATGATGCCGCTGACGATGAAGACCGCGCCCACGCCCGAGGGCCGCGCGCGCATCGTCAACGAACGCCTGCTCACGCCCAGCGCCGAGATGGCCGACTTCGACTGGTTCGTCGGCTGGGTGGTGGAGATGCTCAGCCGCCACGGCTCTACCGCGCAGCCGCCCGCCGTGGCGACACGCGTGTTCACCTGGGGCCTGCAGCACGCCTGCACGCCGGAACAGTGGCGGCGCTTCCGGCCCATCGTCGAGCGCAGCTGCCCGCCCACGATGTGGGACGAGCTGGTGCGCGACTACGGACTGGATGCCGACGGGAAGATCACCGCCTGAGCGCGTGCCGCCGCGCACGCGCCAGACTCAAGGCAAGTCTCCCTCGACGAACGGATTGGAGGCCTCGTACTCGGCCCGGCTCTTGCGACGATGATCACCGGCGAGTTGAACCGAGCTCATGGCCCGATCCACGTAGATCTCCGATCGAAGCGGCCAACTGCGAGCGGCATCGAACAGGCCCGGCATGAGTTCATAACTCGATGGCTCGCCTCCGGCCTGGACATCGTTGAACCACAAATGCGAACCGCAGCGCGGGCAGAAGGCCCGCTCGGCGAAGGATGAGGATCGGTATGTGGCCACCTCGCCGGTGACAGTGACCGCGGAAGCATCCGCCGTGAAGCACAGGAACAGCCCGCCCGACCACCGCTGGCACATCCGACAGTGGCAGGCTCCGACGCGTGGGTCGTGCTGACCGGCAACCGCAATCGTCACGGCGCCGCAGAGGCAGTGCCCGATGATGCTCGTCGCGGCGAGCCCGGGTTCGACAGGCGTTGGCTGCATAGACGGCTCCCAAGTGATCCCCGCCACCAGCAACTGGCGAGCCCAGGTCACGAACGTCAGTCGCGTGCAAGAGCCTGGGCAGATGCGCCGGGCGAGCGGCCTCCATGCGAGCCACAAGGGCGTCGGGGCGTGGAAGGCGGCGCGGGCACGCCTGGACCTTCACCGGTCCCCGCGAACTTTTTTCAATGCGGCTGAGCCCGCGCGATGCCGCGCTTGTCGATCCGGCTGATCTTCGTTCGTCGTAGGGGTTGAGGCGGCGGAATCGTTCCGCCGCGCCACGACCCAGGAGACGTGACCATGCGATTCCTTTCGATGATCCGCATCGACGAAGCCACCGGCCAGGTGCCCAGCGAACAGCTGATGGCCGACATGGGCAAGCTGCTCGAGGAGCTCACCCGCACCGGACAGCTGGTGAGCACTGCCGGGCTGAGGCCCACCTCGGAAGGCGTGCGCGTGCGGCTGCACCGCGGAGGCAAGCTGTCAGTGTCGGATGGCCCGTTCACCGAGACCAAGGAGGTGATCGGCGGCTACGCCATCCTCGAGGCGGCGTCGAAGGCGGAGGCGGTCGAACTGACGCGGCGATTCCTCAAGGTCCACGGTACCGATTGGGACGTCGAGTGCGAGGTGCGCCAGCTCGACGGGCCGGAGTTCGGCTGCAAGTCCTGAGGCGCGCAATCACGCCACGCTTGTTACTCACGCCGTCGGGCCGGCCGCATTAGCCTGCCCGTCAGATCACACCAAATCAGCCAAGGACCGGCCATGTCTTCCTGGACGAACGCTCTGCGCCATCACTACCGTTGGATCATCGTCGCCGCGGGTGGCGTGCTCGGCTGCGTGGCGATCGGCGGGCTCTTTTCACTGCCGGTGTTTCTGCGGCCGATCGCTCAGGACACGGGGTGGTCCACGACCGGGATCTCCACCGCAATGACGCTCGCCTTCGTGGCGCTGGCGCTCGGCAGCATCGCCTGGGGCTACCTCAGCGACCGCGTGGGGCCGCGCATCGTCGTGTTCGCGGGTTCGATATTGCTCACCGGCGGACTCGCGCTGGCCAGCCTGGCGACATCGCTCGTGGCGTTCCAGCTGCTGTTCGGCGTGGTCGTCGGCTTCAGCGCGGCGGCGATCTTTGCACCGATGATGGCGTGCGTCACCGGATGGTTCGACACGCGGCGGAGCCTGGCGGTGTCGCTGGTGTCGGCGGGCATGGGCATGGCGCCGATGACCATGTCGCCGCTGGCCGCGTGGCTGGTGCAGACCCACGACTGGCGCACGTCGCTGCAAATCATCGCAGCCCTGGTGGCGGCCATCATGGTGCCCGCGGCTCTGCTGGTGCGCCGCCCGCCCGCGCTGGCGCAACCCGCGGCCGTTGCGGCACCGGGCTCGGCGCATGAGCCGGCCATGTCTGTCGGGCAAGCCCTGCGCTCTGCGCCATTCCTCATCCTGGTGGTGACGAGCTTTCTGAGCTGCGCCACCCACTCGGGGCCGATCTTTCACACGGTGAGCTACGCCGTCACCTGCGGCATTCCGCTCATGGCTGCCGTGTCGATCTACAGCCTGGAAGGCCTCGCGGGGATGGGCGGGCGACTCGTGTTCGGGCTGCTGGGCGACCGCTTCGGGGCGGCGCGCGTCCTGGTGCTGGCGCTGCTCGCCCAGGCGATGGTGGTGCTGGGCTATGTGTACGCGCGCGAGCTGGGAAGCTTCTACACCGTCGCTGCGTTGTTCGGTTTTACCTATGCGGGGGTGATGCCGCTGTTTGCCGTCATCGCGCGCGAGAATTTTCCGCTGCGCATGATGGGCACGGTGATCGGCGGCACCACCATGGCCAGCAGCCTTGGAATGGCGCTGGGCCCCGTGCTGGGTGGAATGATCTACGACACGTTTTCGAGCTATGCGTGGCTCTTCATCGGCGCCTTCTCGCTGGGCATCGGCGCCTTCCTGGCCGCGCTGGCGTTCACGCGGCTGCCACGGCGGCAGATGATCGCTGTGGGGGCATGAGCGCTACTGGCCCGACTGGCGCTTTGTCAATAAAGTGGTCACCGGCACCATCGCCTGGCGACCCCGACTGCGACATGCTGACGCAGGGTCGATGGCGGTGGCTTGCGCCGCTTGCGCTGTCGACGCCAGGAGAAGCCATGACCTCGGTTGCCATCAAGGGTTCCCGCTACAGGATCAAGCCGGAGGAGGCGGACAAGTACGGACCCTTCAACAGAACCTTCCTTGCCGAAGGAGATTCGTGGATGGACGCGAGCGCCTGGAATCAAGGCTCGCTGCCGGAGTACCTCGCTCGCGAGTTCAACAACCTCGGGCGTACGAACCTGATCGTGAACGTCTCGACCTCCGGCCACACGCTCACTCGAATCGTCGACATGATGACCGATGACTTTGTCTGGTGGCTCGATCAGCAGGAGTACGACGGCGTCCTGTTCAGCGCTGGCGGCAACGACTTCATTGACGCAGCCCGGGACACACCACCGGGACAAGGGATCCTGCACGACATGCACGGCCAGCCGCTTCCGGAGAATGGTGATGCATGTGTCCGGCAGGACGCACTCCAGGATCTGGTGGCCTACCTGAACACGAACTTCGAAGCGATCTACCAGGCACTGAGAACGAGCAGGAAGAACGCAAACACGCCGATCTACTTGAACTGCTATGACACGCCTGTGGCTCGGGATGCGCCCGCCTTCCGCAACTTCTCCGGTCCCTGGCTGTACACGGCGTACACGAACAACGGGATAGACCCGTCACTTTGGGATGCTCTGACGCAGCGCCTATTCGAGGAAATCAAGGACACGATCCAGGGCTGGACCGTGGGGCGAGCCGGCGTGGTCGCCGTCGCCACCACGGGCCGCATGGACAAGGCTGATCCGAAGGCAACCGGCGACAGCTTCGATTGGGTCAATGAGATCCACCCCAACAAGAGCGGATGGAAGAAGCAGGTTCCTGCCTGGCTGGCTGTCCTGCCACCGTAAGGCCCCGAGCTGGTCTGGCAGCACGCGTGCAGGCGGTGTCCCTGTCGGCGGCGCTGCCGATGGCGTCGCGATGACCGGCACGGCTATCTGCGCGCCAGCGCTTTCTCCAGCGTGAGCAGCGGCGCCTTGTAGTAGGGGCTGACACCTGGCGGGGCACCGCCTCATACATCATGGGATCCTGCATGGTCCGCCCCCGCACGGCACCGATGTTCGGCACCGACGCCAACACCGCCTCGGCCTCGTCGAAGCGCCCCTGCATGCTGCGGTTGCGCGCCAGGTGGGAGTAGCGAAACGCGTTGCAAGGACAGCTGGCCCACACCACCTTCTGGAGCTCGAGCGCTTCGCGAAAGTGTCGATCCGCTTCGTCATGCTCGCCCCGATCGTGAAAGACTTCGTCGTCGACGTGTTCAAGGTGAACGCGCGCGACAACCCCGCGAACGACGAACTGCGGCAGTTGCCCGCGCAGATGCGACGCGCGCCTGCTCGGCCGCATCGTCCGCCCTGCGCGCCTGCACCAGTGCGGCGCCTGCGCCCAGGACCACCGTCGAGCAGATGCGCCTCGCCGTCGGCAGTGACGAGCACGTTGGAGGGTTTGAGGTCGCGGTGCACCACCAGTCGGCCGTGTGCATAGGCCACGGCGCGTGCCACCTGCAGGAACAGGCGGAGTCGTTCGGGCACGCCGAGCGCCTTCGTTTCGCACCATGTGTCGAGCGGCTGCCCGTCGATGTACTCGAGCGCGAGGTAAGGCCGGCCCGATGCATCGACACCGGCGTCGTAAAGCCGTGCGATGTTCGGGTGCTCGAGGGAAGCACCGATGTCGCGCTCGCGCGCCATGCGCTCGGTCAGACCCGCACCCCAGGCCAGGCGCGGCAGCTTGAGCGCGACATGTCGCTTCAGGCTCCCATCGGCTCGCTCGGCCAGCCACACCGCGCCCATGCCGCCGCGCCCGATCTCTCGGATCAGCCGGTACGGGCCGACGAGGTCTTCGGCCCGGGCCACCGTTTCATCAACCGCGCCACCCGCCAGCTTCGCCCCGGCGGACATGAAGCCGGCGTGGCCCGGCGACAGGTGCTCGGACAGCATCTCGCGCAGCTGCGGCAGCAGGTGACGATGCGCTTCGGGCAGCGCTGCGAGCCAGGCTTCGACCTGCGCCGGTTCGAGGTCGAGCGCTTCGTCGAGCAGGCGGCTCAAGGTCGAAAGATCGGCGAGGCTCGGCGACATGGTGCGGACTCGGTCGTGGCTTTCCGGGTACGGACGCATTTTGGCGCCCGCACCGGACACGGCTGCTACGTCTTCATCGCCTTCATCAGCAGCAGTCGGGCTTTCTCCCAGTCGCGCCGCACCGTTCGCTCGGTCACGCCCAGGACCTCGGCAATCTCAAGCTCGCAGTAGCCACCGAAATAGCGCATCTCGACCACCTGCGCCAGGCGCGGCTCGGCCTGTTCGAGCGCGAGCAGGGCTTCGTGTACATGCAGGACCTCGTCCTCACCGCTCGGCAGCTCGGCCGTGACCTGCGTGTCCAGGGTCAGCTCGGTCGGCGCCCCACCACGCCGCTCTGCCTGGCGCTCGCGAACGGAATCGATGATGACCGAGCGCATGACCTTGGACGCATACCCGAAGAATGCCCTTCGGTCTTCGATCCGCAATTCCCCGACCTTCACCAAGCGCAGATACGACTCGTGCACCAGGGCCGTGATCTCGAGAAAGGTGTTGCGTCCGCCGTCTCGCAGCCGTGAGCGTGCGAGCTTGCGCAGCTCGGAGTAGGCCGCCGCGAACAACTCGTCGCGCGCCGCGGGGTCACCGTGAGCGACCTTCTGGATCAATTCCGTAAGACTGCGCATGCGACCCGACTCCTCTGGATCGTCTCGTGCCGATTGGGGCACAAACCGAAGGGATTGAGAAGGGCCGAGCTCGGTCGAGTTGGGCCTGCGGAGCTGGCAATGGCCTCTTTGGTCGGTGATGTCCGGTCTGGCGTCGAATGCGCGTCCGATGAAGCGAGGGCAGGTGTGGAGTTCGATCCGACACCCTGAGCCCCGCGATCCACCTGACGGAGCACGCCATGTCCATCGACTTCCGTTCCACGAAGCAGCCCATGCGGCCGAGCTACCCACAACCCAAGCGTGCCAGGAAGGCCGCGATGGCCCTTGTCGCCGTGCTGGCCAGCAGCACGCAGCTGGGGGGCATGCTGACCATGTTCGAGATGCGCAGCGATGACACGGCGATGGCCCGGGCATCGATCAAGGCCCAACCGTCAAGCACAGACATCGTCGTGCGCAAGATCGATTCAGGGCCACGCGGCTGAACCGACGACCAAGGCACCGAGCCTCAACCCACCCTCCTGGAGATTGACATGAACCGTACCCTCTCCACTTGGATCCCGCTCACCGCCTCCGTATGCATCGCGCCGTTCCTGGCGCACGCTCAGGACGCGAAGGTCACCACGGCGACCACCATCTGGAACGCCGAATGCGCGGGCGCGGCACACCTGTCGCATCTGCAGGGCCGCCTCGTCGACAAGGCGGCGCAGGGCACCGTTCCCCTGCGCCAGTTTGTCTGGAGAACTCGGATGATTTACCAACTCGATCTGATGGAAACCGTCGCGTGGCTCGACCAGCGGCGTGCGCTGCTGACGGCCTGCGAGCAACGCTCTGCGCACATCGACCCGATCGCCGCAGCGCGCTGGTAGATCTGCCCGTCCCATGTGCTGGTGGACATACGAAGCCGCCACTCACGACTGCCCGCAAAGGCGCCGACCATGCACGTTCGCGGACACCCGCATGGCCGGCGCCGACGAGATGGACATTTCATCCGCCGATGCGGACATGCTGCACCTGCGCGATCGCGGCCGGTTCCCGCCATCCCACGCGCTCGGCGAGATAGCGGCTGATCTGGTCGACGTCGAGCCGCGTGCCGGCGAGGCCGACATGACCATCGGGCCTCAGCAGATAGAACGACGGTTGCGCGATCCCGGCGCGAGCCAACACTTCGTCGTTGGCGGCATCTGAAGGAACGCTCCACGCGCGCAGCATGTCGCCGGCGGACGGCGGCGTTTCGGCCCGCTGGCCGAACGACAGCAGGTGAAATCGCTCGTCGTCGAGCCTCTCGTACAGGTCCTCCACCGGGCCGCCAGCTTCGAGGCGCAGACGCAGCCATGGGAATCGGTCGCCGGGTTGCGGTGCGCCTTCGGGCAACGGCGCGAGCGATTGCGACAGCCCGCTCTCGCGATACGCGATGCCGATCTGCGACAGCGTGCGGAACGCAAGCCGGCGCATGCGCTGCAGCCTCATCGCGGTGGCGGCGACCTTCGCGATCACCCTCGTGCGCAGGAGCGAGGCGACCCACGAATCGGAAACGATGAGCGTGAATGCGCGGTCGGTGCTGTCGAGCAGGCGTTGCGCGACCGGCATCCGCTCGGCCGCGTAGCTGTCGAGCAGCGCGGGACCCGCGTCGTCCTTGACGACCGCGGCGAGCTTCCAGCCCAGGTTGTAGGCGTCCTGCAAGCCGGTGTTCATTCCCTGCCCGCCCATGGGGCTGTGGATGTGCGCGGCATCCCCGAGCAGGAAACAGCGGCCGTCGCGAAAGCGCTCGGCGCTGCGGTGCTGGATGCGGTACGTCGAGAACCAGTCGCAATGCCTGAAGTGGATGCCCGTTCCCGCCTCGGCGACGATCGACGGTGCGACGTCGTCGAAGGTGACACTGTCGCTGTTGCGCAGCGTCTTGGGCAGGATGCCGATCACCCGCCAGCGGTTCGCGCCGCGCATCGGAAAGAACAGATGGAAGCCGTCGCGCCAGAGGTAGACGTTCAGCTCATTGGGCGTCATCGACCCGACGGCGGTGGTGTCGGCGACGAAGAACGTGTGCTCGTACGGCGCGCCGGGAAAGCCGACGCCGCAGCGCTCGCGCACGGCGCTGTGCGAGCCGTCGCAGCCGGCGACCCACGCGGCGCTCACGCGTCGAGTCGAGCCATCGGGCTGCTTCAACTCGACGTCGACCCGGTCGCTCTTCTGTTCGAGCGCGACCAGCTCGGTGTTCCACTGCACGTGGATGCCGAGTTCGCGCAGCCGCTCGCCCAGGATGCGCTCGTTGTCGTCCTGGCCCAGCATCAACACGTACGGGAACGGGCTCAAGTCCTGGCCGATCTCGCCGAGCGGGATGCGCGCGGAGCGGCGCCCCTCGGCCCACATGTTGGCCGCATCGCCCCGCTGACCGAGTGCGACAGCGCGGTCGGCGATGCCGAGCTTCGCGTAGATCTCAAGCGTGCGCGCGTGCACCGCCATCGCGCGCGTCTGCTGCGCCGGGCCTGAATGGCGGTCAATCACCAACGGGCGCACGCCACGGCGCGCAAGCTGGTTCGCGAGCATCAAGCCTGTCGGGCCTGCGCCGACGATCAGGACGTGGGTATGCATTTGCGCGCGTCTCCTGGCTGTGATTGCGTTTGCTGGGTCCTTGCGGACGCTCAGCTTCTGCCCGCCGCCCGTCGGGCCGATTGCAACGGCACCGTCGCATATTTCGGTTGAAATCGCGCTCCGCGGATCATCGAAGGTCGATCGCCCCGCGAATGGCCGATGGGGATGTGCTGCGGGCGTTCCGGGAGTCCTTCATGGGAGGACCGCTGGCGACGGATGCCGTTGGCCGATCGGCGAAGTGAGCGGCCGAGCTCGGCCCAGTCCTGCCGAGCCGAGCGACGACGGGCAGCGGTGAGCGATTCAGCAAGCTCAGCGCGGCTCGGCCTCGCCGTAGCCGCTCGCGTGCAGCCCCGCCTGCACGAAGTCGAGGAAACACTGCACCTTCATCGGCAGGTGGCGCCGCTGCGTGGTGACGCCGAGCACCCCGTGTGCCGGCGGCATGCACTCGGGCAGCAGCGCCACCAGCTTGCGGGAGGCCAGCAGGTCGTCGACCACGAAGAGCGGCGTGAGCGTCAGGCCCAGGCCGGCGAGCAGCGCCTCGCGCAGCATGAGGCTGTTGTCCACCTGCAGACGGCCGGTCACCGGCACGGTGAGCTGACGCCCACGCACGGTGAACGGCCAGCGGTTGCCCATTCCCGAGGTGGCATACACAAGCACCTGGTGCGCCGCCAGTTCGGCCGGCGTGCGCAGCGGCGACGCGCTCTTGAGATAACGCGGCGACGCCACCAGCACACGCGGCATGCGCCCCAGGCGGCGTGCATGCAGCGACGAATCCTCCAGCGTGGTGCTCACGCGCAGCGCGCAATCGAAGCGCTCGGAGACGAGGTCCACGAAGCGGTCGTTGAGCGACAGGTTGAGCTCCAGCCCCGGATGGCGCACCAGGAAATCCGGCAGCCGTGGCCCCAGCCAGCGCAGGGCAAACGAGGTGGGCACCGAGACGCGCAGCAGCCCGGCCGGCCGCCCGCCGCGCTCGCGCAGGCGCTCGACGGCCGACTCGGTCTCGTCGAGCACGCGCGCCGCCGATTCGTAGAAGTCCTCTCCCGCCTCGGTGAGGGCCAGCGTGCGTGTCGTGCGCTGCAGCAGCAGCACGCCGAGCTCCTGCTCGAGCCCCGCCACCAGCTTGCTCACCGCGCTGCCGCCCACGCCCAGCCGCGCGCCGGCGCGCTTGAACGACTTCAGCTCGACGACGGCACGGAAGGCGCGCAGGCCTTGCAGCGACGAAAGGGCCACATTGATTCCAATCAAGACTTGGTGAAGTTCCGTCGGATGCTAACCAATGCCGATGCGGAATTTCTAAAGTGCGCCTCATCGCGCCACAGGACACCACCATGCCGTTGCAGACCATCATCACCGACCCGTCCCCCTCGACCCTGCTCGGCGCCACCGGCTTGGCGCTCGGCGTGGGCGTTCTGCTGGGCAAGCAGGCGGTGGCGCACGGCGCCGCCCCGCTCGCGTTTGCGATGTGGCCGGCGCTGTCCACCCTGGCGGTGCTGGGCTGGCTGGCGTGGCGCCGCCATGGGGCGGCGCCCGCTGCGGCCGTGTGGCTGCGCTTCGGTCTGCCGGCCGGGCTGCTGGGCGGCGCCGTGCCGAACACGCTGGCGGCCTGGGTGGCGGTGCAGGCGGGCGTCGGCATCACCGCGCTGGCCTACACGCTGCCGCCGCTGTTCACGCTGGCGCTGATGCTGCTGCTCGGCTATGAGGCGCTGCGCTGGCAGCGCCTGGCGGCCGTGGCGCTCGCCTTCGGCGGCGCGCTCTGGCTGGCGAGCACGCGGGTGGCGGCGGGCGAGCTGCCGGTGGAAGCCGCAATCGGG
The DNA here is from genome assembly GCF_029855045.1 of Piscinibacter sp. XHJ-5. Taxonomy (GTDB): domain Bacteria; phylum Pseudomonadota; class Gammaproteobacteria; order Burkholderiales; family Burkholderiaceae_C; genus Albitalea. Next base: position 4,737,076 of record NZ_CP123228.1, read on the forward strand.
CTGCTGGCGATTCCGCTTTCCCTGGCAGGGGGCAACGTCTTTCGGGCGCGTCGCCTGCCGCGCGGCGTGCCCGTGGCATGGCTGGGCGCGGCCACGGCGGCTGGTGCGGCGGCACTGCTGCTGCCCGCCTGGATCGCGACCGGTGCGCCGGCCGTGCCGTCTGCCGCCTGGCCTTACGTGGCCGCGCAGATGGCGGCCGCGCCGCTGGCGATGCTGTTGTTCTTCCGGCTGCAGGAGCGCGCGGACGCGATGACGATGAGCTTCATCGGCTATGCGATGGCGCTGTGCGCGGCGCTGCTCGGCACCCTGCTGCTCGGCGAGCGGCTGCCGTGGCAGCTGCTGCCCGCCCTCGTGCTCATCGTCACCGGATTCGGCTGGATGCAGCATGCGGGCCGGGGGCCGGCCGCCGCACCCCGGGCCGTGCGCGGCTGAGCCCACAACACCGACGCAGGGAATGAACGACACCATGGACGCCCTGGACCTGCGCCGCGCCGAGAGCCGCGGCCGCCTGCGCAGCACGTGGCTCGACGCGCGCTTCAGCTTCTCGTTCGGCGACTACCGGCACCCGGCGCGGCATCGCTTCAGCGTGTTGCGCGCGCTGAACGAAGACATCGTGCAGCCCGGCACCGGCTTTGCGATGCATCCGCACCACGACATGGAGATCCTGATGCTGCCGCTGGCCGGCGCGATCGCCCATGGGGACAGCCTGGGGCACGAGGCCGTGGTGCACCCCGGCGAGGTGCTGCTGATGAGCGCCGGCGCCGGCATCCGGCACCGCCAGATGAACGCCTCGGCACAGGCGAGCGACCACCACCTGCAACTGTGGCTGCTGCCGCGCCGACGCGGCGGCCGGCCGCACGTGGCGCTGCGGCGCTTCGAGCCAGCCGGCCGCGCGGGCCGCTGGCAGGTGATTGCCTCGCCCGACGGGCGGCAGGGCAGCCTGCGCATCGACCAGGACGCGTGTGTGATGCGCGCCATGCTGGCCGAAGGCTCTTCGTTGGAGTTCGCGCCCGAGGGTGCGGGTCGCAGCGTGTACCTGCATCTGGCCACCGGCGAAGTGACCCTGCGCCGGCCCGCCCGGGCCGGCGCGGCCGTGCCGCTGGGGGCGGGCGACGCTGTCGCGTGGCGGGAGGGCGAGCGCATCGAGCTCCGCGCCGCACCGCAGGGCAGGCCCAGCGAGCTGCTGCTGTTCGAGCTGCCGCCGCACGCCGATTGAGATGGATTCGATGAACCCCGAAGACAAGGAAAACCCCATGACCTCTCCCCTCAACGTGGCCGTGCTCGTGGGCAGCCTTCTGCAGGCGTACGAGGGGTGGGTGCGGCGGAACATGGCGGCGGCGGGTGGTGAGGCCTGATGCGGGCTGATGCGGTCCAGGTGACTGACATGCGCCCGGGACAACAAGAAGGCGATGAAGCCGACATCCGGCAGCTCATCGCCGACGCGCAGAAGCACCAATTCGACGTGCTGGAGCTTCTGAAGCTGCATGACGACGAAGCGGTGATCGTCAACATGGCGGGGCGCCGCGTCTTCGGCAAGGCGGCATTTGGCGAAGCGATGACGCAGGCGCTGTCGTCCTCGCTGCGTCAGGTGCCCGCCACGGTGGCGGTGGATCGCGTGCAATTCCTCTCGCCGGACAGCGCGCTCGTCTCGTGCCGGAAGACGGTGCAGGACCTGCGGCCGGCGACCGAGCGGACCGCGCTGCCGGGCAGCGAGGGGGTGACGAGCTATGTGGTCGTGCGACAGGGCAAGCGATGGGTGATTGCGTTGGCGCAGACGACGGCGGTGAGGGTGTAGGGGTGCCTTGTCGGTCGGGACTGCGTTGCGCTGGGGGGTCGGAAGTGTGCGATGGAGGTGGCGCTATGACGGCGGCATGTGGCAATGCACCACGGCGGCCTACCGCGTCGGCCAGATCGATTTCGTTAACGCGTGGATCGGAAGCAGCGATCGCGCAAGGTGGGCTGTTGCGCAGCGTTTGAAGCCGGTGGCCGCCGCGGCCCTACTCACGCTGACTGGCACCAATCAGTTGTTGGACCGCGGGATAGGTGCGGGCTCGAACGTCAGCTGTACGGGGCGCTGCGGTAGTACGACCTCCACGACACGTTCACCGCCGCGTCGCGGACCGCTTCGCCGCCGCTCGAACCAGCGGTACCGACCCAGAGCCGAAGTAGACGCGGGCATCCAGACTTCCCGCCAACGGACGTTGATCAGATCAAGACCTTCGTTGCGAAAAGCGCACAACGCTACTAGACGACTGGTCTACTCTTGCCTACAGTGATGCTCATGCGCTCCTCCCACGACACCTTCGACACCCGCCAGAGCATTGTCAACGCCGCCCAAAAGATCATGAGCGGCAAAGGCTTCTCTGCGGTCGGCTTGAACGAGATCCTGAGTTCAGCCAACGTTCCGAAAGGGTCGTTCTATCACTACTTCGAGTCCAAGGATGCGCTTGGCGAAGCGCTGCTAACCGAGTATTTCGACGACTACCTGACCGACATGGATCACACGCTGAACATGCCGGGCCAAAATGCGGCGCAGCGGTTGATGAACTACTGGCTCCAATGGGCGCAGGCGCAGCAGAGTTTCGATTGCCAGGGCAAATGCCTCGCGGTGAAACTGGGAGCGGAGGTCTCCGACCTGTCGGAGTCGATGCGCCAAGCGCTCAAGACCGGCACGGCCGAAATCATCGGCCGTCTGGCGGTCACCATCGAGGCTGGGGCAGCCGATGGCTCCCTGGAAGTCGAAGGTCGCGCCGATGAAGTAGCGCAGAACCTCTATCAACTTTGGCTCGGCGCCAGCGTGATGGCGAAGATCGTGCGCGACGCCCAGCCGTTTGAAGAAGCACTGCGGATGACACGCCGGATATTGCACCTACCCGCTGCCTGACGGTGGGCAGGTTCGAAGGAATGCGCAGAGCGCTTTTTTTCCGACCTGGAACTAGACGACCGGTCTAATAGTGGCGCGCCGGCGTCCCCCTTCCTCGCCACTTTCACATCCGAAAGGAATGAAGATGAAGATCCTGATTGTCCTGACCTCCCACGATGAACTCGGCAACACCGGGCTCAAGACTGGCTTCTGGCTGGAAGAGCTCGCAGCGCCCTACTACGAGTTCAAGGCCGCCGGTGCCGACATCGTGTTGGCCTCGCCCCGCGGCGGCCAGCCGCCGCTGGATCCCAAGAGCAACTCCGAAGCATTCCGCACCGAGGCGACCCGGCGATTCGAGGCGGACGCCGATGCCATGGCCGCGCTCGCGAGCACCGTGCCGCTGGCAAAGGTCACTCACGAAGGCTTCGATGCCGTGTTCTATCCCGGCGGACACGGCCCTCTGTGGGATCTGGCCGAAGACCCAAACTCGGTCAAGTTGATCGAAAGCACCCTGCAGGCAGGAAAGCCGGTGGCGCTGGTCTGCCATGCGCCTGGCGTTCTTCGCCATGCGAAGCGCGCGGATGGGCAGCCGCTGGTGGAAGGCCAGAAGGTCACCGGCTTCACCAACTCCGAGGAAGCCGCGGTGGAGCTGACCGACGTGGTGCCTTTCCTCGTGGAGGACGAGCTCAAACGTCTCGGCGGTCGCTTCCAACGCGCGGGCGACTGGCAGTCGTTTGTCGTGCAGGACGGACTGCTGATCACCGGCCAGAACCCGGCTTCGTCCGCAGAGGCGGCGGTGCGTGTGATGACGGAGCTGGCGCGGGCGCGCTGAGCCTTGCGAGCCGCGCCGCATCGCTCTCCCCGAACTCGAGCTGCACCCTGCACAAGTGGCGCAGACGAGTTCGATTCATCCGCTGGCCGAGCCCGCAATGTTGCAAGGCGAGCGGAAGGCCGAAGCCCCGGCAGCGAAGGCGAACTCGAGTTTGACATTGGCCGCCGGCATTGCCTGCATCGTGTTGGTCGCCATCGACCTTCGCCCGGGGATCGTGTCGGTGGGACCGCTGCTCGGACAGATCCGCAACGAGTTCGGGATCTCCAACGCGCAGGCTTCCCTGTTGACGGCGATTCCCAACATCCTGATGGGCTTGCTGGCGTTGCCCACACCGTGGCTTGCACGGCGATTCGGCCGCGATCGTGTCATCCTGGCCGCGCTCACCACGCTTAGCATCGCCTCGCTGCTGCGGGCCTTCGTCCAAACGACGACCCAACTGCTTGTCACCACGGCAGGCGTGGGTGCCGGCATCGCAGTCGCCGGCGCCCTGATCTCAGGCTTCGTCAAGGCCCGGTTCCCGCGGCATGTGTCGTTGCTGATGGGTCTGTACGCAATGTCGATCGGACTGGGCAGCACTTTGGCCGCAGCTGCGACCGCTCCGCTCTCGGCACTTGGCGGCGGCTGGCGGCTCGGAACGGGCATCTGGGCGCTGCCAGGGTTGACCGCCATCGCTGCGTGGACGGTCGTGTCACGATCTGAGCGGACGGCCGAGCCGGCCTCGGTCTCAGAGTTGGCTGGGGCGCGTCGCCATCCTGCGAGTTCAGTGAGCGCTTGGCTGGTGGCTTCCTACTTCGCGACCAACAACTTCTTGTTCTTCGGCTTCCTGTCCTGGATCGCGCCGATCTATCGGGAGCTCGGTGCGACTGCGGCGCACGCAGGGCTGCTGCTGGCCTGCTTCACGATGGCGTTCATGTTCTCCAACCCGCTGCCCGCCCTGCTTTCCAAGAGCGAGGATCGCCGATGGCTGGTCGGACTGTTCGCGAGCCTCGCTCTTGTCGGGCTCTTTGCAACCGCCGTCGCGCCGACGTTGATGCCCTTGGTGATGATCCCCATCGTGGCGTGCGGTATCGGTGCCTCGTTTTCGCTCGGCATGACACTCCCGCTCGACAACGCATCGAGCCCAGAGGAGGCCAACTCTTGGACGTCCTTCGTCCTGTTCGTCGGCTACCTTCTCGGAGCGCTCGGGCCCCTCACGCTTGGGCTGCTGCGAGATCGAACCGGGAGTTTCCACGCAGCCCTTTGGACACTGGTGGCTGCCGCCGCTCTCATGGTTTCGCTGGCTCCGTTTCTCTCGCCGACGCACCGTCGTGCGAAGGCGCAGCGTGCCGGAGGGGCGGGCACTAGACACCGCCCACCAAACGTCGGGGCAAATCCGGCTTGAATGAGGCGGTGCGTTGGCGGCGGCGCTGGCTGTCGCGACCGTCTCTTCCTGGCCGAGGCTGTCAGTTCGCTCCCCGATGCCGACAACGGCCCTTCGGAAGTGATCGCCTCGCGGCCATCGGCAGCTGTCAGCGAGCTTTGGGGAGCGCGTGGTCCCGGCCAAGAACCGCCGCTCGAACTCGGAACTCGATTCGCTGGTGACCGCTCTGCGGGCACAGCGCACGAAGCCCCCTCGACACGTCACCGCGGGATTGGCACCAATTGCTCGAGGATCGCGTAGGCCGCCTCGACCCGCGCCGGAATCGGAAAATTTCTGTTGGCCAGAATGACCAGGCCGAATCGCTTTGCCGGCACGAAGGCGACATAGGCGCCGAAACCGCCCGTCGATCCGGTCTTGTCGAACAAGCGTGGCGAGGCAGGCCGTTGCGACGCCTCGGGCTGCACGGGGTTCGGGTCGAAGATGACCTCTGGCGCATTCCCGCCCAGCAGCAGCTCGCGGGACAGCGGGTAGGGAAACTGCTCCCACCCGAAGCCCTGCACCATGCCACCGAGCCTGAAACGGCCGACCTGGGTGATGCGGATCGCTTCGCGCAGCGAGGCATCCGGCCCGCTGGGGTCGATGTTTGCCTGCACGAACCGGAGCAAGTCCGAGGCCGTCGACTTGATGCCGTAGGTTTCGTCGTCCAACGGACCGGGATTCACCCGTACCGGTCTGCCTTCGCGGTAGCCCCAGGCGTAGTCGCCCATGGCGTGGGGCGGCACCTGGATGTACGTGTGGCTCATGCCCAGCGTGCGCAAGAGGTGTGTCTCGATCAATCTCGCGAAGTCACCCTTCATCGCGACGGCAACCACTGCGCCCAGCAGCCCGACGCTCGGATTGGAATACTGCCGCACCGTTCCAGGCCGTCCCTCGGCCTTCCAGTCGTGGAAATATGCAAGCGCGGCACTGTCGTCTCCAACAGGTTCGGGAAACTGCAGTGGCAAGCCGCCGGCGGTGTGTGTCCCCAGATGGAGCAGCGTGGCCCGGTCGATGGGCTGACCCTTCAGGCGAGGAAGATAGCGCCCAGGATGATCGTCCAGCGAGAGCTTGCCGGTCACGTGCCCATAGGCTGCCAACGTCGTGGTGAACATCTTGCTGATCGAGCCGATCTCGAAGATCGTCGATTCGGTCACCCGCGCCTGGGTCTCCTTGGACGCCACCCCGTAATTGAAGACGTAGGACCGGCCATCCACCGTCAGCGACACCGCCACGCCGGGTATGTCGTGCTGAGACATGAGCGGGCGAATCGTCCCGTCGACGATGGCCCTGACTTTCGCAGCGTCGTTGCTGGCGCTCGACGCGAGGGGAACCAGCAGTGCAAGCAGGAGCGACAGCGCTCGGGTACGACAGGGCATGGACGCAGGAGCGATGCTCATCGCGCGATCTTCGTGCATCGCGCGCTGCAGCGTTGAAGCGTTGAAGCGTTGTTTCCTGGCCCCCAGGAAAGCCGATCACGAGACGGCGCCGGTCAGCGCCGCCTCGTGCCGAAGAGTGTCAGGGCGTGACGCTCTGGACGATCACGTCGCCAGACCCGACCACCAGGTTCGTGTCGGTCCTGACCTGAACGTTGCCCAACAAGACGCGACCTGCTGCTGGCGCCGCATTCGCGGTCACGCTGCCCGGAACCGTCCACGACGCGCCCGCCGGCCGCAGGGCGTTGGCGTCGGTCACGCTGATGCTGCCGAATGCCGCATTGACGAACACATCCCGGTAGTTGTAGCTGGTCGTGCCTGCGGGTACCGAATAGCCGTCAATCAGCACCAGCCAGGTGCCGGCCGCCGGATTGGCGATGGTCACCGACTCGTCAGAGTCGCCGTCGGCGCTCTGCCCCGCCAGCACGCAGGTCCCGGTGCTGCAGTTGTAGACGTACAGGTCGAGGTCGGCCGCCGGGTCCGACGGACTGTTGATCGCCGCGCGCAGCGATGTCGATCCGGCTGCCACCTGCACCAGGTACTGCTGCTGCGCTCCGCCGGCGATCGTCGGCGTCGCCTGCACCGCGCTGCCCAGGGTCGTCCCGAACGCGCGGCCGGTGAATGCACCGAAGCCGTTGGTGATCGTGTAAGTGCGCGCCACCGGCACACCGATCCCGGCAGCCGCGATCACATCGGGATTCGGCGAGACCGAGGCACCCAGGATCGATGCCGTCAGTGAGAACGGTGCCGCATCGGTGTCCGAGGTACGCCGCGCGTCGACGGTGACTTCCCAGACGCCCGCCAGCGGGTTGTCGAGGGTGCGGCTGTTGGGGCTGCCGGTGCTGCAGGCCAGGCCCACGTAGCAGTTCGAAACTGCGTTGCTGTCGATACCGACGCCGTACGGATGCCACCTCAAGAACCGCGCCTGCCCCGTGCCGGGTGATCCGGACGGACCCGTGAAGTCGACCTTGAAAGCTGGCGCTCCCGCCGGAACCTGGAAGAAGTAGCTCTTTGACTGCGCGCGGTCGATGGTCGAACTTGTCGTCACCGCATAGTTGTTGGCGGCCGTGAACTTGTCCGCGGCGATCACCGTGTTCATGATCCGGTACTCGATACCCGCGGACTCGGGGCTGTCCAGCGTCATGATCGCCGAGTGTTCGCCAGCGACCGATGGATTGATCGTGACGGGGAACTGCACCGGCGTGTTCAGCGGCAGGTTGACCGACCCAGGCGATGCAAACGAAGCGACATCGCCGAGCCAGTTGACGTTGTACGTGACCGCGGTCGAAGGCCTTGGGTGCGCACCAGCGTATAGGTCCGCGTGTAAGGGCTGCCCACGGTCACGCCTTCACGGTCGTAGATGCCCACGCCAATGCCCGGTTGCGCCAGGAATCCGCTCAGAACGGTGTTGACCGGAACACTCGCCGAGAACTCGGAGGTCTTGATGTTGGTCTTCAGCAGGTTCCAGGCCACGCCGGTGTTCATCAGCCCGTTGCCCTGCCAGGTGATCGGCACCCGGGTGAAATCAGCATTGGCCTCGGTGATCAGGCTTGCCGACGACAGCATCGCCTGGCGCAGCTGCGCGGGCTGGTACTGGACGCCCACCTGCTTGGCCGCGCTGATCAGCAATGCCGCCGCGCCGGCAGCCTGGGGCGCCGCCATCGACGTGCCATTGAACAGCGAATAGCCAGGTGGCACCACCGCCGCGAGCCCGCCGCCAGGTTGCCACATCGGTGTGGTCGAAATGGCGTTGCCCGCAGCCAGTATCTCGGGCTTGAAGCCGCCGTCCTCACGCGGCCCGCGCGAGGAGAAGTAATGCACGTTGTGGTCGAACTGCGTGATGACGCCGTAGTTGGCGAGGTGCGATGCCTTGCTCACGTAGGCGCCGACGCTCACGACCTTGGATGCGACCGAAGGATCGCCGACGGTGTTCAGGCCCGGGCCGCTGTTGCCGGCCGAGAGAAACATCTGGACCTTGTAGCGCTCGATCAGCCGGTTGTACAGCTCGGCGCGCGCGGTGTTGCCGTCGTTCAACGACGGCAGCCCGCCGACGGACATGTTGATCACATCGACGTTGGCTTGCTTGGCCGCGTAGATCATGCCTTCGATCATTGCGTGCGCTGTGCAGCCTGTGATGAACAGGCACACCCGCACCGAGACGATCTTGGCACCCGGCGCCGCCCCGCTCATCTGGCCGCCGAACATGGCGTTGGCCGCCGTGATGCCGGCCACGTGCGAGCCGTGCGCGCCGGAAACGATGCCGATGTTGACAACCTTGTTCTTGCCGTCGGTCTGCACGACGAAGGGCATGCGCTCGGCCACCGCGGTTGCCGGGTTGTCGGTGCCGAAGTAGCCGACGTCGCGGTTGACGCGGTAGTCGGTCATCGCCTTCTCGTCGGCAAAGCTGCGGTTCTGGTTCGTATCGACCCAGACAACGTTCGTCGCCGGATCCCACAGCACGGCGAAGAGGCCGCTGCTGCCGGAAGGATTGCCGTCGCGGTTGACGTCGGACTGGACTTCGCCGCCCAAGCGCGCATCACGCTCGTTGAACACGCCGATGCGGAACGCCCCGGCGTACGGTGCCTTGTATGAGACGCCGTTGAAAGTGACGTTGGCGCCGCTGACCTGCGCCGACATGTTGATCCATGTCGGGTCGTCGTCGGTGAAGGGGTCGGTGTACGTGACCCAGTCGACGATCTTCGCCTCGCCGGTCGAAGTGGTCCGCAGCGACGGGTGGTCGAGCGTGACGCCGCTGTCCAGGATGCCGATCGTGACCTTGCGGCCGTCGAAGGTCGGATTGGCCGTGACGAATTGCGCCGCACCCGTGTCCTGCGTCGGCATGTAGGGGTTCGCGCGCGGCGTCGCGGCACTCGGCGGTGCCTGCGGAATCAGCGCTGCGGCGCCGTCTGGCCGCGGGTCAGGCAGCGGCAGAACTTCATCCAAGTCGATGAAGCGCACCGACCCCAGCGCCGCCACCTTCTCGACCTGCCCAGTGTCGACCACAACGCGCAGATAGTCGATCGAGTCCTCGCTGTACACGACCTTGCCGCCCAGCGACGTAATCGCCGACTTTGCGGTCGCGGTCTGGCCCGACACCGCGGCAATCAGGAGGGTCACGCTTCGTTGACCCTGGTCGCGCAAAGCCCTCAGCTGTAGCTCGGTCGTGTGGCTGAGTTTGCCGGTTCGCGCATAGGCCCCGGCCGACGCCTCGTCGCTGAACCCCATGCTCAAGGCAACCGCTGTGACGCAGATCGCGATGGCCGATCCGATGTAGCTTCTCCGCATAGACCCCTCCTGGCGCACCTGGTGGGAACGCGTCGTTCAAACGCCGACTCGGCCAGAGCGAAGCTCGAGGCCGCTGCTGCGTACGTCGCGCCCGTTGGCGAAATTTCTCGGACTGTTGCGACGAATGTGGGCGGGGTGCTTGTGCTCGTCAATTAGGGCGCTTACCCATAAACCCGAAGTCGCACTGCGTAGCCGAGGCCTCGCCGCAAGCGGGCGTGAGCGTCGTCAACCACGCCGACGCTGAGCAGCGCATCGGCCAGGAACGCCACGTACACCAGCACGAAGGCCAGATCGCGGCCGTCCTCGATCTCGGCCAGCGCGTCGCGCATCGCGACGATGCCGGCACCGGCTTCGCCTTGCTCGAAGTGCGCTCGCCCGGCAATCAGACGCGCCTCGATCAGCAAGGTCTCCATCCCATGCTCTTGCGACAGCGTCACCAGTGCGTCCGCCGCGGCCACGAATTCTTCGGGCCGTCCACACGCTGCGTAGACAGTCTCTTCAAGCCCGACCACCGCGCCGACCGCCTACCTGCGGGGACGACAAGCTCTCTTCGGACGATTACGCTGCACGCCATCGATCAAATCCTGAAGGGGTGACGCCATGCTCACGTACCGGGCCGCGGCGCTGATGGCTGCCTTGATGACACTCACCTTGGCGCTGCCTCAGGATGCCGAGGCCCGCGGCGGCAGACGCGCGGGCAGCCACAGCACCAAGAGCAAGTCCACGAACAGCGATGGCGACCGATCCCCCGCCAGCAGCGCTGAAACGACCACCAACTCCACGCCCCGCACCCGAGTGACTGCCGTTCGGTCGGCGGGCGATGCTCAGCAAGCTCCAGCACGCGCCCAAGGCCAGGCGAGACAGGAGCCGGCCCCGGGACCCGACGTGGAATGCGCGGACGGGTTGATCACGCGCGCCCCGGGCGGCTGCAGCGGACACGGCGGTGCTGCCTCGAAGGTGCGCAAGCGGTAGTGCGGCCTGTGCTCATTGATGCGAGATCGAGTCGTGCCCTGTCTTGGAACCGGCCGCATGCGCGCAGAATCCCCCGCAAGCGATCAGCCAATCAGGAGGCAGCATGTCGCAACTTCGGGGCGGATGTCGTTGCGGCGCGGTGCGCTACACGGTCGCGCTCGAGACCCTGCCGCGGACGTATGCATGCCATTGCCGGGACTGTCAGACCTGGACCGGCAGCGCCTTCAGTCAACAGGCGCTCCTGCCTGATACCGCGCTGAACGTGAGCGGTCCCGTGACGGTCTTCGAGCTGACGACCCCCAGCGGCAGTATCTCGACGCAACGCATGTGCGGCGTGTGCCACACGCGCATCTACAACTCGAACAGCGGCAAACCGGGTTTCATGATCTTGCGCGCCGGTACGCTGGACCGAAGCGACGAGCTCGACGTCGCCGCCCACATCTGGGTGAACCGCAAGCAGCCCTGGCTCGAACTGCCCGACGACGTTGCCACCTGGCCCGAGGCGGCTCCATTCGCGCAACTGCTGCAGGTGCTGGCGTCGGACGACCCGGCCAAACAGCAATTCACGTGAAGGCCCGGGATGCCGCCCTGCTGCTGGCCCTCTTAGCGGCCTCTGCCCTCCCCTGGCGTGTGCACGCGCAGGTGCCGCCCACGGCCACTGAAGCGGCGGCGTACCAGGGCCTGCATGCTGCGGTGTACCGAGGCGACCTGGCCGGGATCAAGCAGCTGGCCGCCGACAAGGCGGCGCTGGAAGCGCGCGACGGCGCCGGCCGCACACCGTTGCACGTGGCCACGTTTGCACGCCGGCCACAGGCAGTGCAGGCGTTGCTGCAAGCCGGCGCCGACCACGCGGCGTTGGAACAGGGGCGCTACGACGCCGTCACCATCGCCGCCGTGGCCGACGACGAGGAAACGCTGCGGGTGCTGCTGGCCGCAGGTGCCAGCGCCAGGCTCACCACCAGCCGTTATGACGGCACTGCGTTGATCGCCGCCGCGCACCTCGGCCACGACGGCGTCGTGCGCCTCCTCATCAAGGCCGGCGCGCCGCTGGACCACGTGAACAACCTGCACTGGACCGCGGTGATCGAGGCGATCGTGCTGGGTGACGGCGGCGCTCGACATCAGGCCACGCTGAAGGCGCTGCTGGACGCTGGCGCCAGCACGCAACTGGCCGACCGCAGCGGCGCCACGCCGTTGCAACTGGCGCGTGCGCGCGGCTACGGCACGATGGTGGAAATGCTGCAGGCCGCCGGCGCGCGCTGACACGCGGCGGTGCGCGACAAGGCTTGCTCCCCGAAACGGGGACCGGTCTATTGATCGCGGTTGTCGTTGTCGAGACGAGCGGACAGCAGCTCCAACACCAGGTCGCTTGATGCCTTCGCCACGCAAGGCAGTATCCAGCCCTCGGCCTGTTCTTCGCGCGACAGGCCTGGCCACTCGATCGTGTGCGTCGCACTCCCCGAGAGCACCCTGCAGCGGCAGGTGCGGCAGGTCCCGTTGCGGCAGGACACCGGCAGACGCTGACCGGCGGCGAGCGCGGCCTGGAGGATGGTCTGCCGCTCGTCCGCGACAAACGTCCCGCCCGCGGGATGAAGCGTGATGCGCGTCATTGCGTTTCGATGCCGGCGCCGCAGACCGCACGTGGGTCCGCAGCAATGTCCGGTGTCCCCTCGCAAGCGCGGAAATCCTGATGCGCCATGCCCCAGCGCCGAATCGCTTCGGCCACCGGCAGCAGCGACCGGCCGTGCGGCGTCAGCGCGTAGATCACCGGGGCGGGCACCCGGCCCCGCGGTTCGCGGTCGAGCAGTCCGTCAGCCTGCATTTCCCGCAGTTGCTGCGCCAGCACCTTTGCGCTCATCTCCGGCAGGCTGCGTCGCAGCGCCGCGAAGTGCATGGGACCATCGGAGAGCCGGTACACGATGAACAACTTCCAGCGCCCGCCCAACGCGGCGAGCGCGGCCGTGAGCGCGCATCCGGACACCGCGTTGGCACGCGCGACGCGCGGACCGTTACCTGCAGGTGCCTTCTTGGTGCCAACGATGGTGCTGGCTACAGTCGTTTCCATGTGCTGGATCCCTGCTCTGCGCGCTGTGCGCGTCGCCGTTGTCGTCATGGCCGTTGCCGTTGTCGCAGCTTGCGCAGAACCCTCGCTGCCGCCGAGCCCGGGCCATGATAGGGCGCCCGTGATGCCTCACACGCCGGACGGCACGCCGCGCGATTTCGATTTCGAGCACGGCCGCTGGCGCACGTCGGTCCGAAGGCTCGTGCAGCCACTGAGCGGCTCGCCACAGTGGGCCGACTACATGGGCACCACCACTGTCCATCCCTTGCTCGGCGGGCGGGCCAATCTCGCCGAGCTGGAGGTCGCCGGCCCGCTGGGCCGCATCGAAGGGGTCTCGTTGCGCCTGTTCGACACGCGACGCCAGCGCTGGACGCTGAACTTCTCCAACGCAACGGGCGGCACGCTGGAACTGCCCATGACGGGCGGCTTCGACGGCGGCCGGCACGGCGTCTTCTACAGCGCCGAGACGTTCAACGGCAAGCCGATCCTCGCGCGATTCCTCATCGACGTCCTGGACGCCGATCACTGCCGTTTCGAGCAGGCGTTTTCGGTTGACGGCGGGGCGAGCTGGGAAGTCAACTGGATTGCGTTTGATACGCGGTTGCGTTGATCACTTTGCGCGGCCCCACGGGCCAAGACGGTAAAGGCTGGGCCGGCCGACCCCAAGTCGCTGCGGCGTTCGCTGAACTCCTTCTTGGGTGCAGAGGCGACGGAGGACCACGTCGAGCAAACACTTGGTCGCCTGATGGACCAGGGCAGCAGTGAGATGGACTCGGCAGCAGGCGTCTCCTATCCCGCGTTTTCTGTGCCCCCGCCGGCAACGACTAGCGCTTGCGCGCTGGGGCAGCCAGAATCCCCGCGATCCGAAGATCACGTCAGGGAGAGGAAATTGTCGAGACGTCGAAAAACCAGTCCAGCCGAAGCCCTGCTGGAGCTCGTGTCGCGAATGCCATGGTGGGTGGGCATTGCGTTGGCGGTCGGCATCTACCTGCTGCTGCATGACTGGGCTGGTCGACCGGTACCCGTCAGCACACAGCCCGGGCAGCTCGGAGCGATGGTCACACAGGCGATGTGGCGCTCGTTGGCCAGCGTCGGGCAGTACATCTTGCCGGTGATCTGTCTGGTCGGGGCCGGTGCTTCGGCGTGGCGTCGGAACAGGCGACAACGACTCATCGCTGACGTGGCCCAGAGTCTGGCCGCAGACGTCCTCGACGGAATGGGCTGGCATGAGTTCGAGAAGCTGGTCGGCGAGGCCTTTCGGCTGCAGGGCTACCGCGTGGCGGAGACCGGTGGCGGCGGAGCCGATGGTGGCGTCGACCTCCTGCTGACCAAGGGCACCGAGAAGTTCCTCGTGCAATGCAAGCAGTGGCGAGCATTCAAGGTGGGCGTCGAGGTCGTTCGAGAACTCTACGGCGTGATGGCCGCACGAGGCGCAACGGGCGGCTTCGTGGTGACGTCGGGTCGATTCACCGAGGATGCTGCGGCCTTCGCGAAGGGCCGCAACATCCAATTGATCGACGGCCCGCAGCTGCATGCATTGATCCGAACGGTTCGGGGCGCAGCGCCAAACCCGTCGATCGCCCTCACCCAGCCACAGCCAGCCACCGCAGGAGCGGCGGCAATCGATGCATCGACCGCGCCTGCATGCCCGGTGTGTGCCAAGGCGATGGTCAGGCGGGTCGCGCGGCGCGGGGGCAATGCCGGTGGCGAGTTCTGGGGCTGCTCGGGGTATCCGGCCTGCCGGGGCACGAGGGCGGTCGGCTGAGGTCAGTGCCAGTGGGGGCTAACGCAAGGCGGATGGTGGGTGGAAGCAATGCATGCATGCCATTGCGCACCGCCACGACACTGACCGGCGGCTCACTACAGGCCGCTGTCGCAGTCTCCGCTGGAGGGTCCCGTCGGCCATGCGCAATGGTAGCTGGTGCTGCCGCGCTTGCATGAATGTTGGAACTGGGTGCTATGCGTCATAGCGTCTTAGACTGGATAGACTGGAAGCCCAGGGGGCATAGCACCCGGCACAACCTGTGCCCGACAAGTCCCCTAGTTTGGAACCAGCTATTCCGCTGACATCCTTGGCCTAGGGACCGTCTGCGATCCACAAGTGCGCCGCCGGCTTGTGCGTCGCCCCAAGGGGTGTTTGGATGTGAGACTGAGGAGCATGATGCGAACCGCAAAACGGGTGGGCGGTGTCCTCTTTTGCGGACACCCATGAACCACTCAGTCAGGCATGCTTAACGATCGACTCTCCTGGGCATCGACCGCTGCGACCGTAGCAGTGATGTTCTTCGCCATAGTCTGGCTACAGCCGCTCATCCGCGGTTTGGAACCAGTCCTCGCTGCCGCAAGCGGCGTCGCGGGCGCCGTTGCCTCCCTTGGAGTCTATCGCCTACTTTCCAGTGCTTTTCTCTGGCTCTTTGGCAACAGTCTTGTTCTTCGTAGACTCATTCTCGGCAAGAGCTTTCTCGAAGGAACTTGGATTGGTCACTATATGCACGAAGAAGAGCATCGCTTCACGATTGAGTTCGTCGATCAAGCTTCCGGGACTACCGTGATTCACGGACGTGAG
The DNA here is from genome assembly GCF_029855045.1 of Piscinibacter sp. XHJ-5. Classification (GTDB taxonomy): domain Bacteria; phylum Pseudomonadota; class Gammaproteobacteria; order Burkholderiales; family Burkholderiaceae_C; genus Albitalea. Next base: position 4,752,488 of record NZ_CP123228.1, read on the forward strand.
TTCGATTCGGCGGGCAAGACACGAGCATCCTGGGCTTCTGACACGGTCTCCATTGATATCGAGCGCATGCACCTTGTTTACGCCTACACATGCAAGGTGTTCGTACGCAAGCACGTGCAGGAGGGACTCGGAGTCTTCACCCTGGTACGTGAGTCCAGCGAGAAGGCGCCAACGAAGCTGGACGGATACGCAGTTGACCTTATCGATGGGGACCGCGATCCGAATACTGAGTACAAAATTTGCGATGAACCACTCCCAGATGAGGAGTCTTTGGCCGAAGCTAGGAAGCGCTTCAACGTCACTGAATGACGCGGGTCTGGACCTCAACGACCCAATAGCCAAGCCTCACTTTGGACCCTTCGCAGATTGGATGTCCGATGCAAGAGTCGAACACCGCCAAGATTTTGCCGCCCAATTCGCTGTACAAATATTTCTCGAGGGCGGGCGTCCTGCGGTTTTTGAGCGGCTTCAGACTTCGCTTCTCACCGCCCTGCGTCTTCAATGACCCATTCGAAGCGTTGCCCTCCATATCGGGGATGCAAGGTGAATTGGGTGAGGAGTCGGATGAGATCGCGATGCACAACCATCTCCAGGCAGCGCTTGCGCGGTCCATTGGAGGCAATGTCGGAATCTTGTGCTTGTCGGAGGATCCGCTGAATCTCTTAATGTGGGGTCACTATGCGAATGCGCACCAAGGCGCAGTGGTCGAATTCGATGCGTCGAACGAGTTTTTCTCAGGATCCAGGACACCACTTGGGTTCCATCAGTTTCTCCGCAAGGTCGATTACAGCGACGCACGTCCGGAATTGCCTCTGGAGCACTTTCGCCGTCACAAGATGGGGTTTCTGAACGATCATGGATCGGGCTGGCTTGAATTGCTTCGCGCCGAGCATCCGATTTTTTCCACGAAGAGTCGAGACTGGTCGTATGAAAGGGAGTGGAGGCTCGTGCGCCAGTTAGTCGGACCCGAAGACCCGTTAAGTAGTCGGCCAAAGGCAACGCAGATGTACGTTGGATTGCATGTGTCCGCGGCCTACGCACAAGATCCGCAACCTTCGGATGTCGAAATCGCGCCTGTTCCGCTCGATTGCGTGAAGGCGGTCTATCTTGGAGCGCGGTCACGAACCTATACAGGGGATATGCCCGACTTCGAGGCAGAAGTCTGGGGACGCTTGTCGAAGTCGCACGACGCGCGACACATTCGCATCTTCGAAGCGCGGTTCCATCCGGAGAACTTCGCGATGCTCGCCTACGATCTTCGAGACGTTGAAGACGTCCGCAAGAACGTTTCCCGTCATGAGTTCAAGACGCGGCGTGACGGCCTCGAAGCTGTCCCCTTTCAGCGGCGACGCAAGAAGTGATCACCGTCTGGTAGAGCGTAAGCACCGCGCATCCTGAGCGTCGACGTTTGCGTTTCGCTGCGCGAGACAACGGCGCGTCGATGTCGTCGGCGACAGTCTCGGTGTCCCGATGCCAGCAATTCGCACTAGAGCCACCCGAACAGGTAATGGTGTGTAGGCTGCCAGCACGAACGACCGCGCGACCGCGGCCGTCGGGCAAGGATTTCCTTGACGACGTTGGCGAAGGGCAAGTTCCAAGGTACACCGGTCACTCGCCCGGGCGGCACGCCAACGACAGGTTTCGTAGGTTGCTGCCGCTCAGTTCCCAAACGCGAGTGACCGAGTCCAGTCTTTTCCTGCCTTAACTGCACAAACGCGACCGACAGCTCACAGCGGCAGGGAACGCACCCGAGCGACAGATGCGGCGTCTACGGATTGAGTGCCCGCTGCTGCCACGGCCATGTGTGAGCCCCGCAGCGAGCGGCCCTGTGCTTCACGCGCAAAGCCACCACGAATGCCACCCCGGCCAGGAAAAGTTCGAAGGTAGCCGGCTCGGGAATGCCGTAGAGGACCAGACCCAATGACCCGAGCGATCCGGTCTGAAACGGGCTGTCCGGAGACAACGCGATCAATGTCTCGGAATAGCTGTAGTGGTCGGCCTGAACGCACAACGTGGCGTAGACGGCGTAGAGCGGTTGGCCTCCGGCAGCGAATGTCCGTTGATCAACCACATTGGCACACAGGCTCAAGTTAACCAGGCGGTTGTCGCGTACCGAGGCAGCGAACGTCATGCCATTGAACGGCGCTCCGGGCGAAGGGTCGACGCGAGCGTGTCCGATGTTGACGAAGGCGCCCGCTGCCTGCGCCGCGGTGATCGGCGTCCCATCCGGCGCTCTTGCCGCGCCGGGCCGGTCATAGAACCATTCGTAGGTACCGTCGGGAATGGGACTGGGGCCCTCGATCACCACCTGTCCGAGGATACTCGGATCCGTCAGATCGCCTCCCGTGCGAAGGAGCCTGAAATGTCCGTCGGCAAGTTGGGCGTGAGCCGCTGCGCCAGCGGTAAGCAAGAGCGCGGCGAACATGCGGCGGCGAACAACGTGGGATAGAAAGCCCATGAGTCTCTCCTCACAAGGTCTCCCGGCGTGGTTGCAATCTTGCGCTCATCAAGCCATTGGCCTGCCTTTCACATCAACGGCGTCTTGGTTTTGATTCAGTGTCGAGCAGGGCGGGCCGTCAGCAAGCGACTCGCAGCGCCAGTTCGTCACCTCATATTGCGGACGCTGCAAGCAGAGCCTTCAGCTCACCGCCTGGATAAGCGGTCGGACCACCGGTTTTGAGCTTGGTCGGTCGTCCGCCGCGAGAGCGGCTCACCGACGGCTTGCGGTGAGCACCGTCATTCGAACGTTGAACGTCGAATGTCGCAGACCAGTCTGGCGCGGTCCGTCGCGCCGCCGGGTCTTCCCGCCGGCGCGCTTGCCGTACGGTGAGTGGCTCTGGTAGTTTGAGCGTGGGGCCCTGATACGAACCAGAGCAACCGGGAGGGAACATGGACATCAACTGTTCAGCGAGATTGGAGTTGTCCGGGTGGCTGGCATGGCTCGGTCTCGGTCCGTCCAACATCGGCCGCGCCGCAGCGGGCGTCCTGATCGTTCTGGTCCTGGCCGCTTGCCTGGCGCTCCTTCGCCATCAGACGAAGCGCCTGACCGTGGTGTCCAGGGCGGACGTGCGTCCTTACGCGGGAGCACTCCACTGCCTGGCACCCGCCTGCTGGACCCTCGCCGTGTTTGGAGCTCTGCTCGCGGCCTACTTCGCCTCCGGCTTCTACCGGAAGTTCAACCCCGACCTCATCGCCTTCCTGAACCCGCGACCCGCTCCGCTGAATCACCCTGCAGAGATGGCAGCGAGAGGCGTCTGGGCCGCCACGTTCTGTGCGGTCCTTCTGGGTTCGATCGCGGTCTGCTGGGTCGGTGCCCGGGTCTATTGGGCCACAGCATGCCGCCAGACGACATCGATCCTGTACCGGCTCCTGCCGCTCGCGCTTGTGCCGGTGGTGAGCCTGCTGCTGCTCGGCGCACTCGACTTGTTGCCAGCCTTCGGCTCCGAAACGTCGGCGCTCATGCTCTGCAGCACCTGGAACCGCAACGGGCTGGGCTATCTCGGGCCCACGACCGATGGCCTCAACGTAGTGGCCATCGCGGTAGTCGTCGTTGCGGCGACCAGCTTCTGTCTACTGCGGTGGGGCGTCCACGCGGCGACGCAGGCGACCCCGGCCCCGCTGCAGGAAGGATCGTCAAGGGCGGCGGTACGTGCCTTCGGCGCCACGCGGTTGTCGGTTGCCAGGGACGCGCACTCGATCCAGGCGCTGATGGACTACGCCCTGTACGCGGGCGCGGCGGCCCTCATCGCTGGACTGCTGGAGGTCGTGGCCACGCTGTCCTGGTCTTTCGCGCCGTTCCAATCGAGCGCCGAACTGAAGGTCCAGGCCGATCTCTGCAAGGCAATGCAGTCAGCGGCTGCCGGCTCTGCACCTTCTGAAGCCGTCAAGAAGATCTGCGGCGACGTCGAGCAGCAGCTTCCCATGGCGGCCACCGTTGACGACCTGCGCAAGTTCACGCGCTCGGTCGGGATCATGTTCGGGGCGGTCTTCAGTGCGTTGCTTGCAGCCATGTACCTGCCGGTGGCGCTGGCTCAGCAGGAGTTGGTCGACCTCCTGGCGCGCACCTCGCCCACGCCCGGGGAGCGCACCCCGCCCCAGCGGCAAAGCGCCGACAAGGATTCGCGCGATCGAAGCAAAGGCGGCGAATCCGCCCGCGATCCCGCCACGCTGCCGCTCGACGGCGAACCAGAACTCAATCGAAGCACCCTCCAGCGTGCCTTCAACGTGCTCGCCGCGCTGGGCCCTCTGGCGGCCGCGATCGTCTCCGCCGTCTTTGGGCTGTAGCGCCCCTCATCGACGGCAAGCGAGTGTGTGTCGCAATGGGGATGCGGCGTGGCGGCGGGTGCCAAACCTCGCTCATCAAAGGGTGAGGTACCCGCTGTGGGATGACCTGCCGTCCCTCGAGGCGCTCTTGCGCCCAGAAGCGGTCCTGGCTTGCGCCGCGACCTTCGTGAAGCCGACGATCTAAGCTGCCAGCAACTGCGCCATGCGCGCACGAATGTCGTCATCGGGCTCCTCGCGCTCCGCTTGCGACAGCAGCGCGAGCGCGCCGTCGGGCCAATGCACGCGGTCCCAGGCCGCCAGCGCACGCAGCGCCATGTTGCGGTTGCGGATGACCGGACTGCGCAAGCCCGCCGCGACCAGCGGCCAACCCTGGCCCGGGAACTCCCCGAGCGACTGCAGGATGAAGTCCAGTGCCATGTGCTGCCGGTACTCCGGCCCTAGCCCCGGCGCATCGGATGGGCCGGTGGCGATCGCGCGCAAGTCGATCTGCGCCTCGGCCAGCGCGATGACCCGCTCCACGCGCGCAGGATCGCCCGTGCGCATCAAGTCGAACCAGTGTTCGCCCCGGCCGTCGCGCTGCCGTGCGAAGTGCGTTTCCCACGTGTCCATCCCCATGCGTTGCGCGGCCGTGCTGGCCACCCAGAATGCGGCCCGATCGTCCTCATCCAGCGCCGCGAGCGCCATGCCTGGCCAATGCGGCGCGGACAGGATCGACGCGGCCGCGTCGCGCACGCGCCGTCGATGCTCGGGCGTCCATCCCTTGGCTTCCAGTGGCGCCCAGGTCCGGTCGGCGCTATCCACGGACTCGGCGATGTCTGAGACGGCGAGGTAGCTGGTCAGCGGCGGCGCAGCGCGCGTGGCCGCGTGCGCGAGGTAGTGCTGCACCACCTGCGCGCCATCGTCATAGTCGCTGATGTCCTCGGCCGGGCCGCCGCGCAGCAGGGCCTGGATCAGCTCCCCAGCGCCATCGAGCAAGGGTGCGTCGACGGCGTCGGCCTGCAGCGCCGGCAAGAGCCCGCCGCCGGTCGCGCACGCATGAGCGAGGTACTCGTGCATGACCGAGTTCTTGTACCCCTCCCGCAGCAACCAGGCCTTGAGGTCGGGCCGGGTCGATCCGGCCAGACGTTCCACGAGATGGATGCGGCCCCAGCCGTCCACGCGACGAGCCAGGGACCACAGCGCTTCCTCCCGCTCTGGCTGCGCCAAGGAGTTGCCGAGCGCAACGGCGGCATACAGCGTGAACTCGTCATGCAAGCCCAGCCGCAGGAGCAGCTCGGTGTCCTGCGGTGGGCGGAACAGTCCGAGCAGGGCGATGCCCATCTTGACTGGCGCACGATCGGGGCTCTCGCGCGCCAGCCACTGCGCGAAGGCATGAAGCCTCGAGGCATCCAGTGTCCTCGAGGTGCGCACGGCGTCCAGCAGTGGATCGGCCAGGCTCAGCACATCGCCTTCGTTCACGAGGTCGTAGAAGTCCTTCACATGCTCCGGCGTGGGCGTGTGTGATGTGGCTTCGAGCATGTGCAGCGCCTTGTCCAAGGACGTCGCCTCGGAGGCTTGCACGTGGCGGCCGAACACGCCGTCCAGGGCGCCGGCGGCCCAGCGCAGCTTCGAGCCGCTGCGGCTGACCAGCACATCCTCGTCGGGAAGCGATGACGCAGCTTGCGGCAGGCTCCCATCAGGCTCCAGCGGGAAGCTCACAAGGTAGCCGAACAGACTGGGCCGGTCATCGGCCCACGGCGCGGGAATTCCGTTCACCATCATCGGCGCCGACGGGGCGCCGCACGCCCGAGCAGGCGCTTCAACCACTCCACAGGTTTCTCCCTCTATCTCCTGATCGCCGAATTGTCGATCAGTGGAACCTCAGGCCCCGCGGCGCAGCCGAACCTCCATGCGGTTCCGTGCGGGAGTCGGCCATGCCGGGCCGTCGCCGACGTTCAACGTCTCCCTTCTGGCGAACTCAACCGGGCTCAATCTCCCACTCACTGGCGTCCAACTTTTCCAGAGTGGCCACGGTTGCACGCTGAAGCTCTCCGAGGCGCATGTCGGACAACCGCCCTTCGACCATGGCTTGCACAGACCATGCGTCTTCCTTGAACCTCACTGTGAGTCCGTCGACCTGGGTCAGGAAGACGTTGTGCTCAGCGCCTTGCTCTGGCGCGGTCGCCGCGGGCTCCAGTCGGTACAACGCGTCGAGTGCATCGAAGTCCGGTGCTTCGGCGTGCTTCCAGTGGCTCTGGAGGCTCAGAGATGGATGGTCGTGATTCCAGCGCTCTTGCCGCGTGTCCCACAGGCGATTGCGCCTACGGTCCTTTCTGACCATCGTCCAACGCTGCCAATCCAGCGTCGTCAATCGTGTCCACACGCCCGTAGCGGTATTCAGCGACCAGGCATCGATGTTCTCTTGCATGGTGCGCTCATTCCCGAGCCACAGCTCGCCGCCGCGCACCACGATGGTCCCTCCGTCCTCTGCCAGTTGCGCCATGTGCCCATGGATCCATCCCGGTGCCTCACCGCTCGTTGCGACAGGCCCGATGATCATCGTGTCGGTTTGGAGCCGGAAGACGGGAGTCGATCCAACCGTTCGTTGATGTCGATACCCGAGGCAACCAATGATGAAGATGGCGCCGCCTACCAGCGTGGCGCTGTGAAAGTCGGTAGGGGGAAAGACGTCCGGTGAATAGCCGTTGATCGCAATGGAACCATCGCGATCAATGACGACGACATCGTTGTAGATGTGGAAGTCTGCATCGTAGTAGTCCTCGTGCTCGCCGCCGACGTGCACGACCCGTCCATCCTGCAGCGTCGTCTCACTCTTGCCGAAGCGATCGAAGCACCACACGGGTCCGGCATGGGACGACGAAGGACCTTGCATCACGGCGTTCGCGCTGTAGCCGGAATGACGCGTTCGGACGAGCCAATGCCAGAGCGGGTTGTCGAGACGAACCGGACCCCCGGTCACCACACGCGGCGAACGCCAGGCCAGGAACTCCTCATTGCCGATCGCCGGCGGGGGTTCCTTCTTGCGCTCTGTGTCGGCCGCTTCTTCTGCTGCCTCCGCGGCCCATTCATCTTCCGAGTCTTCGTCATTCATACGGGCTCCTGCGACCTCGGAGCGGCCGCAACGGCGCATTGACGCTGTTTCGCCTGATGGTAGTGCGTCTGCTTTCAGCACTCAGCGGTCGTTCAGTGCCCGAGCTCGAGCGGCAACAGTCAGTCTTGCCTCGCCTGTCGGCCGGCGAAAGATTCGGTTAGTTCTTCAGCCGGTACCCGGTGCGCACCATCCAGCTCACCACTGCCACACACGCAATGAGGAGCAGGATGGTGGCACCCAGGCTCCAGCCCACACCCACATCGGCGGTGTCCACGAAGGTCCAGCGGAAGCCGTCGATCAGGTAGACCACCGGATTGAAAAGCGTCACCGTGCGCCACAGCGGTGGCAGCATGTCGATGGAGTAGAACGCACCGCCCAGGAAGGTGAGCGGCGTGATCACGAGCATCGGGATCAGCTGCAACTGCTCGAAGCCCTTTGCCCAGATGCCGATGATGAAACCGAAGAGGCTGAAGGTGACGCACGTCAGCAGCAGGAAAACCACCATCCATGCCGGGTGCGCGATGTGCAGCGGCACGAACAAGGCCGCCGTGAGCAGAATCACGAGGCCGAGCACGATCGACTTGGTGGCCGCCGCGCCCACGTAGGCGATCACCATCTCCAACGAGGAGATGGGCGCCGACAGCAGCTCGTAGATGGTGCCGGTGAAGCGAGGGAAGTAGATGCCGAACGACGCGTTCGACAGGCTCTGCGTGAAGACGGACAGCATGATCAGCCCAGGCACGATGAAGGCGCCGTACTCCACACCGTTGACCTTCTGCATGCGCTCGCCGATGGCTGCGCCGAAAACCACGAAGTACAGCGAGGTGGTGATGACCGGCGTAACGAGGCTCTGTCCCACGGTACGCAGGAAGCGGGCCATCTCGAAGCGGTAGATGGCCCACACCCCGTAGCGATTGAAAGCAGCGATGGCGGTGCTCATGCGGCGGCGCCCTGCTGGCGCTCGTCGCGCGATGTGTCATGAACCAGGCTCACGAAGATCTCCTCCAGCGAACTCTGCTGCGTGTTCACGTCCTTGAAGCCAATGCCAAGTTCGCCCAGACGGCGCAGCAGAGGGGCCACGCCGGCACCGGCATCGCCGGCGTCGAACTCTCGCTGCAGCGTATGGCCGCCCGGCTTGAGCAGGAGGTTCCACGACGCGAGCTCTGCCGGCACCTCCAACAGCGGATGGTCCAACTCGATGGTGAGCTGCTTCTTGCCGAGCTTCTTCATCAGCGTGGCCTTCTCCTCCACAAGGATGAGCTCACCCTTGCTGATCACGCCCACGCGGTCGGCCATTTCCTCAGCTTCGTCGATGTAGTGGGTGGTGAGGATGATGGTGACGCCGCCCTCGCGCAGCCGGCGCACCATCTCCCACATGTCGCGGCGCAGCTCCACGTCCACGCCGGCCGTGGGCTCGTCGAGGAAGAGGATCTCCGGCTCGTGCGACAGCGCCTTCGCGATCATCACCCTGCGCTTCATGCCGCCCGACAGCGCCATGATCTTTTCGTGTCGCTTGTCCCAGAGCGACAGGGCGCGCAACACTTTCTCCACGTGCGCGGGGTCCGGCGGCCGGCCGAAGAGGCCGCGACTGAAGCTGACCGTCGCCCAAACGCTCTCGAAGGCGTCTGTCGCGAGCTCCTGAGGTACAAGGCCGATCTTGCTGCGGGTGATGCGGTAGTCACGCACGATGTCGTGCCCGGCCACCCTCACTTCGCCACCGCTGGCGGTGACGATGCCGCAGACGATGGAGATCAGCGTGGTCTTGCCTGCGCCGTTGGGGCCGAGCAGCGCGAAGATCTCCCCGCGGCGAATGTCGAGGTCCACGCGCTTGAGCGCCTTGAAACCGCTGGCGTATGTCTTCGAGAGGCGGGTGATGGAGACCGCGTGAGCGCTGTCGGGAGAAGTCGGCATGGGCGGGCGTCCTTCTTGGAAAGGCGCGCATGGTAGGGCAAGTCCATGACCTTGTTTGCACGCGGATGGAACTCTTCCGGCCGCTGACGCACGTTGATCCGTCACCGAGTCTTTCGAGGAGTGCCGTCGCCAGGTCGTCGCAGATTCCGTAGCGGTCGGCAATCTCTTGTCGCGAGGCGACGGACTTCACACGCCTGCGGTGCTCGTGATGGTGGTCGGCTGAAGCCGGGAAGACCCTCTTCAGTCCGCCTTTGCCGTCGGAGGGCTCGCCCGCAGCGGTTGCGGGCGGTGGCCTCCGGCAGGCGTACTCACGCTGACCAGCGCCAAGCCGTCACTGGGCCGCACGAGAGGCGCGCGCTTGAATGGCGGGTTCCATGACAGCGGCGACTATCCGGACTTGCGCATGCCCTTCAGCGCGGCAGTGATACCACGCTGGAGCAGTGACCAGTCCAAACGCTGGCCTGCAGCGTCGTATACCCGCCGACGTGCGGCGGGCGTCGAGGCGGCGTGCCTTTGGCGCATCGGCCATCAGCGGTGCGCCAGCGTGGCCGCGTTCGGGATGCCTTGGATCGGCGCCTCGTCCGTGCCGACGGTCTCGCGCGTGATCGCCTCGACGCGCCTGCGCGTGCCTTCAGGGTCGTTCACCCACTGACCGTAGAACTCATACGGGCACGCGGCCATGCCCTGATCGCCCTCGCGCGAGTTGATCAGCCCGGTGTAGCCGCGGTGCAGCAGCTTGAACAGGTGGTTCTCGCTCTGGCCGTTGCGGCGGAAGTCGCGGATCAGGCTCTTGGACAGCGCCGCGTACTGAATGCCCATCTCCTCCTCGCCGCACTCGCCCAGCGTGCGCCCGTCGAAGCCGATGAGCGCGCTGTGGCCGAAGTACGAGTACACGCCGTCGAAGCCCGATGCGTTGGCGACCGCCACGTAGGTGTTGTTGGCGAAGGCCATCGCCTTGGAGATCAGGATCTGCTGCTCCTTCGCGGGGTACATGTAGCCCTGGCAGCGGATGATGAGCTCGGCGCCCTTCATCGCGCAGTCGCGCCAGATCTCCGGGTAGTTGCCGTCGTCGCAGATGATGAGGCTGATCTTCAGGCCCTTGGGCCCGTCGCTCACATAGGTGCGGTTGCCCGGATACCAGCCCTCGATCGGCACCCACGGCATGATCTTGCGGTACTTTTGGACGATCTCGCCCTGATCGTTCATCAGGATCAGCGTGTTGTAGGGCGCCTTGTTCGGGTGCTCCTCGTGGCGCTCGCCGGTGAGCGAGAACACGCCCCACACCTTGGCCTTGCGGCACGCGGCGGCGAAGATCTCGGTCTCTTCGCCGGGGACGGTTGCGGCGTTGTCGTACATCTCCTTGGCGTCGTACATGATGCCGTGCGTGCTGTACTCGGGGAAGACCACGAGGTCCATGCCCGGCAGACCGAGCTTCATGGATTCGACCATGCGCGCGATGTTCTTCGCGTTCGCGATCACCTCGGCCTTCGTGTGCAGCCGCGGCATCCTGTAGTTCACGACGGCGACGCCGACCGTGTCCTTGCTGCTCGAAATGTCGCCGTGGTGCATGCGGGTCTCCCGATCGATGAAGCAGTGATCGGAGCATTCTGCGAAGGGGTTACGGCGCGGCGAATACGTTGATTGACGTAGGGTACCGAGCCTGCCCAACAATCGGGCGCGCGACGCGACCATGCCGACCGACGCGCTGGTGCGCCTGCGCGACGTCATGCTCGAGACCCGCGCTGAGTCGCTCTTCGGCGGCGGCTGCCGATCCGGTTCAGTGGCTGATCATCCAGGGCCGCTTGCTCGGGAACGCCTTGCTGCCGTTGGCCCCGCGGACGGTCGCGCCGCGCCCCTTCGGCGACGAGCAGCAGCCGCAGCCGCTCGGGTGGCGCATGCGCCCGTAGGCGCCGGCGCCGTCGCCCGAACGGCGCGGCTCGTGCGTGGCACGTTCGTTCACCTCGATCGCGCTGCGGGTGTTGCCGTCCATGCACGCCAGCGCCGGCGCGCTGCCGTGGATGCGCGCCGACGGGGTCGCGCAGCGCGGGCACGGTGCCGGGTCGTTGCGTGCGGCGATCGAACGCAGCGCGTCGAATTCACCGCAGGCGGCACAGGCGTAGTCGTAGGTCGGCATCGCGCAGCCTCAGGCGAGATCGGGCGACAGCGGCATGTCGATCTTGCCGTCGATGTGTTTCACCGGGCCGGCCGCGCTCGGGTTGATGTCGAAGTCGAAGATCTGCGTCGGCAGCCACAGGGTGGCGCATGCGTTCGGGACGTCAACCACGCCGCTGATGTGGCCCTGCACCGGCGCCGTGCCGAGGATCGAGTAGGCCTGCGCCCCCGAGTAGCCGAACTTCTTCAGGTACTCGATCGCGTTGAGGCAGGCCTGGCGGTAGGCGATGTGCACGTCGAGGTAGTACTGCCTGCCCTGTTCGTCGACCGAGATCCCTTCGAAGATCAGGTAGTCGTTGTAGGTCGGCGTGATCGGACTGGGCTTGAAGATGGGGTTCCTGATGCCGTACTTCGCCATGCCGCCCTTGATCAGGCTCACGCGCATGTGCACCCAGCCGGCCATCTCGATCGCGCCGCAGAAGGTGATCTCGCCGTCGCCCTGGCTGAAGTGCAGGTCGCCCACCGAGAGGCCGGCGCCGTCGACGTACACCGGGAAGAAGATCTTCGACCCGCGCGAGAGATCCTTGATGTCGCAGTTGCCGCCGTGTTCGCGCGGCGGCACCGTACGCGCGCCTTCGGAGGCGACCTTCGCCGCGGCGTCGCCCTTGAGCTTGCCCAGATGGGCGGTCGGCGCGAACGGCGGGTTCGCGAGGCCGGGCACGCGCGTCGAGTCGGTCGCGATGAAGTCGATCTCGCGCTTGTTCCACATGTCGAGCATGGGCTTGTCGGGCAGGCAGCCGATGAGCCCAGGGTGGATGAGCCCCGCGAAGTTCACGCCGGGCACGTGACGCGAACTGGTGAACATGCCGTGGAAGTCCCAGATCGACTTCTGGGCCTGCGGAAAGTGGTCGGTAAGGAAGCCGCCGCCGTTCTTCTTGCTGAAGAAGCCATTGAAGCCCCACAGGCTGTCGGGCTTGGCGCCAATGTCGAGCAGGTCGACGACGAGCAGGTCGCCCGGCTCCGCGCCCTTCACGCCGACCGGGCCGCTGAGGTAGTGCACGGTCGACAGGTCGATGTCTCGCACGTCGTCGGCGCTGTCGTTGTTCTTGATGTAGCCGCCAGTCCAGTCGTAGGTCTCGAGCACGAATTCGTCGCCCGGCTTCACCCAGCAGGCCATCGGGATGTCGGGGTGCCAGCGGTTGTGCACCATCTCGTTGCTGGGCGCAGGCTTGCTCAGGTCGACCTTGATCAGGGTTTCGGGCATGTCGCTATCTCCTCGGGTGGAAGCGTGGAAACAAGGGAAGGAGTCAGACGGAGAGGTACTGCCTGATGCGGCCCACGTCGGTGTCGGCGCGCGTGGTCTCGTGCACGAGCCGGCCGCCTTCGATGACGAAGAGGCGGTCGGCCACGTCCATCGCGAAGCTCAGCACCTGCTCGGAGACGACGATCGTGATCTCGCGCAGCTTGCGGATCTCGTTGAGCGCCTTCGCGATGTCCTTGATGATCGAAGGCTGGATGCCTTCGGTGGGCTCGTCGAGCAACAGCACCTTGGGCTCGGTGACGAGCGCTCGGGCGATCGCGAGCTGCTGCTGCTGACCACCCGAGAGGTTGCCGCCCTTGCGGCGCTTCATGTCGAACAGCACCGGGAACAACGCGTAGATCTCGTCGGGAATGCGCCGCGTCTTCGAGTTCTCGAGGCCGGTCTGGATGTTCTCCTCGACGGTCAGCGTCGGGAAGATCATGCGGCCCTGCGGCACGTAGGCGATGCCCTTGGCGACGCGTCGAAAGCTCTCGTCCTTCGAGACGTCGTTGCCGGCCACTTCGATGTGCCCGCTCTTGAGTGGCAGCACGCCCATCAGGCTCTTGAACAGCGTGGTCTTGCCCATGCCGTTGCGGCCCATGACCGCGACGGTCTCGTTCTTCGCCACCTCGAACGAGATGCCGTGCAGCGCCTCGCTCTGGCCGTACGCGACGAACAGGTCGTTGACTTTGAGCATGTGGAGGTCTCCGGTTGGTGCGCGTTTCAGTGGCCGAGGTAGACGTCAATCACCTTCGGATCGGCCTGTACGCGTTCCATCGGCCCCTCGGCGAGGATCTTCCCCTGGTGCATCACGGTGACCTTGTGGGCGATCTTCTTGACGAAGTCCATGTCGTGTTCGATCACGATCACCGAGCGGCCCTTGCAGATACGTTGCAGCAGCTCGGCGGTAAGCTCGCGCTCGCGGGCGCTCATGCCCGCGATCGGCTCGTCGAGCATCAGCAGCTCAGGCTCCTGCATCAGCAGCATCCCGATCTCGAGCCACTGCTTCTGGCCGTGGCTGAGCAGGCCCGCCTCGGTGTCGAGCTTGTCGATCAGGCCGATGTCCTCGGCGATGACCCGCACCCGCGAACGCACTTCGTCGGTGCACTTGAACGCGAGCGCGCCCAGCACCGAGCGGCCCGACGGGAACGAGACCTCGAGGTTCTGGAACACGCTCAGGTTCTCGTAGATCGACGGCGTCTGGAACTTGCGGCCGATGCCCAGGCGCACGCGCTGGTGCTCGGCCATGCGCGTGAGCTCGGTGTTCTTGAACTTGATGCTGCCGGCGCTCGCCTTGGTCTTGCCGCAGATCAGGTCGAGCAGCGTCGTCTTGCCGGCGCCGTTCGGCCCGATGATCACGCGCAGCTCGTTCTTGTCGATGTACAGCGTCAACGCGTCGATCGCCTTGAAGCCGTCAAACGAGACGGTCAGGTCCTCGACGGCGAGTGCAAAGTCGGTGTTGCTCATCGTCGTGCCCCTTCAGGCCCGCTGGCCGCTGACGCCGCCGGGCAGCGGGGTGTCGGGGGAAGCGCCGGGCGCGCGCGCGGTTCTGACCAGCGGCTCGACTTGGCTCGGGATCGCGCTCGCCGAGGGCGCGGCGGGCGCAGCAGTCGAACGCTCGCGCCAGCGCTTCCAGCGCGGCACCACGTGGTGTTCCCACACGCCGGCCAGGCCCATCGGAAAGGCCATCGTGACGCCGATGAACAGCGCGGCCATCAGGAACAGCCACAGATCCGGGAAGCTCTCCGAGAAGTACGTCTTGCCGGCGTTGACGAGCAAGGTGCCGTACACGGCGCCGACCAGGCTCATGCGCCCGCCGACCGCCGCGAAGATCACCATCTCGATCGACGGCACGATGCCGACGAAGCTCGGCGACATGAAGCCCACCTGCAGCGAGAACAGTGCGCCGCCGATGCCCGAGAGCGCCGCCGCGAGGCAGAACGTGAAGACCTTGAAGTTCGCGACGTCGTAGCCGGAAAAGCGCACCCGGTCTTCCTTGTCGCGCATCGCGAGCAGCAACGTGCCGGCCTTGCCGGTCTGGATCCAGCGGCACAGGAGGATGCTGCCGATCAGCAGCGCGACGCAGACGTAGTAGAGAACGTACTTGGCGTGGTCGGTGCGCGTGTCCCAGCCGAGCAGCGTCTTCAGGTCGGTCATGCCGTTGACGCCGCCCGTGTAGCCCTGCTGGCCGATGATCAGCACCGTGAGGATCAGCGCGACCGCCTGCGTGATGATCGCGAAGTACACGCCGCCGACACGGCGCTTGAACATCGCGTAGCTGATGATCCAGGCGAGCAGCGTCGGCACCGCCACCACCGCGATCAGCGCGAGCGGGAAGTGCTTGAACGGTACCCAGAACGCCGGCAGCGCGGTGAGCTGGTTCCAGTCCATGAAGTCGGGAATGCCGGGGGTCGACTGGATCTTCGTGCTGACCGGATCGGACGCCTCGAGCTTCAGGAACATCGCCATCGCGTAGCCGCCGAGCCCGAAGAACACGCCCTGGCCGAGGCTCAGCACCCCGCCGTAGCCCCACACCATCACGAGGCCGATCGCGGCGAACGCGTAGGTGAGGTACTTGCCGATCAGGTTCAGGCGGAAGATGTCGAGCGCCAGCGGCAACACGACCGTGAGCAGGATCGCCAGCAGCAACACGCTGCCGAGCTGGTAACGCTTGAGCCAGGCTTGGACGAGATTCATGGAAGGCTGCTCCGGATGGCTATCGAAGGGGTCGGGCCGTTCATCGCCGCACCTTGCTCGCGAACAGCCCCTGCGGCCGCACCATCAGGATCAGCACGATCAGCGAGAGCGTCAGCACCTTGGCCATCGAGCCGGCCATGAAGAATTCGGTGATCGACTGCGTCTGCGCGATGCCGAACGCCGAGACGACGGTGCCCAGCAGGCTCGCCGCGCCCCCGAAGGTGACGACAAGGAAGGAGTCGACGATGTAGAGCGAGCCGGACGTCGGTCCGGTCGAGCCGATCGTCGTGAACGCGGCGCCCGCGATGCCGGCGACGCCGCAGCCGATCGCGAAGGTGAGCCGGTCGGTGCGCTTGGTGTCGATGCCGATCGCGTTGGCCATCACGCGGTTGCTCACCGTGGCGCGTACCCGCAGGCCCCAGCGGCTCTTGTTCAGCGCGATCAGCAGGCCGCCGGTGACGACGGTCGTCAGCGCAAGCACGAACAGGCCGTTGATCGGGATGTCGAGACCCGGGTGCGGCGCCCAGGAGCCGAGCAGCCAGTCGGGCAGCGTCGGGCTCACCTCCTTCGGGCCGATGAAGCTGCGGAAGGTCTGCTGCAGCGCGAGGCTGATGCCCCACGTCGCGAGCAGCGTGTCGAGCGGGCGCTTGTAGAGGTGGCGGATCATCGCCCACTCGACGATCCAGCCGCCGATGAACGCGAACACGAACGCGAGCACGATCGCGATCGGGAAGTAGTACGGCACCAGGCCGGGTGCGTGTTTCTCGGCGAGCGTCGAGCCGAGGTAGATGGTGTAGGCGCCGATCGTCATGAACTCGCCGTGCGCCATGTTGATGACGCCCATTTGTCCGAAGATGATCGCGAGCCCCAGGCCCATCAGCAGCAGCACCGCGAACAGGCTGAGCCCGGCGAAGCCCTGCATCAGGCCGATGTTCAGCATTTCGGAAAGACTCATCGCAACGCTCCGGAGGCGGTCGGCAAGGGGCGCCCCGCGCGCCCCGCAAGAGGCGCCGGTGACGACAACGGACGGGGACGGGGGCTTACTGGTAGCCGGCCGGGAACGGATCGGGCTTGATCAGCTGCGGCGACTCGGACACGACCTTGAACGTGGCGTCGGGCATGCCCATCGCGATGCGCGACTTGCTCCACAGGTGGTGGTTCGCGTCGAGCTTCACGTAGCCTTCGGGCGCTTCCTTCAGTTCGATGCCCGGCGAGGCGGCGACGATCTTGTCGACGTCGAAGCTCTTCGCGCGTTCGACGGCGGCCTTCCAGAGCCACGGACCGAGGTAGCCGGCCTGCGTCACGTCGCCGATCACGGCGTCCTTGCCGTACTTGCCCTTGAACGCGGCGACGAACTTCTTGTTGTTCTCGTTGTCCAGCGACTGGAAGTACTTCATCGACGAGAAGAAGCCGGCGAAGTTCTCGCCGCCGACGCCGGTCATCTCGTCCTCGGTGACGGACAGCGTCACGAGCAGCTGCTTGTCGCCGGTGATGCCCGCAGCCTTCAGCGCCTTGTAGAAGGCAACGTTCGAGCCGCCGACCACCGCCGCGTAGATGCAGTCGGGCTTCTGCACCTTGATCTTGTTCATCAGCGAGCCGAAGTTCGTGCTGCCCAGCGGGTAGTACTCCTCGCCGACGACCTTGCCCTTCTGGAAGTTCTCGATGTGCTTGCGCGCGATCTTCATCGAGGTGCGCGGCCAGATGTAGTCCGAGCCGATCAGGAAGAAGGTCTTGGCCTTCTTCTGGTCCTTCGCCCACTCGAGGCTGTAGAGGATCTGCTGGGTCGCTTCCTGCCCGGTGTAGAAGACGTTCTTCGACTGCTCCAGGCCTTCGTAGAAGGTCGGGTAGTACAGCAGCCCGTTCTCCTTCTCGAACACCGGCAGCACCGCCTTGCGCGAGGCGGAGGTCCAGCAGCCGAACACCGCGGCGCAGTGGTCGTTGATCAGCAGCTTCTTGGCCTTCTCCGCAAACGTCGGCCAGTCGGATGCGCCGTCTTCCTTGATCACCTTTATCTTGCGACCGAGCACGCCGCCCATCGCGTTGATCTGGTCGATCGCGAGCTGCTCGGCCTGGATCGAGCCTGTTTCGGAGATCGCCATCGTGCCCGTCGACGAGTGCAGCTGGCCCACCGTGACTTCGGTGTCCGTGATCGCCAACTTCGTCGTGTTGACCGAGCCGGTGGATTGGCCGAACGAGAAGTTCGCAGCACCGAGCAGGGGCACCGCAGCGGCACCCTGCAGCAGTCGACGGCGGCTCGTATCGGGCGATTGCGGATCGTTGTCGCGAGACATGGTGTGGTTCTCTCCGGATGAAATGGTCAAGCGTCGAACCGAGCCGCGCCGCCTCCGCAGAGGACCGCGCTTCGTCGGGCTGAAGAAATGGTGCGTGGGGGCGTGCGTGCGGCGAATACGTCAATCAACGTAGCGACGCGCGCCACCGGCGTCGGCGAGCCTTGCGCGCAAACCGGGATCGGTTCTTGCAACGCCCTGGATTTCGCGCCGTCGCGCGCCCCATGATCGTGCCCACGTGGTCAGCCAGCCGCTGAAGACGCCGCTCTTGAAGCCGCAGAAGATCTTCCACATCCGCCGCGACTACAACTCCTGGGTCGCGAACGAGTCGATGGAAGACTATGCGCTGCGCTACACGCCGCGCAGCTTTCGCAAGTGGAGCGAATGGCGTGTCGCGAACACAGCGTTCGGCGCCACCTCGTTCCTCGCGCTCGAGGCGATCGGCGGCGCGATAGCGCTCAGCTACGGCTTCACGAACGCGCTGTGGGCCATCCTCGTGGTGGGCCTTGTCACCTTCCTGACCGGGCTGCCGATCAGCTACTACGCCGCGAAGTACGGCGTCGACATGGATCTGCTGACCCGCGGTGCCGGCTTCGGCTACCTCGGATCGACGATCACCTCGCTGATCTACGCGAGCTTCACGTTCATCTTCTTCGCGCTCGAGGCGGCCATCCTCGCGCTCGCGCTGCAGATGTACTTCGGCTGGCCGCTTTCGGTCTGCTATCTGGTCGCGTCGCTCGGCGTAGTGCCGCTCGTGATGCACGGGATCACGCTGATCCAGCGTCTGCAGTGGTGGACGCAGCCTGTGTGGATGATCCTCTTCGTGCTGCCGTACCTCGCGGTGCTGATCAAGAAGCCCGACGCGTTCAGCGACTTCACGACGCTCGTGGGCGGCGTGTCGCACAGCAACGGCTTCGACGCGCTGATGTTCGGTGCCGCCGCGACGGTCGCGTTCTCGCTCGTCGTGCAGATCGGCGAGCAGGTCGACTACCTGCGCTTCCTGCCCGAGAAGACGACGGCGAACCGCGTGGGCTGGTGGACGGCCGTGCTGGTGGCCGGGCCCGGCTGGATCGTGCCGGGCATGCTGAAGATGCTCGGCGGCGCGTTTCTCGCCTTCCTTGCGCTGCAGCACGAGATCCCGGTCGACAACGCGATCGAGCCGACGCAGATGTACCTCGCCGGCTTCGGCTACCTGTTCGATTCGCCCGCCTGGGTGCTCGGCGCGACAACGCTGTTCGTCGTGGTGTCGCAGATCAAGATCAACCTCACAAACGCCTACGCCGGCTCGCTCGCCTGGTCGAACTTCTTCGCCCGGCTCACGCACAGCCACCCGGGCCGCGTGGTGTGGCTGGTGTTCAACGTGCTGATCGCGGTTCTGCTGATGACGCTGGGCGTGTTCGAGGCGCTGGAAGGCGTTCTCGGGCTCTACAGCAACGTCGCGATCGCGTGGGTCGGCGCGCTGGTCGCGGACCTGGTCATCAACAAGCCGCTCGGCTGGAGCCCGAAGCACATCGAGTTCAAGCGCGCACACCTGTACGACATCAATCCGGTCGGCCTCGGCGCGATGCTCGTCGCTGCCGGACTCGGCATGGCCGCCTACGCCGGCGCGCTGGGCGCGGCGGCGCGCGCATTCGCGCCCTTCATCGCGCTGCTGACGTCGATGGCGATCTCGCCTCTGCTCGCCTGGTGGACGAAAGGCCGCTTCTACGAGGCGCGCCCGAACCTCGCACCATGGAAGCCGGGAGAACTGGTCAAGTGCTCGGTGTGCACGAACGAGTTCGAGTCGGAAGACATGGCGCATTGCCCGGCCTACGACGCGCCGATCTGCTCGCTGTGCTGCACCCTCGAATCGCGCTGCCACGATCGCTGCAAGACCAGCTCGCGCGCCGCCGAGCAGGTGCGCACCGCGCTGACCTCGGTGCTGCCCGAGGCGGTCAGCAGCCGCGTGAATTTCCGGGTCGCCCACTACCTGGTCGCCGTGCTGTCGCTGATCGCGTTGTTCGCCGCAATCCTCGGGGTCGTCTACGAGCAGCACGCCGCGTTGCACGGCGCAGAGCGCGAGCTCCTGCGCGCGCCATTGCTGAAGGCCTTCGCCCTGCTGTCGCTGTGCGCGGCGGTCGGCGCGTGGTGGATGGTGCTCGGCAGCGAAAGCCGGCGCATGGCGGAGGACGAGTCGAGCCGGCAGAACGAGCTGCTGATGCGCGAGATCGAAGCGCACAAGCGCACCGACAGCGCGCTGCAGGCGGCCAAGGACCTGGCCGAGGCGGCGAACCAGGCGAAGACGCGCTACGTGACCGGCATGACGCACGAGCTGCGCACGCCCCTCAACGGCATCCTCGGCTACGCCCAAATCCTGCTGAAGGACGAGCAGATCCAGGGCTCGCGGCGTGCCGCGGTCGACACCATCCATCACAGCGGGGAACACCTGCACGGCCTGATCGACGGGCTGCTCGACCTGGCGCGCATCGAGGCCGGGAAGCTGCGGCTCGACATCGCACCGCTGCCGATGCGCGACTTCCTCGACGACGTGGTCCGCATGGTGGCACCGCAGGCGACGGCCAAGGGACTCGCGTTCGAGCTGCGCACGCAGGGCCGCGTGCCGACCTACGTGCGTGCGGATGCGCGCCGCCTGCGGCAGATTCTGATCAACCTGCTCGCCAACGCCGTGCGCTTCACCGACAGCGGCAGCGTGACGCTTCTGCTCGATCACACGCGCGAGGTGGCACGTTTCCACGTGATCGACACGGGCATCGGCATTGCCTCCCAGGACCTCGAGCGCATCTTCCTGCCGTTCGAGCGGGGCAGCGCCGGTCGTCGAAACGGCGAGCCCGGGACGGGGCTCGGCCTGACGATCACGCGGCTGCTGACGCAGCTGATGGGCGGCGAGATGACCGTGCGCAGCTCGCCGGGAGAAGGCAGCACGTTCACCGTGCGCCTCTACCTCAGCGAGACCGCCGAGCCAGGGCGGGCGCGCACGCCGCGCCATCGGCCGGTCAGCGGCTACATCGGGGCGCGCCGCAACCTGCTCGTCGTGGACGACCATCCGACCCAGCGCCAGATGCTCGCCGGCATGCTCCTGCCGCTCGGCTTCCGGGTGCTCGAGGCGGCCAGCGGGCGCGAGTGCCTGGAGAGCGTGCGCGACAGGCGCCCCGATGCCGTGCTGCTCGACATCTCGATGGACGACATGGACGGCTGGGAGACGCTGCGCCAACTGCGCGCGCACGGTTTCCACGACCTGCCGGTGATCATGGTGTCTGCCAACGCGTTCGAGAACCAGAGCGACCGCATCGCGGCGAGCGGCTGCCAGGGCTTCGTCGACAAGCCGGTGATCGAGTCGGAGCTTCTGGCCGTGCTGCAGCGCCACCTGGAGCTCGAATGGGTCGCCGAGCTGGCCGTGTCCGGCTGGACACCGCTTCCGACCGAACTACCGGTGAAAGCGCTCGCGGTCATCCCGACCCCGCACCTGCAGGCCCTGATGCAGCTGGCGCATCTCGGCCACGCACGCGGAGTACAGCGTGCGCTCGACGCACTCGTCGAAGAGGACAGCGCGCTCGAACCGCACGTCGCGGGGATGCGCGCACTGGCCACGCGCTTCGCGTGGGGCGAGCTGATCGAGTATCTGGCGAACGAGCTGCAGCGCGCCGACGACGCGACCGAGGCAGCCGCATGAGCCGCAGGGCCGACCCCGACGCGACCGTCCGAGCGCGACGCGACGTCATGAGCGACGTCGGCGACATCGTGCTGGTCGTCGACGACGCGCCGCGTTCGCTCGGCGCCTTGTGCAGGGAACTCGAGGAGCACGGCTACACGGTGCTCGTTGCATCCGACGGCGAGTCTGCGCTCGAGCGACTCGAGCTCGTGACGCCCGACGCGGTGCTGCTCGATGCGCTGATGCCGGGGCTGGATGGCTTCGAAACCTGCAGGCGGCTGAAGTCGAACCCGGCCTGGTCGCACATTCCGGTGATCTTCATGACCGGACTGTCGGAGACGGATCACATCGTCAAGGCTTTCGGTGCCGGCGGGGTCGACTACGTCGTCAAGCCGGTGCGCACGCCCGAGGTCCTGGCGCGCCTGGCGGCCCACGTTCGCAACGCGCGTGCCGCCCGCATGGCGCGCGACGCCATCGACATCGGCGGGCACGGCGTGCTGATGGTCGATGCGCACCGTCGCATCGCTTGGCGATCGCCGCGCGCTGCGGCGATGGTCGGCGAGTTCTTCGGCGGCGACGACTCCGCCTGTGCCGAGTGGCTGGACAAGAGCGTGGCTGCGGGCGGTGAGCTGCACACGTTCACCCGCGGCGGGCACACGATCAGCGCACGACAGCTCGGCGCCGCGGGCCTCGGCGAGACGATGTGGCTGCTCGGTATGCGCGGTGACGACGCGCCGAGCGCGTCGCGCTTGGCGACGGCATTGCTCACGCCGCGCGAGACCGAAGTCCTGTCGTGGATCGCGAAGGGCAAGACCAACCGTGACGTCGGCGATATTCTCGGCATGAGCCCCCGCACGGTGAACAAGCACCTCGAACACGTGTTCGAAAAACTCGGCGTGGAGACGCGTGCGGCGGCCGCGGCGTTGGCGAGTCGCGAGTTGGGATGACCTCGTGGGTACGCTGGCGCTCGACCGGGGATGCTCTGAACGCGGCAGTTCGATCGACTTGATGAGTCTTCCGGCGCTAACGCGACATGTTCGACCCGCGGAGTGAAGCCTGACGGCGAGCTCGTCGCCGCCGCACCACTGGAGTTGCGCGCAGCGGTGAGCTACGGCCGTTGGCCCTCCGGCTGATCGACGGTGCGTCGCGTCGATCGGAGACGCCTCCAGCGACCCCGCGACCACTCGATTGCGCTTCCCGGATCGCCCGGCCGCCCAACTCCGAGCGGTGCAGTTCTGAGCGGGGCCAGCCGCCATCCTTCGAACTGGGGAGGACCCCATCGTTCAAGGCAGCGATTGAAAGGGCTGGAGTGCTGGCGTACGCTCTCGATCGATGCGCGGAAGGCGCGCAATGGAGCGGCCAATGTGTCAGCGCGCAGCCGTGGGGCCACTGGGTGTGTCCGAACCCATCGACCGTCTGCACCACGAGGACCGTGTGCCGGAGGACCACGCGTGCGGCCCGCGCTGCGTGGGGCGCGTGCCGGGACCAATCGGCCATCAGGCGCTCATGGCGCCGGGATCCCGCGGCGACTGGTCCGTCGAATACGACCCGACCCCGAGTGAGGATCAGGTTGACCGTTTCATTGGTCGTGCGTTTCGACGACGATCCGACGTACGGAGGTATCTCGCCACGGAACGCGGAGGGCCAATCGATTCTCAGCACCTGAACTGGATACCCGAAGTTTTCGTAGCAATGCAGCACATTGCGACCGGAGATAGCTTCACGCTCGAAAAGCACTATCGTGGGGCGCATTTCGAACAATCCTACACGCCCTCTAGGTACCGCTCCGCGGCAACGGAGCACTACTCGGCGGAGGAAAACATGGCGATATCGATCGTCTTCGACTTCAGTTATCGCTTCGAAACAATGCAGCGTAGCGTCGGGATGGCCGGCTATTTGTCGAGTTTTTCGAGTGAAGATCTTGCAACGAATAGAACAGGGATAGAGATTGCAATTCGATTTTGGCGTTTGCTGGTGCGTGAGGGAAGAGATGTGTCTCATTCCGCCGATACGCTTGCCGCAGAGAATCCCGAGCATCTTCATGGGGCTGCAAGAACCGTTCTGCGAGAGCTTCGGCCGCTTTCAACAATTGGAGTACTCGACGAGTGGGCAGGAGAACTTGTCCGGGGAACAATATTAGGGAGAAGTAGCGTACGGCCGTTCGGGATAGAAAATCCCCCTCACTTTCTTCTCACGAACCCCGAGCCTCCGCGCGTCGGCGCCACTCGGCAGTAGGGAAACTACACCGATATCCGAGTACCCGGGGTCGACAGTGGCTTGTTCCAGAGTCTTCGGCTCTGGGAAAGCGGTCGATTGTGGACCCGCTTGGCCGGGACTGAAGGTCTCTCATCGAGTTGAGGGCCACGCAGGATGCGCCTGCAGGCCAATGGCGGCATCTGGGTGCGATCAACCAGCCGATGCTGCCATCAGTTCCCCCGCGAGGGTCAGCTTCCAGGAGTGGGGGTGGACTCACCGTCCCGGCCAAGACCAGCCGTTCATGGCCGACTCCTCGCTGGCATCGCGGCCGGATGCCGAGGCGCAGGCGCGCAGGGTGGCGCGATCGAACGCCTTCGTGTGAGCTGCGCGATTGCCGCGCGGGCTCTGGCCAGGCCGGCCTCTCCAGGCCGTGACGATGCACCAAGGCCCATGCCGCTGTGCAGCGAACCGCGCTGGCTCTCTTGCAGCACACTCCATGCGATGCCCGCCGCAAAATCCGCCACCCGACTCGACTCCTCGCCGGTCTTGTTCAAGAGCGCCAAGGCTTTCGAGACCTGGCTGACGAAGAACCACGCCACCTCCGACGGCCTCTGGCTCAAGATCGCCAAGCGGGGCGCCGATGAACCCAGCGTCACCTACCGCGATGCGGTGGAGGTCGCGCTCTGTTGGGGCTGGATCGACGGCCAGAAGAAGGGCCTTGACGACCAGCACTTTCTCCAGCGCTTCACGCCGCGGCGCGCGCGCAGCATTTGGTCGAAGATCAACGTCGACAAGGTCGCGGCGCTCATCGGGGCGGGCCGCATGCAAGCGCCGGGCTACGCGCAGATCGAGGCCGCCAAGGCCGACGGACGCTGGGCGCAGGCCTACGACGGAGCGCGCACGTCCGCGGTGCCGGAGGACCTGTTGGCGGCGCTGGAAGCCGAGCCGAGGGCCAAGGCCTTCTTTGCAACGATCAACGCGGCCAATCGCTACGCGGTACTGTGGCGCATACAGACGGCCGTGAAGGCCGAGACGCGCGCCAGGCGCATCGCCCAGCTGGTGGAGATGCTCGCGCGCGGTGAGACCATCCACATCTTCAAGCCCAGTGCCAAGGCATGACCGCGAGGTTTACGCGTGGTCTCCTGGGCCACACCTCTTGAAGCGCGGCCACGAGGCTTCACCGGATGCCACCGACGGCCTCGGCACTTCCTTCGGCACCAACTTTCAGGTCGCGACGAATGTCGAACATGGGCTCGAGGGACTCGAGAGCCTGACTGCGCGCCAGCGGCCAGTTCCTGCCATTCGTGGCTGACAGCTCAGGTGCTCAAGAACCCCGCGCGCCGGGGAATGCGCCGGTGGATTTGCGCCAGACCAGCGTGAAGTTGTTTGCCGGCATCGGTACGGCCTCCTCCAGCGCAAGGCCTTCATTGCCCGCGACTTCCGCCACCGTGTCGATGTCGCGCACGCCCCAGAGCGGATTCCTTGCGCGCAGGCTCAACGTCGAACGCTTCATTGCTCTGCGACGTGTGCGCGCCGCCGCGCATGTACGGGCCGTAGGTCACAAGCACGCCGCCGGCGGGCACGATCGTGCCGGCGCCCGCCATCGTTCGCCCTCTCCGCTTTCCTGAGCAGTACCTGGGTGGGTTTCGTTTCAGAGGGCACCGCGGTGCCGGTCGCGCTGATACCTGCGGCGTGCTGATCACCGGATGCGCCCTGGTCGCACTGCTGGCGGTTCAACGCTATGGCAGCGAAGGACGCCCATCGGTTGCCGCATCCGTGAAGGACCTGGCATGAGAGTCACAGGTCGATCGAACTTCAAGTTCCCGCTGCTTCGTGAAATGGGGTCGATGGACATGGCGCGCTCCGTCAGGTTGATCTCGGGATGCTGCGCCGCTCTTCGAGCGCGCATCGACACGATGGAGGACTTGCCGGTGGCTGTCCTGAAAGGCGGCCGAAATCGCGACGAACTTTTCCGAAGCGACAGCGGAGTCAGCAATAGGCTCGACTCAAGAGGTCGGGCGCGATGTCACGTTGCGAGGCGCTGGCCACAGTGAGTGCCTTCAGGCAGTGGGCGCACGGTCGCGCCACCAGCGAGTTCGTCTATGCGTCGGTTGAGCTGGTCGAAGGCAGGTTCGCTCGGCAAGCCCGCCATTAGGCGCGCGCGGTGCGCGCCGATTGGACCGCCCCGAGGTATACAGTAGGAGTGTCGGCCCATCACTTCTGAGTTCGCCGCCGGGCCGGAGGGATTGGAGGTCCGGACGTGGAAACCGACAGCAGACTTATCGTTGCGTTGCCCGGATTCGTCGTCGATGCGGAGCAGCACGAATTGCGCACAAGTAGCGGCACGCGCGTGCCACTGCGGCCGCAGGCCTTTGCGGTGTTGGAGTGTCTAGCCCGTCGCGCCGGTCAGCTCGTCAGTAAGGATGAGTTGATTCACGAAGCGTGGCCGGGTCTTGTTGTCACCGACGACAGCCTCGTGCAATGCATCAAGCTGATCCGCCGTGCAATCGCAGATGACGAGCGGCGCGTGCTGCAGACCGAGCCCAAGCGTGGTTATCGTCTCCTCGTCACTGCGGAGACGGAAGACGAAGGCGCATCGCCGGCCCGATTCCACCAAGACATCCGCTTCGCCACCTCGGCAGACGGAGTGCGCATCGCGTACGCCGTGACCGGCGACTCAGGGCCACCGCTGGTGCGTGCGACGCACTGGATGACGCATCTCGAATGGGAGCGGCACAACCCGGTGTACGGCCCAACCATCCACCGCCTGTCGCAACACCACCGATTGCTTCGCTACGATGGTCGTGGCTCTGGCCTGTCCGATCGAGACATTCCGCTGGGAACACTCGATGAAGCGGTCGAGGATCTCGCCGCTGTCGTTGATGCGGCCGGGTGGGACCAGTTTGCGTTGCTGGGACGCTCGCAAGGCAGCGCGATCTCGATCCGATACGCGGCGAGAAACCCGGAGCGGGTAACCAGCCTTGTACTTCTCGGTGGCCTTGTTCGAGGCTGGCTAAGGCGTAGCAAGACACCGCCCGATTCCGACCAGGCCCGCGCCTTCTGGCAACTGGTCGAAAACGGGTGGGGACAAAACAATGCCGCGTTCCAGCAGCTCATCGTCTCAGAAATGTTCCCAGGCGCCGACTCCGAGCAGCGGCAGGCGTTTCTGACATTGCAGCGAGCGTCCTGTACGCGACACGACGCCGCGCAGCTCGCTCGCATGGTGGCCGAGTGCGATGTGTCGGACGATCTTGCGCGCGTGCGCTGTCCCACGCTCGTACTGCACAGTCCCCACGACCTGTGCGTACCGTTCGAGCAGGGGCGACTGATCGCCTCGTCGATTGCGGGTGCGCGTCTTGAGCCCTTTGACAGCGTTAATCACACGCCTTTGCCGGGCGAGCCAGCGTTCGAGCAGGTCTATGACTTGATCGACGACTTTCTGCTGCCGCAGGCAGACGTGCTCCACCTGCCCGGATCGGCCGCACGCCCGGAACTGCGCGCTGTTCCAGCGAGCACCGTTCCTCGGGTTGGGACTGCGATACGGCGCGGCGACCACTGATCACGGACACCGAACGACGTGGCCCGATCAGAAAAGGTTCGGTGAATTTCGTCGCGGAATCAGGACAGATCGCATTCGACGCCATACCGTGAGTTCTCGTTCGAGGAAACGCTCAAATGGAGGCGCCATGAACTCGTTCCACAGTACTCTCGGCTCAGCCGTTTGCTTCGCGACACTTGTCGGCCCCGCGCCAGCGCAGGATCTCGTCGTGCGCATCGGGCATGTCGGCCCGCTCTCCGGCGGCTACGCTGCCTATGGTAAGGATGCCGAGAATGGCGTGCGGATGGCGATCGAGGATCTCAACGCCAAAGGCATGGCGATAGGAGGCAGGCCGGCGCACTTTGAGCTTGTTTCCGAGGACGACGCGGCCGATCCGAAGCAGGGCACCGCCGTGGCCCAGAAGTTGTGCGACGCCAAGGTGAATGGCATCGTCGGGCACCTGAACTCGGGGACCACGATCCCGGCCGCGGCGATCTACCATCGATGTGGCGTGCCGCACATCACCATGGGAGCGACGAACCCCAAGCTGACGCAGGCCGGCTACAAGACGACCTTTCGCATGACACCCAACGACAACACCCTCGGCGCGAGTATTGCGCGCCACGCGGCGCACGCTCTGGGCGTGAAGACGGTCGCGGTGATTGACGACCGGACAGCCTACGGCCAAGGCGTGACGGAGGTGTTCAAGAAGACGGCGCTTGGCCTGGGCCTAAAGATCGTTGAGGAGCAGTACACCAACGACAAGGCGAGCGAATTCAATGCGCAACTGACCGCCATCAAGTCGAAGCACCCCGACGCAATATTCTTCGGTGGGCTGTATTCGCAGGCCGGCCCAATGCTCCGTCAGATGGAGCAACTTGGACTCGTCGACGTCAAGTTCCTCGGCGGGGATGGCATCTGCAATCCGGATCTCGGCAAGCTCTCCGGCGGCGCGAAGGTCGCCGACAACGTCCTCTGTACGGAAGGTGGCAGGTCGATCCAAAGAATGGCGAGCGGCACCGCATGGAAGGCGCGCTACGACGCCCGCTTTCCAGGTCAGTACCAGACCCCTTCCCCTTACACCTACGACGCAACCATGGTGCTCGTCGACGCTATGGCGCGCGCCGGTTCGGCCGATCCGCGTGTCTATGCCACGAAGCTGTTCAGCGCTGACTACGAAGGCGTCACGGGGCGGATCGGCTTCGAGCCCGACGGAGAGATGAAGAACCCGCCGATGACGTTGTACGTCTACCGTGACGGCAAGAAGACTACGCTCGACTAGTCGGCGAGATCCCCATTCACAAGAGGCGAGGCCTGGTCAATCGGTGAGTGAGCGCCGCTGTTCACCGCGCTGGCTGAGTTTCGATCGGAAGAAGCTGTGTCGAGAAGGTCTTCCTAAGACCTCGACGGTCTGCTTTTGGGATCCCTCCCAGCGGCGTCCAGGGACTCCTATGGGTCGTCAGTTCCATGTCGCAAGTTGCGAGAGCGGCCACTGGCGAACCCAATGTCGCGGCGGACATGGTCGTCTTCTGCGCTGCCTTTGAACGGCCGGTTCGGAGGTGCTTCGGACAGTCGACTTGCGGACCGTTCACCCTCGGGCCAGGAGCTGACAGTCGGCATCGACTGCTTCGCCTGCGGCCCGCCCTCGATCCCCAGCGTCGCACCGAAAAAGCAGCACCCGCGAAAAGGAGAAAAGGAAACTGCAAGACGATGTCGATTCCCGGCGTCCCCAATCGTCGTTCCCCTGACTGGCCGCCCGGCCAGGCTTCGGAAAGGCATCATGAAACTACTCCTCACTTCCGCCGGCATCAGGAACGCGAGCATTCATGACGCGCTGCTCGAACTCCTGCGCAAACCGATCGCCGACTCCCATGCCCTGTGCATCCCCACCGCCGGATACGGACATCCGCGCGGCACGGCGGGCGGCGCATGGCGTTTCCTTGCCGGCAAGGAGCCTCGCACGCCGATGTGCGAGCTGGGGTGGAAATCCTTGGGCGTGCTCGAGCTCACCGCGCTGCCCAGCATTGACAAGGAGCGCTGGGAGCCCTGGGTTCGGCAGGCGGACGTTCTGCTGGTGAATGGCGGTGATGCCGTGTATCTGAGTCACTGGATGCGACAGTCGGCGCTCGTGGACCTCCTGCAGTCGCTGCCCGAGATGGTCTGGGTGGGCCTCAGCGCGGGGAGCATGGTCATGACCCCCCGGGTCGGAGAGGACTTTGTCGAAACCAAGCCGTCCATTACCGGTGACGACATCGCGCTCGGGGTCGTCGACTTCTCGATCTTTCCTCACCTGGATCACCCGGATCTTCCGGAGAACTCGATGGCCGCCGCGGAAAAGTGGGCGGCCGGCCTCGGATGTCCGGCATACGCCATCGATGACCAGACCGCCATCAAAGTGGTCGATGGCACTGTCGAAGTCGTCTCGGAAGGGTACTGGAAGTTTTTCGGCCGCTGACGACGAGAGGTTTCAGCCCTCGCCGGATCGAAGGACCGTTGTCCGGCTTGATGGCGACCTCACAGTTGCGGCCAGAAGGGAGGACACCATGGGACTCCTGACCCAGTCTTGTCTGACGGCAACCCTCCGTCTGCCAGCCGGACAAGCGGACGTACGAGGGAGGGATGTCGATCGGCTGCACTCAGTCTGCTGCTGTCATCCGCGGGCGGGAGCCGAAAGCAACAACGGGTGGGCAGCTTGCCGATGAACGACGAGCGTCGAACGCGCTTGACGCTGGCGTCGTCGGCGCCGCTCAGCGCTGGGGCAGCGATTGGCGGTAAAAGCGCGCCTGCGCGGCCTGCTCCCGCTGGATGCACGGCTTGCTCGCGCCGCAGTCCTTCAGGCGGCGGAAGTACTCGCTCTTGGCGCGCCCTTGCTGCACCGCGGTGAGCTTGAGCTCGTCGCGGTACGAGCGCCAGAGCGGCGCCAGTGCGAGGTCAGCGGCGGCGAGCTCGGGGTCTCGGCAGACCAGCTTCTCGTGCGGGAAGCGGGCGTCCTTGCACCAGGAGGCGCGCGGGAAGTCGACCGACGCCGTGGCGGCCGGCGAGGCGGCGGTGGACCCGCCGCCGGCGTCGCCGCTGGGCGGGGCAGCGGTCCTGCCGGTGGTGTCGGACCTCGCCGCGGCGCCTGTCCCGCCGAGCGCGGGCTGCTCGTCCAGCATCGCGGCGTATTTCGGCGCGAGCCGAACGCGCGACTCGGCCACTTCCTGCACGCGGCCGTCGCCCCACATGATCACCGGGTTGCCGCGCGCGTTCACCGACCAGCATCCCTCCATGCGCTCGCCGCTGGCCCGCTTGACTGCCCGCTGGATGCGGCTCTCGGGGGTGCCGCAGGCCTCGGTAAGCAACAAGATCTCGCCGCGCGGGACTTGGACGATGGCGAGCGTATCGGCCCACGTGGGGGCGCACAGAAGGACAGCGAGCAGAACGATCCACGGTGCAGACGTCACGGCATTTCTCCTGGGAGATAAGGGCTGACAGCAAATCGCGCGCCCTGCTGCCCCGCCCCATGCGGCCGTCGAGCGCGCCCAAGCGGCGCGGCCGTGCGGCTGCCCAAGGCCTGGCCGGTTGGCTAGATGGCCTGCCCGCCTGACACCTCGATGCGCTGAGCGTTGACCCAGCGGTTGTCCGCCGAAAGCAGGCTCGCCACCATGGGCCCTATGTCGTCGGGGACGCCGGCCCGGCCCAGCGCCGTCATGCCGGCGAAGAGGTGGTTGACCTCCGCGTCGTCGCGCACGGAGCCACCGCCGAAGTCCGTCTCGATGGCGCCGGGCGCCACCGCGTTGACGGCGATGCCGCGGGCGCCCAGCTCCTTGGCGAGGTAGACCGTCAGCACCTCCACGGCCCCCTTGACCGCCGCGTAGGCACCGTAGCCGGGGAACGACACGCGAGTCAGGCCCGAGGACAGGTTGACGATGCGACCGCCGTCGGCCAGCAGCGGCAGCAGCGCCTGCGTCAGGAAGAACACGCCCTTGAAGTGCACGTTGACGAGGCCGTCGAACTGCGCCTCGGTCGTGTCGGCGACGAGGGCGTAGTCGCCGTGGCCGGCGTTGTTGACGAGATGGTCGAAGCTGTCGCGCGACCAGGTGTCGCGCAGCACGCTGCGCAGCCGCTCGGCGAAGGCCGCAAAGCTTGCGACGTTGCCCACGTCCAGCGGCAAGGCGACGGCCTGGCGGCCCAGCGCGCGGATCTCGGCGACGAGGGCCTCGGCCGCGTCGGCACGGCTTAGGTACGTGACGATGACATCGCCGCCGCGGCGGGCCAGGTGCAGAGCGGCGTTGCGGCCGAGACCGCGGCTGGCGCCGGTGATGAGGCTGATGGTGGTCATGAATGGCTCCTGTGAACGAAGGTCTTCATGCTCGTCTTGAGCATGGGACCTTGGTTGTCGGAAGCTCGCCATCGCTTGCCTGATCCTGCTTTCTCGACTGCCCGGCTCCCCGCCGCTGTAGGCTTGCGGTCATGAATGACTTGCTCGATGCTGTCCGCCGCCACGCCAATGCGCAGGCCGACGCCCATGGCATCGCCCGCACGCCCATCCCCGGCCTGACGACGGTGCGCGCCACCGCGCCGAGCGGACTGGTCTACGCGATCTCGCGGCCGCTGGTGGCCCTGGTCGTGCAGGGCCGCAAGCAGGTGACGCTCGGTGCGCAGGCGCTGGACTTCTCGGCGGGCGAATCGCTGCTGATCACCGCCGACGTACCGACCGTCAGCCAGATCACGCGTGCCACGCTGGCCGCGCCCTACTACTCGCTGGTGTTGGAGCTGGACGCCGCCCTCATTGCCGAGCTGGCCGGGCAGATGCAGGCGGCGACGGCGGGCAAGGTTGCGCCGGTGCGCATGCTGCCGACCGACGCCGAGGTGGCGAGCGCGGCGCTGCGTCTGCTGAGATTGCTGGAAAGGCCCGAGGCGCTGCCTGTGCTGCAGGCCACGCTGCTGCGCGAGGTGCACTACTGGCTGCTGGCCGGCAGGCACGGCGCCGCCATCCGCCAGCTCGGCTGGCCCGGCGGCCATGCCGAACGCATCGGCCGTGCGGCGGCGCTGCTGCGCGCGGAGTTCTCAAAACCATGGGGGGTGAAGCAACTGGCCGACGTGGCCGGCATGAGCGCATCGGCCTTCCACCGCCACTTCCGCGCGACGACGTCGCTGTCGCCGCTGCAGTTTCAAAAGCAGCTGCGCCTGATCGAAGCGCGGCGGCTGATGCTGGCCGAAGGGCTGAGCGCCAGCAGCGCCGCCTTCACCGTTGGCTACGAGAGCGTGCCGCAGTTCACCCGCGAATACGGCCGCCTGTTCGGCCAGCCACCGGTGCGCGACGTGGCGGCTGCGCGCCTCAGCGCCCAGGCGGCGTGAGCCGGCCTTCGACCTGGCTGACGTCCTCGCCCAGCTCGACCAGACAGCGCTCGCGCCATTCGCTCGTCCATTCCGCGTCTGAGAAGCCCTGGAGCGGATAGCTGCCGCTCTGGTGAACGACGCCCTCGCGGCGGGCGAGCGTCCGCTGCACACTCCGCACCCCGTCTGCAGCTGAATTAACAGCACCGCCACCGGGCCGGCCACTCGCGATGCGGTTAGCCTCGCGATTCATGCGAACTGACATCCCCTCGTCGGGGCGCCTGCAGCCATGGATCATGCTGTTGGCGCTGACCGCCGCCTTTGCGATGAGCCAAGCTTTTCGCACCGTCGCGGCGGTGCTGGCCCCGCCGCTCCAAGCCGAATTCCGTCTGTCGCCGCAGCAGCTCGGAACGTTCGCCGGTGCCTTTCATTTTGCGTTCGGCGCCATGCAGTTCTTCGTCGGCATCGGCATCGACCTGCACGGAGTGCGACGGACGGTGCTGATGGGCTTTCCACTGGCCGTCGCAGGCGCGGTGCTGTCGGCTCTGGCCCCGTCATACAGCACATTGGTGCTCGGCCAGGTGTTGATCGGCGTTGGTTGTGCGCCTGCGTTTCTCGCATGCACGGTTTTCATCGCTCGGCGCTTCGACCCGGCGCGGTTCGCCGCTATGTCGGGCACGGTGCTGAGCATCGGCGGCATCGGGCTGCTCGCCACCGGCACGCCGTTGGCGTGGCTGGTGCAGACCTCGTCATGGCGCATGGGCTTCTGGGTGCTGACCGGCTGCTCGGTGGCTGCATGGGCACTGATCGCGTGGAAGGTGCACGAGCCTGGGTCGCCTTCGTCCGATCCGGGCGTGCCGCGCGAATCTCTTGGCCGCGCAGCGTTGACTTTCGTGTCACTGTTCAAGCTACCGCACACGGCAGGCATCGTCGCGCTGTCGTTTGTCTGCTATGCCTCGTTCATCACCCTGCGCGGCCTGTGGCTCGGCCCGATGCTGATCGAACGGCATGGCTTTTCGCTGGTGGAAAGCGGGAACGTGGCATTGGCGGTATCGCTGTTCTCGCTTCTCAGCCCCTCGGTGTTCGGCCGCCTAGACCCCGGCAACGACAAGCGGCGCCGCTGGCTGATCGGCTGGACACTTGTGTCGGCGGCGATGTTCGTGTTACTCGCGTTGGGTCGCAGTGCAGTGGTCGACATCGCGCTGACGCTTGCGATCGGCATGCTATCGGGCTACATGGTCCTGCAGTATGCGCAGGTGCGCGCCGCCTATCCGCAGCGGATCGTCGGGCGCGCGCTGGCGCTGTTCACCATGTCGATGTTTCTCGGCGTCGCGATGATGCAATGGTTCACCGGCCTGATCGCATCGATCGCCAAGTCACAGGGCACCGACATCTTCGAGCCGGTGCTATTGACCATTGCTGGGCTGCTAGTGCTCGGCGCGATGACATTCGCCTGGTTGCCACGAGCGCCATCGGAGAAGGCTTCGAGTGAGCCAGGCTGACTGACCTCGATGCTCTGTTTCGCAGCAGGTGCTGTCGATGGCCGCCCGCGGCTGTACTCGCGCTGAGCGACACCAAGCAGTCATTGACCCCGGCGACCGGCGCTGGCTCGAATAGTCGTTGTACGAGGTACTGCGGCCGTAGGACTGTCGCTCATCGACCCGGACGTGCAGATGTCCCGCATCCGGCTCTCGGACAAGACTTCACACCTTCGCCCACGTGCGGTTTCGTCCCCGCCAAGTCAGGCGCACGAGTCCGAGTCGGTCGTAGAGGATCGAGGGTGGATAGCCCCCTCCCCGTTTGCGTCGCTGCTTGAACTTGGTCCGCAATCACCGGCGCAACCGCGCGACGGTGTAGCTGTCGATCGCCCGGTATGCGCGACTGACCGTACCCACTTGGAAGTAGTAGCGTCGAAGGAGTTCATCCCTCCGGCACCAGGGGCTCGGCCACCCTGAAGGCAACGAACCCACGCTACCGTTTGGTGGAAGTCCCACAGTACCGTTGCGAGAGAGCTCGGCAATGGTTGCCGCGGCTGCACCGAGGCCGTCTCACAGCTCGCCCGGGCGCGTCGGCAGATGGCCTGGCATCAGCACTTCGCCGTTCGGGCCCAACTCGACCTGTGATGCCCGGCTCCAGCGCCTCGAGCCGGCGCCGTTGCAGCACGTCGGCGCTCGGGCGGCGCTTGGGTCGAAGGCCAGCGCGGCACGCAGGTCAGCCAGCAGCTGCGGTTCGCTCCACGGCTTCCACGATGGTCGGCCTGGCGCACGCGCTGAGGCTGAAGGTCGTTGCCGAAGCGACTTCTACGGCACGTCGATTGCTGCGCCGTGTCATGCGCAGAGACAAGCCCCAGATGTATGAAGCGCCGCAAGACCACGCGGTCACGGGGTTCGTGCGCGTGCGCGGAGCCCGCGAGCACAACCTGAAGAACGTCGACGTCGACATCCCGCGCGACGCGCTCGTCGTGTTCAGCGGTGTGTCCGGCTCGGGAAAGTCGTCCCTCGCCTTCGGCACGCTCTATGCCGAGGCGCAGCGGCGCTACTTCGAATCGGTGGCGCCTTACGCGCGCCGCCTCATCGACCAGGTCGGCGTGCCGGAGGTCGATTCGATCGACGGCCTTCCGCCGGCGGTGGCGCTGCAGCAGCAGCGCCAAACCCCCAGCACACGGTCGTCGGTGGGCAGCGTCACGACGATCGCCAACCTGCTGCGCATGCTGTATTCGCGCGCCGGGAACTACCCTCCCCGGCAGCCGATGCTGTACGCGGAAGATTTCTCTCCGAACACGCCCCAGGGTGCATGTCCCGCCTGCCACGGCCTCGGCCGCGTGTACGAAGTCACCGAGCAGTCGATGGTGCCCGACGACTCGCTCAGCATCCGCGAACGCGCGATCGCAGCGTGGCCGCCTGCATGGCACGGGCAGAACCTGCGCGACATCCTCGTGACGCTGGGCTACGACGTCGACAAGCCCTGGCGCGACCTGTCCAGGAAGGACCGCGACTGGATCCTCTTCACCGAAGAGCAGCCCACCGTGCCGGTGTACGCCGGCTTCACGCCAGCCGAGACACGCGCTGCGCTGCGCCGCAAGATGGAGCCCAGCTACCAGGGCACGTTCACGGGCGCCAGGAAGTACGTGCTGCACACCTTCGCCACCACGCAGAGTCCCATGATGAAGAAGCGCGTGTCGCGCTTCATGGTGGGAGCCGTGTGCCCGGCCTGCCACGGCAAGCGGCTCAAGCGCGAGGCGCTGTCGGTCACCTTCGCCGGCTACGACATCGGCGAGATCTCGCACATGCCGCTCGCGCAGCTCGCGCAGGTGCTGGCGCCCGCCGCCGAAGGAAAGCTGCTCGCGGAGGAAGGTCGCGCGACCCTGAGCCGGGCGGCCTCGCGCAAGGACACCGAGCGCCGTATCGCAGCGGGCGGTTCCGCGCATCAGGGCGCACCTGACGTGCGCCGCACGCCCAATCTGTCCGAGGAAAAGCGGATCGCGGCGCAACGCATCGCCCACGACGTCGTCGAGCGGGTGGACACGCTGACCGCGCTGGGGCTCGGCTACCTGTCCCTGGACCGCAGCACGCCCACCCTTTCGCCCGGCGAATTGCAGCGGCTGCGCCTCGCGACCCAGATCCGCTCGAACCTTTTCGGCGTCGTGTACGTGCTGGACGAGCCATCGGCCGGGTTGCATCCGGCCGACGGAGAAGCGCTGCGGGTGGCGCTCGATCATCTGAAGCACTCGGGCAATTCGATCTTCGTCGTCGAGCATGACCTCGAAGTGATGCGCCATGCAGACTGGATCGTCGACGTCGGTCCCGACGCGGGCGAGCAAGGCGGGCATGTGCTCTACAGCGGCCCGCCCGACGGACTTCGCGACGTGGAAGCCTCCCGAACCGCACGCTATCTGTTCGCCCCGACGGCACGCCGCAAGGACCCGCCGCGCTCGCCGGCCGGCTGGCTGAAGCTCGCGGGCGTCAGCCGCAACAACCTCCGCGGCGTCGATGCGCAATTCCCGCTGGGCGTGCTCACCGCGGTCACGGGCGTGTCCGGCTCGGGCAAGTCGAGCCTCGCGAGCCAGGCCCTCGTCGAGCTGGTGGCGGCGCAACTCGGACACGACGCGCCACCACCGGAGGACGAGGTCGACGAGCTCGAGGGCGCGACGCCCGGCACGACCGCGGGCCACATTGCGGGAGGCATGGAGGCGGTCAAGCGGCTGGTTCAGGTGGACCAGAAACCGATCGGCCGCACGCCGCGCTCCAACCTCGCCACCTATACCGGGCTCTTCGATCACGTGCGCAAGCTGTTCGCCTCGACCAAGGCAGCGCGCTCGCACCGCTACGACGCGGGGCGGTTCTCGTTCAACGTGGCCAAGGGCCGTTGCGAGACCTGCGAAGGCGAAGGCTTCGTGAGCGTGGAGCTGCTCTTCATGCCCAGCGTCTATGCACCCTGCCCGACCTGCCACGGTGCGCGCTACAACGAGCAGACGTTGCGGATCACCTGGCGCGACAAGAACATCGCCGAGTTGCTCGGCATGACGGTGAACGAAGCCTTCGATTTCTTTGCCGGCGAGGCCGCCGTCCAGCGGCCGCTCAAGCTGCTTCAGGAGATCGGACTCGGTTATCTGCGGCTCGGGCAACCTGCCACCGAGCTGTCGGGCGGTGAGGCGCAGCGCATCAAGCTCGCCACCGAGCTGCAGCGCATGCAGCGCGGCAGCACGCTCTATGTGCTCGACGAGCCGACCACCGGCCTGCATGCGGCGGACGTCGACAAGCTGATGGCGCAGCTGCAGGGCCTCGTCGACGCGGGCAACACGGTGGTCGTGGTCGAGCACGAGATGCGCGTGGTGGCCGAGAGTGACTGGGTCATCGACATGGGCCCCGACGCGGGCGACGAAGGGGGCCGCGTGGTGGCAGCCGGTACGCCCGCCGACGTCGCGCGGGCCCAGGGCATCCGGACAGCGCCCTATCTGGCGCACGTGCTCCAGGCTGCCGGCACGTGAGCCCCGAACAGGCACGACGGCCTTTGCGCAAGCTTCGGGAAGGCCCGGTGCCGCCGCCATTCGACGATCAGTGGGTCAGTTGATATTCACCTCCCATGCCGCGATAGATCAGTCCCAACGACGGCTGTTAGGCGGCGACATCGGCGACGCAATGGTCCGCAACCGGTCGGAAGGTCGAGTTCGCCTCGTGCGCTACCTGCCGTTCGCACGAGCAGGTCTCCGCTCCCTTGAGGGCCTGGTTCAGAAGTACAGCGGTCGTTGCCGCCGCCGACCACGCCGGCCTTCGAAAGGTCGCTGATGACAGCCGCTGTCGTTCGGGTGCCGACGTCGAGTGTCCGGGTCCAGTCTCGAATCGACGGTCCACGCGAGCCTCGATGGGCAGCAGGCCAGCGGCGCAGCGGGTGCCGTCGGTGATGGCCGCCTTCTCAACTCACGGTCTCGCCATATCGCGGTCATCCAATCGAGTCAGGCCGCCCGGCACTCAGGCAGGGACGGCCGATCGTCCGGAGGATCAGATCTCCATCTGTTCGGAGATCTCGAGGGCGTCATCGATCTCGATGTGGAGGGACCTCGCGGTCGACTCCGGCTTGGAGTGCCGAAGGAGCAGCTGTACCGCTCACACGTTCTTGATGAGGCGTCACCTTCATTCTTCGCATCCAGATGTCCCTGTCTAGGACTGCGCGCACTTCTGCCGACTTACTTGCTGAAGCTGCCGATGCCAAAGCGGCAGGGATTCGCGCTGCATGCGACCATCGTCACTCGCAGAACATACGTCCCGCCGCGGCTAGGTGAAACTGCGACCATCGGGTGGTCGTCCTCCAAATTGTCCTCGTCGGTCACGTGCCCGTTGGGCGATCGGAGAGACAGGTCGATATCCGAGCAGTCGCCATCGCAAACGCCGACGAAGTGATAACTCTTGCCCACGTCCAGTGCGATATTCACATCGCTGTGAGCGCCAGCATCGAGCGATTCCACGTACACCTGATGCGACATGGCAAAGCCGTTTTCGCTGAAACGCTGTCCGACCCGTCGAACTTGCTCTCGAACGAGGTTCGCCCACTCATCCTGAGCGACGGCCGGAGCGCTGGATGCGCCACAGACCAGCAAAAGGGCGAAAGCAAAAAGAACCCTGCGGCGAACCGGCCCCCGAACAACTTTCAACATGAAGTGGCTCCCCAAGTCGGTGGTGCCCGCCATCCGATGTCGGGTCGACGTCGAAGCACCCCGTGTCCATCAGCATCATTAACGGACACATACCCGTTGCGCTGGTGGCATCCATGGCATCCTCCACTGGGCCCATCGGCTGCCCGTCAGTCTACGCCCGCGGCCACCGGCGTTGGTCACCGCCGGCGGGTACCGAGCGTCTGCATCACACTGCACCGGCCGACCGCTTTCGGGTCGGCAGCGTCAGTTCGCGACTTTGGGACGCAGCCGTTCACACGCGATCTCCACACGGTCTCGATTGCCACCCTCGAGCGACCGCGGTCGTCGAACTCGCTTTCCTTAAAGGGTCGGTGAACGTCAAGTTCTGAGGTGGACCTGCCGTTCGCCGAGAAGACCGCCAAGGTCAGCTTTCGGCAGGCGGCGTCATTCGGTAGGCCAAGTTCGAACGGCAGCAGTCAGTCTTTTCCTGCCTTCACCGCACAAACGCGACCGACAGCTCACAGCGGCAGGGAACGCACCCGAGCGACAGATGCGGCGTCTACGGATTGAGTGCCCGCTGCTGCCACGGCCATGTGTGAGCCCCGCAGCGAGCGGCCCTGTGCTTCACGCGCAAAGCCACCACGAATGCCACCCCGGCCAGGAAAAGTTCGAAGGTAGCCGGCTCGGGAATGCCGTAGAGGACCAGACCCAATGACCCGAGCGATCCGGTCTGAAACGGGCTGTCCGGAGACAACGCGATCAATGTCTCGGAATAGCTGTAGTGGTCGGCCTGAACGCACAACGTGGCGTAGACGGCGTAGAGCGGTTGGCCTCCGGCAGCGAATGTCCGTTGATCAACCACATTGGCACACAGGCTCAAGTTAACCAGGCGGTTGTCGCGTACCGAGGCAGCGAACGTCATGCCATTGAACGGCGCTCCGGGCGAAGGGTCGACGCGAGCGTGTCCGATGTTGACGAAGGCGCCCGCTGCCTGCGCCGCGGTGATCGGCGTCCCATCCGGCGCTCTTGCCGCGCCGGGCCGGTCATAGAACCATTCGTAGGTACCGTCGGGAATGGGACTGGGGCCCTCGATCACCACCTGTCCGAGGATACTCGGATCCGTCAGATCGCCTCCCGTGCGAAGGAGCCTGAAATGTCCGTCGGCAAGTTGGGCGTGAGCCGCTGCGCCAGCGGTAAGCAAGAGCGCGGCGAACATGCGGCGGCGAAGAACGTGGGATAGAAAGCCCATGAGTCTCTCCTCACAAGATCTCCCGGCGTGGTAGCAATCTTGCGCTCATCAAGCCACTGGCCTGCCTTTCACATCAACGGCGTCTTGGTTTTGATGCAGTGTCGAGCACGGCGGGCCGTCAGCAAGCGACTCGCAGCGCCAGTTGGTCACCTCATATTGCGGACGCTGCAGGCAGCGGCTTCAGCTCACCGCCCGGATAAGCGGTCGGACGACAGGTTTCGAGCTTGACCGGTCGTCCGGCGCGAGAGCGGCTCACCGACGGCTTGCGGCGAGCCCACGCTCCACACCAAGTCCCGGTCAGTACCGGACGGAAAAGGCGAGTTCGTATTGCACTGTAAACGTCTTGAGCGCGTCGCGCACGAAACGGCGCAGCGGGTCGTGGTGAATGGGAGAGAGGTTGGTCGCCTCGAGGCGCACTGCCGTCCCTCCCCCCTCGTAAGTGACGGATATCGCGAGGTTGTATGCGCCGATCATCCCCCCGAGGGCATCAGCGTAGCCGTCGAAGGTCGCATCTTTCCTTAGCGCCGGCTTGAATATCTTCCCCACTGCCGTAAGCGGCATCTCGCGGACGATCTTCACGAATTTTGGAATCGCCGCGCGTTCCGGAATGCGTTGAGCGGCAAAACGAAGCAAGGATTCGGAGTCAGCATCGACCCCGGGCTGCAGAGAGACGTAAGCGATGGGCATCTCGCCCACGTACCGGTCTGGACGACCGATGGCAGCCGCGTGTTGGACTGCGGGATTGGCGTACAGAGCCTCTTCGATCATGCGGGGATCGAGATTGTGGCCGCCGCGGATGATGATGTCCTTTTCCCTGCCGGTCAGCCAGAGATAGCCATCTGCATCGATGGCACCGAGATCGCCCGTGTTGTACCAGCCATCCGGGCTGAAGGAATCATCGGACTCCTTTCCCTCGACGTACCCAGGGATCACGTTGGGGCCGCTGATGAAAACGGCGCCCAGTTCACCGACTGCGCACTTCTGCCACTCGGAACCGCGCTGCAACTCCTTGCGGATTTCCCAGAGCTGGTAAGGAATTCGGATTCCGACTGAACCGATCCGCTTCTCTCCGAAGCGCGGATTCATCGAGCTGATCGACGTACCTTCAGTCAAGCCGTAGCCCTCGATCACCTCGACGCCAGCCAGTGCGCTGAAGTCCCGTGCCAGTTGCCTGGACAACGGCGCCGTGCCGCATCGGACGAACTCGAGACTGCTGATGTCGCAATCGCCGACATCGGTTTGCGCAAGGCTGACCAGGAATGTCGGGACCGCACCCAGGGACTGCGCACGGTACAGCTCCACGATGCGCCAGAAGTTGCGCATGACACCAGCGTCACGGAAGCCTCTGATGCCCGTGAGAACGAGACATGCTCCTGCCATGAACAGGACGAGTCCGTTGGCGATCGCACCGTTCACATGGAAAACAGGCAGTCCGCATAGCCGCACATGGCCTGGCTCCATGGACATGCAAAGCCCCTGCTGCCATGCGTTGACGATCTGGTTCCAATGCGTCTGCATCGCCAGCTTGGGGGCGCCGGTGGTGCCACCTGTGTGAAAGAGCGCTGCCAACCGATGTGGGTCTTGCTCGGGCTCAAACATCAGTTTCTCGTGCGCTTCGTCCAGGTAGTCAGCCAGTGCATGGAGTTGGACCTTGCGACTTGCGACGACGAGATCGTCCCGAAGCTGCTCTTGGCTCTTGGCGCTGATTCCAGCAGCCGGAGCCCACAGCACGCGCTGCAGTTCCGGTGCATCCAGCAATGGGACCTTCTGCCAGATGTCGAAGTCCGGATGCGGGCCCTGCGCAATCAACGTGGTGCTTCCGCTGTCGCGAATGATCGAGGAGATCTGCTCTGGTTCGAGCATGTAGTTGATCGGGACAACGACGCCGATCGTTTCGGCGGCCCAGATGCTCGCGTGAGCGTCTGGCGTGTTCGGCATGAGCACGGCGACCTTGTCGCCTGCTCTCACGCCGAGCGTATGCATGAAATTCGCCACCTGCGTGATGCGCTGCAGGAGCTCCGCAAACGTCCATGTGATGCATATCCCCGGGGTCTCGCCGTCGGGAATGAACCGGATGGCTGGGGCTTGTGACTGGGTTGTTGCCCGCCCGCGTATTGCATCGTAGACCGAGCCCGGAAGCCTCCAGTCCGCGAGTGGCGTGCACTCGAAGGCCTCGACGTCTGCTCTGTCGCTCATGCGCAAGCGTGCTTCTAGCCAATCGCTCATGTCTTCACCTCGTATTCAAGTGACTACCAACAAGTCGGAAGATCGGGCCGTGCGTTTAGTACACGTGTAGACGAGTGTCTACGGAACATTTGAGCCTGTATGTTCGGGATAACCCTAGGAATGGAGTCGCGAACAGCGTCTACTATTCGAACGACTGTCTATAAGGAGGTGCAATGACGAATCGAGCTGTTGTTGTCTCTGTTGCGCGAACACCCATCGGGAAAGCCTTCAAGGGCGCATTCAACGAGACCCATGGCGCCACTCTTGCTGGCCATGCAGTTCGCCACGCGGTGGCGCGGGCAGGGGTGGACCCAGGCGAGATCGACGAGGTGATCCTGGGTTGTGGCATGCCGGAGGCGGCCACCGGGCTGAACATTGGGCGCCATGCCGCTGTACGTGCCGGGCTGCCCGAAAGCGTGGCGGGTTCGACGATCTCCCGCGCCTGCTCGTCCGGCCTGAACGCCGTGGCCGCTGCTGCCGCCCGTATCTTGGTGGACCGTGTTCCGGTGGTGGTCGCGGGCGGGGTGGAATCGATCAGCCTGGTGCAGCCGGTCCGCGCGCGCACCACCATTCGCGAAAGCTGGTTGGCCGAACACCTGCCCGCCATCTACATGCCCATGAACGACACCGCCCAGGTCGTTGCAGAACGCTACGGCATCTCACGTGACGCGCAGGATGAATATGCCCTGGTTAGTCAGCGGCGAACGGCCGATGCACAGAGACGCGGGGCCTTCGCAGCAGAAATCGTCCCCATGAAGTCTCGTAAGCGCGTGACCGAAGGCGACGCGCCCGAGTACCAGGAAGTCGAACTGATGCAAGACGAGGGCAATCGCCCGCACACCACCGCGGATAGTCTGGCCGCGCTCAAGCCCCTGATGGAGAACGGATCGATCACCGCCGGCAACTCGAGCCAGTTGTCCGACGGTGCGGCTGCTTGCGTGCTGATGTCCAGCCGATTGGCAGAGCAACGCAACATCGATGCCCTGGGTGCCTTTCTCGGGTTCGCGGTCGCCGGCAACGCACCCGACGAGATGGGAATCGCCCCGATCCATGCCGTCCCCAAGCTCCTCAAACAGCATGGGCTGCAGGTCGACGACATCGATCTCTGGGAGCTGAACGAGGCGTATGCCTGCCAGACCTTGTACGTGCGAGACCGCCTTGGCATTCCGATGGAAAAGC
This sequence comes from Piscinibacter sp. XHJ-5, assembly GCF_029855045.1. Lineage (GTDB taxonomy): Bacteria > Pseudomonadota > Gammaproteobacteria > Burkholderiales > Burkholderiaceae_C > Albitalea. Next base: position 4,795,657 of record NZ_CP123228.1, read on the forward strand.
TGAACGTCAATGGCGGTGCTATCTCCATCGGGCACCCGTTTGGCATGACCGGCGCCCGACAAGTCGGCCACGTGCTGCTGGAGGGCCGACGGCGATCGGCCCGTCACGCGGTCGTGACGATGTGCATTGCCGGCGGCATGGGTGCCGCTGGCCTTTTCGAGATCTATCAATAAGGAGTGTCCGAATGTCCGAGTCCATGATCGTTGCCAGCCGCGAGGATGACATCTTCATCATCCAGCTGAATCGCCCGCAGAAGTTCAATGCATTGAACAACGAAATCCGTACCGAAATCGTCCAGGCGATCGACAGCATCCGCCATGACCAGTCGGTTCGAGCGGTCCTGATCTGGGGAGGCAATCAGGTCTTTGCCGCGGGCGCCGACATCGAAGAGATGCTGGCTCGCACGCCGATGGAGGCGATGCGTCAGATCAATGACGCGCCTGACATCACCGAAGCCCTCGCCTCGCTGCGACAGCCCACCGTGGCTGCGATCGCCGGCCTGGCACTGGGCGGCGGCCTGGAATTCGCCATGGCAGCCGACATCCGGATCGCGGCCTCGTCCGCGATTCTCGGGCAGCCGGAGATCAATGTCGGCCTGATCCCTGGCGGAGGAGGAACTCAGCGACTCTCCCGCCTCGTCGGGTTGAGCAAGGCGAAAGAGATGATCCTGCTGGGAGAGCGGATCGACGCATTCGAAGCGCTGCGCATCGGTCTCGTCAACAAGGTCGTGGCCCCGGAAGATCTGCTCAATGAAGCGAAGAGCTTGGCGCGCCGATTGGCAGCCAAGCCAATGTGGGCGTCGCGCTTGGCCAAGCTCGTGATCGACCGCGGCTACGACGCCGACATCAGTCAAGGCGTGACCATGGAACTGCTCGCCTTCTCCGCGGCCTTCGGCACGCCAGACCAGCGTGAAGGCGCGCGTGCTTTCATGGAGAAACGACAAGCGGAATTCACGGGAGCAACGCGCTAGTGCAACGCACCACTCTGTTCTGGTACTTGTCTCGCGGTGCCGGTGAGCGCGGCCTTCGCCGGCGTACCCCCGGCCAGGATGTCGGACGCGCGAGCGGTCCAGTTTGACGGCTTGGATCGATGTTGTGATGGGCGACGTACAGATCATGAGCCGCAGAAATCTGCCGCTCGCTGTGGCCGTGCCGCGGTTGACACATCGAGATCACGCGGCCGTCCAGCGTGTTGAGCGCCGCAAACAGAGTGGTCGTGCCATGGCGCTTGTAGTCGTGGGTGAGCGTGCCGGCGCGCCCGCGTTTCATCGCTCCGGCCTCCTGGGCGATCGGAGTATCGCGTGTCAGACAAGTTCTATAACTTCACGTGCGCTGAACCAGCGCGACTCTCCAAAGTGCTGCACAAACCCATATCACCTCACATCGAACAAGGAGACATCATGAACAAACTGGGAAACCTCGGCCGAACCCTCGTTTGGTCATCGATGATCCTGCTTCTCGGGCTCTCCTTGCCACTCTCCTCGCTTGCAGAAGACAATCCTGCCCGGCCGATCCGCATCATCGCGCCATGGCCCGCCGGGGGCGGACTTGACAGCGTGGCCCGAATCGTCGCAGCAAGACTGCAGCAGAACCTGAAATCGCCCGTATTCGTCGAGAACATAGCAGGCGCCAGCACCATCTTGGGCACGCAGCATGTCGCGAAGGCGAATCCCGACGGCTACACACTGCTCTTTACCTCGAACACGACCTTCTCGACCAATCCGTGGCGAAAACTGAAGTTGCCATACGACCCGAAGACCAGCTTCCAGCCTGTCTCCCTGGTCGTTCGCAACCCGCTGGTTCTGGTCGCGAACAATGACGCGCCCTACAGGGATGTACCGGGCCTGCTGTCCGAGATTGCCCGCACCCGGGGGAAGTTTGTCTACGCGTCCTTCGGCAATGCAACCACGGGTCATCTGGCCGGAGAGTTGTTCAAGAAGGAAACGAACGCCGATATGGAACATCTTCCGTATATGGGCGGTGCACCCGCGATCAGGGACCTGATGGCGGGTCATGTCAAGATCCTCTTTGACACCGCCGCCAATGCGCTGCCCTTCATCGAGACCCAGCGGGTCCGAGGACTCGCCGTGCTGCAGCAATCCCGATCGCCTCTCGCGCCCAACGTTCCGGCCATTGGAGAGTATGGCTACAAGAGCATCGACATCACGGTCTGGTTCGGACTCTTCGCCCCGGCTGGCACACCGGATGCGGTCGTACAACGCCTTTCGCGAGAAGTGAAGGCCATCGTCCATGACCCGGATATCGCGACACGCCTGAAGGCCCTCCATGTTGAGCCTGTAGGCTCGGGGCCGAAGGAGTTTGCCGACTTCCTGGCTGCCGACCGGGCTGCGATGGGCAGGATTATCGAATCGGCAAAGATCCAGCTCGACTAGTCGTCGGCCACAGCGGGTTCTGCTTCGCCTCGCAGGCGCGCCGCAAGCAACCGACTCAGGGTTTCGCAACCGCTTCATTCCTGGCACAAATTGATCGCATTCAGCACGCTGAAGTCCATGCCAAGACCCATCTTTCTCAAGGAAACTGCACAAAAGCAGCTGATCCAGGCCGGCCTGCGGGCCTTCATTCGGCAGGGATTCAATGGCGCAGGCGTCCGGGACATCTTGCAGGCCGCGAAAGTTCCAAGCGGCTCCTTCTACTACTACTTCGACAGCAAGGAGGCGCTAGCTGCCGCAGTCGTTGATCGGTACGCCGAGCTCTCCCGGCAGAAGCGCGCGAGTCTGCTGCTGGGAGATCCTTCCGTCTCCCCCTTGAAGCGCCTGCGGAACTATTTCGAAGCCTATGTCCATTTCTCCGGATTGGCGCAATTCCGGCAAGGCTGCCTGCTCGGCGCGTTGACCCTCGAAATCGCGAACGCCAGTCCGCTCGTGATGGAGCGCATCCGCGTGGCATTTTCTGAATGGGAACGCATGCTGGAGGAAGTGCTGGCTGAAGCTGCGAACCAGGGGCAATTGCCCCCAGGGCTTGCCGCAAGAGAACTTTCGGCCTTCATCGTCATCGGTTGGGAAGGCGCCTTGCTGCGCATGAAAGCCGAACAGAGCGAGAAGCCGCTCCGCTTGTTCATCGACACGCTGTTCCAAGGCATCTTGCGTGTGGAGAAGGACCAATGAGCGGGACTTTCCCAATCACACTCGTCGAGCCTGTGCACAACCATCGGAGACACGCATGTTTGTAAAGGAACTGTATGCGGGCCAGCGCATCCTCATCACAGGTGGTGGCACTGGCCTGGGACTCGCCATGGCGGAGGCGCTGGCGAAGCTGGGTGCCGAGGTTCACATCTGCGGTCGGCGCGAGGCAGTGCTGCGCGAGGCCGTCGAACAACTCCAGGCGGTCGGTACGGCCAAGGCCGTGGCGCACTCTCTCGACATCCGCCACCCTGAAGCCGTCGAAGAGATGATGGGGCGAATCTGGGCGGAGCATGGACCGCTCTCCGCGCTGATCAACAACGCCGCGGGCAACTTCATTAGTCGCACGCAGGACCTCAGCGTCAATGGCTTCCATGCCATTTCCGACATCGTGTTCCGCGGAACGTTCTACGTCACGCAGTCCGCAGGCAAGCGCTGGATCGCATCGGGGCAGTCTGCCAGCGTGCTGTCGATCGTCGTCACCTGGGTGCAGACCGGTGCGCCGTTTGTCGTGAGCTCAGCCATGTCGAAGGCCGGCGTGGATGCGATGACCAAGTCCCTCGCCATCGAATGGGGGCCGTACGGCATCCGCTTCAACGCCATCGCGCCGGGAGTGATCCCGACCGAAGGTGCATCGCAGCGCCTCCACCCGGGAGGGTACGACCATGACTTGAGCAAACAGAACCCGATGCGTCGGCTTGGTCACGGCGCGGACATCGGCCGACTGGCGGCCTTTCTGCTTGCGCCGGACAACACATGGATCAATGGCCAGACCATCACGCTTGACGGCGGCGACTCCCTGGCGAATGGGGCCTACTACACGCACTTGCAAGATTGGACCGACTCTGATTGGCAACGAGCGCGAGACCGCATCCGGAAGCGGGATGCCATCGACAGGGCGCAGAGCCCGGCCTGCTAGCCCGAACGTTTGCACCCCTCATGGCAGCTTCTCACTCGAACAGCCGCAGTGTTCGGCACGCAGACGGGTTTCCGCCTGTGCCTGCGAGCGTCTATCCGCAAGAAGGTTTCAGTGGCGATGCGGCTCTTGGTCGACAGGAATGGTTCGGAGCTTCAGCGAGCGGACTCATGCGCGGGCAGAAGGACTAGGCCCCCCGCGAATGGGCGCGTGTCATGGCTGATGAGTTGGGTAGCTCGGTAGAACCAGACTTTGAGAGTGCTACGGCTGACAGCGCATGGGCATGCGCGATCATGCCGGACCGTTCGTCGGCACGGTCCGCGGTGTATGTGGGCACGTTCACCGTGCTTCCGGTGCAGCGCGGCTGAGCTGGTGGGCTTCGCTCGCGAACTCCAGTGAACACGACGCCCTGGGCCAGCGGCCCGGCAAGCGGCGGCAGCACGGTGAGGCTGGGCGCAGGTGCGGGCGAACGCAGAGACGCGAGACCACTGTTGGGCGAGGTCGAAGGTTGGGAGACCGGCGGGCGCGACCCGCTTGCCGTCCTGGGCGGCCGCTAGATTGGCTAACAGGGAGACGGATACGACAGTCGAGGCCGCATGCCTCACGCCGTACTACACTCTGCAAATCGAGTTCGCCCGGTGGTGATTTCCGACGGGCGTGTGACGCCCCCGGTGCGTTGAAACTCCGGTTGCTCGTGGAGGTCGGAGGATCTCGGGATGGATCTGTCAGGTTACACCCTGGACATCCTTCGTGAGGACTCCGGGTTTGCGCTGTGCCGCGGGCGCGCCGCTGCAAGTCCGAGTCTTTATCCACCCTCCGTTCTCGTCACGATCCTGACCTCGGACCATCCACGGCCCGATCGCGTCCGGATGCTGGAACGCGAGTTTGCGATGCGGACGGAGCTCGATTCGACATGGTCCATACGACCGCTCGCTCTCGCGCAATATCGAGGACATGCAGCCCTGATTCTCGAGGATCAGCAAGGCCAGCCGCTGGACCGAGTCCTGGCCACCCCGCCGGTCATCCGCCCGCTCGGTGCTTCACCCTCGGCCGGGCCGGCGATCGAACTCGGGCTGTTCCTGAGAATCGCCGTGGGCATTGCGGCCGCTCTTGGCGGGGTGCATCGCCGGGGCATCATCCACAAGGACATCAAACCAGCCAACGTCATCGTCAACACCGGGACAGGTCAAGTCTGGCTGACGGGCTTCGGGGCCGCCTCGCGACTTCCCCGCGAGCGGCAGGCGCCCGAGCCGCCTGAAACCATCGCCGGCACGCTGCCCTACATGGCTCCGGAACAGACGGGGCGCATGAACCGTTCGCACGATGGCCGCAGCGACCTGTACTCGCTCGGCGTCACGCTCTACGAGATGCTCACGGGGTCGCTGCCGTTCAATGCCGCCGATCCGATGGAGTGGGTGCACTGCCACATTGCCCGGCAGGCTATGCCGCCGAGCGAACGGATGAAGCACGTGCCGCCGATCGTGTCGACGATCATCATGAAGCTGCTCGCGAAGACCGCTGAAGAGCGCTATCAAACGGCGGCCGGTCTGGAGAATGATCTGCGGCATTGCCTGGCGCAATTCGAGGCCGAAGGACGTGTCGACGCTTTCGCGTTGGGTGAGCGCGATACGCCAGATCGGCTGCTGATCCCCGAGAAGCTGTACGGACGCGCGCGCGAGATCGAGATCCTGCTCGCCGCCTTCGACCGCATCGTCGCGGGCGGCGCCCCGGAACTGGTGCTCGTCTGCGGATATTCCGGGATCGGCAAGTCCTCCGTCGTGAACGAGCTGCACAGGGTATTGGTCCCGCCGCGCGGGCTGTTCGCCGCGGGAAAGTTCGATCAATACAAGCGCGACATCCCGTATTCAACCTTGGCACAAGCGTTCCAGGGGCTGGTCCGTCTGCTTTTGGCGAAGAGCGACGTCGAACTCCTTGTTTGGCGTGAAGCCCTCCGCGAAGCACTCGGTCCGAACGGACAACTCATCGTCGAGCTGGTACCGGAGCTAACGCTCATCGTGGGCGAGCAGCCGCCGGTGCCTCAGCTGCCTCCCCAAGACGCGCAACGGCGTTTCCAACTGGTTTTCCGGCGCTTCCTCGGCGTGTTCGCCCGGCAGGAGCATCCGCTCGCGCTGTTCCTCGACGATCTGCAATGGCTCGATGCAGCCACCCTCGACCTGCTCAAGGACCTACTGAAGCAAGCGGACATGCGGCACCTGCTGCTGATAGGCGCGTATCGGGACAATGAAGTCACGTCCGCCCATCCGCTGATGCGTACGCTCGACAAGATCAGAAACGCGGGAGCGCGCGCAAGCGAGATTGTCCTTGCTCCCCTCGTCCGCGAAGACGTGGACCTCCTGGTTGCGGATTCACTCTTCTGCAGCCTCGTGCGCGCGGCCCCGCTGTCGGAGCTTGTCCACAAGAAGACAGGCGGAAACCCGTTCTTCGTGATCCAGTTTCTTGCGGCGCTGGTGGAGGAAGGACTGCTGACATTCGATCATGGTGCGGCGTGCTGGTCGTGGGACCTGGCTCGCATTCATGCGAAGGGCTATACGGACAACGTGGTCGACCTGATGGCCAGCAAGCTGGGTCGCCTGTCCATCAATGCTCAACACGCCTTGCAACAGCTCGCGTGCCTCGGCAACAACGTTGAGTCCACCGTACTGGCGATGGTGCATGAGGACTCAAGCGAGGAGCCGGACTGCGATCTCGACGAGGCGATGCGAGCCGGGCTCATTCTATGTTCGGAGGGTGTCTACCGTTTCCTCCACGACCGCGTTCAAGAGGCCGCCTATTCCCAGATCCCGGAAGCACGGCGCGCCGAGACCCATCTGCGTATCGGAAGGTTGCTGGCGGCGCACACGCCTGTCGAAAGGCAGAAGGAGGCGATCTTCGAGATCGTCAACCAACTCAACCGGGGTGCCTCCCTGATACGGTCCCGCGACGAGAAGGAGCGGCTGGCGGAACTCAACCTGGCTGCGGGCAAGCGGGCGAAGGCTGCCACGGCCTACGTGTCGGCCCTTCGCTATCTGGTCGCCGGCGCCGAGCTTCTCTCGGAGGGCGGCTGGCAGAACCGGCCGGACCTGATGTTCGCGCTTGAACTGCATCGAGCGGAGTGCGAGTTCCTGACGGGCGACATGGCATCGGCGGAGGCACGCTTGACGATGCTCGCGTCGCGCGCCTTCAGTTCCATCGATCATGCGACGGTCGCCTGCTTGCGCATCGATCTGTACATGACGCTCGACCGGAACGACCGCGCAGTGGACGTCTGTCTGGCCTATCTGCACCTTCAGGGCACCGAGTGGACGCCTCACCCGTCAGAAGAAGAAGCGCGACGTGAATACGACCGCACGTGGTCACTGCTCGGAGGTCGCGAGATCGAAGGGCTCGTTGATTTGCCCTTGATGAGCGATCCGGCAGTTGTCGCCACTGTGGATGTTCTAACGAGGGCACTGACGCCTACGTTGTATACCGATCCAAACCTGCTTTCCCTGCTCGTTTGCCGGCTGATCCATCTCAGCTTGGAATACGGCAACACCGACGGGTCCTGCTTGGCCTATGTCTGGCTGGGCCGAATCGCCGGATCCCGCTTCGGTAACTACCAAGCGGGCTTTCGATTCGGCCGGCTTGGGCATGACCTGGTCGAGCGGTCCGGAATGGAGCGCTTCAAGGCCCGCACGTACATTTCCTTCGGCAACTTCTGCCTGCCATGGAGCAAGCACGTGCGAGCCGGTCGCGACTTGATCCGTCGCGCATTCGACGCAGCGAATGCAAATGGCGACCTCACGCATGCAGCATTCAGCTGCAACAACCTCATCACGAACCTTCTTGCGACGGGCGATCCGCTCATTGACGTGCAACGCGAGGCCGAGCGAGGCTTGGCGTTTGCCCGGGACGCCGGTTTCGGCGCCGTTATCCACATCATCACCACGCAGCTGGGTCTTGTCCGGACGCTTCGCGGCCTGACGGCAACGTTCGGCTGCTTCAACGACGAGCAGTTCGACGAGAGTCAGTTCGAACGCGGCTTGTCGAACGAACCGGATGCGTCGGGTGCGCCGATCGCTGCGTGCCGCTACTGGACACGCAAGCTGCAGGCGCGCTTCCTTGCGGGAGACTATTCGACGGCCGTTGTCGCATCGTTGAACGTGCAACGATTGCTCTGGACAGGGCCTTCCGTTCTTGAGTCTGCGGAAGCTCACTTATACGGTGCGCTGACCCATGCGGCATCCTGCGATGCCAGGTTTCCTCTTCAGTATCGGGAGCATGTCGACGCCCTGACCGCCCACTACAGGCAACTTGTCGAATGGGAAGAGCATTGTCCGGAGAATTTCCGGAACCGCGCGGCACTGGTCGGCGCGGAGATCGCTCGCATCGAAGGCCGGGAACTGGATGCCGAGCGCCTTTACGAAGAGGCCATCAGGTCGGCGCGCGAGAACGAATTCGTCCACAACGAAGCGCTCGCTAACGAGCTGGCGGCTCGCTTCCATGCCGCCCGCGGCTTCGACACCATTTCCGAGGCGTATCTGCGCAATGCCCGATACGGCTTTCTCCGCTGGGGCGCCGATGGAAAAGTGAGGCAACTCGACCAGTTGCATCCACACCTGCGGACGGTGGAGGCTGCCCCTGTTTCGACCGGCACCATCGGCGCGCTCGGCGAACAGCTCGATCTTGCGACCGTGATCACGGTGTCACAAACCGTCTCGGGCGAAATGGTGCTCGAAAAGTTGCTCGATACCGTGATGCGTACGGCGATCGAGCAAGCTGGGGCGGAACGCGCTGTCTTGATGCTCTCGACGGGAACCGGGCAGCGTATCGTCGCGGAAGCCACAACCAGCAACGACACGGTCATCGTTCGAGTGCGCGACGAGCCCATGACTGCCTCCACGGTGCCCGAGACGATTGTTCGCTATGTCTTGCATACGCATCAGAACGTGGTTCTCGACAACGCGGCAGCCCTGAATCCCTTTTCAACCGATCCGTACGTCCGTCAGCGGAACGCCCGGTCTATTCTTTGCCTGCCCCTGTCCAGCCGAGCCAGGATCGTCGGCGTGCTCTACCTGGAAAACAATCTGGCCCCTCGCGTGTTCGCGCCGGCACGTGCCACGGTGCTCAAGGTGCTTGCCGCGCAGGCTGCGATGTCGCTTGAGAATGCTCGCTTGTACCGCGACGTCGCCGAGCGCGAAGCGAAGATCCGACGCCTGGTCGACTCCAACATCATCGGGATCTTCATCTGCGAGCTCGAAGGTCGGATTCTCGAGGCGAACGACGCCTTTCTGGCGATGGTCGGATTCGACCGCGAGGATCTCGTCGCACACGAATTGCGCTGGACCGAGTTGACGCCGCCGGAATGGCGTGATCGCGACGAACGTCTGATGATCGAATTGAGAGCCAGCGGGACCTTGCAGCCATTCGAGAAGGAGTACCTTCGAAAGGACGGCAGCCGCGTGCCCGTGCTCGTAGGGGTGGCTAGCTTCGACGGAACCGGAAACCAAGCTGTGGCCTACGTCGTCGACCTGACCGAGCGCAGGCAGGCCCAGGAGGCCCTCAGCCGGGCGAGCGATGAACTCGCGCATGTGTCGAGGGTGACAGCCCTGAGCGCGCTCACCGCGTCGATCGCTCATGAGGTCAACCAGCCGCTCTCCGGAATCATGACCAACGCTTCGACGTGCCTTCGGATGCTGGATGCCACGCCCGCGAACATTGACGGCGCGCGTGAGACCGCGCGCCGCACGATTCGGGATGGCAAGCGCGCTTCGCAGGTGATCGTGCGACTGCGGGAGCTGTTCAGCAAGCGGGAGTTCACCCTCGAGTCGCTGGATCTGAACGAGGCCACACGAGAGATCATCGCTCTGTTGTTGCACGACCTCCAACGAAACCGCGTCATCCTGCAGGCGGAACTTGAAGATGACCTTCCGATGGTATTCGGCGATCGGATCCAGCTCCAACAGGTCATTCTGAATCTGGTGCGCAATGCATCGGACGCGATGGTCGATGTGCATGATCGACCGCGGCAGTTGCTGATCAAGACCGAACAAGAAGGCAGGGGGCGCGTGCGCTTGAGCGTCTGCGACGCCGGCGTGGGCCTGTCCGCTCAGAGTCTCGATTCGCTGTTCAATCCCTTCTATACGACAAAGAATGGTGGCATGGGCATCGGGTTGTTTGTCAGCCGCTCCATCATCGAGCGCCATCACGGCCGTCTCGGTGCCCAGCCGAACCAGGGCGGGCCCGGCGCGACGTTCTCGTTCTCCATTCCATCCGATGCAGCAGACGGCTACGACAAGGAGCCCGCGACGACCCCTGCTCATTGATAACCTTCAGTCAGACGGGGCTCATGGCCTCTTTTGAAACGGCTTTTCGCCGCACCTTGCTGACAATGCCAAGGCCTCATTCCGCTCCGCAGTCGGGGTGGAACAGGGTGGCCCTTCGTGGCGCCGGGCCGCCGGCGAAGAGGAGGCTTGTCGGTTCGACCGTTCGACCAGCGATTCGCTGCAGTCTTGAGCAGATGATTTGTTCTCCTCATAGGAACGGCGAAATGTTCGCCATCGCGCGCGTCACTTAGGCCTCCTTCCCCCCACCGGAGCGACATAGTGAATCTCGCTTCGTGCAGTCTCGGCGCCTCCAGATGTGCGACTTCGAGCTAGTCGGGGAAGTGCCGGCTGTACTCCCGGATCTCGCTCTTGCCAGTGACCTTCTCGGATAGATCGGCAGGCGGAACGGGAATTCGAGGACGCCATCGTCGTTCCACACTCGCGCTTTGGCTCTGACTTGATGTTGATCGTTGCTCATGAAGACTCCTCAGCCCCAGGCGCGTTCGAAATGGCCATCCGGGTCCACCATGAACACCGTCACATCGATGACGTCGCTGAAGCTGCAGCCAGCCGCGGCGAGGATGGTGTTGAGATTCTGGAACGCGAGGGGCACCTGGTCATCGAGTTACGGCTCGGGTGAGCCAACGGGCCGGCTACCAACCTGGCCGGAGACGAACAGCAGGCCGTTGGCGCGGATCGCGGGGGAGTAGCGGTGCAGCTCGTACAGGGCGTGGCGTTCGGGCGGGGTAACAACGTCGCGGGTGGTCATGAGAGGCATTCCTCAAAGCGGTTGCGGATGGAGCCACTCTAGGACCCTGCCGATGTGGTGACGGGCTCGGGCGGCGGCTCGTACGGCACCTGCTCAGTACGGCGTTCGGCCTCGGTGTAGCCCTGCATCAGGTCCGCTTGGTGCCTTCCTCCAGCACCGTGGCCTGCGTGTCCTTCATGGCGATGATCTTGCCGCGGCGCATCTGGCCGTCGCGGAAGTCGACGAACTCCACAGCCTGTCCAAGATGCAGGCTCGCACGGGCGGCAATGCCACCGCGCGGGTCAGCCAGCATGCCTTCGATCAACGACTTGAGTTGGGTACAGCTGCAGGCTGGTCGCGACCTCACGGGCTTCGATCATCCGCGGGTCGGTGGCTTGCGAGTTCACGCATTCATCCTCTGGCCTACCAGCGCGCAGAGCCCTCTCAGGCGGCCATGGCGCAGGCGGTGTGTCTTTGTTCTTTGTCGCGTCGCGCGATGTTCCACGGCAGCAGTTCGTCGATGCGGTTCCCTGCGTGGTCACCTCATCGCCCAGGTCGTCGGCGAAGCTTCGTCGAAGTCGTGAAGCGAGAGTTGGTGAAGGCGCCGTCCGACAGGCGCTCCGGCGTCACCCTTTCCCGTCGCTGCCTTTCTTCACGGCCTTTTTCGCCGGTGCCTCTGTCGGCGCTGCCTGTTTTGCGGGCGCCTTAGCCCCGGTGTTTGGGCCGGAAGGAATCTTTGCGCCGTACTTGGCTTGGGTCGTGCGGGCTCCGGGCATGGCCTATTCCGCCTTCGGCTTGGCTGCGACCTTCGTCGACGGACGCGGCAGGGCGACCGGCTGTTTCCTCGCGTTCTTTGCCCGCTTCTGTTTCTGGCGGCGGATGCCTCGGTGTTTGTCAGCGCTCATTTGCAACCTCTGGGCTGTTAGGGGCGGCGCTCACCGCGTGAGGCCTACGGCAGTTGTACCTGATTTGGTTCGACGAAAACCAGCTTCAGGGTCGGGTCTTGCCTTTGCCCCTTGTGTCGCCCCGGCTATAGCAACGAAAGGACACCCGCGAAATGGATTGAAGCTGATGAGGGGACGACAGCAAGACCTGACTCCAAGCAAGTGGTCATCTCGTTTCATGCCTCCGGGGGCAAGACAAGTGTCCGGACCGGGACGTACTGCTGTCACTCGTCGCGCGGCTCGGCCAGTGACTGCTCATGACGGTCGCCGCCACTCGAGCGCAAGCTTCGAATGTCCGAGTCCAGTCTCAAGCCGTCATCAACCCGTCGTTGAACACCCGCTCCGGCTCCCAGCCGGCCCGTCCCAGCTCCCACTCACCGAATGACCCGCTCCTCAAAACTCCCCCCACCCCCTACTGCACAAACCGATTCCCCCGCGACAGCATCGTCAATTCCACCCAGCTGCTTCCATGGTGCCGCGTCGGCGAAAACTGCAGCGAATAGCCGCCGAGATCCAGGCGGCCCAGCGAGCCCATGGCCTGGAGAATGCCTTCGCGGGTCGGCTGCGGGCCGGCCTTCTTCAGCGCGGCGACCAGCGCATGGGCCGCGATGCACGATTCGAAGGAGGTGTAGTTCAGCTTGGCGCCGTTGAGCGCGACGAGCGCTTCCGCGCATTCCTTGACCAGCGGCATCGAGACGTGGTTGGCGGAACGCGGCGACGGGATCACTTGCGCGACGATCGTGCCGCGGGCCAGCTGGCCGACCGAATCGGCCAGCTCGTCGGGGTTGACGAAGGACAGCGCCGCGATCGACAGCGGGGTGCCCTTCTCGTCGGCCGCCTTGAGCACGTCGCGCACCGCGCTGTATTGGGTGGTCGCGAGCACGTAGTGCGGTGCCATCTTCAGCAGGCTGCCGATGGACGCCGCATCGACCTGCGCGCCGCGCTTGATGGCCACGCCCGGCGGTTTTGAGGCGCCTGCCTCGACATAGACGCTGGCGACGGCCTCGTAGTTGCTGCGGCCCACCTCATCGTCGTAGTGCAGGATGACCGCCTTGTCGGCGCCGACGGCGCGCTTGGCCTCGACGATCTTCAGCGCCTCCTCGCGATAGGAGGCGCGGATCGTGAAGACGTTGGGGTGGTTGCGCAGCGCCAGCGACCCGCTGAACGGCGCGAAGAACAACACGCCGCTGCGCGCGGCGATCGGCAGCGAGTCGACGCTGTTGGTGGCGGAGTTGTAGCCGAACAGCGCGAGCGCGCCGTGCTGGCCCAGCAGCTGCTGCGTGTTCTCGAGGGCGCGCTCGCGATTGTTCGCGTTGTCCAGCGTGACCAGCTTCACGCGCCGGCCACCGAGTGCATTGGTGGCATTCACTTTCGCGAACACCGCCAGCGCACCGTCGCGCATGTCGCGGCCGATGTCGGCATTGGCACCGCTCAGGGCCACCGATTGACCGATGACGATCTCCTGCGATCGCGCGCCAGGAATCGCGATCAGGCCGAACAACAGGACTGCCAGCATCTTTCGCATCGCTCGTCTCCAACTCGAACCCGACGCGGCGCAGGTTATCCGAGCAGCGTGGAAGGCACGCGGAACTTGTTCACGACAGTTCGCGCACTCGTGTGAACGCGGCATCCATTCATGCGACGTTTTCCACTTGATTAGCTGCACGCAATGGTTCGCACGAAAAGTCGGGATTTGAAGCCCTCGCAGCGTCGCGATGCGGGCTAACCCGCATGGGGAATCTGTAGAAAGTTGACCGCGGTCAAGCAGGATTGCAAGTCGAAAGTTCGAGCATTGATTGCGCGATCTCGCCGGAGATTGACGACCAATTCCAAGCAAACCAGGAGACAGGATGATCAGGAACCTCCTTTCGTGCGTTCCCGTGCGCACCGCGGCAGCCGTATTGGCATTGATGCCCACGGTGCCGGCCCTTGCCGCATGGGAGCCGGCCAAGCCGGTGGAGTTCGTCGTGCCGGCCGGAACCGGCGGCGGCGCCGACCAGATGGCGCGCCTGATCCAGGGCATCATCGTCAAGCACAAGCTGATGAAAGAGCCGCTCGTCGTCGTCAACAAGTCGGGCGGCGCCGGCGCCGAAGGTTTCCTCTCGGTCAAGGACGCGAAGGGAGATCCGCACAAGATCATCATCACGCTGTCGAACCTGTTCACGACACCGATGGCGACGGGCGTGCCCTTCAACTGGAAGGACATGACGCCGGTCGCGATGATGGCCCTCGATCAGTTCGTGCTGTGGACCAGCGGCAGCGGACCGTACAAGAACGCCGGCGAGTACGTGGCGGCGGTGAAGTCGGCGGGACCGAACAAGTTCAAGATGGCCGGCACCGGCTCCAAGCAGGAAGACCAGATCCTCACCGTCGCGATCGAGAAGGCGACCGGCACCAAGTTCATCTATGTGCCGTTCAAGGGCGGCGGCGAAGTGGCCGTGCAGCTCGTGGGCGGTCATGTCCACTCGACCGTCAACAACCCGATCGAGGCCGTGGCGCAGTGGCGCGCCGGCACCCTGCGCGCGCAGTGCGTGTTCGACGACCAGCGCATGCCGTTCAAGGCCAAGGTGACCGACACGCAGTCGTGGAACGACATCCCGACCTGCAAGGAAGCCGGCGTGCCGGCCAGGTACACGATGCTGCGCGGCATCTTCATGCCCTCCGGCGTGACGCCCGACCAGCTCGCGTTCTACGTGGACCTGCTCTCCAAGGTTCGCGCCACGCCGGAGTGGAAGGAGTACATGGAGAAGGGTGCGTTCAATCCCACCTTCATGACCGGCGCTCCATTCACGCAGTGGCTCGAGGCCGCCGAAGCCACGCATCGCAGCCTGATGACGGAAGCCGGCTTCATCGCCGCCGGCAAGTAGGCCACCTCCTCGGCGCGGCAACGCGCGCCCGCCGCTCGAGCGGTGGGTGCCGCCGCCGCATGCCCCTCCCCACACACCACGATCGGAGCTCCTGATGGCGCACGACAAGACATCCGCGGCCGCGAGCCGCTCGGGCATTGCCACTTGCCGCGTCGACGCGGCGGTCGCGGCGGTCCTGCTGGTCATCGGCCTCGCCGTGATCGTCGAGAGCCGCAGGCTGGGCGCGGGCTGGACCAGCGACGGGCCGGGAGCCGGCTACTTCCCGTTCTTCATCGGGGTGATCATCGTCGTCTCGGGCCTCGGCATCCTGTACGACGCCTTGCTCGGCAAGAACCGGAAGACCGAGATCTTCGTCGACACCGTGCAGTTGAAGCGCGTGATGTCGGTGCTGCTGCCCGCCGCGGGGTACGTGCTGGCGATCGCCTTCGTCGGCGTCTATGTCGCGTCGACGCTCTACATCGCCCTGTTCATGGTCGTCCTGGGCAAGTACTCGTGGGCCAGGAGCGCCTTCGCGGCACTGGGCGTCGACACGCTCCTCTTCTTCATGTTCGAAGTGTGGTTCAAGGTCCCGCTGTTCAAGGGCTCGCTGGATCCGCTGCGCTTTCTCGGCTACTGAATCTCACGGAGCAGGTGCGACATGGAAGAAGTCAGCTCCCTGATGCACGGCTTCGCCGTGATCCTCACCCCGCTGAACATCGGCCTGATGTTCGTCGGCATCGTGCTGGGCGTGCTCATCGGCGTGCTGCCCGGGCTGGGCGGCGCCAACGGCGTGGCCATCCTTCTGCCGCTCACGTTCACGATGTCGCCGACCTCGGCCATCATCATGCTGTCCTGCATCTACTGGGGCGCCTTGTTCGGCGGGGCGATCACCTCGATCCTGTTCAACATCCCCGGCGAGCCCTGGTCGGTGGCCACCACCTTCGACGGCTACCCGATGGCGCAGAACGGCCGGGCCGGCGCGGCCCTGACCACCGCCTTCACGTCCTCGTTCGTGGGCGCCTTCGTGGCGGTCGTGATGATCACCTTCCTCGCGCCGCTGGTCGCGCGGTTCGCGCTCAAGTTCGGCGCGCCGGAGTTCTTCTCGGTGTACCTGCTCACCTTCTGCAGCTTCGTGGGCATGGGCAAGGGCTCTCCGTACAAGATCCTCGGGTCGATGGCGCTGGGCTTTGCGATGGCCACCGTCGGGATGGACACGGTCACCGGCCAGTTGCGCATGACCTTCGGCATGCACGAGCTGATGCGCGGCTTCGACTTCCTGATCGCGGTCATCGGCCTGTTCGGCATCGGCGAAATCCTGCTGTCGATGGAAGAAGGCCTCAGGTTCTCCGGCAAGAGCGCGAAGATCGATCCGAAAGT
Organism: Piscinibacter sp. XHJ-5; assembly: GCF_029855045.1. Taxonomy (GTDB): domain Bacteria; phylum Pseudomonadota; class Gammaproteobacteria; order Burkholderiales; family Burkholderiaceae_C; genus Albitalea. Next base: position 4,811,932 of record NZ_CP123228.1, read on the forward strand.
GGTGCTGCAGACCTGGGCGCAGCTTCCCCGCTACTGGCTCACGTCGGTGCGCAGCTCGCTGATCGGCATCTGGATGGGCATCACGCCCGGAGGCGCGACACCCGCCTCGTTCATGAGCTACGGCCTCGCGAAGAAGATGTCGCGCAGCGGCCCGAAGTTCGGCACCGGCGAAATGGAAGGCGTGGTCGCGCCCGAGACGGCAGCTCACGCGGCCGGCACCAGCGCGCTGCTGCCCATGCTGGCACTCGGCATCCCCGGCTCGCCCACCGCGGCAGTGCTGCTCGGCGGGCTGCTGATCTGGGGCCTGCAACCGGGCCCGTTGCTGTTCGTCGAGCAGAAGGATTTCGTCTGGGGCCTCATCGCGAGCATGTACCTCGGCAATGTCGTGGGGCTGATCGTCGTGCTGGGCACGGTGCCGCTGTTCGCGTCGATCCTGCGCATCCCGTTCTCGATCATCGCGCCGGTGATCATCGTCATCTGCGCGATCGGCGCCTACACGGTGCACAACGCGATGCTCGACATCTGGTTCATGCTCGGCTTCGGCGTGGTCGGCTATCTCTTCAAGAAGCTGGACTTTCCGCTCGCACCGCTGGTGCTCGCGCTGGTGCTCGGAGACAAGGCGGAGGACTCCTTCCGCCAGGCGATGCTGGTGTCGCAGGGCGACGTGATGATCATGTGGTCGAACCCGCTGGTCGCCACCATCACGACGCTGGCGCTGGTGCTGCTGTTCTGGCCGCTCATCTCGAAGGTGCTCGCCTGGGTCAAGGCCGCCAGGCCCGACGAGCTTCCCGCCGAACGACCGGTGGACTGAGAGACCACATTTCCACGACCACGACGCCGCTCGGGTCCGGGCCCTTCATCGAAAGCAAAAGGAGAGACATGTCCTCAGCCCTCGCGAACATGCCAGTGGCCAACCCCGCCGATGCACACACGCCCACCAAGCCGGATGCGGCCGTCGACGACATGCCGAAGGGCGAAACGACCGACGGCTTCCACCTCGTCATCGATGCCCTGAAGCTGAACGACATCGACACGATATTCGGCTTGCCCGGCATTCCGATCACCGATCTCACGCGCATGGCGCAGGCCGAGGGCATGCGGGTCATCTCCTTCCGCCACGAGCAGCACGCCGGCAACGCAGCCGCGGCCGCCGGGTTCCTCACCGGAAAGCCGGGCATCTGCCTGACGGTCTCGGCCCCGGGCTTCCTCAACGGACTGACGGCCCTGGCCAACGCGACGACCAACTGCTTTCCGATGATCCTGATCAGCGGCTCGAGCGAGCGCGAGATCGTCGACCTGCAGCAGGGCGACTACGAAGAGATGGACCAGCTCGCCATCGCCAAGCCGCTGTGCAAGGCCGCCTACCGCGTGCTGCACGCAGCGGACATCGGCATCGGGATCGCGCGCGCGATTCGTGCCGCCCTGTCCGGCCGGCCCGGCGGTGTGTACCTGGACCTGCCCGCGAAGCTGCTGGCGCAGACGATGGACGCGGCGGCGGGCCAGGCGTCTCTGATCAAGGTCGTCGACCCCGCACCGCGCCAGATCCCTGCGCCCGACGCGGTCCAGCGCGCGCTCGCGCTGCTCAGGGGCGCCCGGCGGCCGCTGATCCTGCTGGGCAAGGGCGCCGCCTATGCCCAGGCCGATGCCGACATTCGCGCGCTCGTCGAAAGAACCGGGATCCCCTACCTGCCGATGTCCATGGCCAAGGGCCTGCTGCCCGACAACCATCCGCAGTCGGCTTCGGCAGCGCGTTCGTACGTGCTCGCGGAGGCCGACGTCGTGATGCTGGTGGGCGCGCGGCTGAACTGGTTGCTGTCCCATGGCAAGGGAAAGACGTGGGGCGCCCCGAACACCAAGCAGTTCATCCAGATCGATATCGCGCCGACCGAGATCGACAGCAACGTGGCCATTGCCGCGCCGGTCATTGGTGACATCGGATCGTGCGTTTCGGCGCTGCTGGCCGGCATCGACGCGAACTGGTCCAGGCCGCCTGCCGAATGGACCGCCGCGGTCGCCGATCGCAAGGACAGGAACCTGTCGAAGATGGCGGCCACGCTGGCCCTGAACCCGTCGCCGATGAACTTCCACAGCGCGCTGGCGGCGATCCGCGAGGTGGTGAAGTCGCGTCCCGACGCCATCGTCGTCAACGAAGGCGCCAACACGCTGGACTTCGCGCGCAGCATCGTCGACATGTACGAGCCGCGCAAGCGCCTGGACGTCGGCACGTGGGGAATCATGGGCATCGGCATGGGCTTCGCCGTTGCCGCGGCGGTGACCACGGGCAAGCCGGTCATCGCCATCGAAGGCGACAGCGCCTTCGGCTTCAGCGGCATGGAAGTCGAGACGATCTGCCGCTACGACCTCCCGGTCTGCGTGGTCGTCTTCAACAACAACGGTGTCTATCGCGGCACCGACGTCAATCCGTCGGGCACCGCGGACGTGGCGCCGACGGTGTTCGTCAAGGGCGCCCGCTACGACAGGATGATCGAGGCCTTCGGCGGCGTCGGCGTCCACGCGACGACCCCGGCCGAGCTGCGCAAGGGCCTCGAGCAGGCCCTTGCGTCCGGCAAGCCGACGCTGATCAATGCCGTCATCGACGAGACGGCCGGCACCGAGAGCGGGCGCATCACCATGCTCAACCCGCAAGCCGCGGCCAGAAAGAATTAATCACCACCCCGAGGAGAACCGCCAATGACCAAAGCACTCGACGACATCAGGATCATCGACTTCACGCATGTCCAGGCAGGACCCGCTTGCACGCAGATGCTGGCGTGGTTCGGCGCCGACGTGATCAAGGTCGAGCGACCGGGCGCGGGCGACGTGACCCGCAGCCAGTTGCGCGACATCCCCGATGTGGATGCGCTGTACTTCACCCAGCTCAACAGCAACAAGCGATCGCTGACGCTGGACACCAAGACCCACGAGGGCAAGGAAGTGCTCGAGAAGCTGATCAAGGTGTCGGACGTGATGGTCGAGAACTTCGGCCCCGGCGCGCTCGATCGCATGGGCTTCAGCTGGAAGCGCATCCTCGAGCTCAACCCCAGGATGATCCTGGCATCGGTGAAGGGCTTCTCGGAAGGCCACCACTACGAGGACCTCAAGGTCTACGAGAACGTCGCGCAGTGCGCCGGCGGCGCGGCGTCGACGACCGGCTTCTGGGACGGCCCGCCCACCGTGAGCGCCGCGGCGCTGGGCGACAGCAACACCGGCATGCACCTGGCGATCGGCATCCTCACGGCGCTGCGCCAGCGCGACAAGACCGGACGCGGACAGAAGGTCGCCTGCTCCATGCAGGACGCGGTGCTCAACCTGTGCCGCGTGAAGCTGCGTGACCAGCTTCGGCTGGACCGACTCGGCTACCTCGAGGAGTATCCCCAGTACCCCCACGGCACGTTCACCGATGTGGTGCCGCGCGGCGGCAACGCCGGCGGCGGCGGCCAGCCCGGATGGGTGCTCAAGTGCAAGGGCTGGGAGACCGATCCCAACGCCTACATCTACTTCACGATCCAGGGCCAGGCCTGGGCGCCCATCTGCGATGCGATCGGCAAGCCCGAGTGGAAAAGCGACCCGGCCTACATGACGCCGAAGGCACGCCAGCCCCACATCACCGACATCTTCGCGACCATCGAGGACTGGCTGAAGGACAAGACCAAGTTCGAAGCCGTCGACATCCTGCGCACGTTCGACATTCCGTGCGCCCCGGTCATGTCGATGAAGGAGCTTTCGGTCGACCCGTCGCTGCGCGCCAGCGGCACCATCGTCGAGGTCGACCACAAGGCGCGCGGCAAGTACCTCACGGTCGGAAGCCCGATCAAGTTCTCGGACATGAAGGTGGAAGTCAAGGCCTCTCCGCTGCTCGGCGAACACACCGACCAGGTGCTCGCCGAGCTGGGCTACAGCATGGACAAGATCGCGACCTTCCACGTCGCCAGGATCGTCTGACAGCGAACATCACGGAGCCGGAAATGCCAGCAGCCATCGACCTCACCCAGCTCATCGACGCCCTCGGCGATGCGGTCGTCGCCACCGACGCGAGCGGCGCGATCGTCATGTGGAACCCCGCGGCCGAGCGCATGTTCGGCTACTCGCGGCAGGAGGCGATGGGTCAGTCCCTCGACCTGATCATTCCCGAGCGCCTGCGCAAGCGCCACTGGGACGGCTACCACAAGACCATGGCCACCGGCCACACCAAGTACGGCACCGATCTGCTCAAGGTGCCGGCCGCGCACAAGGACGGCCGGGCCCTGTCGATCGCGTTCACGGTGGCGATGCTGCGTTCTGCCGACGGAAAGCCCGCGGCCATCGTGTCGGTGATCCGCGATGAAACGAGTCGCTTCAACGAGGAGCGCAGCCTGCGCAAGAGGCTGGCGGAACTCGAGGCGCGCGCGGCGTCGAGCGACATCTCGGCTTGATCGATCGACCCATCATCCGGAGCAGGACATGCCGCAACGATGGATGCGCTTCAAGCACGGCGGCGAGGCCCGCTTCGGCACGCTGGACGGCGACGTCGTGCATGAACACGCGGGCGACATGTTCGCCGGGTCGGATCCGACCGGCGCTCGCTTTCGTCTGCACGACGTCGAACTGCTCACGCCCACCACGCCGAGCAAGGTCATCGCCCTGTGGAACAACTTCCACGCCCTGGCCGACAAGCTCAAGCTCGCCGCGCCGGCCGAGCCGCTCTACCTGCTGAAGGCGCCGAACTCGTACCTCGCGGCTCATCAGACCATCCGCAAGCCGCTGTGCGACGCGAAGGTGGCGTTCGAGGGCGAGCTCGGCATCGTCATCGGCAGGACCTGCACCGCCGTGGCGCAGGAACGCGCGCTCGATCACGTCTTCGGCTACACCTGCGCCAACGACGTCACGGTGCCGGACATCCTGCACCGCGATCCGTCGTTCACCCAGTGGGATCGCGCCAAGGGCTTCGACACCTTCTGCCCGATGGGCCCGGTGGTGGCCACCGGTCTCGATCCGGCCACACTCTCCGTGACCACGCTGCTCGACGGCGATGTTCGCCAGAACTACCCGATCAGCGACATGAGGTTCTCGGTGCAGCAGCTGGTCAGCATGATCTCCCGGGACATGACGCTCCATCCCGGCGACGTGATCCTGTGCGGCACCTCGGTCGGTGTCGGCTCGATGAAGCCCGGCAGCCTCGTGGAGGTCCAGATCGACGGCATCGGCAAGCTCAGCAACCGCTTCGCCTGACGGGCGTGCGGCGCGTCGGGCGGACGGCTCAGTCCCAGCTTCTCGAGGCCGCGCGCCGCATCTGCGCCGCAGTGTCCGGGCGGGTGTGCTGCAGTCCGCAGGCAAGCTCCATCAACTCCGCGGCCGCCTTGCGTTGGCTGAAGCCCTGGAGAAAGCGCCACACGACACGAGCGGCGGCGTGGAGGCGAAGCGACGAGCGTTCCAAGCCGCTTTGGAGGCGCGGCGCCAGGGTGTGGTCGGTGCTGTGCATGGCAATTCCCTCGGGTGGTCGTGATCGGCGCACGTGGGGCGCTTCCAGGCGTGGAAGCGATTGGTGCAATGCAGCAATTGTACCGAGGACCTAAGGGTTTACCCGCACCAGCATGCTCGGGGCGATGCCGAACATTCGCCGGCAGGTTCGGCTGAGGTGCGCGGAGTCCGCAAATCCTGCCTCGTGGGCCGCGGCAGTCCACGGCTGGCCCGACATGCCGCGTCCCACGGCGAGTTCCACCCGCGCCCACAGCAGGTAGGCACGGAAGGACACGCCGGTCTGCTCCATGAACAGGTGCCGGAACCGGCTCGGCGACAGGTGTGCCTGTGCGGCCGCCTGCTCGAGCGAGGTCGGCTCATTCAGCCGTGAGCGCATCCAGGCGATGGCGCGCTCGATGCGCGGATCGATGCCTGCCGCAAGCGGCCCGGCACCCGTCAGCAGCGCCAGCGACTCTCGCGCCTGCGACACCAGCGTCGCGTCCTCGGCCTGCTCCCGAAAGGCCTCGTGAAGCGGCCGCGCCATGTGCATGGCGATGTCTTCGGGCAGCGCGGTGACCGGAACGGACCCGAACCGGGCCTTCAGCGCCTGTCCCTGGACCGTTTCCGGTTCCACGAAGATCATCGCCGTGTCGTTGCCGCACCCGTCGAACTGATGCCGGTGATGCGCCATGACGACCGCGCCGGTGTAGTCGCGCCACGTCGGGCCTTCGTGGCACAGCCGGACGCTGCCGGTCAGTGCCAGGGTGATCTGGATCGCGTGATGCGAGTGCGCCTGCGCCACCCCACCCTGCCGACCGATCCAGAGGCTGCCCCCACTCCACAGCAGCACGCGCCCGACGCCGACCACCGGGCGGCCCGAAAGCGATGCCTGGGGAACCGGATCGTCCGACATTGCCGACATGCCAGTGCCTGAAGTTAGCCGTTTCGTTCAATTGCGCAAGCGCCCGGCTCTACAGAATTCGCTTCCACGGACCCGCCGGGTTCGAAGCCACTTCAAAGGAGCCTCTCATGAACCAATTTTCCAACCCCGCTTGCCAATGCACCGACTGCCCGGGCGCCGGCTGCCGATGCGGCTGTGCAGAAGCCCAAGCCCTGCAGCCGATGGCGGCCGCGGCGGCCTGCGGCTGCGGCACGGATTGCGGCTGTGACGCGGCCGAGCAAGGCTGCGTCTGCCCCCACCCCGCGGCCTGAGCGGCCGCCCGTGCATGCAGGACCCGCCATGCTGCGCCGCCACCTCATCGCTCTGCTGATTGTGCCCCTCGCCGGCTGCATGACGCCACCGACGAGCCTCGACCAATCCATGACCCGCTTCACCGCCGAGCGCCACTATGTGGTGGCCATCCGTCCGCTGACCGAGACGATTGCCATCAACCAGATGCATTCGTGGGAGGTGAAGGTCACGACGTCCGCCGGCGCACCGGTGCAGCAGGCGCGCATCGACGTGGACGGCGGCATGCCGCAGCATGGCCACGGTCTGCCGACCCAACCGAAGGTCACTCGCGAACTGGGCGACGGCCGCTACCTGCTCGAAGGCATGAAGTTCAGCATGCCGGGCTGGTGGGAACTGAAGCTGCAGGTACGCTCGACCGATGGCCAGGCGGATCGCGTCACCTTCAACAAGGTGATCGAGCTGCCCAAGGCCTCGCGGACCTGATCATGGCCACCCGCACCTGGATCGCCGCGACGCTGGCCGCCGTGCTGGTGTTCGGCGGCGCGCTGACCAGTCCCGCCCAAGGCCTGGGCCTGTTCTCCCGCGCACGAGCCGAGGGATGGACGCAGGATCAGCTGTCCATCCTGGCATCGCTGCGATTGAACCGGCTGCCGCCATCTCCGCCGGATCCGTCCAATGCGCACGAGGCCTCGCCCGCCGCGGCGGCACTCGGCCGGCGCCTGTTCTTCGATGTCCGGTTGAGCCGCAACGAATCGGTGTCGTGTGCCAGCTGCCACGATCCGGCCCGTCACTTCCAGGACGGCAGGCCGCTCGGCCAGGGCATCGCGACGGGCACTCGCCGAGCCATGCCCATCGTGGGAACCGGGCACAGCCCATGGCTGTTCTGGGACGGCCGCAAGGACAGCCTCTGGTCGCAGGCGCTCGGCCCGCTGGAAGACGCGGCCGAGCACGGCGGCAACCGCTTGCGTTACGCGCGGCTGATGCAGGAGCACTATCGCAGCGAGTACGTGGCGGTCTTCGAGCACATGCCGGACTTCAGCCGACTGCCGATGGATGCGAGCCCGCTCGGGACGCCGGCTGAACGCGCGGCCTGGTCTGCACTGGATGCGTCATCGCGCGAGGCCGTGTCCCGGGTGTTCGCCAACATGGGCAAGGCCATCGCCGCATACGAGAAGAGCCTGCAGCACGGAGAGTCCCGGCTGGACCGATACATCGGCGGGCTTCTGCAAGAGCCGGGCGGCTCCGTCGAATCGCTCGACGCGCAGGAGGTTCGGGGACTGCGACTGTTCGTCGGCAAGGCGCAATGCATCGGCTGCCACAACGGCCCGCTGCTCAGCGACCAGCACTTCCACAACACCGGAGTGCCGGCTCGTGATCCGGCCAGTCCCGACCGAGGCCGCGCCTCCGCGCTGGTCAAGGTGGCGCAGGACGAATTCAACTGCCTCGGCAGCTACAGCGACGCCAGGCCCGAGCAATGCGGCGAGCTTCGATTCATGGCGCAGGCAGACGCTCGCATGGAGGGTGCATTCAAGACGCCGGGCCTGCGCAACGTCGCGCTGCGGCCGCCCTACATGCATGCCGGGCAGTTCGCCACGCTGGAGGACGTCGTGCAGCACTACGTGAAGGCGCCCGCGGCGGCGGTCGGACTCTCGGAGCTGCACCGGCCCGGTGACCCGCCGGCCTCGCATGGGGGCGACCACCGCGGGCCCATCCAGTTGACGCCTTCAGAACAGCAGGACCTGGTGGCACTGCTCAAGGCGTTGTCCGAGTAGCGCGAGGGCGATCGAACGGCCCTGTCCGCCCGATTCAGCCCGGCCCTGCGCGGAATTCGGTGGCATCGATGTGCAACCGGCGCAGCTTGTCGTACAGCGTCTGCTTCGGCACTCCCAGCGCGTGGGCCGCCAGCGTGACGTCGCCATGCTGCCGCCGGAGCGATTCGGTGATCAGCGCACGCTCGATGTGTTCGAGCTGCTCGGGCAGCGCCGCGCTGCGCTCGTGCTGGCCCAGCTTGGCGCCGAGCTCGTCGCCGAGCAGGCCGAGCACGAAGCGATCGGCGACGTTGTGCAGCTCGCGCACATTGCCGGGCCAGGCGTGGGCCATCAGCGCCGAGAGCGTGCGGTCGTCGGCAATGGGCGCCGGCCGGTCGTAGCGGCGCGCGGCCTGCAGCGTGAAGTGCTCGAACAGCAGCGGGATGTCCTCGCGCCGCTCGCGCAGCGGCGGCAGCTCGATGAAGGCGACCCCGAGCCGGTAGTAGAGATCGGCGCGGAAGCGCTTCTGCTCGCTGAGGACCCGCAGGTCCTCCTTGCTCGCGGCGATGACGCGGCAGTCGATGCGCACCGCGTCATTGGAGCCGACGCGCTCGATCGTGCGGTCCTGCAGCGCGCGCAGCAGCTTCACCTGGACCGCCGGCGGCATGCTTTCGATCTCGTCGAGAAACAGCGTGCCGCCGTTCGCATGCTCGAACTTGCCGATGCGCCGCCGCGTCGCGCCGGTGAAGGAGCCCACCTCGTGCCCGAAGATCTCGCTGTCGACCAGCGTCTCCGGCAGCCCGCCGCAGTTGACGGGCACGAAGTTGCCGCGCCGCCGTTCGCTGTGGTCGTGCAGGCAGCGTGCCACGAGGTCCTTGCCGGTGCCGGTCTCGCCGTAGACGATGACGTCGGCCGGTGCCGCGGCCAGGGTTCGCACCAGCTCGCGCACGCGTTCCATCTGCGTCGAGCGGCCGATCAGCGCTGCCTTGATGCCTTGCCAGCCTTCGAGCTGCCGGCGCAACGAGAGCACCTCCAGCACCAGGCGGCGCTTCTCCGCCGCGCGCCGCACCACCGAGGCCAGCCGTTCGGATGAACACGGCTTCTCGATGAAGTCGTATGCGCCGTCGCGCATGGCCTGCACCGCCATCGCGATGTCGCCGTGGCCGGTGATCAGGATGACGGGCAGCTCCGGGTCCAGTCGGTGCAGCTCCTGGGCCCACGCGGTTCCGCTCGTGCCGGGCAGCTTCACGTCGCAGACGACCACGGCGGGCAGCCCGGCAGTGACCGCCGACCGCGCCGCCTCCACCGTGTCGTACCGCATGACCTCGAAGCCGGCCAGCTCGAGTGCCTGCGCGCTGCCCGCGGCCACATCGTCGTCGTCCTCGACGAACACGACCGCGATGGGGTGTCTCTCGTTCATGCTTCGCCCGCGCAAGGAAGTTCGATGGTGAACTCGGCGCCCGTCGGCGCCAGGTTGCTCGCCCGCAGGCTGCCGCCGAAGGCCTTCACGATGTGTGCGGAGATCACGAGACCGAGACCGAGCCCCTTGCCCGGTGGCTTGGAGGTCACGAAGGGCTCGAACAGCCGCGGCAGGATGTCCGGGTCGATGCACGGCCCCGAGTTGCGGACCACGATCTCGCACATCGCGCCCTGGCGGGCCGCCCGGATGTCGATGCGGCGGACCTCGGCGCCGTCCAGTGCATCGACCGCATTGCCGAGCAGATTGCCGAGCACCTGCTCCAGGCGGGCTTCGTCTCCCGCGACGGCGAGGGCCCTCGGCTCGACCTGAACCGACACGTCGATGCCGCCTTCACGCAGGCGTGCCGCCACCAGGGTCACCGCTTCCTGAACGGCCTTGTGCACGGACACGGTCCCGATGGGTTCGTTGGACTTGTGCGCGAACACCTTGAGCTGGCTGGTCAGGCGCCCGAGGCGGTGGACGAGGTGAGAGATGCGGGCGAGGTTGCCCGACGCCTCGTCCAGGCGGCCGCGGTCGATCAGCAGCGCGGCGTTGTCCGACAGCGTGTGCAGCGCGGCCAGCGGCTGGTTGAGCTCGTGCACCATGCCGGCGGACATCTGGCCGAGGACGGCGAGCTTTCCGGCGTGCACCAGCTCGTACTGCGCCGAGCGCAGCTCGGCCGTGCGTTCCTGCACCTTGCGCTCCAGCGAGTCGTGCGCCGCCTGCAGCGCTTCGCGATTGGCCAGGCGCTGCCGGATCTCGCGGCGCCGCTGGATCGCCAGCGTGACCGCCAGCAGCAGCACGGCCGCGCCCAATCCCGCACTGATGGCCACCCAGCGGGCATCGCTGCGCGCCGACGCCTCGTCATCCAGAAGGAGCAGACGCCATCGGCCGCGGTTCACCACATGCTCGCTGACGAGATAGGGCCGCGCATCGACGAGCGCCCGCGCTGCGCGCTCGGCGACGTGCTCGCGCACCTGCCAGTCCAGCGGCGCCAGGTCCGCGCTGCCGTAGCGCCGCGAACGCGAGGCCTCTTCCCGGGCATCGGCCGACACCGGGGCCAGCGGGTGGTACTTCCAGGCATCGCGAGAGGCGAGGATGACCACGCCATGCTCGTCGAGCATCAGCAGTTCGCCCGGCAGATCGCGCCACTCCTGCTCGATCGCCTGGAGGTCGACCTTGACCGTCGCAACGCCGCGCGCCTCGCCGCGCGCCGGCAGGGCATACGACAGGTAGTAGCCGGCGCGCGCGCTGGTGATGCCGACGCCGTAGAACGCGCCGCGCCCGCTCGCCAGCGCATCGCGCACGTAAGGCCGGTAGGACAGGTCCTGCCCGACCGGCGTGCCCGGCTGCTCGAAGTCGGCGGCGGCCAGCGCGGTGCCGGCACGATCGAGCACATAGAGGTTGTCGGCGCCGGCGATCGCATTGAGCGCCTTGAGATAGCGGCTGACCGATTCGCGCGAGGCGCCGTCGGCCGGCATGGCCAGCAGCCGCAGCACCTCCGGCGAGGTCTCGAGCAGCGACGGCAGGTACTCGAAGCGCGAGAGCTGGCCGTCGAGCCGCGCGGCCTCGACCTCCAGCCGCTGCTGCGCCGCGGCGCTCAGGCGCTGGAGGCCGCGCTGCATCGCGAGGGCATGGGCCGCCCATGCCACCAATGCGATCAGGACCAGCCCCAGGCAAGCGCGCCACGCCCACCGCGCGTGCCGCCGCGGCGGCCGCGCAATGGCGGCGGGTTCGCTGATGAGGGTCGTGCCGGACACGGGCACAGCATAGCCTTGCCGTGTCGGCCGGCAGCTCCCGCCTTTCCCTGCCAAGGCGCTATGCGTACCTGAGTTCACCGGTCTTGCCGCGGAACACGCGATAGGCGAAGACGGTGTAGGCCGCGATCGCGGGCACCGAGATGCACACGCCGATCAGGATGGCCTTCAGCGCCGCCGGCCCGCTCGCGGCCTGCCAGATCGTCAGGCGATCGATGACGACGAAGGGATAGATGCTGTAGGCCAGGCCGAGGAAGCCGAGCACGAAGACGACGATCAGCAGCACGAACGGCAGCCAGCAGATCGGCCCGCGCACGAGCCGCGTGCCGAGCAGCCCGCGCACCGCCAGCAGCGACAGGCCCGTCATCAGCGGGATGGCCGACAGCGCGATGATGTCGGGCAGCACGAACCAGCGCCCACGCACGGTGGGGCTGATCCACGGCGTCGCCATCGAGATCAGCACCAGTCCCACGACCACCGGCAGCCACGCGATCCGCGCCCATTCCACCGCGCGCTGCTGCAGTTCACCCTCGGTCCTCATGATGAGCCAGCAGGCGCCCAGCAGCACATAGGCCATCGGCAGCGCGACGGCGATCGCGGCCGCGAAGAGCGGGTAGTTCCAGCCCTGGCCGAAGCCGCTCACGTAGCGGCCCAGCATCCAGCCCTGCGCCATGGAGGCCAGCATGGAGCCGGCGAAGAACAGCCGGTCCCACGTCGGCTTGTGCGTCGCGTGCGCCTTGACGCGGAAGTCGAATGCCACGCCGCGCAGGATGAGCCCGATGAGCATCAGCGCCACCGGCAGGTACAGCTCGGTGAGCACCAGCCCGTGCGCCTTGGGAAAGGCGATCAGCAGCAGGCCGATGCCCAGCACGAGCCACGTCTCGTTGGCGTCCCAGAAAGGCCCGATCGAGGCGATCAGCACGTCCTTCTCCGCGGCGCTGGCGCGGTGCATCAGCATGCCGACGCCGAGGTCGTAGCCGTCGCTGATGACGTACACCAGCATCGACAGGCCCATCAGTCCCATGAAGATGACGGGCAGCAGCGCGTCGAAGGACATCCAGGTCATGTCAGCCCCTCGATGACGGGCGCCGTGATGGCGCCGGGCGGCGTCGCCGCGCGCTCGGCGGATTCGTGGGCGAGCACCTCCTCGGGCTTTTCGGCCATGTACTTGAGCACGCCGACATAGGCCAGGGCGAGCGCGCCGTACACGGCGACATACAGCGTCAGCGTCAGCGCGATCATCGGCGCCGGCACGCCGGACGCCACGTCGGCCGTGCGGATCAGCCCGTACACGATGAACGGCTGGCGGCCGATCTCGGTCACGTACCAGCCGGCCACCGTCGCGATCCAGCCGGAGAAGGTCATGCCGGCCAGCACCCACAGCAGCGCACGCGGCAGCTCGCGCGGCTGCCAGCCGCTGCGCCGGTACAGCCACCAGCCGGCCCAGCTCGTCAGCAGCATGAGCACCCCCATGCCGACCATGACGCGGAAGGCCCAGAACACCGGCAGCACCGGCGGGTGCCGGCCGCGGAACTCGTTCAGGCCGCGGATCTCGCCGTCGAAGTCGTGGCGCAGGATGAAGCTCGCCAGCTTGGGGATGGCAATCGCGAAGCGGTTCTCGCGCGCCTGCTCGTCGGGAATCGCGAACAGTAGCAGCGGCGCGCCGCGCTCGGTCTGCCAGACGCCCTCCATCGCCGCGATCTTCTGCGGCTGGTGCTCGAGCGTGTTGAGACCGTGCAGGTCGCCGACGAAGATCTGCACCGGGATCAGCATCGCCGCGAGCGTCAGGCCCACGCGCATCACGCGCGGCGCCGACAGCGGCGCCGCGCCCTTGAGCACCTGCCAGGCGCTCAGGCCCGAGAGCAGGAACGCGCAGGTCAGCGCCGAGGCCAGCAGCATGTGCGTGAATCGATACGGGAACGATGGATTGAAGACCACCTGCAGCCAGCTCGCGACCTGGTAGCGGCCATCGACCACCTCGTGACCGGTGGGGGTCTGCATCCACGAGTTCAGCGCGAGGATCCAGAAGGCGCTGATCGTGGTGCCCAGCGCGACGAAGAAGGTCGCCCACAGGTGCACGCGTTCGCTGACCTTGCCGTGGCCGAACAGCATGATGCCGAGGAAGCCGGCCTCGAGGAAGAACGCGGTCAGCACTTCATAGCCGAGCAGCGGGCCGGCGATGTCGCCCACGCGCTCCATGAAGCCGGGCCAGTTGGTGCCGAACTGGAAGCTCATCACGACCCCGCTCACCACGCCGAGCGCGAAGCTGAGCGCGAACACCTTGGTGTGGAAGCGGTAGGCGTTCAGCCAGGCCTGTCGATCACCCGGCTCGCCGGCGCGCAGGTAGCGCCAGCGGAAGAACAGCAACAGCCAGCCGAGCGCGATGCTGATGGTCGGGAACAGGATGTGGAAGGTGATGTTGGCCGCGAACTGCATGCGCGCCAGCATGAGCGGATCCATGAGCCCGGCTCCTGTGAGGATGAAGCGGCGCCGGCGCCACGAGCGCCGGCGCGTGGTTCAGCGCTTGGCCCGCGAAGGCTTCGCCGCCGAGCCGACGTCTGCACCGGGCGCGCCAGCCATTGCGCCCGACATGCCGATCAGCACCCCGCTGGCCAGGGCGGCGTAGTGGTCCAGCAGGGCCTGCGCCGTGCGCTGGCCCAGCGCGCGGCCTTCGCGCAACGCGGCCTGCGACTGGGTGGTCAGCTGCTGGATCGCGTTCTGCGCCGCGCCGCCCGTCGCGCTGCCGTCCTGCTTGAAGCCCTGCAGCGCCTGCGCCCACGGGGCCTGCAATCCACCCGCCGCGTCGCCGGCCGCCTTGTGGATGGCGCCGAACAGCGTGTCCTCCATCTTCTCCAGGTCGGTCATCGCCTTCTTCAGCTGCTTGTCCTGCAAGGCCACGCCCTGCTCCACCAGCTGCTCCAGCGCGCGGCGGCTCGCCTCCACGGCACGCAGCACCGCCGCGTCCATGCCGGCCACCGCCTGCGCCAGCAGCGCATCGACCCCGGAGGCGACCGGGTTCTGGGCAGCGCCGGCGGACACCGCCTGCGTCACGACCTTCAGCGCGTCCTTGATCGACTTCAAGGTGAGTTCGCGGCCCTGCAGCGCCTTCAGCGTCGCCTGCTGCACGGACTCGCGGACCGCGTCTCCCTGCTTGGCCGTCGCCTCGGACAACTGGCGGATCAGCGCGTCGGCATCGATTCCTGATCGTGTCATCGTCTGCTCCGTCATTGCATGTGCTGACCGCCGTTGATGGCGATGTTGGCGCCGGTCACGAACGCCGCTTCCTCCGAGGCGAGGTAGATGATCAGCCCGGCGACCTCCTCCGGCTTGCCGAGCCGGCCGACCGGGATGTGCGGCAGGATCTTCGTGTCGAGCACTTCCTTCGGGATCGCGGTGACCATCTTGGTGCCGATGTAGCCGGGCGAGATGGTGTTCACCGTCACGCCCTTCTTGGCGACCTCGAGCGCCAGTGCCTTGGTGAACCCGTGAACGCCGGCCTTGGCCGCCGAGTAGTTGGTCTGGCCGAACGCGCCCTTGGACCCGTTGACCGACGACACGTTGATGACGCGGCCCCAGTTGCGCTCCACCATCTGGTCGGCGACCTGCTTGGTCATGTTGAACAGGCTGTCGAGGTTGGTGCGCATCACCGCGTCCCAGTTGACCTTGTCCATCTTCTTGAAGGTCATGTCGCGGGTGATGCCGGCGTTGTTGACCAGCACGTCGACGGGACCCAGCCGGGAGGTGACCTCGGCCACGGCCTTGGCGCAGGAATCGATGTCCGCCACGTCGCACGGCACCGCCAGCACGTCATAGCCGCGCGACTTCATGTCGGCCACCCATTCGGCGTGCTTGGTGTTGCCGGGCGAGTAGGTCACCGCCACCCGGTAGCCGGCATCGATCATCTTGGTGGAAATCGTCTCGCCCAGGCCGCCCATGCCGCCTGTCACGAGAACCACACGTTCCTTGCTCATCGTCGTCTCCTATGGTTGTTGGACAGATCCCTCAGGCCCCCTCTCCCGCAAGCGGGACAGGGAACGTGCACCTCAGCGTTCCACCGCCAACGCTACACCCATGCCGCCGCCGATGCACAGCGCCGCCAGCCCCTTGTGCACCTGGCGTCGCTGCATCTCGTGCAGCAGTGTCACCAGCACGCGGCAGCCCGACGCGCCGATGGGATGGCCGATCGCGATGGCGCCGCCATTGACGTTGACGCGTGCCGGGTCGACGTCGAGTGCCTTGTTGACGGCGCAGGCCTGCGCGGCGAAGGCTTCGTTCAGCTCGAACAGGTCGACGTCGCCGGCCCTCCAGCCGGCGCGGGCCAGCGCCTTGCGCGAGGCCGGCACCGGGCCCATGCCCATGGTCGCGGGGTCCAGCCCGCTGGTGGCAAAGCTCGCGATGCGCGCCAGGGGCGTGAGACCCAGTGATGCGGCCTTTGCCGCGCTCATCACCATCACCGCGGCCGCGCCGTCGTTGATGCCGGACGCGTTGCCGGCCGTGACCGTGCCGGACTTGTCGAACGCGGGCCGCAAACCCGCGAGGCCCTCGGCGCTGGTCTTGCGATTGATGAACTCGTCCTTGTCGAACACGACCGGGTCGCCCCTTTTCTGCGGCAGCACCACCGGCACGATCTCGTCGGTGAAGCGGCCTGCGTCCTGCGCGGCCGAGGCCTTCTGCTGAGAGGCGAGCGCCAGCGCGTCCTGCTGGTCGCGGGTGACGCCGTGGGCCTTGGCGACGTTCTCGGCGGTGACGCCCATGTGGTACTGGTTGTACACGTCCCACAGCCCGTCGTTGACCATGGAGTCGACGAGCTTCCAGTCGCCCATGCGCTGCCCCTGGCGAGAGCCGAGCAGCACGTGCGGCGCAAGGCTCATGCTCTCCTGGCCGCCGGCGATGACGATCTCGCTGTCGCCCCACGCCACGGCCTGCGCCGCCAGCATCACCGCCTTCAGTCCGGAGCCGCAGACGGCATTGATCGTCAGTGCCGGCGTCTCCTGCGGCAGGCCCGCCTTCAGCGTTGTCTGGCGCGCGGGGTTCTGCCCGCAGCCGGCGGCAAGCACCTGGCCGAGGATGACCTCGCCGACCGCCTGCGGGTCCACGCCGGAGCGCTGGAGCAGGCTCTTGACCACGACTGTGCCCAGCTCGGTGGCGGGCGTGGCGCCCAGCGTGCCGCCGAACTTGCCGACGGCGGTGCGCGCGGCGGCGACGATGACGATCTCTTCCATCTGCGTTCTCCTCAGGTAAAAGTGCACTCCGCGGTCGGCAAGCCGTCCTGCGGACGGGGCCTCCACATCGAACAGGGCTTCACGGCAACTTCCTTCGCATTCGCCTGGATCCCGCTAGACAGCATGGGTGGCTCAATGCAGTTTCACGTGCGGCTCGGTGCGCCGCGTGATCACGCGGGCCATCGTGTCGAGCGTCACCTTCACGGGCCCGTGAAGGGCGAGCTCGTGCATCTTGTAGAGCGACAGGTACATCAGCCGCGCAAACAGCCCGTCGACCATGAGACTGCCGCCGATGAGGCCGCCCATCATGTTGCCGACCGTGCTGAACTCGCCCAGCGACACCAGCGAGCCGAAGTCCCGATAGCGCCATTCCTTCAGCGGCTTGCCGGCCAGACGCCGCTTGATCTGCGCATACAGATGCGAGGCCTGCTGGTGAGCCGCCTGCGCGCGCGGCGGCACGTTGCCGCCGTTGCCGGCCCATGGACAGGCGGCGCAGTCCCCCATCGCGAACACGTCGTCGTCGCGCGTGGTCTGCAGCGTGGGACGCACGACGAGCTGATTGATGCGGTTGCTCTCGAGCCCGCCGATGTCCTTGAGGAAGTCGGGCGCCTTCACACCGGCCGCCCACACCACCAGCTCCGCCGGCAGCATCCGCCCATCGGCCAGGCGAACGCCCCCGCGCAGCACCTCCGCCACCCTGGCGTTCGTGTGCACCTGGACCCCCAGCTTGAGCAGCAGCGCCTCGGTGGCCTGCGACAGGCGCGGGGGAAGCGCCGGCAGCACGCGGTCGGCCGCCTCGACCACCGTCACCCGGATGTCCTTGTCGGGGTCGACACGGTCGAGCCCGTAGGCGACCACCTCGCGGGTCGTGCGGTGCAGCTCCGCCGCCAGCTCCACGCCGGTGGCGCCGGCGCCGATGATGGCGACCTTGAGCTGGTCGGGGGTCAGCGCGGCCGGCTGCGCATGGGCACGGATGCAGGCGTTGACCATGCGCGCATGGAAGCGCCGGGCATCGGCCTGCGATTCGAGCTTCATCGCGTGCTCGGCCACGCCCGGCGTGCCGAAGTCGTTGCTCTGGCTGCCGACGGCCATGACGAGCGTGTCGTACGCGAAGCGGCGCTCCGGCGTGACCTGCCGGCCCTCGTCGTCGAAGGACGGCGCGACCTGCACCTCGCGACGCTCGCGGTCCAGCCCGACCATCTCGCCGATGCGGTAGCGGAACCGGTGCCAATGCGACTGCGCCAGGTAGTCCACCTCGTGCGCGGCCAGGTCCATGCTGCCGGCCGCGATCTCGTGCAGCTTGGGCTTCCACACATGCGTGCGGTTGCGGTCGATCAGCGTGACCTCGACGCGCCGGCCCATCCGGTCGCCCAGCCGCGTGGCCAGCTCGAGTCCGCCGGCGCCGCCGCCGACGATCACGACGCGGTGGCGGTCGGCTTGAGTCGCGTTCATCGTGCAGCTCGTCCGGTGCGGCCGTCAGACCTTGCCATGCACCGGCAGGTGGTGCTGCACGACGTCGAGAACCTTCTCCGGTTCCTCGGCGTCGACCACCGTCTCGTTGTTGAGCTGCGCCTTCATGCGCTTCTCGTCCAGGTCGCCCGTCCACTTGCCGACGACGACGGTCGCCACGCCGTTGCCGATCAGGTTGGTCAGGGCGCGCGCCTCGGACATGAAACGATCGATGCCGAGGATGAGCGCGAGCCCGGCCACCGGCACATGCCCGACCGCCGACAGCGACGCGGCCAGCACGATGAAGCCGCTGCCGGTCACGCCGGCGGCGCCCTTGGACGTGAGCAGCAGCACCGCGAGCAGCGTCAGCTGCTGCGTGATCGTCATCGGCGTGTTCGTCGCCTGCGCGATGAACACCGCGGCCATGGTCAGGTATATCGAGGTGCCGTCGAGGTTGAACGAATAGCCGGTCGGGATCACCAGCCCGACGGTCGACTTGCGCACGCCCAGGTTCTCGAGCTTGGCCATCATGCGCGGCAGCACCGACTCGCTCGACGAGGTGCCCAGCACGATCAGCAGCTCCTCCTTGATGTACTTGATGAACTTCCACACCGAGAAGCCGTGCACCCGCGCGATGATGCCCAGCACGATGAAGATGAACACCAGGCAGGTCGCGTAGAACGTGCCCATCAGCTTGGCCAGCGAGACCAGCGAGCCGACGCCGTACTTGCCGATGGTGAACGCCATCGCCCCGAAGGCGCCGATGGGAGCGACCTTCATCACGTAGCCGATGATCGTGAAGAGCACGTGCGAGGTCTTCTCGATCAGGTCGAACACCATCGTGCCGCGGCCTCCGAAGCGGTGCAGCGCGAAGCCGAACATCAGCGCCACGAGCAGCACCTGCAGCATCTCGCCCTTCGCGAAGGCATCGACGACGGTGCTCGGAATGATGGCGAGCAGGAAGTCGACCGTGCCCTGCATCTTGCCGGGGCCGGTGTAGGCGGCGATGCTCTTCGTGTCGAGCGTGGCCGGGTCGACGTTCATGCCGTGGCCAGGCTGCACGACGTTGACGATGACCAGCCCGACGATGAGCGCGATCGTGCTCACGATCTCGAAGTACAGCAGCGCGTAGCCGCCGGTCTTGCCGACCTTCTTCATGTCTTCCATGCCGGCGATGCCGACGACGACGGTGCAGAAGATGATCGGCGCGATCAGCATCTTGATCAGCTTGATGAACGCGTCGCCGAGCGGCTTCATGGCCGCGCCGGTCTCGGGATAGAAGTGCCCGAGCAGCACGCCGATCACGATGGCCGTGATGACCTGGAAGTACAGCGATTTGTAGAAGGGCTTCGGGGTGGGGTCGCGGTCCATGGTCTTCTCCTGTGATGTCAGAGCGCACCTCCCCTCTCCCGCCAGCGGGAGAGGGGCAGGGTCGAGGGCTGGCCGAGCGCTTGCGCCTGCTGGCGCAGGCCGCCCTCACCCCGACCCTCTGCCGCAAGCGGGAGAGGGAGCTCGCCGGGTCTTGTGTTCGTCGGGAGTCCAGCAGCGAGGGCCTGCTCGTCCGCCCGGTAGCTGGAGCGCACGAGCGGCCCGCAGGCCGCGCTCGCGAAACCCATCGCCAGTGCCGTCGCGCGAAGCGCGTCGAACTCCGCCGGCGCGGCGTAGCGCCTGACCGGCAGGTTGCCCGGCCGCGGCTGCAGGTACTGCCCGATGGTCAGCATGTCGACGCCGTGCTCGCGCAGGTCGCGCATGACGGCGATCACCTCGTCGTCGGTTTCGCCCAGGCCCAGCATCAGCCCCGACTTGGTCAGCACGCCCTTGCAGCGCGACTTGAACTGCGACAGCAGCCGCAGCGAATGCTCGTAGTCGGCGCCCGGCCGCGCCTCGCGGTACAGGCGCGGCACGGTCTCGAGGTTGTGGTTCATGACGTCGGGCGGGTCGGCGGCCAGCCGGTCGAGCGCAATGTCCAGCCGCCCGCGGAAGTCGGGCGTCAGCACCTCGATGCGCGTGCGCGGCGAGCGCTCTCGCACGGCACGGATGCACGCGGCGAAATGCGCCGCGCCGCCGTCGCGCAGGTCGTCGCGGTCGACGCTGGTGATGACGACGTAGGAAAGCCGCAGGCGCGCCACCGTGTCCGCCAGGTGAGCGGGCTCGTCGACATCGGGAGGCTGCGGACGCCCGTGGGCGACGTCGCAGAACGGGCAGCGCCGCGTGCACAGGTCGCCCAGCACCATGAAGGTCGCCGTGCCGCGGCTGAAGCATTCACCGATGTTCGGGCAGCGCGCCTCTTCGCACACCGTGTGCAGGGCCTGCTCGCGCAGCACCCGCTTCACGTCGCGAAAGACCGGCCCATCGGGCAGCGGGACGCGCAGCCAGCCGGGCTTGGGCTGTGCCGGGTCGTCGGCCGCCGGAACGATCGGAATGCGGCGCGTCTTCGCGTCGCCGCGCTGGCCGGGTTGGATGCTCGACATGGTGAGCTCAGCCCCTGCGCGAGGAAGCGGCGTCGACCACCGCGAGTGCCGTCATGTTGACGATGCGTCGTACCGTCGCCGAGGGCGTCAGCACGTGCGCCGGCTGCGCCGCGCCGAGCAGGATGCCGCCGACGGTGATGCCGTGACCGGCGGCCATGCGCAGCAGGTTGTAGGAGATGTTCGCCGCGTCGACGCTGGGCATCACCAGCACGTTGGCTGGCCCGGCGAATCCCGAGTCCGGGAATTCCTGGTCGAGGATGCCCTGCGACAGCGAGGCGTCGCCGCGCATCTCGCCCTCGACGGCGAGCTGCGGGTCGCGCTCGCGCACCAGTTCCACCGCCTCGCGCATCTTGCGCGCCGACGGCGCGTCGGAGCTGCCGAAGCTCGAGTGCGACAGCAGCGCCACGCGGGGCGTGAGCCCGAAGCGGCGCACCTCCTCGGCGGCAAGCAGGGTGATGTCGGCCACCTGCTCGGCGCTCGGGTCGCGATTGACGTGCGTGTCGCAGATGAAGAGCTGGTGCTCGGGCAGCATCAGCATCTGCATCACGGCCATCGTGGCGGCGCCTTCGCGCAGGCCGACGACGTCGCGCACCGCCTGCAGGTGGTCGGACGTGCGTCCGAAGGTGCCGCACAGCATCGCGTCGGCGGCGCCCATGCGCAGCATCGTGGCGGCCAGCAGGGTGCTGCGGCTGCGCATCTCCGCGCGGGCCAGCGCAGGCGAGACGCCGTCGCGCCGGCGCAGCTGGTAGTAGGTGTCGGCGGCCTCTCCGTAGACCGCCGGGTCCAGCAGGTTGATGAAGGCGCAGTTCTCGCCCGGCTGCAGCCGCAGGCCGAATTCGGCGATGCGCCGCGCCATCACCTCGGGCCGCCCGAGCAGCAGCGGCCGCGCGATGCCTTCGTCGACGACCACCTGCGCGGCGCGCAGGACACGCTCGTCCTCGCCTTCGGCATAGATGACCGACTTGGGGCTGAGCTTGGCCGCGGCGAACACCGGCTGCATTGCGCTGCCGGACTGGTAGACGAAGCGGCCGAGCTTCTGGCGATAGGCCTCGGTGTCGGCGATGGGCCGCCGCGCGACGCCGCTGTCCGCGGCGGCCTGCGCCACGGCCGGGGCCACCACCTCGATGAGGCGCGGATCGAAGGGCTTGGGGATCAGGTAGTCGCGTCCGAAGCGCAGCCCGGCCGCGCCGTAGGCCTGCGCCACCACCTCGGGGATCTCGGCGTGCGCCAGCGCGGCGATGGCGCGCACCGCGGCCAGCTTCATCTCCTCGTTGATCGTGGTCGCGCCGCAATCGAGCGCGCCGCGGAAGATGAACGGGAAGCACAGGACGTTGTTGATCTGGTTCGGGTAGTCAGATCGCCCCGTGCCGATCACCGCGTCGGGTCGCACCGCCAGCGCGTCCTCCGGCATGATCTCGGGCGTGGGATTGGCCATGGCGAAGATCAGCGGGTCGCGCGCCATCTCCTTGACCATCTCCGGCTTGAGCACGCCGCCGGCCGACAGGCCGAGGAAGATGTCGGCGCCCGGCATCACCTGCGCCAGCGTGCGGGCGTTGGTCTCCACCGCGTAGCGCGCCTTGTTGTCGTCCATGCCTTCGGTGCGGCCGATGTAGACCACGCCCTTCGCGTCGGTGACGACGATGTTCTCGGGCTTGAGGCCCAGGCTCACGATCAGGTCGAGGCACGCCAGCGCCGCCGCGCCCGCGCCCGAGGCGACGAGCTTGACCTCGCGGATGTCCTTGCCCACGTGCTGCAGCCCGTTGAGGATGGCCGCCGCCGCGACGATGGCGGTGCCGTGCTGGTCGTCGTGGAAGACCGGGATCTTCATGCGCTCGCGCAGCTTCTTCTCGATGTAGAAGCACTCGGGCGCCTTGATGTCCTCGAGGTTGATGCCGCCGAAGGTCGGCTCCATGCGCGCGATGGTCTCGATCAGCGCATCGGGATCGTCCTCGGCCAGCTCGATGTCGAACACGTCGATGCCGGCGAACTTCTTGAACAGGCAGCCCTTGCCTTCCATCACCGGCTTGCCGGCCAGCGGCCCGATGTTGCCCAGGCCGAGCACCGCGGTGCCGTTGGTCACCACCGCCACGAGGTTGCTGCGCGCCGTCAGCTCGTCGGCCTGGCGCGGATCCTCGGCAATCGCCAGGCAGGCTTCGGCCACGCCCGGCGAATAGGCCAGCGCGAGGTCGCGCTGCGTGGCCATCGCCTTGGTCGGCATCACCGAGATCTTGCCCGGCGTGGGCAGCCGGTGGTACTCGAGCGCCGCCTCTCTCAGATCCTTGAGGTTCTCCGCCATGTCCTTGTCTCCGCTTGTGTCTTGTAGGGTTCAGTCGGTCACCGCGAGGGTCGAGCCGTGCAGCGCCTGCCGCACGGCCGCGATGAAGGTTCCGG